>JABFFZ010000005.1 GCA_013112725.1 Chloroflexota bacterium
GTTTGCTCTGGTGCGGCGCTGCTTCCGGGCGCAGGCACAGCAGCGACCCTTGCTGCTGGTGCTGGAGGGGCTGCATTGGGCCGACCAGGCCAGCCTGGCGCTGCTGGATGACCTGACCATGCACATAGAAAACGCCCCCATTTTCCTGGTGATCACCTTCCGCGCCGATGCCCATTTGACGTTGTCCACGCTGGCACGGCCGTGTTGTACTCCGGTGGCGCTATCTGAATTGACGCCGCTGCCGGCGCGGCAGTTGTTGGCGCAGTTGGTGGGGGTAACAGAACTGCCGGCGACGGTGGAACAACATTTGGGGTTAAGGGACAGGGACGGCCGTGATAGCCCCGTCAATCCCCTGTTCCTGGAAGAAGCGGTGCGCATGTTGCAAGGCATTGGCGTGTTGCGGCAGGATGGGCAGGTGCGGGTGAACGAGGCGCTGCTGGCCCAGGTGCAGGTGCCGGATACCATTCACGGCCTGCTGCTGGCGCGGTTGGACCGGCTGCCGGTGGCGGAGCGCGACCTGCTGCAAGTGGCCTCGGTGATTGGCCGCCAGTTTGCCGCTGAGCCGCTGACGGTGCTGTCGGCGGAACCATCGCCGCAGGTAGTAGTGGAAATGCTGGCGAACCTATCCACAGCAGAGATGACGCGGTTGGTAGAGGCGGACCCGGCCTGGATTTACCTGTTCCAGCACGCCATGACCCATGAGGTGGCGTATGAAAGCCTGCCTTTTGGCCGCCGCCAGATGTTACACGCCCTGGTTGCCGACTGGTTGATTGAGGCCCACGCCGATAATTTGCCGCCCATCTACCCGGCACTGGCTTACCACTACGGCCGTGCCGCCAACGACGAGAAGGGGTTGCAATATGCCCTGAAAGCGGCCCACGCCGCCCGCGACATCTTCGCCAACCAGGAGGCCGTAGACCTGTACACCCAGGCGGAACGCCATTTGCAGGCATTGGGTGAGGCGGGGTGGTGGCGTACGGCCGTAGACCTCTACCTCTCACGAGCCAATGTGTTGATTCTCCTTAGTGATTTTAATGGCGCTTTTGAGGACGCGGCTAAAGTGCTGGCTCTGGCTGAAGCCTATGATGTGCCGATTCCTCTGGCTACCGCTCATAATCTGATGGCAGAAATTGCCTATCGCCAGGGTGATTTTGATAAAGTTCAGTCGCTTTCAAACAAGGTCATAACCCTACTGGAAGGAAAACAAACGGCCGTTGGGCAATTGGCGCGCGCTTATGTCCTGGCCGGATGGGCTGCCAGTTCTCAACTCAGGTACGATGAGGCATTGGCGCATTTGCACAAGGCACAAGAAATTTGCATAGAACACGATGATAGTTTCCGTTTAGCCACAACGCTAGAGGCAATGGCGTTTGCCTATTACGGACAAAGGCGTCTTGATCAGGCTTTAGCCTCCATGCAAGAAAGCGTGCGGCTTTCTCGAAATTTCAGCACGCCGGTTAATATCGGCTTTGCCTTGAACAACATTGCGTTTGTGGCCTTTGAGGCCGGAATGCCTTTACAGGCGTTAGAGGTATTTGCCGAGGCAGTCACTTTGGGGCGCGATACAAGCCGGAACTTATTGGCGATTGCTTTGTATAATCGGGCAGCCGTTCATGCGTATATTGGCAACTTTTCAGAAGCATTGGCAGATTTTCAGGAGGCCGCCAGTTTGCTTGAACCTGAACAACATATGCGCCAACTATTGGAGATGAACCTGTATTGGGGCATAGATTATTGTATTGCCCTCGGTTTGTGGCAGGAGGCGCGTGACCATCTCGATCAGGTCGAGAAGTTGATATCCATGCGTCCTGAGAGTTTCTATGAAGAACAAGCGCGTTTACACATTGGCCTGGGCCAAATTGCTCTACATACAGGCGATTTTGAGTTAGCACAAATCCATTTTGAACGGGCAAACGAGCTGATTGAGTTAAAGGCTTTAGTGTGGTGGCAACCAGCTATTCACTATTTTATTGGTCTTGTGGCTGTTCAGAAAAATGATCCGGCTCAAGCTGTTGTCCAATTTCAGGCAGGTCTGGCAGCGATAGAGGCCGGCGGGACACCTGATTACAAATCTCTCTTGTTGCTAGAGTGGGCGCAGATGGAATCATCAATTGAGAAGACGTGGCAATTACTAAAAGAAAGTTTGCATTTTGCCGAGCAGCGTGCGCGTTTTGTAGACCGGCTTCATTGTTTCCGCGTTGCCTGCCAATTACTGGTGGATGCCTATGACGGAGAGTTACAAGAATTAGCCCGGTACTGCCAGCGAAAACTGGCAGAGATGGAGCCAGGGACATAAAAAAATAAAGCCTGAGTTGTTCGCCCAGGCTTTGCGCAAATTCTCTATAAAAAGTTTTGTTCCTACAATCTTTAACCAGTACCAGGCCACATGCCTTTGGTGGTGCGGGCGCCCAGGCTGCCGGCGAATTCGTCGAAGGTGGCGTCGGTGAGGTTGGCTAGCATCTGGCGCTCTTCGCCGGTGACGGCGTATCCTTTCAGGGCTTCGTCGGGATTGTTTAATAAGAGTTGGCGATAGGTGGCGTCCTTGACGGCGCGGTCTACAACTTGTTCTAGTGCTTCAGACATAACATCCTCCTACAAGAAATTATGAATTATGAGGGATGAATTATGAAGATCATCCTTCATGGGGAGCGGCGCTCTCAGTTGAGCGGGTGCTCTTGTAAACTTCTTAAAAATGGGTTTGGGGAGGCTGGTACTGCTTGCCTGCCACAAGTATGGAAGCTTCACTCTGGTTTGTCAACACGCTGGTTATACGCGGTGGCACGGCCGTGAGTTGCAATGTACCTGGCTCTTTGAGAATTCAGAGGGTTGACATGCTCTGATACGTGATGCGTGACCAGAGAGATCTCACGCATCATGTATCACGCCAGCCCCACGAAATCCTGTTGAGCCAATAGACGATCCCGTATCCGCACCACACGGCCGTTTCGCCCCAATTCGTTGTACCATTCCCAAATGGTCACGGCCGTGTCCCCAACCTGTATGGAACCTGTATTGTCAATGTGGCCCGGCTCTCGTCTGGCAGGGGCGCCCGCTCTGGCGTTCGCTGCTGCCACGCTTCCAGTTCAACCAGCAGGCGCGCCAGGGCGCGGATGTTGCCGGCGGGGATTGTACCGCGTGTGACCGTCGCCTCTGGGTCGCCGCGCTCCTGGCGGCGGTATTCATACTGCCCGTCACCCGATATACGTAACCACACGCCGCCCCACAGCCCGTGAATATCATCATACTGCACGGAGAAGTCAGTGGACGGCCGTTGACTCAGGGCCATCTCGCACGAAACCGCCTCTATCTTGTTTGGGTTCATTTGTAACAAACCTTACGCTTGCCAGCCGTTTTGTAAAGGTTTAGTTAAACTCTTCCATTACGAGTTGTCATCACCTATCCAACTGTCATAGCCGTCTTCAAGCATATGGTAACGGCCGTGCGCCCAATCATAAAAACCCTGCCAGGTAGTCAGAACCGTCTCCGTTCCTTCAATTTTCACCTTAACACCCGCTTCCACAAGACGACGTATCTCCCGCAGGTTACTGACCAGCGTCCCCCAGCGGGTAGGCCGCTGTCCGAGGGCGCCCATATCTTCCCTTTCCTCATACAGCGCATCCAATTCCTGGAGCCGTTCAACCGTAAGGGTGTATTCTTCAATGGGAATCAGAATGTTGATGCCGCTTTCATGGAGCGCCAGTGAAAAGGTCTCCTTACTTTCGAATAATTTAGCCATAAATGCTTTCTCGAACCCAAACCAGGGCGTCGGCCAGCCATGAGACTTAGCCCAGCCTTTTAACTGCTTAAGGTCGGGCAGTTGAATCTGCGTTTTGCCGTCACGATGCATCTGGCGCACGTCGAAAAAATCATGAACATCGGGGGACAAGCTTTGCCGTGCCCAGGCCGGGATATCAGGTATCATTTCAATTATCTCCACCTCATCAAACTCTCTACTAAACTTGTCAAAACGCTTGACCAACACCTTGGCCGACTTGCCTGAGTGAAGCTGTTAATGCTTTGCGCCGCAGCGGACGATGGGGCTGGCTGCGGCGCTGCCAATTTCAGTGGTCGTGTTCTTTCACTTTAGGATTGACTAATGCCGACTTCAGCGGCGGGCCACGCAGCGGACCGTCCGCTGCTGGCTCGTATGCCTGCCCGTCACTCCCTCGCCACCACGGTATCATACAACCCGTAATGCGTCAGCCCCGGATGGCTGTCAATGCCGGTGTAGCGCAGCGACGCATCTTCATAGCGGCGGAACGCGAACACCGCCTGATTCATCTGCTCGGTGTTGAACACCCGCAGCCGCACCAGCAGGTGAAAATCCTCCACCGTCAGGCCGGTGACGGTGCGGAACAGCTCCGGCTCCAGTTTGGTGATCACATCTTGCAGGGTATTCTCGCGGAAGTCGGTCAGGTACATGAAGGCGGGGATGCGCGTGGCGAATTTGATCAGCTTTTCCTGCACCTGCTTGCGCTTCGATTTGAACTCCTTTTCTTCGGCGCTCAGTTCCTTCTTTTCCGACGGCGTCAAATCATCGTCTTTGCCCTTTTTCTTGAGCGCCTTCACCTTCTCGCTCTTGTTGATGATCGTCTCGATGATATTGTCGCCCAGGGCGCGCCACCCTTCGATGCGCTCCACGGCCGCCAGCGCTTCCGGGTTGTTGAGGATGCGGCGCAGGGTGTCGTTGTCCACATTCACCAGCAATGCCGATTCCCATTTACGGGCCAACAGGGTGGCCGATGTGCCGGCCATGGCGATGTCCAGAATGCCGCCGGCGTCAATTTGGGTCATGTTGGCCCCGTCGTAGGCCAGCACGGGCAGGAAGGAGACGAGATCGCGCACGGCCGTTTCCGGGTTTGATTCGTTGGGCGAGAGGCCAATGCCGTACTCCGACAATTGGCGCAGCGCCCGCGTGGGGGCGAAGTCGAAGACAAAGCAGACCGGCTTGAGAATCTCTTCCTCATGCGGGTTGTCGCCGTTGGGATTTTTGATTGACCAGGGGGACTGCACCCGGAAGGCGGCCTGAAAGTAGGTCTCCGGCGATTGGAGATTGCGCAGCATCAGGATGGACGACCATTGCGGCACGGTGATGCCGGTGGTCAGCTTGCCGCAGGAGAGGGTGATCGTTTTGCTCTCCAGCCCGCTCCCGATGGCCTGACGCACCGGCGGCAGGGCGTCCAGCCCGATACCGGCGGCGGCGCCGGCGGCGACGATCACCTGGTAATCGTGCCAGAAGGTGTTCTGCTTTTCGGCCAGCAGGTTGGCCATGGCGTGGCAGGCGGCCACATTGGGCAGGAACCAGAAGGAATGTTGCAGGTAGGGGAGCAGGCGCGTGTCGGAATAGGGAAAGGGCGGCCGCGTGCCGGTTTTGAGATGTTCGACCGAATGGGGCAAATAGCCGCCGCGAATGATCTCCAGCCATTTTTGCACATCGCTCTTGTGCTTGAACTGCGCCCAAACGCCCGACCCCGTCGCCTCGAAGAAGGCGTTGAGATCAAACTCGTTAAACTCGCCGGCACTGGCGATGGCCAGCAGTTCGTCCGGCATCTGGTAGGTGAGCAGGCGCATTTGGGGCAGGGCGCCGTAGGGGTTCCACGCCCCCGGATATTTGGCCGCAAACGTCTCCTTAGCCCGCTGTTCGTCGGTGTAGGTCCAGTTGAAAATCTGCTCCTCAATAAATTCGCCCGTGGCCAATGCCCGGAACGGCGTGCCGGAGAGGTAGAGGTACGCTTTGGTGGTAATGGGCAGAAACTCGGCCTCTTTCTGCGACAGCTCGCTGAGGTCTTCGTTGACGTCGGCCAGACCGCTGGCGTATTCCAGCCCGGCCTCTTTTTGGGCGACGGCCGCTTCTTCTCCCTCGAACAGCTCTTTGGCCGTCTCCCGCCAGGCGCCGAAATGGTATTCGTCAAAGATAACCAGGTCCCAATTGACTGCGTGCAGCCATTCGTTTTTGGCTTTGATGTTGCCGAATTTGTCCCGGCCAAGCAAATCTTGAAAGGAGCCGAAATAGACGACTGGCTTACGCCGGTCAATCTGGGTGGGGTCGCTGCCGGAGTTACGGGAGAGGTATTGCCAGCCGTCGAAATCCACATGGGATTCCAGGTCGGTTTGCCAGGCGTCTTCCACCGCCGGTTTGAAGGTGACGACGAGGACGCGCTTGGCCCCCAGCTTTTTGGCGAGCTGGTAGGCGGTGAAGGTTTTGCCGAAGCGCATCTTGGCGTTCCAGAGGAAGCGGGGGACGGCGTGCATATCCTCCTGCCAGATGGAGTGGAAGTAGGCGTGGGTTTTGTTGACCGCCTCGGCTTGTTCGGCGCGCAGGGCGAAGGTTTCGTGGTGGGCGCCGCTGAAGCGTTGGCCGGTGCGCAGTTCGGTAAGGGCGGTTTGCACATCGGCGACGGTACAGCGCATCCACTCTAGCTCCACCTTCGCGAATCCCTTTTGGGCCAGCGCGGCGCGGACGTCGTGGTCGCTGAAGAAAGAGCCGTCGTCGCGGGTCGCCGGTTCGTCGAGGAGAATGGTGTAATTTTTGATAGCGGCCGTTTTCAGTTGTTCCGCCACGCGCTGTTTCACATCCCGCGTCGTTTGCCCCACCTTGAGCAGACCGGCGTGGGCGTCGTCGTGGATGGCGTAAGCGTAAATACGCGGCCTGACCTCCGGCTTGGGCGCGAGGATTTCCTCGATGGGTCTACTCATCCTCAACATCTCCGCTTAAATCCATCGGACGAATAACCGCTTCGATGTATTCAATCTCATCCGATGTAAGCCCATATTTCTTGTAGAGCGCCTCGTCCGTCCACTGCCGATCCCATGTTTGAACGGGAACCCACGAATAGGTTGAACGGAATGCGTTTTGGGTGATTTTTCTAAGTGAAACCAAGAACCGGAAAAAGCGCGTTGTGAAGTATGACTGTAGGCTGATGGCTTCTGCTTCGGAACTTACGTAGAAGAACATGAACGACCCCGTGCAAACAGATGGAGGAGGCGCTATCCAAGGTTTGCCCAAGATTTGGTGTGGAACAGTTTCTCCTGCTCCATAGCCACGAACAACCAATACTTTCCACGAATCGATCAGGTTATTGTTCTTAGTGATCTGAGAGCGAGGCGTGAAACCAATTGTTCGTTTGCGATTTGCAATTAAGTAGATCGGAATGTCGTCTGCCTGTTTATTCTTATGCCAACCCTTGAAATTTGACTCATACTTAAACGGCTCAGTGTTGGTTAGGATATCAGCAACAGACGGTTCTCCTTTAGAAAGGACTTTCTCCAAAATCACAACCGCTCGTGGGTCACGAACAAAGACATCAAACTGACCAAGCTCGCGCATTGCTGTAATGCTTTCACCGTCCCGCATTGTCGTCACTTCACAGAGGCCGTTGTAAGCGCTGTCCCAAAGAAAATAACAGACACCTCCCTTGATCTCGACACCCGGAAAGGCCTCACGTGCATTGCTGTAATCAACCAGCTTACAAAGGTGGCCGTCTGTCAACATTCGTTCACGGAAGCCATCGAAATCGCCAACACCGCGAGTCGCGCCTGCCATCCAACGCGATGGAATCACCATTGATACATACCTTGGGTCTAGTCGTTTGGCTTGGTCAACAAATAGGTGGTAGATTGATGAATCAACGCCTCCGCCAGCAGCGTCGGTCATCTGGTACGGCGGATTGCCGATAATTACGTCGAATTGCATATCGCCTCCAAACATCTCGGCAAGCCGAGTCTTAATGTCGTCCGTGTGAATAAACGCATAGGCATGGGTTTCAAGGCCTTCTTCACGGTCTAATATCGCTTTTGGTGCGCCGCAAAACTCACATTTGGTATTGCGCCACGTATGCTCCAGCCGCTCAAACCAGATATTGCCCGCCTCACTGGCGAAGCCTCTGGCAATGGAATGCTTGCCGTTGGCCTGCTTGGAGCAATAAACACTGCGCCGCGCCAGCAAGCTGGTCAGGTGGGTAATGGCAATGCCATACACCTGCCGCGTCAGGATATGGTTGACCCGCTCCGCCAGGTCGGGTATCTCGTCCGCCAGTCCGGCCGTCAGGCGGCTGGTAATCTGGCGCAAAAAGACACCCGACTTGGCGCAAGGGTCGAGGAAGCGTACCGTCTTGTCCGCCCAGATATTCGCGCCGTCATGGTCGGCCGCCCACGCCTCGGCCAGCATGTCCAACATGCGGTTAGCCAGCTCCGGCGGCGTAAACACCTCGTCATTGGAGAGGTTGGCAATACAGGAGAGGACGTCAGGGTTGCGGCCGTGTAGGGTGAATTGCGCTTGTTTGTTCATGTTTTTTTAATCGCTAATGGAACCGCTCGCTAATGGAACCGCTAATGGACGCTAATAAGAAATTTTTATTCGCGTTCATTCGCGTTCATTCGCGGTTCTCAAAAACAACAACCCCCATTCCCGTTCATTCCTGTTCATTCGCGGTTCTCAATGGCCGGGTCAAAACCATGCGCTTCCATTCCAACTTGGGAGAGCCAAAGTTAAGCAGAAGGCCAACACGTTTCCTCGTCGCTTTCAAGTAATTAAGCAACTGCGCCTGTTCAATCGTCGTCAACGCCTTGATCGCCTTGATCTCGACAATGACCTGATCATAACAAATAAAATCAGGGACATATTCTTTGGCAAGGATATGCCCTTTATAAGAAATTCTAACGGTTGGCTGAGCGACAAAAGGAATAGCGCGGCTTCTCAATTCAATCCCCAACGCTTCCTGATAAACTGCTTCCAGAAAACCAGCCCCCAACACATTCGACACCTCCATCGCCGCCCCCACAACCCCAAAAACCTCATCCTTAAAAATCAATTCATGCTCATTCCCGATCATTTGCACTCAACTCCTTTACCCAAAATCAATTCACACCCATTCTCACCCATTCTCACCCATCCCCACCTATTCGCGTTCATTTGCGTCCATTCGCGTTCATTTGCACTCAACTCCTTTACCCAAAATCAATTCACACCCATTCCCACCTATTCGCGTTCATTCGCGTTCATTCGCGGTTCCCTCCCTCATCGCCGCCAATTCACCCACCGTCAGCGGCGGGTAAGTTGCGGCCGGCCGGAAAATCTCGTGCATACCCAGATGGGCAAAGAGCGACCCTTGCTGGCTAAAAGTTGACGACAGGGTAAGCGTATCATAGCGGAAATCGCGCCGCTGGAATTTGCCCTTGCCCAGGTAGCCCCATTCGGCAAAAGTGATGGGCTGGCCGTCGTGGGTACGCATCGTCAGCGCGTCGCCGTGCACAAGATTCAGCGACAGCACATAGAACGCGGCGCGATAGAGGTCGTCTGATTCAGCCAGATTCAGGTAGTCGGCAAAGATTTCCAGCAAATTCGCGCGGCACTCGGCGATGTTGTCCGCCAGCAGTTCGATGCCATAAATGCACATCAGCGCCAGCAGGGCATAGTGCTGCCGTTCAAACGGCGACTTGCCGTACTTCATCTCTACGGCGGCCAGCTTGCGCTGCAAAATCGCCACGAGGAAGTTGCCGCTGCCGCACGCTGGCTCCAGGAAGCGGGAGTCAATGCGTTCCGTTTCGTCTTTCACCAGGTCGAGCATAGCCTCGACGAGCCACGCCGGGGTGAAGACCTCGCCGTGGTCGGCGACGCGTTGTTTGGACTTGATGTGGTTTTGAGGTTGACTCATTTTTGTTTGTGGTGGTTATCTTTGATGCCTCCTAGTATAAAAGGCAACCGGTCAACCTACAACCTATAACTGGTCAATGTTCAATGACAACGACATTCCCCCCAATCCCCTACAAAACGACCTGCACCGTTGATAAACGTCACTTGCCCGCCCCGGCGAACTGGCTCACCCCTGGTTTCTAACGAGGAATTACACCCGGCCGGCCAATGCCTCAAAATAACGCCTCATGCTGAACGTCTGCCCGGAGAGAATAAACCGGGCATGGAAGAGGCGGGCCACCAGCACCACTAGCAAGACGGCCGTGCCCAATTGCAGCCCGGCCGATAGCATCGCCTGCCACATCGGTACATCCGTGGCCGACATCCGGCCAATCATCCCCACCGGAGCGGTGAACGGGAAAAAGCTGAATTGGATTTTTGAGGTAAACTTGATGGTATGAAACGACGCCGCTTGATCTGGATTTTGATGATTGTGATGTTAATTTGTCTGGCCGGGGGTTTGGCAGTTTATGTGACCATTGGCCGGCAGGTGAATCTGGTGGGTATGTGGGGCGGTGGCAGCGAGACGACGCTGCAAGCACCACCCGGTTTTGAAGTGGAACTGTTTGCCAGTGGGCTGCGTGGGCCGCGTTTTATTGCCTTTGGGCCAGATGGGGTGCTGTATGTGGCCGACCGGGGCAATAACCGCATCGCCATGCTGCCGGATGCGGACGGCGACGGCCGTGCCGATGACATCCTCTCCTTTGCCGATAATGTGCCCAGTCCACACAGCCTGGTTTACCACGAAGGCGCATGGTATGTGGGTGTGCCCAGCGGGGTGGTGCGCCTGGAAGATACGGACGGCGACGGCCGTGCCGATGTGCAGACGACCCTGATTGACACCTTCACCCCGCCCGGCCAACACAGCACCCGCACGGTTATCTTTTTGACGGACGGCCGTATGGCCCTCGCCGCCGGTTCCACCTGTAACGTCTGCAACGAAACCGACCCGCGCCGGGCGGCCATCACCGTCTATGATAGCCCGGTGGGGCAGGCTACGGCCACCGGTGAGCGCGTCTTTGCTACCGGCCTGCGTAACGCGGTGGGGTTGGCGATTCATCCAGAGACGGGTGAATTGTGGGCCAGCAACAACGGCCGTGACCTGATGGGCGACGATTTGCCCCCAGAAACGATCTACATTGTGCGCGACGGGTTGCACTACGGCTGGCCCACCTGCCACAGCGGGGATGTGATTGACCCGGATATGGGCAGCGCCGATAGCTGCGTGGGCGTGGAACCGCCAATTGCCGAAATGCAGGCGCATATGGCCCCGTTGGGCATGGCCTTTTACACGGGCGGCGCCTTCCCGGCCGAATACCAGGGCGACCTGTTTATTGCCATGCACGGTTCCTGGAACCGGCGCGTCCCGGTGGGGTACAAGATCATGCGCCTGCCGCTAGATGGCAGCACCCCTACCGGCCCGGCCGAAGATTTTGTGACGGGATGGTTGAAGGAAGATGGCACGGCGGACGGCCGTCCCGTTGGTCTGGCCGTGGGGCCAGATGGTGCGCTGTATATCAGCGACGATAAAGCGGGCTTGATTTATCGGGTAGTAGCCAGACCCTAAGGGTTTTCGGAAACCCTTAGGGTCTTATGGTAGGGAGGCAGACCTGACAGGTTTCAGAAAACCTGTCAGGTCTTAACTATTCAAAGTCAAACTGCCACGAGGCATCGAAGTCATCTTCGACCATGTTGTACGTCAACACCGTTTGCGCCCCAGCCGACCAGCACCATTTGTCATTCCACCAGCGGGTAGACCAGGAAGTCCACGTCTCTGGTTCGCAGGAGCCAATGCCACCGGCTACCCACGCTTCCGCCGAAAGCTGTTCCACCACCGGCGTGCGTTCATAGGTGAAGGTGATGTCGCCGCGGGCGCTGACCACCTTAAGGTAGTTGGTATGCACAAACGCCCCGGCCAACCCGCCGTAATACTGCCCACCGGCCTGGTCTGACCAGTACCAGCCGCCAAAACGCATCCCACCGTTAATGGTCATCACTTTGGCTACCTTTTGGCCGTTGACGGTTGTGTCGCCGTAGAGGCGCACATACGCTCCTTTGAGCAGGGTAGTGGCGTTGCTCTCGCCGGGCGCAGCCGGTACCAGGTGCAGATGATCCAGCACGTCGGGGAAGTGGTTCTGCAAGACGGGGCTGTTAGGGTCAATCGTTCCCGCCAACACCTGCCCGCCAAACGCACCGGCTTTAAAGGGCACGAAGTTCCAGGCCGCTTCCAGGTTCAGGCCGATGTAACGCAGCACCATGTTGTTGTCTTCGTCGCCACCCAGACCGATGGCCCCGGTTGCTTCTTCCAGGCTAATGTTCCACATTTCAAATTTATGCACCAGGTTCACATCTTTGTGTAGACCCAGACCGGCTTCAATGGCTTGCGTGCCGGGGTTGTAGAGGCCGGTGATGTCCAGTGCAACCTGATTGCTCACCAGGCTGCATTGCACATTGACCCCTTCCAGGATGTAATCTCCATAGCGGCTGATCATAAAGCTGACCATTTCGGCATAGAAGATGGGCTGCGGTTCGTTGTTCTGCTGGATGATCAGTTCCATCGCTACCTGGAATGCTTCTAGCTGCATTCCCAGCCCAATGCCATCCACTTCCACCTGGCCGCGCATTTTGTTGAAGCGCGCGCCTTGTGCGGCTACCGCGCCCATTGCCCCGCCGCCAAAGTTGGCGGGCAGCGATTGCCCCGGCTGGCTCTCATACTCGTTGAGGACCTGGGTGGTAATACGGAAGCTGGGATTGGCGAATGTGCCATAGGTAGACCAGACATTGGTGGCTAATGTTTTGTAGCCATCGCGTTTGGCGTTGCTCATGCCCAGTTGGGCCGCCCAATTGTTCATGGTGGGGTTGGTGGGAACGGGTGGGTTTGCCCCGTTGACCGCTTCGGCCATGGCGCGGAAAACGGCCGTGCCCGCACTCTGCCCCAGGAAGAATTGAACGTCGCCCGGTTCCATAATCACGCTGGCATCCATGTGCATGATTTGGGCGCTGATGGGCAGGCCGTAGATATTAATGGCGATAGGGGGGATAAACCCATACTCGCGGAAGCCGAGCAGTAGACCGTGATTTTCCAGGGCACTGGAAGCGTAGACCAGGTTGGCAAACTCATGGACGACCTGTACCATGGGCAAATCTACCCAGACGCGCGCCCCTTTTAGCTGCTCGTCAAAACCGACGTAGTTGTCGTGCAACTGCATCCGCATGTCCGGGTAGTCGCCGGGTGCGCCGGATTCGCGCACCAGCAGGCCAAAGTAGGGGGCGGCAATCGCGCCTTGCACTTCCACAAAACCGATTTGTGACCAGTCGGTGATGGGAGGGGTGGCGGCGGTGGCATTGGCGTCCCATACGGCCGTTTCACCCAACGCACTCAGCCGCAGCCCGGTCAACAGCAGCGGGAAGCCGTCGAATTCAAAGTTGGGCCGGTTGGGGGCCACCAGGATGTCATCATGCGGATTGCCATCCGGCCGGAAGCCGACGCCAACGCCCACCAATGTGGGTGCAGGCTGCCCCGGCAGCGACAGATGGGGCAGTTCCAATGCGCCAATGGTGCGCAGCACCCGATCCCAATGGGGGTAGCCGGGCAAAACAGGCAGCGCCCCTTCGTCGGCGAAAACGGCGTGGTTGAAGTTGACGTTGGTGTTCCAGTAAGCCAGATTTTCGTAGCCATTGAGCAGTTCGCCGCCGCCAATGCAGCCATCCAGCCCAAACCACATGGAGATGAAGCGCAGGTCAAGGTCGGCCGGAAAGGGCAGATCAACATCGCCGGTGATGTGGCTGTCGTAGACCAGGTTGTCCAAAAAGGAGAGGTCGAAGTTGTCAATGTCGGCCTGATAGCCGTGAATGTTGGTAGTGAGCGGCGTGCTGATCTGGGCCTGGAAACGTTCGCTGATGCCGCCGTGCCGGATGTAGCTGTCTACAATGGCGGGCAGGGAAGCGATCTGGCCAGAGGGGCACGCTTTCCAGAAGAGGCCGTGATCGGTGCGGCGCACGTTGAGGCCCGGTTCTAGCTCGGCCGGGTTTTCCAGCCCCAGGTCTACCGTGTCGCCGGGGCGGGTGGCCCACAGCGCGGAGGTAGCCAGGCCGCTGATGGTCTGGCCAGGGCGTTGGCTGGTGGTTACCTGGCCCAGATAGAGTTCGCTGTTGAGCAGGCCGGCGACAAAGCCGTTGGGCAGCATCCATTCGGTAGCGGTGGTATTGGGGGTCACGGCCGTGTACAGCCCACCCCGATCATCCACCGTCAGTTGGTTGAATTGGACGGTGACGACGGCCTGGGTGTCTTCGTTGACGGTCTGGTGGTGGCTGAACGTGGCTACGCCATTGCCCAAAGACCCGGTGACGATCTGGCTGCCGGCCAGGGTGAGGTTTTTGTTGCCGGGAAGATTCAGGCTAAAGCCATAGGGGTAGCTGGCCAGGTAGCTCATGGGCACGGCGCTGTCAAACACGCCACCCAGACCGGCAGGGGTGAGGTGGAGGCTGTTGGCTACGGCCGTGTAACGGCCGCGCAAGAAACCATCGTTGGCGTCGCCGGCGTTCAGATTGCCGGGGCCGGGGCGTTGGTAGCCGTTGGCGGCCGCCGGGTTGTAACGTTCGCGGTAATCCATGCAGCCGCCGGCCATCTCGATACCGGCAGGGGTGACGGTGAATTGGCCGGTGGGGACGACGGTGGTGGGTAGCGTCTCCAGGTTGAAGCCCAGAATGGGGTCATCACCGGCAGCGCAGCCGTGGGTGGCAATGTTGCTGATGTTGGTCTGGAAGATGAAATCCAGGTTAGCATGGAGCCTTAAATCTGTCCCGGCCAGATTCAGGGTGTCTAGCTCGGCGCCATTGGCGTCAATGGTGCGGATGTTGGAGGGCATGATGACGCGCACTTTGCCGGAGCCGTAATTGATGTTGGCGAAGAATGGCCGGGCAATAATCTCCGCCACCTGGTAAGACTGCCCGGTTTCCGATGTCACCAGCAGGGGTGACCCGGTGTTGGCGATGACGTTTACATTGATGAAGCCGGTGCAAACGTGGTTTTGCGCGTCAGCGACGGTGATATTTTGGAACTGCATGGGGATGAAAACGGGCGCGCCGTTCTGGATGACGCGCAAGTCGCCCCAGCCGGAGATGTTGTTGCCGACCATGGCCGTGATGATCAGGTTATGCACTTCAAAACCATCGCCAAAGAGCAGCGGCTGGGTAAAGTCGTTGCCGTTGGGCAAAATGGGGGTGCAGTTGGGGATGACAATGGGCTGGTTGGGGGTGTACAGGGTGCTTTGCACCAGCCCTTGCCCGATGGGGACGGGGATGTAACCGCCGGCCTGGGGTTCGGCGTTGGTATCGAACTGCATGGGGATGGTGTAGCCGACCGGTTCGCCGGTGCGCACGTCAAACTCCATGATGCTGTAGAAGTAACGGCCGTGTTGGGCGCTGGCGTCTATGTAATTGCCAATGCACATGGATGAAGGGAAGATGGGGGTGATCTGGTTATAGCCTTCGTCCGGGCTGACGCTGCGGAAGACGGCGTACAGGCGCATCCCACCAATGGGGCTGCCATCTTCGCAGGAGTTCCAGCCGAGCATGGTCCCGGCGTTGGCGTTCCAATCGAGTTGGGTCAGTTCAAACAGCACCAGGGGGCGACGGCCGTCGCTGAGGGCGCGGTAGAAGCGCGGTTCAGAGGAAAGCTCACCCAGGCCAAATTTGAGTACGGCCGTGACCGTATAGCTGTACAGTTCGCCGGCCCGCACATCTGCGTCGTTGTAGGTACGGACGCTGGGGCCAATGTTGTTGATGACGGTGGGATCGTTGTTGCCGCCAGAGATGGTTTCCCGGTTCAGGCGAAAGCCGCCAACCAGGGGCGAGTTGGTCATTTCCCACTCGACGCGCGCGGTGGCGTTGCCCCATTCATCCAGGGCGACGGTGGTGATGTTGGTCAGGATGGGGTTGGGTAAGTTGGGCGGTTGTTCGCTCACCCATTCGTCAATCACCGCCGGGCTAGATGGCTCGGAGATGTTGCCAAATTCATCTACCGCCCGCACGGTGCAGGGCACGTCGTCCAGGGTGAAGGGCGGCTGGTACAGGTCAGTAATGACAAAGGCGGGCATATCGCCGTTGACGGCCGTTTGTTCCAACAAGAAAATTTCTTCACCGTCCGGCCAGAAGGTGCAGCCCACCAGGTAGCGGGTTACATTGGCATCCCCGTCGGCAATCAGGCAGTAGTCGGGCGTGGGGTCGCTGGGGGTGGGCGAGCAGTAGAACGCGCTCAGCACGGGGCGGCCCGGCGGGGTGATGTCGTGCAGGGTGGCGTGGACGGGCATGGTGTATTGGCTGCGGTTGCCAGATTCGTCTACCGCTTGCAGGCGATACCAGCGCGCCTCATCCAACTGCGGGTCGTTGTCCACCCATTGGAAGGTATTGGCGTTCACGGTGGCTACTTGCAGCCAGCAGTCGGCGTCGTTAACACATTCGGCGGCGGGCGTGCTGCTGTTGAAAGCGCGGGTGCGCTCGACGCGGAAGCCGGCCAGGTCGGCGGGCGGGTCGGGCATTTCCCAGGAGAGTGTGACCTGGGTATGGCCGGCGTTGACGGTCGCCCGCGCATTTTGCGGTGGCAGCGGCGGCAGGAAGTCATAGGTGGTGACGGGTACGGCCGTGCTGAATTGGGCGCTGTGGGCCGGCCACTGCCGAATTTGCCCCAGGGCGTCGCGGGGGGCCACGCGGTAGACGTAGTCGCCATGTGCCGGGGTGGGGTCGGCATAGAAATGTTCGATCATCTGGTAATCTTGCCTGACGGCGCCTTCCAGAATGACGCCCGAAGCCACAATGTCTGGCGGGGCAGCGGCGATGGGCTGCACGGAAATTTCGCCATTAACCTGGGCCAGGGCGTTGGGGGTGGTGCGCGGCGCGCGGTAGATGTCGTAGCCAATCGTCCAGGCGGCGGGGAAGGCTGTGCCTGCCGGTTCACCCACATCCCAGCGCAGATAGGCGTTTTGGTGGAAGCGGCGGTCGGCCTGCACCTGGCCCCAATCGGTGGCTTTGGCGTGGGTCAGTTCGCTGGTTTCAGGGTCAAGCTGCACAGCCTGGACGTTTTGCGGCGCGGGCAGAGGGGTAAGCTGCCCGGCGATGAGCGTGACTTCCCCCATCAGTTCATCATCGGCGGCGCGCACCACGCGGTAGCTGTAGCTGGTTCCAGGTGTAAAGTCGGTGTCCAGATAGCCCCAGCCGTTGATGAGGGCGATGGGGTAATACTCGTTGCTCAGTTTTTGGGCGACGAGCATGTTTTCATCCAGCATGGCGTACAGGGCCGGGATGTTGTTGATATTTTGGTCGGCGTATTCGGCGCGCAAGTCGTCATAGAGGGTGGGCCAACGGCCGTCGGTACTGTTGAGTGTGGCGATGGCGGCGGCGGCGTTTGCTTCCCGGCCGACGGTATCCAGCAGTTGGTACGCGCCGCCGGCGGCGCGGCGATACACCTCGAATTGGGTGTTGCAGTTGGCCGTGCAGAACCAGCGGATGAGGGTGCGGTCTGTGCCCGTGGCGTAGCCGATGGTGGGCGCTTCCGGTTCTTCGGGGATGGTAATGATGGGCAGGAAGGTCTGGTATTCCCCACCGGCGCGCACAGCCGCCTGTGACCGCGAGGCGAAGCTGATGGCCAGGATGAATAGAAGCAAGAGCAGCCCTTTGAGGGGAGTCAAGTTTCTGGGTGAGAATGATTGTTGGTGCATTTCGTTTTCCTTATGTGTGTGTATGGCTGATAAAAGTGAGGCGTTCCCACGCTTCTCACCGTCCACTTTCCCCTGTTCTCTTTTTTTTCTCTTCCAGTTTCAGGCAACGGCCGTTTCCCGTGCGGCTTCTTGCATGGTGGAGGCCAGGATGGTGTAAACGGCCGTCCATGCTTCCTCCACTTCGGCCGTAAAATGCGCCCCCAACCCCTGGCCCAGCGTCCATAACAACGCCGCGCCTACGGTCTGGTAGTGCTGTTCCTGAACGCCGTAACCAATGTGCCGGATCCCAAGCTGGCGCACCGCTGGTAAGATTCTTTCCGGTTTATTGAGTCCACCGACGGCAAAGGCCAGCGTGGTGATCAGGTGGTGTTTTTGTTCGCTCATGTCCGCTTTGAAGAGGCGGCGCAGGCTGGGGTCTAGCTCAAAAAGGCGGTCGTAAAACAGATTGGCCGCAATATCGGCTATCGGTTTGACCCTCTCAAAACTTTCCTGCACTAATTGAATTTGCCTCTGGTTCATTCGGTGTCAATCTCCTTGTATCAAAATGAGATTGGTTCAATCTCCCAGATTGAACCAATCTGCAATTCGTATTCATCAGAGGCACTATAGGCAGCTATCGTCACAAGAACGTGACAAGAACGTGAGCTTTTTGGTTAGAATAGGGGGGATGATGCAACTCTCGTTGACCTTATTTGGCGGCTTCACGGCCGTGACCGCCATCGGCCCCTCTCTCCATTTCCCCACCGACAAGGCGCGGGCCTTACTGGCCTACCTGGCCTTGACGCCGGATAGTCCGCTGCGGCGCGAGGCATTGGCCGGGCTTTTCTGGCCGGAGCAGCCCGAAGAACTGGCGCGGCAAAATCTGCGCCAGACGCTCTCGCGCCTGCGCAAAAGCCTGGATCAGGCGCAGCCCGGTTTGGGCGCGCAACTGCTGACGGTGACGCGGCAAACGGTGGAACTGCACGGGCCGTTTAACACAGCGGACGTGACCAGTTTTTGGGAGCAGGTGACGGCCGTCGCCAGCCACCCCCATACCAGCCTGCCGGCCTGTTCGGTTTGCCTGGTGCGGTTGGAAACGGCCGTCGCCCTTTACCGGCGCGGCGATTTCCTGGCGGGATTGTCTCTGCCCGATGCGGCTGGTTTTGAAGAGTGGCTGCTGTTACAGCGCGAGCGGTTGTACCAGAGCCAGTTAGCCGCGCTAGGCCAGTTAGCCGCTGCTTATGAGCAGCAGGGAGCTTTTGACGCGGCGCATCGTTATGCTTTGTGGCAAATAGAGTTGGAACCCTGGCGCGAAGAGGCGCACCGCCAGGTGATGCGCCTGCTGGTACGGAACGGGGAACGCGGCCAGGCATTGGCGCAGTATGAAACCTGCCGCCAACTCTTGCAGACGGAACTGGGCATTGAACCGGCGGCGGAGACGGTGCAATTATGGCAGCAAATTAAAGGGGGGGTGTACCAGCCGGCGGGAATGCGCCGGACGCACATTCACCATTTTCCCAACGACCTGACCCCTTTTGTGGGGCGGGAACGGGAACTGGCGGAGATTCTGGCGCTGCTGCGCGAAAAGCAGTGCCGGGTGCTGACGCTGCTGGGGCCTGGAGGCATGGGAAAGACCCGTCTGGCGGTGCAGGTGTGCCGGGTGCTGGCAGACGGCGGCGCGACGACCGATGAAGGTGGGGTCTATGGCGATGGGGCCTATTTTGTGCCACTGACGGCCGTCACAGACGCGGAAATGCTGGTGACGGCCGTTGCCCAGGCTGTCGGGTTGCCGTTGGCCGAGCATCTCCCGCCACGCCAACAATTGCTCACTTATTTGCGGGACAAACAAATGCTGCTGGTTGGCGACAATTTTGAACAGGTAGCCGCGGGGGCAGAGTTGGTGGCCGCTGCTGCCGCCGCCGCGCCGCAGGTGCAATGGCTGCTCACCAGCCAGCAGCCGCTCAATGTGCATGCCGAGCGCCGTTTTGTGGTGGGGGGATTGGATTATGCGGCGGCAGAAACCGCGGATGCGGTGCAATTATTCCTTAGCAGCGCGCGGCGGGTGCGGCCTGACTTTCGCCTGACCGCTGCCGACCTGCCGGCCTTATGGGAACTATGCCGCTTGTTGGATGGGATGCCGCTGGCTTTGGAAATTGCCGCCGGTTGGGTGCGCTTGATGGATTGCCCGGCCATTTTGCGGGAGACGCAAAAGAGCCTGGATTTTCTGGCGGCGCCCTGGGGTGATTTACCGGCGCAGCGGCAAAGCGTGCGGGCGGTGTTGGCGCATTCCTGGCAGCAGTTACCGCCCCACTTGCAGGGGGCGCTGCGGCGGATGGTGCTGTTTACCGGTGGTTTTACGCTGGAGGCGGCGCTGGTAGTGCTGCCGGATGTGACTATGACGGATATGGCGGCGCTGCTGGACAAATCGTTGGTGACGTGGCGGGCCGACGGCCGTTACCACATGCACCAATTGTTGCGTACCTTTGTGCAGCAGCAGTCGCCAGGGTTGCCCGAAGAGGAGGCCCTCTTCCGCACCGAGTACTGCCGCTATTACCTGCATTTTTTGGCCGACCAGGCGGCAAAACTAAATGGGCAAAACCCGCAGCAGGCGATTGCCGCCATACAACATGATCTGGACAATGTGCGCCAGGCGTGGCAGTGGGCGTTGGCAGACCACCTGGCAGAACATATGGCAGAGCATACACTGGCGGAGCTTGGCCAGGTGGTGAGTGGCCTGGGGCGGTTTTACCATGTGGTGGGCTTGTTTGAGGAGGGTGAAAGGCAGTTTTTAGCGGCGTTGGCAATGGCGGTGGGCTGGCCAGCGTCGGCAGAAACGGCCGTGTTGCAGGCGCAGTTCCATTTGCAAGCCTCTCACTTTTTGGGGCAAACCGGCCAGTATCAGGTGGCGATTGAGCAGGCACAGCAGGCGCAAAAATTGGCAGCGGCGTTGGATGATGTAGATTTGCGGGCGCAGGCATTTGGGCTGGAGGGTGAGTGGCAGCGGCATCTGGGGCAGTTTGCCCAGGCGCGGCATTGTCTGGACACGGCCGTGTCCCTTTTCCCCACACCCAACCGCAACCGGGGCTACGCCCGCACCCTCCACCAGATCGGCCAGATGTACCAAATTCAGAGCCGGTATGAGGCGGCGTTGGCGGCCTTTGGCCAGGCCCGGCAGGTATACGAAGCAGTGGGCGACCAGACGGAGATGTCTACGTTGTTGGGCAATATGGCCGAAGTTTATCGGCTGAAGGCGGACTATCCCCAGGCGTTGGCGTGCAGCCAGCAAGCCCTGGCGCTGGCTGAAGCGATTGGCTACAAACAGGCCATTGTCCAGAATTCCATAGTTTTGGCGGCGATTCAGCAAGATCAGGGGGAGGTGGCGCTGGCACAGTTCACCTGCCAGCAGGCGCTGGCGGTGGCCAAAGGATTGGGTTATGTGCGTGGCATTATCAACAGCCATATCAGCCTGGGGGTCATGTGCCTGGCCCAAAGCAAATTGGCGGAGGCGGCGCAGTGGCTGCACCTGGCGCGGGCGCAGGCGGAGGAGGTGGGGCTGCCCGATCTGGTGGCCAGAGCCGCCGGGAAACAGGGGGTTGTGCATGCCCATCGCGGTGAGCATGAAACGGCCGTGACCGCTTATGAAGAAGCGATTCAGTTGTGGCGTTTGTTGAACAACCAGGCAGAACTGAGCGTGAATCTGGGTAATCTGGGCACTATCTATTTACGGTTGGGGCAATATGAGCGGGCGCTGGACTATTACGAGCAGGCGTTGACGGCCGTGCAGACCGTAGGAGCGCGGCAGGTGGCGGCTAACATGATGCTGCGGCTGGGCAACGTCTATAAACGCATTGGCAATTTTGAACGGGCTATTGCCTGTTTTGAACATGCTCTGCAAACATACCAGGCATTGCAACATAAAGGCGGTATGGCAAGCAGCCTGGGTTGGCTGGGCGTGATGCATAGTGAAATGGGGGCATATGCAGCGGCGCAGGTGCGCTATGAGCAGGCGATGGCGCTGTCTCAGGAGATAGGCGACCACATTACCTCATCTATCTGGCTGATGAACCGGGCAGAGACGGCCATGCTCTTGGGGCAGCGTGAGCTGGCCGAAAATTGGGCGCAGCAGGCGGTGGATTTGTGCCGGACATTGGGCAATACGCGCTTTTTGCCAGGCGCACTGGTGCATCAGGCTGATATTTATTTTGCGCATAGCAAGTATGAGCAATGCCATCTAGTCTTGGCAGAGGCGCTGCCGTTGAGCGGTTCGTCGGGGGACCAGAAATTGGCGTATGACGGCCGTTTGCTGCAAGCGCGTCTGGTTGCTCAGTTTGGCGAACGGGAAACGGCCGTGACCTATCTGCGTGCCATGATTGCCGAATTTACCAATGCCGATTACCAGGCGGAGCTGCATTTTTATTGGTGGCAGATGACAGGGGATGAGGCGGTGCGGCAAACGGCCGTGCAACTGTATGAGGTGTTGCTGCCGCGAATGCCCAATTACAAATTGCAGCAGCAGCTAAAAGAGCTGCGGGTGGTTGGGAGTGGCGCCTGACAGGAGAGTTATACCATTTGCCATGAACGAATTTGGCATTACCATTAGGCCACTATGATTGCACTACTCATTCAACTCCTCATGATCCTTACCCCGGCGGTGAGCGCGGTGACGCTTGGTTTGAAATATGACGAATTAAAACGGGCCGGGGCCAGCAAGGAATGGCCGGCGGTGAAAGCGGCTGTGACCAACAATACCATTGTGGACACCGGCAAAAAAGTGAAAGGCCAAAATGTGTACCAGCCGGAGATCAGCCTGAGTTACAGCGTGGAAGGCAAAAATTACGCGGTGAAACAACGGCCGTCCGATGCCAACGGCCAGCGCGAGGGCACTAAACAGTGGGCGCGGGAGGTGGCGCTGCAATACAAACCGGATACGGCCGTGCGCCTATACTACAATCCACAGCGCCCACAGCAGGCCACCGTTGTGCCCGGCCAGAGCAGTGTGAACAAAAACCAATGGCTGGTGATCGGCAGTGTGATGCTGCTGTTTAGCTTCATTTTGTGTGTGTTGGGCACAGTGGCTATCACGCAGCGCGTTTTAACGGTGAGTACGGCCGTCAGCTTCATCCTGGGCATCGTCGCTTTTGGCATGATGCTCATGTTGGGTTTCCTCCTCTATTTGCTGTCCCAAGAGTTACGGCTGAAAAAATAGAGATCTTGCTGTGGGATGGGCAGGCCGATATTGGCTCCTGTGAAAATAGTGCCCGGTTGACTTGTACCGGCCACCAGCTACTATTTTCATACGTGTGGGTGGGCTGTCGCCCATAATGTCTCCTTCGTAAATGTAGCGCGTTTGGCAAATCGCGTGATATCCAAACTCAATTACCATATCACTCAATTATTTTTTTATGGAAGAAACAACAAATACCCCTCATGACCCCGAAGCTAACAAATCGCGCATCCTGGATGCGGCGCTGGATGTGTTTGCCAGCAAGGGGTATCACGATGCCCGGTTGGACGAAATTGTGGCGGAAGCGCATACCTCCAAAGGGGCCATTTATTTCCATTTTCCCAATAAAGAGCGGCTTTTTCTGGCGCTAGTGGATCAGTTTGCCGACCTGTTGGAGCGGCGCGTAACTGAGGCGATTGCTCACGAGCCGGCGGGCATGGCGCGGGTGCGGGTGGCGTTGGCGACCTGCCTGGATACGTTCGGCCGTTATCGTCGCCCGGCCAAGCTGTTATTGGTGCAGGCAGTTGGCCTGGGTGCGGCCTTTGAGAACAAGCGCAATGAAATCAACGACCGCTTTGCCCGGCTGATTGAAACGCAGTTGCAGGAGGCCATTGCCTTCGGCCATATAGCCCCGGTGGATACAGAAGTGGTGGCTTATGCCTGGATGGGAGCGATGTACGGCGTTATTATTCGCTGGGTCTATACCGGCGAGCCGGAACCGGCGCGTATTATGGATACGCTGCTGCCGGTGCTGCTGCGCAGCGTGGGGTTTGAAGAAGATGGAGAGTAGAGAATTGGAGATTGGAGATTGGAGATTGGGAGATTGGGGGATTGAGAGAGTAGAGAATGAATCACCAATCTCTGATCGCCAATTGCAGCTTATCAGTGTCGCCATAGAAGCGCCGGGGGTCACGGCCGTGACCTTTCTGCATCATGCACGTGGGCGAGAACGCTTCTTCTGGCAGGCGGCGCATGAGGCGGTGGCGTTGGCCGGTTTTGGCGTGGCGGCTGATTGGCGCGCCTGGGGAGCCGAACGTTTTCAATCTATCGAGCAGCAGGCCAGAACGCTATTTGACGGCGCGATTTTTGAAGACGGTGGGCAGCCATTGGCCGCGCCCCGGTTGTTTGGTGGGTTTTCTTTTGCTGACGACTTTGTGCCCGATAATACCTGGGCGTTTTTTCATCCCGCGCACTTCATTTTGCCCCATTACCAACTGGCCCAGGTGGGGGAGGAAAGTTGGTTGACGATCAATGCGGTAGTCACACTTGAAGAGGATGTGGCGGAGACACAATCGTCGCTGCGGGAGGCGCTGTTGGCGCGGCTGGCTCTGCTGCAAAGCGAATTATTGCTGATGCTGCCGCACGCCACACTTGTGCAGATGGATTACCCCATGCCGTATGCGGTCTGGCAGGAGATGATTGAGCGGGCAACGGCCGTGATGCGCACCGGCGACTTCAACAAAGTCGTGTTGTCACGGGTGTGTGAACTGTGGTTTGATGGGCCGGTGGATGTGACCGGGGCGCTGGCGTACCTGAACCAGACGTACCCGGATTGTTATCGTTTCCTCTTTGAACCGCGACCGCACCATGCTTTTTATGGGGCGACGCCGGAGTTGTTGGTGCAGGTAGACGGCCGTGACCTGCACACCATGGCCCTGGCCGGTTCTATTCGCCGCGGCCAGACCGCCGCCGAAGATGAGTCGTTGGCCCAGGAACTACTTGCCAGCCAGAAAGATGCCTATGAACACGCGGTGGTGGCCGATTCCATCCGGCGGCGGCTGACGTCGTTGGTGGCTGAATTGGAAGTACCTGAACAACCGACCGTGCTGCGGTTGGGGTATATCCAACATTTGTATACGCCGGTGTACGGCCGTTTGCCCAAACCAACCGGCATCCTACCGCTGGTAGAAATCTTGCACCCCACCCCTGCACTCGGCGGCGCCCCCCGCCACCTGGCGCTGCCCTACATCACCCAGGCCGAGCCGGTACCGCGTGGCTGGTACGCCGCTCCCGTGGGTACTATTGACCATCACCTGGATGGCGCATTCGCGGTGGGCATCCGCTCCGCCATTGCCCAAGACCGGCGCGTCTGGTTACATGCCGGCGCCGGCATCGTCGCCGATTCACAACCACAAAAAGAGTGGGACGAAACGGCATTGAAGTTTCGCCCCATGCTCAATGCGTTGGGCATTGCCTGATGTTTTCAAGACCCTAAGGGTTTCTGACACCCTTAGGGTCTATATCAGCTAAAGGAGAAAATTATGTGCTGTTTAGCCACAATTTTGCTGTTTTTAGGCCCCCGTTTTGCCCTTGTTGCCTGGTATTTTATGGACCCTGCCCGCTTTGATAACGCCATCAACTCGTTGTTGTTATCCTGCTGCGGCTTCTTCTTCCTGCCCTGGACAATGCTGGCTTATCTGGCGGTCTGGTCGGCGGAAATGGGCGTCACCGGCTTTGGCTGGGTCATTGTCGCCTTTGGCTTCTTCATAGACATCAGCGCCTACTCCGGCAGCAGCTATGGCAACCGCAAACAGGTCGAACGTTACTTATGAGGTTTGGCTCCTACCAACCCTCATAAGTAACGCTGCAAAATGCGGCGGGCGGCCGACCATTTGTGGACTTCATCTGGCCCGTCGTAAATGCGGGCGGCGCGTTCATGGCGATACCACCAGGCAATGGGCGTATCGTCTGTCATACCCAGGCCGCCATGCACTTGCAGGGCGCGGTCTAACACCTGTTGCAGCACCCCGGCCACGTGGAACTTAATTAACGAAATATCATCACGGGCAGCATATTGGCCGTGTTTGTCAATTTTTAGCGCCGTGTCCATAACCATGAGCGTGGCCGCGTTGAGCGCGGCGCGGCTTTCGGCAATCCAGCCCTGAATCGTGCCCTGGTCGGCCAGGGTTTTGCCGGGGGCAATCTGGCGACGGAGGGAATACGTACACATCAGGTCAAAGGCGCGTTCGGCAATGCCCAACCAGCGCATACAGTGGTGAATACGGCCCGGCCCCAGTCGCTCCTGGGCAATGGCAAAACCGGCCCCTTCCGCGCCCAACAGATTGCCCAGCGGCACGCGCACTTCGTGGTAGCGCACTTCGGCATGGCTGGCCCACCCGCTGCCCGCCTCGCCCATGATAGAGATGTTGCGCACCAGTTCAAAACCGGGAGTGTCCAATGGCACGATGATCTGGCTGGCGCGCAGGTGTTTGTTTTCGGCGTGGGGGTTGGTGATGGCCATGACGACGGCAAACGCTGCACCATCGGCGGAGGAGGTGAACCATTTATGGCCGTCAATGATGTAGCTGTCGCCTTCGCGCACGGCCGTTGTGCCCATCATCACCGGGTTGGAGCCAGCAAATTCCGGCTCTGTCATGGAAAAGCAGCTGCGAATTTCGCCGCGCAGCAGGGGCATGAGGAAACGTTCTTTTTGTTCGGCCGTACCATGTTCGATCAGGATTTCCATGTTACCCGCGTCGGGGGCCTGGCAGTTGAAGGTGTAATGGCCGATGGGGGTGCGCCCCAACTCCCGGCTGACCAGCCCGTGTTCAAACAGCGTCAGCCCCAGGCCGCCGTACTCCTTCGGAATTTGCGGCAGCCACAGCCCCAACTTTTTTACTTGCTGCCGTTTTTCCGCCAGCACCGGCTCCAGGGTGGTAAACTCCTTGCCCAGAAAATCGGCTTCCAGGGGGATTAGTTCCTCATCCACAAAGCGGCGCATAGTGTCTAATGTTTTTTGCATTTCAGGGGAAACTTCAAACATGGGTAAACTCCATAAGGGAGGAGATGAAGAGATTGAGAGATGAGGAGATTGCCCAATCTCTCAATCTCCTCATCTCTCAATCTCCATCTTCTTTAACTCATCTCGCATCAAGTCCACCTGGTGTGGTTTGTCCACATCCATGCCGGCTTCGGCGTGGGGGTTGAGCAGTATCTTGACCGGGAAGCCGGTCAGCCGTTGCGCGGTGGCCTCGATGTCGGTTAGCGTCACCCGGCGGAACAGCAGCTTGAGTAACATGCGCAGCCCCACAATGCGGGCAATTTTCCAGGCGTGTTTGCGGGCGCTGGCTAACATTTCTAGCAGTTCTTGCTCCCGGCCCAGTTGTGTGGTCAGGATGGCCACATCACCGCCGGCCACTTCCAGCCCTTTGAGTTTGACATAGGTGCGGCTGGAGTGGGGGAATCGCTTCTCCATCGTTTCCCTGGTGACGAAGTTGTAATAAACGCCATAGTCAAAAGGGCGGCAGGTGTCTATCAGGTCGTCAATGATGGCGCCGCTCAGCAGGGGCACATCGCCCGAAGCGCCCAAGACGTGGGTGGTTTGTGGTTTGTTTTGGATGATCCAATCGAGGCCGGCCGTACCATTTTTAACCAGACTGCCATGATCGGGCAGGTGGATGACGGGGCGTTTGAAGCGCATGCCCATGTCACTGCCCAGACCAACGATGATGACATCTTCGATGTATTTGGATTCCTGTACGGCATCTACTACGCGCTCCAAAAGGGTACGGCCGTGCATGTCCAACAAGGCTTTGGGCTTTCCCTGGGTATACACATAAATGGGGTCGTCTGGCCCCGGCAGCCCCCCGGCGATAATAACGCAGTCCATAATTCCTCGGTAATCGGTAATCGGTAATCGGTAATCGGTAATCGGTGATCAGTAACCGATTACCGATTACCGATTACAGTTTGTGGATAGTCGGTTTCATATCCAATTCGGCGATCATTTCGCTCAGTTCGGCGCGGGTGAGGGGGCGGCCTTTGGCGGCGACGGCCGTCAATGCCGCTTCCATCATATTGGTGCCAAAGGAACGGCCGTCTAGCATTGGCGTAGACGTAACCACATGGCTGACGCCCCGCTGCCGGAATAGTTCCATATCCTTGCCCGTTGTCGTGTTGGTGACAATGACTTTGCCCTGCAAATTGTCCGGCATGTGCCGCCGGATATAGTGGCAGTCGCCGGCGATCACGTCTGCCCACTGATACCATTTGCTGAATTTCGGCACAATCTGGTCTTGTTTTTCACCGGTGGGGTACAGGACGCTGATCGGCAGCTTGGTGATGATGGGCGCTAACAGACGTCCCAGGATATTGAGCGATTTCAGGTTGTGAACGGCAATGGGAATGCCTACCGCAAACATCAGGTCGCCATAGGTCGCCTGGTAGCCATGATCGGCAAAACTGAGCGTCATGCCATACCGGTCTACGCCCACGGTGATGAACACCTTGCCCTGGCTGTACTGCGGCCCAAGCCCGGCAATGAGGGTATCCACCACCTGGCGCTCCAACGTGTTTTTCAGCCCACTGCCATCTACTACCGGCGTTTTTTTGACGTTTTGGATGAGCTTGTGGGCGGCGGAGATGTTGTAACGGCGTTCGCCCATGTCCACCCACAGGTCAATGCCGCCCACGCCCAGGCAGTCTACCTGCCCATCCAATTCGGTGAAGAGGGCGGTGGCGCGGGCGATGTCGCCATCGGTGCCGCGCCGTTCGATGCTAACTTTGTCCCCGAACAATTCAATTTCAACGGCTTTGTCCCGGTCTGATGCGCCGAGGCTGATGCTAATTGCTCGTTTCATGGTGTGTGCGTGTTCGTAGTAGGTGATTTATCGCCGTCAAAAGGCGATAAATCGCCTACTACAAACGGGGGTTATGGCTTCAGGATAATGGGCAGGTAGATTTTGAATGGGATGCCGACAAAGGTGATAACGGGTGGGCCGGTGACAACGGCCGTGACCTCATTACTGCGTACCCCATAATCGGCATTTTCGATCACACCAACGGTCGTGCTGATGTCGGTGCTGACCACCAACTCCACCTGCCAGACTCCACCGGCGGCCAACGACGGTGTGTGCCAGTAGATGATGTCGCCATCTATCGTGAAGGGCAGGGTGGCGGTAATGAATGTTGTGTTGGCTGGCAGTACATCGGTGAGGACGACGTTTGTGGTAGACAGCGCCGGGTGTTCGTGGGTGACGGTGAGGGTATAGGTGAGCGTGTCGCCGGCGTTGATTACAGTGGCGGAAGCCGCTTTATGCAATGCCAGGGCATGGGCCAACGGGGTAATGGTGGTTTGCACTGGGGGGCCGGACACGGCCGTGACCTCATCACTGCGCACACTATATTCCGCATTTTCCACCAGATCAGCCGTTGTCGTTAGCGGTGCGGCCACTACCAGCATCACCTCCCAGGAGGCGTCAGCCGCCAGTTCTGGATTGCCCCATTGCACGGTTGTGCCATCAAAGGAATGCGGCAGGGTGGCGGTGATGAATTGGGTATTGGCCGGGACCACATCGGTGAGAACAACATTGTGCGTGGCAGCCACACTGTTCAAATTTTGCACGGTAATGGTATAGGTCAGCCAGTCGCCAGGCATGATCTCTGTGGCCGCGGCCGTTTTATTCAGACCCAAATCGAAGGGAACAATGTTGGTTTGCACCGGTGGCCCGGTCACAAACGGCGCTTCGTCACTTTGGCTGCCATACTGGTTGTTTTCGATCATCGTGGCGGTGGTGTCCACATCTATCGCCACCGTGAGCGTCACCGTTACCACTTCTGTGGCCGCCAGCGAAGCAAAATCCCATTGCACGGTTGTGCCGTTAAAGGTATGGGGCATGGAGGCCGCGACAAAGGTCGTATCAGCCGGAATGACATCGGTGAGGATGACGTTGTTGGTGACGCTGATAGCATGGAGATTTTGCAGCGTGAGGGTGTAGGTGATCCACTCGCCGGGTACGGCCGTAGCCGGGCCGGTTTTGCCGAGGCCCAATGTCACCACGTTAATATAATCTTCAATGTGGTTATAGGCATTCAGGGCATCAATACGGCCGTACCCGTACACATTATTAGGCACATCGCCCGGTTGGTCGTTGCCGCAAAGTTGGGCGCTGGTCAGGGGGACGGCCGTTTCATTGATCAGGGTTTCGAGAATGTCTACATTGCCCGCCAGCAGCGGCTGCGCTGAAACCAGCAAACCCACCAGCCCGGCTACATGCGGCGCGGCCATGCTGGTGCCAGATAATGAGCCGTAATTGCCAAAACGGGTGGTGGAACGAATACCTACCCCAGGCGCAGAGATGTCCGGTTTCAGCCCATTGGTAAAGGTAGATGGCCCCCGGCTGCTAAACGAAGCGATCACATCGCTGTTGTTTGTCGCGCCGACGCTGTACGATTCATCATAAAAACCAGAAGGGGTATTCACGGTGCCACAGCCAGAGCCACTGTTGCCGGCCGAATGCACGGTGATAATACCGGCGGCAACCACATTTTGCGTCACGGCCAGCAGTTCGTTGCCCACCGTGCAGCCTTCGCTGGCGGGGCAGCCCCAGGAGTTGTTGATGACATGAGGCGCCATGGTGGGGTCGCCATCGGTCTGCGGATCGCCGCCAATGGGATAGGGGGCGATAAACCATTCATAACATTCGGAGTAGGTGGCAGGGGTGCCATCGCCCACGTTCATGTTGCGGCAGCCAATCCATTTGGCGCCAGGGGCCATGCCCACGGCGTTGGTCGCGCCCGCGGGCCAGTTGGGATTCGATGGATCCATATCATTGCCGACCATGGTGCCCATGGTGTGCGTGCCATGCCCTTGATCATCGCAGGGTTCAGGGGAATTGGCGCCGCAGACGCCGCCGCCGCTGTGGATGGCATCGTGCCAGTTGTAATTGTGGTCGGCGCTGCTGCCATTCCAGCCGCGATATTGGTTGATGAGGCCAGGATGATCCCAATCGTAACCGGTGTCTTGCCCGCCGATGACGGCGCCGGCGCCGGTGACGCCCTGCGCCCAGACGGCAGGCGCATTAACCAGGGTGATATTGGGTTCAATGGCTTCCAGGGCGCGCTGCATTTGTTCCGGGGTGGTGGGGATAAGCTGCAAAGGAACGGTGGGGTTGGCAATGAGGCGGGCTACATCGTCGCGTTGGGCCATTTGTTGCACGACGTTCATGTTGCCCCGCACCCAGATCATGTTGACAATCCAGAATTTCTGGTAGGGAACGCCCAGGGTTTCCAGGTGGGCGACGATGGCGGGTTGGGTGCGTTTGGCTACGGCCGTCAAGGTCTCATACACATAGGCCCCTTTTTGCTCTTTGGTGGGCAGGTTGGCGGCGGCGCTGACGTCGCCTTGTTCGGCCAGGTAGACCAGGAATTCGGTTTCGGGTAACACGCCATCAGGCCCCGCCAGGGCGGGGTCAGCCGTTTGCAGCACCCAGGGGTCTACTTTGGCCTGCCAGCCGAGGTCGCTGCCGGGGGTGGGGGGCTGCGCCTGTACGGCCGTGTACAGCACGGCCGTGAACAAGGATAAAATGCCAATCAATAAAACTATTTTTCTGATCATGTTGCCTCCAGGGTTATGGTGGAATTGGGTGATGGGGTAATTACGTAATTGGGTAATTGCGTCGTAACCCGGCTGCCCAAAAACTTCTTTGTACCGGCGCATATTATACCGGAGACGGCCGTAAGTCACAGTTTGTGCATTTGCCGCCAGCCATTAGCCCCCACTCTAAAATTGCCCAACTTTCGCCGATGTTTTACACTTGGGGTACGTACAGCCAACTGCCTGTTTCGTATATCTTCATAAAGGGCGATATTCGTTCGGCTGTATGGCATCCAGGCATGAGAATTCTGGCAGAGCCAGGACAAAAGCAGTGATGTGTTACTGTGTATGAACGAATGGAGCGATGAGCAACTGCTGGCCCACGTGGCCAATGGCGAGGTGACAGCCTTCAAAATGCTGTTTGATCGCTACGGTGGGCGTGTTACCGGCTTCTGCGTCAAGCTGCTGCGCGACCAGGCATTGGCCGAAGATGCCTGCCAGGAGACTTTCTGGCGCATCTGGAATGGGGCGCACACATTTGACGGGCAGCGGGGCAATTTTCAAAGCTGGTTGTTTGGTATTGCTCGCAACCTGGCTATTGATACCATTCGCCGCCAGAAAAACGTGTTGGTGGAATCATTGCCAGACGGCCGTACCGCTCACACGGAACGGGCTGCCGGGGTAGACGCCGAACCAGATGTGGCCGAGGTTGCCTGGGTTTCCATCCAGCAGCAGCAAGTGCAGCAGGCATTGGCCGAACTGCCGCCCGATCAACGAGACGTAATCGAGTGGATTTATTTCCAGGGGATGACCCGGCGCGAAATTGCCCAGGAGAAAAACATCCCCTTTGGTACCATCAACACCAGAGCGCAGTTGGCGCTGGAAAAGTTGGGGCGGGCGCTGCGGGCCAATGGCTATGGCCTCGAGGAATGAAATGGACGAGCAAATGCAGGGGCTGCTGGCGCTTTATGCATTGGGCGGCCTGACCGAAGATGAACAACAAGAGGTGGAAGCTTATCTGGCGCGCCACCCGGAGGCAGAGGCTGAATTGCGGGAAATGCAGCAGGCAGTGGCGGCGCTGGCGCACACGGCCGTGCCCGTCCCTCCTTCACCCCAGCTGGAGGAGGCGCTCATGGCGCGGATTATGGCCGACGCTCAGACCCGCCTGGCGCCGGTTAGCCAGCCGGCCAAACCGGGCAAAGTACCGCCGCGCCCGCTCAGTTGGCAGGAACAGCTACGGGCTTTTCTGACGCCGCCAGTGTGGGGCACGGCCGTGGGCGTAGCCCTGATCACCCTCATCTTCACCACGTTTCTCTGGCAAAACCGCGCTGCCCGCTATGAGCAGCAGATGGTGGAGCAGGTATCCCGCATTCAGGCGTTGCAGGCCGAAAATAATGTGTTGCAGCAGGCAAACCAGGAATTGGCAACGGCCGTGAGCCAGGCTGACAGTGAAAATAGCCGGCTGCAATCCCAGTTAGAAACGCTGCGGCAAGAACGCGACAGCGCCCAGATGCAGGTTTCCTTATTGGCCGATGAAAAGGCAGAGTGGGCGGCGCAAACGGCCGTGTTGCTGAACCAGAATACCGCCTTATCTGACCAACTGGTGGCGTTGACCACCCTGGCCGAAACCTTGCAAAGTGACCTGGATGCCGCCAATGAGGTGCTGGCGCTGTTTGCCTCGCCAGATGTAGACCTGGTGGTTTTGCCGGGCACAGAGACCCAACCCCAGGCAATGGGCCAGCTTTTGTTTGATCCTAACGCGAATCTAGCACTACTCCTGGTAGATGGCATGGCCGATCTGGCCCCCGGCCAGGTGTACCAGGTATTGCTCATTCGGGACGATGGGCACGATACGGCGGAGACGTTTGCCGTAGATGTGCAGGGGCAGCGGGCGCTCATTGTCCATTCACTGACGCCCATGCATACGTTTACGGCCGTTGGCGTTTCCATTGAACCAGAAGGCGGCAGTCCCCAACGCACCGGTGACATCATTTTGTTGGGTGAGTTAACGGGGTCCTGAAACCCACCCATCTGGCCCACAAACAAAGCCCCGGCTGCTACCAGCCGGGGCTTTTTATATTTTTTACAGGTATTGTAAATGAATTTTAGAATTTGATACGTACAAAACCCATACAGCCTACGTATACCTGATTGGATACAAAATGTGTGGATGGCTTGCAGGCACGTGCGCGAAACAGATCTGACCTTTGGCAAGCTCCACAACCGGCGCCAACAGCGCCAATTCACTCAATAATAGAAAGGTTCTAGTTCTATAGGAGGCAAACATGCAAGAAAAAGTTTTCCGCTCAGGTTTATTGTTTATGGTGATATTGGGTTTGCTCATGGCGATCCCATCCGTACTGGCATGGGCCAGCGATTCTGACCGGGCCGCGTCTGTTGGCGGCGCCGATCCATTGGTTTCGGTGGCCCATTTCGCGCCCTTCGCCGATACGGCACTAGGCACTTCCGTTACCGTGCGAGTGAATGGTGGTGACGCCATCACTGATTTTGAATTTGGCGATATTGTCAGCACCTCGTTACCGGCCGGCAGTTATCTAATTGAAATTCTGCCCACCGGCAGCAGCACGGTGGCCATCAGCGGCACCGTTATGCTGATGGATGACACCAGCTATACGCTGGCAGCCATTGGGGATGGCGTAAACCAGCCGTTGGCGCTGCGGGCCCTGGTGGATGACACGGCCGTTGTCCCCAGCGAAGCCAAGTTACGCCTGGCTCATTACGCCCCCTTTGCCAGCAGCGGCACCGAAGTGGATATTTGTACGGATAGCGGCACGGTCGTGCTCACCAACTTCGCCTACGATGATGTCACTGACCCCTATGTGCAGCTCCCCCCCGGCGACTATGACCTGCTGGTGGCCGTGGCCGGCACCAACTGCGCTGTTGTCGCCCTGGACTTGCCTTCTTTGCGGTTGGAAGCGGGTCAGATTTATGACGCCTTTGCCATTGGCGGCGCTAATAGCTGGCCTATCAGCGTCACCAGCATCACCGGTCTGACGCTGACCCCGGCTGTAGTCAACGTGGCCCATTACGCCCCCTTTGCTGATACCCCAGCGGGCACATCTGTTACAGTGCGCTTGAATGGGGGCGATGCCCTGTCCAACTTTGAATTTGGCGATATTGCCGCCGGTGTGGAACTGTCTCCTGGCGATTACCTGGTGGAAATCATACCAACCGGCAGCAGCACTGTTGCCATCAGTGGCACCTTTGCCCTGGAAGGCGGCATGCAATATACGGTAGCGGCCATTGGTGATGGTGGCAACCAGCCGTTGGAACTGCTTCCCTTGGTAGATGACACGGTTGCTAACCCCGCTGCCGCTAAATTACGTGTGGGCCATCTGGCGCCATTTGCCAGCAGTGGCACAGAAGTGGACATCTGCACCGACGACGGTGTTGTCGTTATCCCCAATTTTGCCTACAAAGATGTGACCGACCCTTATGTGGAATTGCCCGCGGGTGACTACGACCTGCAAATCACGTTAGCGGGCACCGGCTGCGCGGCTGTTGCTCTCGATCTGCCCTCGGTACGGCTGGCGGATGGGGACATTGCTGACGTGTTTGCTATTGGCGGCGCCAATGATTGGCCGCTGAACATCAGCACCATCACCGGGCTGACGCTGACCCCGGCCACCGTGGACGTGGCTCACTTTGCCCCATTTGCCAATACGGCCTCCGGCACATCTGTCACTGTGCGCCTGAATGGTGGGGACGCCCTGACTAACTTTGAATTTGGCGATATTGCCGCCGGTGTGGAACTGCCAGCGGGTGAATACCTGGTGGAAATTCTGCCGACCGGCAGCAGCACGGTCGCCATCAGCGGTACGGCCACCTTAGATGTGGCCGGCGATTACGTGATTGCGGCCATTGGTGATGGTGTCAACCAGCCATTGGAACTGCTGATCATTGACCAGAATATGGCGCCGGCGCGCCAGGTTGCCGGTGGCGGCGATGCCTCCGTATTTGTGGCCCATCTGGCTCCCTTTGCCAGCAGCGGTACGGAAGTGGATATTTGCACAGATGCGGGCACGGCCGTTGTCACCGACTTTGCCTACAAGGACATGGCTACCCTCAATCTGCCCGCCGGTGATTATGACCTGCTCATTGCTCTGGCCGGTACCAATTGTGAGACAGTGGCGCTGGATTTGCCCTCCGTCCGTCTGGGCAGCGATGAGATGATTGACCTGTATGCCATTGGCGGCGCCAATGAGTGGCCGCTAAATGTGACCAGTATCACCGGTTTTAATCTGACGCCTACCCAGGCCACTGTTAATGTCGGTCACTTTGCTCCCTTTGCTGCCGGGCTGGAAAACACCTCCGTGACTGTGCGTGTGAATGGGGCCGATGCCATCACCGATTTTGTCTTTGGGCAATTGGTGACAGGTGTGGCGTTAGATGCCGGTGATTATCTGATTGAGATCATCCCCACCGGTACGGTGACGCCGGCTATCACCGGCACGTTTAGCCTGATGGCCGGTATGGATTACACTCTATCGGCGATTGGCGATGGCGTGAACCAGCCGCTGGAACTGGATGCCCTGGTGGATGATAACAGCGCCCCGGCTGCCGGTAATGCGCGCGCCCGGATTGTGCATTATGCACCTTTTGCCAGCAGTGGTACGGAGGTAGACGTTTGCACGGAAGGGGGCACGGCCGTTCTGACCAATGTGCCTTACAAAGCATTCACCGACCCCTATCTGGAACTGCCCGCCGGTCTGTATGATCTAAAGGTGACAGCTGCCGGGACAAACTGCGGCACGCTGCTCTTCGACATTCCGCTCATCCGCCTGGCCGATGGTGCGGTGGCAACCATCTTCGCCGTCGGTGGCGCGAACGAATTTGCGCCTACCGTCGTTACCACCCCCGACCTGACGCCGCTGCGCATCTTCATGCCAATTGTACTGAAGAATTAGGCACGGAATGAGATTGAGCGGCAGCCATGCATCCGATTTCTCAAAGAAATCGGATGTCTGACACGAACGAGTGGAAATATCATTTCCATAGAGAGATCAGGAGATTAGGAGGTTGATGGATAGATTCAATCAATCTCCCAGCCTCCTAATCTCTCTCTTTTTTTTGTCGTTGGTAATGAATGTGCCACAACGTTTGCCAGGATTGCCCGGCGTCTTCTGATAGCTGCCAATACCAATCCAGGCTGTCTGGTTGAATGTTTGTCCACACCATGCGCTGCTGCGCCGGTTTGCCCTCCACCATCGTCTGGCGCGAGAGGATCATGTCGCCATCCTGAACGCCGCCGACAAAATCCAGGTAGTTGCCCTGATTGTCCACCCAGGTTTGTTTCCACTGGTTGGCGGCCTGGTTATACACCGATACGCTCATGCCCTGAAAGGGGGCGGTGTGATCGTCGTGCAGGCTGGTGAACTTTTCGCGGATGATTTTGTCACCCAGAATCTTGGTGACGCTGTTGTGCCCACGGCCGTGGTCGGCCCAGGTTAGCTCCCATTCCCCTAGCCAGAAGTCAAATTGGTCGTTCATGGTTACATCCTACCAGACATGCGATTTTTTAGAAAAATCGGATGTCTAACTACCCTATATTTCTAACTCGCCCCGAATCACCGTCACGGCCGTACCCCCCACTTTCACCGTTTCTATCTCCTTTCGTGGCCCCACCACTTCCACCCATGCCTGGCCTGGCCGGTTCAGCCAGTGGCCTTGCTCGGCCACAAAGGTAGGGCGGTCTAGCAGGCCATAATGCCACAAATAAGCGGCCATACCACCGGTAGCGGAGCCGGTAAACGGGTCTTCCATTGTGTCCGGCGGCACACCAAAGTGGCGGGCAAAGGTGCACCCTGCCGGTGTTACCCCTGCCAGGCAAAAGAGATGCGGGCTAAAAAAGTCAGCGTGGGCGCGCAGGTCGCTGTAGGCGGCGGCATCCAGGCGGCAGCGACGCAGCGCCTCCAGACTGCGCAGCGGGATCATCAGTTGTGGTGTGCCGGTGCTAACGGTCTGGATGGGCGCATCCGGCAGCAGGTCGGCGGGTGACAGGCTAAAAGCAGGCAGCACCCGCGCCGGGTCGTATAAGGCCAGGAATTGCGGCTTTTTCTGGCTCATGGTGATGCGGGGCAACTGTCCGTCCCCCTCAATCTCCACCGTAATCACCCCGGCGGGCAGTTCCAGGGCCACGGCCGTGACCCCCGCGCCTAACACAATATCCCCCCGCTCAACCAGGGCGTGCATGGTAGCAATGGTGGGATGTCCGGCAAGAGGTATCTCCTCGGCCGGGGTGAAATACCGCGCCCCCACATGGGCAACTGACGACCGCAGCACAAAGGCGGTCTCGGACAGATTCATCTCTCTGGCGATGGCTAACATCTGGTCGGACGTCAGGCCATCGGCGTTAAACACAATGGCGCAGGGATTTCCGGCTAACGGCCGTGTGGTGAAAGCGTCTACTTGCATAAAGGGGTAAGTTGGCATTGAGTCCTCACTCGTCACTCATCACTTGTCACTCGTCACTCATCACTTGTCACTCGTCACTCATCACTTGTCACTCGTCACTCGTCACTCGTCATCCGTAATCCGACCGGATACGGATTACGATTTACGGATTACGCTTTACTGACTTTCGGCCGGGGCAAAAAAGACCAGCACATGCAGTTCTTCGCTGATGGTGTGGAAGTGGTGGGGAACCTGTTTGCCCACAAAGACGAGGCTGCCCGGCTGTACCGGGCGGTCTTCACCGGCTATGTTTATGAGGGCACGGCCGTGCAGGATATAATATACTTCGTCTTCGGCGTGGGGTTGCTGCGGGTCTATGCCGCCTACCGGCAGTACATACAGGCCCAAACTCATAGAAGGCTGGCGCAAGAATTCCAGATACAATTCGCCCCCAGCCATGTGCTGCTGATGTAATTGTTCAATTTCAAAGGCAATCATTTGCCCTCCTTTGTCAATCGGGCATCCTTGCCCGATGAGCGCCCGGACAGGGATGCACGGGCTACGATTTTCATTGTGATAAGGAAACTTGATAATGCACTATACCACACTCAACCCCTTACGACTTATTGACAAATCAATCTGGTTATTGCTGGCAGTGGCGTTGGTGGCCTGTACCCAGACAACCGGGCACACAGAGCCAACGGCCGTACCAGAAGAAGTGTCAACCAACCCGCTAGCAACAGCGACGGCCGTGCCCAGACCAACGTATACGGCCGTGCCCTTACCCACCTCCGCGCCGGCTGCCAGTCTGAATGAATCGTTTGCCCTGGCCGCGGGTGCGGAAACGGCCGTTGGCAACGATGGCCTGGTATTGCATTTTGAAAGTGTGCTGGAAGATTCCCGCTGTCCCACCCAGGTAAATTGCTTTTGGAGCGGGCAGGCGCGCATCCTGATCGTGGCATCGCAGGCAGGGCAAGAACCGGTGAAACTGGAATTCAACACCAATCCGGCGCCAGATCAAACAGTAGATTTATTGCCAGCGTATAATTACACCGTGCAGCTTATTCAACTGGACCCCTACCCCCAATACACCGACCCTATCCCGTTCGCCGATTACCGGGCGCAGTTGGTGGTGACACGGCCGTAGCCTGTGATGGGTAATGCATTACCATATTTCACGCATCACGCATCACGCATCACGCATCACGCATCATGCATCACGCAGTCGCACCACATCCCCCACCTGAATCCATCCGGTGCTTTGCGGCGTGCAGCCCATACCCGCACAATTGTCGCGGGTTTGGGCCACCAGTTTGAGGGTGGCGGAGGTGCGCACGGCCGTGTCCGGGTCTACATTGATCATCTGGCAGCGTTCAATGCGCTGGTTGAGCCATACCTGCACCTCGCCTATGGCCAGCGCGCTGCCTACCCAGGACTCCTCGGCAAACGGCCGTCCGTCAAACGTCTCGATGATGATATTCTGGCGAAAACGACGGCCGTCTAGGGCAAAATCCAACCGTTCATCCAGCGTCGCCAATGTGGCCGTACTCATTAACGAGAGTGGCAGGGAATCAAAGACCCCCCGTTTGATGCGGATGAGGGAGAGGGGACGGCCGTACAGCCCCGCCAGTTCTGCCTGCAATTCCGCATCGTCCAATGCCAAATGCCGCTCGTCTGGCGTTTCCACCAGCAGCGGCGAATGGCGCACATCGTCCGGGTCACGGTAAAACGGGCGGTAACGTACCAGTTCTGGTACCTGCCGCGCCGTCAGCCAGGGGAAACCCGAATGGTCATCACCGCGCACAAAAGCGGCCCGCCGGTCGCCATCCAACCCATGCCAGGAGACACGCGCCTCCTCCAATGACTCCCCGGCCATAGATTTCACCGGGTAACGCCAGATTTCCCGTACTCGCCCTATTTCCATAAATTCCTTCATAACTTTTGCGCTTCTTCGCGCCCTTTGCGGATCATTTTTCCAAAAATTGCTGCCAGCGGGTTTCCAGTTCTTCGGCAGGCACACGGCCGTCTACCATCGTTTGCAGCCAGCCCTCATATGAATCGGTCTGCCCTGCCGCCAGTGGTTGTAAAAGAACCTGTGGCGGCACCCGTGCCTCTTGCAGCAAAAAGGCGATGAGGGCATAAGCCAGCGGCGCCATCTCATCGGGTAAGCCGGAAAGCGCTGCGCCGCCAGCCAATGTGATGTTGTCGGCGACCAGTCTGACGCGGTCAGCAGCGGTGAGTGGATACGGCCGTAATCCCAACCGCGCTAAATGCCAATCCAACCATGCCTGGGCAAACACCCCATTTTCACCAGGTACAATCCCGGCCAACTGCCGCATAACAGGCAGCACAATTTGAGTCGCATATCCCCGCGCCATTGTCTGATACCCGGCCTCATCTTGGGGAATACCCGCTAAGGTGGGCGTTGGCAGCCGGAAAAGCCGCCCCCCTTCCACAAAAACCGCCGTGGCAAAATCAGCCGTTAGTGTGGCCGGGTCGGGGGAAAATTCCACCTGCACGTGCAGCCCATCCGGGCAGGTAAAGGCGGGATTGGCGCACAAGGCCGCTAATGCCGAATCCATATCCAGCGCCAGCCGCTGCGCCAGCGCTTCATCCCGTTCCGGGTATCGCAGCGTCAGGTAAAACCCCTGCTTGGTTTTGGTCTCGCCCCAAAAATTGGCGTCGGGCGGGGCCAACAACCAGCGGTCGGGGCCAGATCGGTACACGGCCGTTTGTCGCAGCCGCATCGTTTCCGTCAGCCCATTGCCGATGGGATAGGCATAAACCTGCTCCGTTACGACTTCCGCTTCGTTGAATTGGGGGTTGAGGGTGGCGCTGATCACGGCTGTAGCCGGGTCGGATGGCAGCCAGGTGAGGCCAAACGATGCGCGGCTCTGGTAATCTCCCGCGCTGACCGTCCTTTCTATGGCTTCGCTCCACGCCCGATTGCGCCCCGATAAAAAGGTGGCTACCAGTTCCGCATCCTTATTGGCGGCAGCGGTGGCGATGAGTCGATGGCTGGCCAATACATCGCCGGTAACATCCGTTGTGGCCGTTTCCACCCGTTCTTGCAGCAGCCAGAAAACGCCGACTGCGCCCCCCACCAACAGCAGTAACAGCAGCAATAATCCCCAACGCCACCGGCGGCGTTTTGGCGGCGGTTCCGGTTTTGGTTCGCCTTGTGGACGCGCGCTCCAGTGAACGGTTTCTTCGGTCTGCCAATCAAAAGACATCGTGCCGAAATATACCCCAAGAGCATATGGTCACAAATTTTTGGCAGTGGGAGATTGGCAAATTTAATAATTTGCCAATCTCCCCATCTCCTGCGGCTAAGGTTGGGTGGAATCGTATAACGGGCCGCCGTCAATTGCGTCTATCCCCCCGCCTAAATCATGGGAGACGGCCACGCCAGTGACACCCTGGCAGCTATTACCGATGGTGTCAACGGCCGTGAAGTAAATATGGTAGACACGGCCGTCACCACTTCCATTGCGCTCGGCGCGCACTTTGGCTTTCCCGTTTGCCAATATGATACCGTCCGGGGCATGGGGCGGGCTGCCTACCGGTTCATCCTGGCGAATAGCTGTTACCGAAAGTGCGGCGGGAGCGCCATCTGCGCCTGCCACCCCAGAAACAGTAATGGTGACAAACTTGTTGTTGGGAGGCCAGATTTTGGAAGTAGAAGGCACGGCCGTGCTGCAATCTAACGTTTCTGGTTCTTCTTCCAGTTGTAATAGCAGCGTACCGCTGGCCATGGACGGATTATAACGCGCATCATTCAGTATCAATGTCTCGCCCGTATGGAGGGGGATGCTGCCGCTGAAATAAACATGAACAGTATAGGCGCCTACCGGCAGCGGCAGTTGGCCGATGCTGGCCCGCCCGGCATAGTCGGTGATGGCCGTCTGGCTAAACGCACCGCCATCACCGCTGATGACAAAGACAATGGATTTTTCGCCCAGGCGACGGCCGTCGGCGGCCATGAGTGTGGCCGTTAACAAAATATCTTCATCAGGCGCGCCAGTCGCCGGCTGCGCCAACGCCAATAGTGTATTCTGTTTGCTGATGGTAAAAGAGGTAGACGCGTAAGAGGGGGCAAATGCCTGCGCGCCGGCAAAAGAGACCTGCAGCGGGTATTGGCCGGGTAGCCCCAAGAGCGTCAGCGTTACTGTTGCCTGACCGTTGGCGTCAGTAATGCCCTGGCGGGACTGTGGCCCCAGGCTAAAGGTAAGCCGCTGTTCGGCCAACGGCGTACCATTATCGGTTAACTGGGCCGTTACCTGAATTTGGGAATTATAAACGCCGCTGGTGGGTGGATTGAGCAGGGTTACGGCCGTGGGCGCGGTGGCGGTGGGTGGCGCGCCTGGTACATACAGATCACCCAGATTGGCCGCCAGACTGACCAGCCCGACACCGTTCACCGCCTGGACCAGATAGCGCATATGTGCCGGGTCTGTGCCGTTGAGCGGCAAGACGCCTTGCCAACGGGTGGAGAGGGATGGATGTTGGCTGAGATCGAGCGGCTGCCATTGGCCGGCGTAAGGGCCGGTGACGGCCGTGTACACCACCCACACCGCTTGTACGCCCGCCGCTGGATTACCCAACACATCCACACTAAAGTGAATGTCGTCACCTTGCGGTTGGGCCACCACCTGCTGGATGGTTGGCGGTGCTGCCAGCGCCGGGGTGCTGTTGCCGCCATATGTGCCGGTGTTGTGGTTATAAAACAGGCGGAAATGAAGCTGGTCATAGCGACGCATGGTGCCCGTCGGCGCGCCGGGCGCATCAGACATGAATTGGGCCGGGGTAACGGCCAGCAATGTCATGCCATTGCCCGGATTGGCCAGCAAATCAAAGTAATTGACCTGCCAGAACTGAATCGGGTAGAAGGTGTCTGTCTGGAAGGGGGCATGGGCGCCACGAATTTCAGTGGTCGGCGCGCCGGTAAAGGGCAGGATATTGCCTAAATCGGTGTAGCTGCCGCCACGGAATCCAACGCCGCGTAAATGGGTATTCGGCGCGGTCACATTTACCATGTGTAGCGGCAATGTGGGTTCGGCGGGGTTGGTCAGAACGCCATCTGGCCCAACCAGGTAAAAGGCATTCACCGTTGTGTCATCTTGCACATTTTTCATCGGCACTGTCTCACTGCCGAAAGCAGGCGTCAGGGTCAGGTCAGCTATGGCCAGGCCCAGTGTGCTGCCGGGATTGCTGCCCACCGGAGTAACGCTGGTAATGGCCGATGGTTGGTTAGCCGCTGGCAGGCGGCTGCCGGGCATGTCTACGCTCAACTGCGGCAGGCCAAAGATGGTGGCCTGGATAAGCGATTTTTCATGGATGCCACGCATTTGTGGTGTTTCCGCCAGATAGGTCTGTTTCGCGGCAACCCACGCCTGGCCTACCGAAACCGGCCCGCCGCCGCGCCGCAGTTCCCGGCTAAATTCCAGATAGAGCCGTTCTGAGTATTCAATGAAATCGGTGTCGCCGTATTGGTAGCCGGTACCGGCGATGAGCAGCGCGCCTTTGCTGGCGAAAGCCTGGGCCCAATCTGGCTCTTCGGTGATGAAGGGGACACCATCGGCGTCTACGATGTTGTAACCGGAATGGCAGCCGGCGCTGAAGATGATGGCGTTTTGCAGATTCACCGGGGCGCTGAGCAGTTCGGCGGCCCGCATCCGGGTGGTGTAGTCGGCGGCCAGGGCGCCGCTGGCGCTGAAGTGGCCGGCCAGGAAGGTGATGTCGTGGCGGCTACCCAAGAGGATGGCGCGTAGATCATCCGCCGTCCAGGAGGCGGGGTCGGTGGGGGCCAGGTTGTTGGCGGCGATGAGTGTATGAGCTGTCTGGTTGAGTCCGGCTTCTAATTCGGACTGCACGGCGAGAGCGGCATCTTCCAGGAAGTCATAACCGATGACCAATGGCGGCGCGCTGAGGCTGATGACGCCGTTGCTGGTGGTCAGGTAAGCATCGAGGACGGCCGTAGCCTGCGCCGCCGTTTCCACCAATCGCCCCACAGCTAAATCGGGGATGGGGATGGCCGAATTTTTGAAGGAGACGGCCGTGCTGGAACCATACTCATCTTGCCCCAACACGTAACCCAGGCGCAGGCTGGCTTGCGAAGCGGTGTTATCCCGTACCGGCGGCACGTAATTGCTTTCATTGGCTAAGAGGGCGTTGTCCGGATAGCGATAGAAGGGGATAACGGCGTCGTTACCGACGATGACGACGTAGGCCAGCGGATTGAGCGCCCGGTAGCCATCAACAATTTCTTTGATCGTAGCCGCCACCAGGTTCCTGGCGTAGGGGCAGGCCAGGTGGGCATCGGCCTGGGCGTTAGCGGCGGCCACACGGGCATCCGCGCCCACATCTACGATGATACCTGCAACCTCTGGCCGGGCGGCGTAGGTTGCCAGGCGGGTGGTGAGGGTGGCTTTTTCCACCGCCGTGCCGGCCATGCGCGCCATATCGGTGAGGATGATGGTCTGGTAATTGCCGGCGGTGGGGGTGGTGGTGCCGGGTTGGCTCACGGCCGTGACTTCACCACAGGCGCCAGATTGCGTTTCGACACTGACCTGGAAGGGCGCCTGCACATTAAACGCGCCGTTGGCGCCGCGCACCCGCACATAAAAGTAGCCGGTATTGTTCCAGGTATTGATAATCAGCCCCTCATTGGCCGTGCCGCGAAAGGCGGAGACGCCTAACAAACTGCGCAGTTGCGCACCGGAGAAGGCTTCGGGGCTAAAGGCTTCGGGGCTAAAGGCCTCTGGGCTGAATGCTTCGGGGCTAAAGGCTTCGGGGCTGAACGCTTCGGGGCTGAAGGCTTCGGGGCTGAAGGCTTCGGGGCTGAAGGCTTCGGGGCTGAAGGCCTCTGGGCTAAATGCTTCAGGACTGAAGGCTTCGGGGCTAAATGCTTCGGGACTGAAGGCTTCGGGACTGAAGGCTTCGGGGCTGAACGCTTCGGGGCTGAACGCTTCGGGGCTAAAGGCTTCGGGGCTGAACGCTTCCGGGGCAAATTCGGCGTCGAAGCGGGGCAAATCCTGGGGCGACAACAGTTGGCTGTATGCCTGGGCAATGTCTTTGAAGATGGTCAGGTCGTAGTTGTCCGGCAGGCTGGTGAGGGTGACGATCACTTTGCTGCCGGGCTGCACAGGGAATTTGTACCAGCGGGATTGGCCGGGTTGGTCCAGGTATTGGCTGACGGCCGTTGGCCCCAGATCGGGCAGCACGTCTAGCGGCATGGCCGTGACCCAGGAGGTATTACCGGGGCTGACGGCGATGCAGTCAGACAGTTCCGAGGTATTGCCATTGGGGTCGGTGGCGGTGGATGTGACAAAATAGCCCAGGGGCACGGCCGTTAAGCCGGAGGCTGTGAAATAGACATCACCAAAGGCATCCGTTGTCACCTGGGTAGCGCCCAGGAAGGTCTGGCTGCCGCCGCTGAGGAGGCAGGCGGGCGCGGCGAAAAATTCCAGGGTGAAGGTGATGCCGGGGATGCTATCCAGACGGCCGTCAATCCGCAGACCGTCAGTCTGGGGCACGGCCGTGAGCAGATTGGGGTAGTTTTGCAGGTAATTGGCGCCGTCGTCGGGGTCGTCGGTGTCGTTGAGGGTACGGCCGTCGCCGCCCAGGTCAATGGGCAGGCCGCCGTTATCGTGCATGTTGTTTCCGGTTAGCTGGTTGCCTATTCCTGCCAGAATCCGCATGCCATCACCACCATTGTAGGCAATCTCGTTCCCTTCCATGACGTTGTTGCCATTTTGGGCGAGCAGCAGGCCATGGCTGCTGAAGTTGATAATGCGCAGCCCGCGCACAGTTGACCCACCGGCGGTAATCTCTAGGCCAACGGCCGTGCCTGCCTGCGAACCATCCAATACCACCAGGCCACCGGTCTGCGTGAAACCGTCAATTAAAACCGGATCAGCAATAACCGGTAATGGCGATAGCGGATAGATGACCGGGGGCAGGCTGCCGGGAATGTTGAAATGGATCTGATTGCTAACGCTAGAAGCGTTGGTGAGCAGAATGGCTTCGCGCAGTGAGCAATGGGCATAATCACACACCCCATCATCCCCATCATCGGCTGTATTGACCACCAGCGCCGGGCCGGTCTGTGTTGGATTTTCTAACTCGTAAGCGCCGATGTCACAGAAAAGGCCGCGTGGCCGGCTAATGCCGCGCTGGTCGGTAGCCGGGCAGCTATCTGGTGCGCCGGCTTCTACTGCCGGGCTGTCAGGCAATAGCCCATGATTCAGCGTACTGCCGCCATTAAAGGCCAGCGGCGCCAGCAGTGGGTTAACGCCAATGAGATTCCCCGTTGTATTGCCCGTGATGGTGCAGTCGGATGCATTTTGGATGAGATTGTACCCTTGTGAAACAACGGCGCCTTTACAGCTATTACCCACCAGGGTGTGGTTGATCTGGAGTGTACCACCGCTGGTGTAAATACCAGTACCGGCGGAGGCGCTATTGTTGGCAATGGTGACAAAATTAAGGGTAGTCGTGCCTTTATTGTAAAGGCCACCCCCGTAACCGTTGGTAGAGTTGCCGCTGATGGTGCTGTTGGTAAACACGGCTGTGCCTTTGTATACCTTCACGCCGCCAGCGCCGTTGTTGGCGCTGTTATCAATAATGCTTACCTTTTCGGCATTAAGTGTCCCATCGTTAAAGATGCCCCCACCGACGCTGCTGGCAAAGTTGTTGCTGATGGTGACATTGGTCAGAGTCAGGTTGCCATTATTGTATATGGCGCCGCCATGCCCATACACCTGACCATTTCTTAGCGTTACCCCTGTCACGGTTACATTACCGGAAATCACCTGGATCAGGCGATCGTTCAAGCTGTTGCCATCAATAATGGTCAAATTGGGGCCATCGCCCACAATTTGAACATGACCGTTGATGTCCAGGTCCCCTTTTTGGGCGTAATTTTCATTTTTCCCCACACGAGTAAGGGCATAAGTAGCCGCAGGCAGCAGGATAACGTCCGCGCCACTACCAGCCGCACATTCACCAGCCACTGCTCCAGAAGAGGTGTCACTGTTGGCTGCTATGATGGCTTCCCGAAGTGAACAAAGCCCATCCGTGGCGATTTTCACATCAAGAGTGGTGTTGACGGTGATAATAGTAGATGCCCGGCTGACTTGGGAAGGGGACGCAAGGAAGGTGAGTATAAGTAAAAAGAGCAGAAGTAGAAAAGACCTGGCGGGAACTACTGGCCATTTGGGTGAAAGCTGCTGAACCATGAGTGCACCTTTTGCTGAATCCTTGCACAGCCCAGGTGGCTCCCCGTTGGAACCTACGCATGACAGGACACTATTGGGTTGTTACTGCTTACTTCCATAAAAAAAACATCTCATTGAGGATTGTATGGGGGCAGTTTACATGATTCCTTACGGATAACCAGTAAAGGATATGTGAAAGAGACCCAACCGACCAAACGCTAATTCGCTTTGCCTGACATTGGGGACGAGGCTATAGTTGTCATCATTATGAGCATGAACCCATTTCATACGGCTTTCGACAAACTCTATCCGGCAATTCGCTATACCTACGAGGAGATTATGGGGCATGTCTGGTTTACGCAGATTACGCCGCATGAGGAGATTACGACCGAATTATGGCTCGGTGGTGCGCCGACATACGAACGGGATTATGACTTCATCCGGCATCAAAACATTGGCGCGGTGGTGAACATCCGGGCGGAGCGAGAAGATGACCTGGCTTTTTATGAGGAGCATGATATCCAACATATTCAGCTCAAGGTGCTGGATATTACGGTGCCGCCGCCGGAGATATTGACGGAAGGGGTGGATTGGATGGCAGAACAGGCAAAACAAGGGCGTTCGATCCTGGTGCATTGTGCCAAGGGGCGGGGGCGTTCGGCGACGCTGTTGGCCGCTTATCTGATGCGGGAAGAGGGGCTGACGTATGAGCAGGCGCATTTGTTAATGAAGGGGCGACGGCCGTTGACCAAATTGGAACAGCGTCACCAAAAACAGTTAGAAAGCTGGCTGGCTCAACAAAAGGGGTGAGTGGTAGGTGGCAAGTGGCAGGTTGCCAGTAAAGTGCAACCTGTTACCTGTTCTTTACTGCTTGATCCTGACCGGCTGGGCGCGGGGGAGGACAATGTGGAAGTGGCTGCCGGGGCAGTTCTTTTCGTCGTGACCGGCGCTTTCGGCCCAGAGACGGCCGTGATGGGCTTCAATGATCCCCCGGGCAATGGCTAATCCCAAACCGGGGCCGCCTCCTTTGAATTTGGTTTTGCCGGAGGAGTGCAGAGCTACATCTCCTGTCTGGTAGAATTTGGTGAAGATAAGTTCCTGCGCTTCTGGGGCAATGCCAATGCCGCTGTCGCTGATAGTAATGGCGATAGAGTCGGTGGGCAAATCGGGCTGTGGCGGTGTGTCCCAGGCACGGCCGTGAATGCGAATCTCGCCGCCATCTGGTGTGTACTTAATGGCATTCACAATAATGTTGGCGAACACCACTTTCAGCGCATCTTCATCGCCGGTAATAGAGGGCAAAGCCACCAGTGAATCATCTACAATCACCCGCTGCTTACGGCTGGCAATATCTTCAGCCAACCCCTTGATAATTTGCCCAATCAACTCGACCATGTTGAGCGGCTCTGGAAAAACCTCCAGCGCCTTACTATCAATTTTCACCATCCATAACATGGTGGTCACAATCTCATGGAGCCGATTGACCCCGGAAACAATACCGGCTACCAGATTATCATTGTCATTGTCGCTAGCTTCACCCCCCTTCTTTTGCAGCAGTTGGCTGTAGGCTTTCATTACAGTGATGGGTGTGCGTAGTTCATGGGCGGTGACGGCGATGAAGTCGGCTTTGGCTTTGTCTAGCCGTTCCAACTGCTCGTAGGCATCTTGCAAAGCCTGGGTGCGCTGGCGTACTTCGTATTCCAGTTGTTCATTAAAACGGCGTGTGCGGTTAAATAAGCGGGCATTTTCCAGGGCGACAACGGCCGTAGCGCCAAATGTTGTCGCCAGGGCAATGGCTTCCTCATTATAGGGCGCGTTCGCCTCACGCACCAACGACAGCATCCCCCGCACCTCATCGCGGTGAATGAGGGGAATGCCCAACCAGGCCCCTGGCACTTTCAAATTGGAAACCTGCTGCCACCCTTCATAATCAGCCAGATCCACCAGCGCCAACGGCCGTCGGGAATGATAAATCCGCATAAACACATCCGGCGACTCTGGGTCTTCATCGAGGGGCACGTGCTGGTGCAAATAACCTTCGCCCTCAGGAAAACCGCGCATGGCCATAAATTCCAGTTCATTGCCGCGGCGCACCAGCAGCGAAGCGCGATCATATGGTACCAACAGCGCCAATTGAGCCAGAATCGTATCCAATACATCTTTGAGTTCGATGGAGCCGGTTAAGGCTGCCCCCACGCGCTGCATCGTTTCGGCCAGCGCCCGCCGCGCCTGTTCTTCCTGATAGAGCGAGGCGTACAACTCGGCTTCCTTTTGCGCCGCCTGGGTGCGCTGCAAAATTTCCAGATTCTTCAGCTTTTCATTAACTTCTTCGCTTTGCACCGTTTCTTTAATGGCGTGAAACTGCTCAAAATGGGTTAACGCTTCGGCATATAAGCCGAGATTTCTATAAATTTCCACCAACAACCGGTGGCAGGCAAATATCCACCTTTTGTGGTGCGAGTGTTCGGCTAACGCTAAAGCCTGCTGAACGGAGGGGAGCGCCTGGGCAGTTTTACCCTGCTTAAAATAGACTTCGCCGCTTAATTTCAGGCTCTCAATGGCCATATCGGCGTCATCCCCTTTGTTGGCAATGGTCACGGCCGTTTCCAGATATTCCAGCGCCTTTTCCGGTTCATTCAGGTGCAGGTAGATTTCGGCCATTGAATTGCAGATGACCCCTTCCAGCCGTTGGTTTGCATGTAACCTGGCGAAAGCCAGACCTCGCTCACCCCAAGACAACGCCTTGGCATAATCTCCTTGCTGGAAATAGTTATAACAAATGTTGTTCAGCAGCAAGGCCACCCAGTAGGTTTTTCCGCTTAATTTCTGGAACACTGTCAGGCTTTGTTCATTGTAGGATTGGGCGCTGGCATAATCATTCATCTCACCATACAGATTGCCCAGACCTAACAAAGCCATGGCATACCCTTCCTCATCGCCCACACGCTCACACACTTCAAGCTGTCGCATGTAATAATCCAGGCTAACCGAGAGATTGCCCAGCAACATGTAATTAGTGGCAACGGTGTATAACACGGCGCTCATCAATTCCGGCAGATCCTCATCTTCCAGAATGGATAGCGCTTCTAGCGCCTGAGAGAGGGAGTATTCATAATTGCCACTGTAAACCGTGATGCGACTGAGGTTGCGTAAACTTTCGGCCAGACCGCGTTTATAGGGGTTTTGGGCAAAGAGGCCGGTAGTGGCCAGGTCAGCAGCTTCATGGCTGAGGAGACGGGCACGTTCCCGGTCATCGGTAAGGATAGACCATGCTTCCGCATTTAGTTGATCAATGCGGGCGATCAACACGGCCTTGTCGTCCATCGTTGTCATCGTTGCCGAGTTTATCATAACACGCCTAACCGCCACATAGCGTACCTGAACCCAAAAAACTTTTCAACATGACCACTGTGTAGAAGCAGTGAAAGTCTACCTTTGCGGGTTGACCCAAACAAAACTAAAATCCGTAACCCGTGATCGGATCATGTTACCAAGGGAGTTCAACATGGGTGCAGCACACCACAGCCTGCACTGAACACAGTGAAGTGATGAATGAAAATTCATAATTCATCCTTCATAATTCATAATTTTCAGAGGAGTTTTACGACCATGAGCCACATCACCCCCAGCCGCCAGCAATACCTGGACATTAAGGCGCAATATCCAGACGCTATTGTTTTGTTCCGCCTGGGGGATTTCTATGAAACGTTTGATGATGATGCCCAAACGGCCGCGCGTGAACTGGACCTGGTTCTCACCAGTCGTCCCCAGGGTAAAAATCAGCGCACGCCCATGGCCGGCGTGCCTTATCACGCCGCAGAGGGGTATATCGCCCGGCTCATTGCGAAAGGGTACAAGGTGGCGCTGTGCGAGCAAATGAGCGAAACCCCTATCAATGGCCTGATGCCCCGCGAAGTGGTGCGCGTCTTCACAGCAGGCACGGTGATTGAGCCGGGTATGTTGGACGCCGGTCGCCACAATTACCTGGCAGCGGCTATTGTGGATGGTGACCGGGTGGGGCTGGCGTATGCCGATATTACCACCGGCACCTTTGCCACGACGCAGTTTCACGGCCGTCGCACCCTTACCGAAGAATTGGCACGCCTCAACCCCGCCGAACTACTGGTGTCGGACAGTGAACATACACTCCAAGACCAGGCGCGCACTGTCAGCCATCTGCCGGACTGGCGCTTTGAAGAGGGAAACGCCCGCCAAATTCTGCTGCGCCATTTTGGTGTGGCCAGCCTGGACGCCTTTGGTTGTGAGCAAAAATCGTTAGCTACCCGCGCCGCCGGGGCGGTTCTTTACTACCTTCAGGAAACGCAGATGGGGAGGGTGGGACAAATGCAGCGCCTGGCAACTTATAGTGTGGAAGGGTATATGGCCCTGGATGTGGCTACCCGCGCCAACCTGGAATTGACGGAATCGCTTGGCGGTGAACGCAAAGGGTCGTTGTTAAGTGTACTGGACAAGACGGTAACAGCGATGGGGTCCCGGCTGCTGCGCGAATGGGTGTCACGGCCGTTGTTAGACATTACCCAACTCAACATCCGCCTAGATCAGGTGCAGCACTTTCACGAGAATGCCCTGCTGCGCGCCGATCTGCGCGCTACCCTCAAAGGACTACCCGACCTGGAACGCCTCACCAACCGCATCCTTAGTGGCAAGGCCAATCCGCGTGATGTGGAGAATGTGAAAGTGGCGCTGACGGCCGTGCCGATAATTAGTGAACAGTTAGCAGTAAGCAGTGAGCAGTTATCAAGTCACCAACTGCCAGCGCCCACCCACCAATCTCCAATCTCCAATCTCCAATCTCTCATTTCCAATCTCGATCCCTGCACCGAAGTTACTGACCTGATAAACCGGGCCATTCCTGATGATGCGCCGACTAATTTCAATAAGATGGGCGTCATTCGTTCTGGTTTTTCGGCGGAATTAGACGGGGTGATGAACTCTTCGGCCCATGCGCGGGAATGGGTGGCGGGGCTGGAACCACGCGAACGGCAGCGCACGGGCATTGCCTCTTTGAAGGTGGGTTTCAATAAGGTGTTCGGCTACTACATCGAAGTCACTCACGCCAACACCTCCTCTGTGCCCGGCGATTACATTCGCAAACAAACGCTGACCAATGCGGAACGGTACATTACTCCAGAATTGAAGGAGTATGAAACGCTCATTCTCAATGCCGAGGAACGCATTCTGGAAATTGAGCGGCGGGTATTCACTGAGGTGTGCCAGCAGGTGGCGGCGTATGCGCCGCGCCTGCTGCAAACGGCGCAGGTGATTGCCGAACTGGATGTGGTAGCCGGTCTGGCAGAAGCGGCGGCGAACCAGGGATATGTACGGCCGTCATTCACCAATGACAACACGCTGCATATCGTCAACGGCCGTCACCCTGTCGTTGAGCAGTCACTGCGGCTGGAACGCTTTGTGCCCAACGATGTACACATGACCGAAAAAGAGCGCATCCAGATCATCACCGGCCCCAACATGAGCGGCAAATCCACCTACCTGCGGCAAACGGCTCTCATCGTCCTCATGGCCCAGATCGGCAGCTTTGTGCCCGCTGACGAAGCGCACATTGGTCTGGCCGACCGCATCTTTACCCGCATCGGCGCCCACGATGAACTGCACGCCGGGCGCAGCACCTTCATGGTAGAGATGGTGGAAACGGCCGAAATCCTCAACCACGCCAGCCACCGCTCCCTGCTCATTCTGGACGAAATCGGGCGCGGCACCAGCACCTATGACGGCTTAGCCATTGCCTGGGCAATTGTGGAATATCTGCACAACCACCCGCGCCTCAAACCACGCACCCTCTTTGCCACCCATTATCACGAATTGGTGGGGCTGGCCGATTTGCTGCCGCTGGTGGCCAATTACAATGTGGCTGTGGCCGAAGAGGGGGATAAGGTTCTCTTTTTGCACCACATTGTGCCCGGTGGAGCGGATCGCAGTTATGGCATTCACGTGGCGCAATTGGCCGGGCTGCCCAAAGATGTGGTGAACCGGGCCAATGAATTGCTGCACGAACTGGAACAACATGCGCCAACGACGGCCGTGACCCCCTCTCGCCTCTCCGCCGGCCAACAAATGGCTCTCTTCCCCGAAGCCAGCCCCCTGTTGAAAGAACTGGCCAAACTGGACGTGAACAGCATGTCCCCCCTGGAGGCGATCAACAAACTGTACGAATGGAAACGCCGCTACGCCGAAACGTGAGTGTTTAGAAAATCCGCGAACGGGACGAAGAAACGCAAAGATTTGCCTGAGAAAAGCCCGACTCTTCCGGTGAAGGCGGCAGAAACTACGTCCAGGTTGTTAGCTGTACGCCTTGAAAATTGACGTAATCTGCGGTATTGAGTGTTACCAATTGGAGATGATTGACGGCGGCTACAGCGGCAATCTGCCCATCGGCAAAAGGTGGTGGTTTGCCTTGTGTAGTGAGTTGGGCGCGTTCAGCAGCGTGCCAGTGGGCGGCCCGTTCATCGTAAGCCAGCAAAGGAATGGAACTGACGACATTTTGCAGATAGGTTTCTACGGCCGTGCGTCTCCGCGACGGCGGCAGCCGCAAACAGCCAAACCACAATTCATGCCAGACAACCGAAGCAATAGCGATTTCCTGCTGATGCGTCTGTAGGTTTGCCAGAATGGTCGGATTGGGTTGCGGACGTAATGGCTCAGAGACGATATTTGTGTCCAGGAGGTATTTCAGGCGCATAAGGTTACATCGCGCCCGGTAGTACGATCCCGCGCTTCAGAAAAAATCGCAGGGTCAATTTTCAATTCACCCAGGTCGAACTGTTCCCGAAAGTCAAGATAACTGTCCCAAAAGGGGCGCTCGTTCCCCTGCAAACGGTCAAATTCAGATATAGAGAGAAGAACCGCAACGGGCTTACCGCGCCGGGTCAGTTGTACGCCTGTATTTTCCTCCACTTCTCGCACCAATTCCGTAAAGTGATCCCGCGCTTCTACAATCGAAACTTGTTTCATATTTACCCCCACTCAAGAACAGATGGTCATTTAGGTGACCATTTTACCGCCATTATTTCTCCCGTCAATCACAAGCAGTGCCAGGCAAGGGGCAAAACCATTTTGGCTGACCAAAACCTATCTGCCCCATGCCGGGCACTATGCGTTTAAGCGATGCTGCGGAAGGTGAGTTCGGGGTATTTTTCCTGGTAGTAGTTTAGTTCATGGGGGGAGTTACAGAGGGCGACGACACGGCCGTCAAAATCCCGCGTCTTCATCATGCCATAGCGCCAGGGTAGCTTTTCGATGCTCTCTTCCGGCCCTTCCACCCAGCGGGAGAGGCGGTGCGGCAGCGGCTCTAACTTTGTTTTCACGCCATATTCCTCTTCCAGCCGCGCCTGCACCACTTCAAATTGTAGCATTCCCACCACTGCCAGAATCGGATCGCGCCGCGCCCCGTCCACCTCGTAGAGAATTTGCATGGCCCCTTCGGTTTCCAGTTGAGCAATACCTTTTTGGAACTGCTTTTGTTTGCTCACGTCCAGATTCACCAGCCGGGCGAAATGCTCCGCCGGGAAACGAGGAATGGGCGCGAAGTTAAAGGCCACCCCGGCGCTGATGGTGTCGCCGATGTTAAACTCCCGGTTGCCCGGCAGGCCAATGATGTCCCCGGCAAAGGCTTCATCCACCACCTCGCGGTCATCGGCAAAAAAGGTGTAGGTGCGGGACAACTTGAGCATCTTACCCGTGCGGGGATGTTTCACCTGGGTATTGCGCTCAAAACGGCCGCTGCACACCCGCAAAAAGGCCACGCTGTCCCGGTGGCGCGGGTCCATGTTTGCCTGAATCTTAAACACAAAACCGCTAAACTCTGGCTGGTAAGGGTCAATTGGCCCGGCATCGCTGGGGTAGGTATTCGGCGCGGGTGCGTATTTCACAAAGTCATCCAGGAATAGTTGCACGCCAAAGTTGGTCAGGGCGCTGCCAAAGTAGACCATCGTCTGTTCACCGCGCCGGAATGTGTCAAAGTCAAAGGTCGCCATTTCGTCCAGCAAGGCGATGTTGGTGTGCAGGTCTTCAAACTGGTGGCTGCTGAGGGTGGCTTCAATGCGCGGGTCGTCCAACCCGGTAATGTATTCCGGCGAAATGGTCTGGTTGTGGGCGGTGCGGTCATACAGATGCACCGCCCCCGTCAGCCGGTCATACACCCCCAGGAAGGTGTCGCCATCGCCGATGGGCCAGTTCATCGGTACTGGCTGCATCCCCAGCACCGTTTCCACCTCGTCCAGCAGCGCCAGTGCATCCAACGCCGGCCGATCCATTTTGTTGATGAAGGTGAAAACGGGGATTCCGCGACGGCGGCACACTTCAAATAGTTTGACGGTTTGCTCCTCCACCCCTTTGGCGGCATCCAGCACCATCACGGCGCAATCGGCGGCGGTGAGCGTGCGGTAGGTATCCTCGGAGAAATCCTGATGGCCGGGTGTATCCAGCAGGTTGATGATGTGCCCCTGGTAGGGGAATTGCAGCACGGTGGAGGTGATGGAGATGCCCCGCTCCTGCTCCATCTTCATCCAGTCAGAAGTGGCAGCACGCTGGTTTTTGCGGGCGCGCACGCTGCCCGCCAGGTGAATGGCGTTGCCATACAACAAGAGCTTTTCCGTCAGCGTCGTTTTGCCCGCGTCAGGGTGCGAGATGATGGCGAAGGTGCGCCGTTTTTGAATTTCGGCCGCTAATTGGCCGTCGGTGATTGTTGTTTGTTCGTTCATAGCTTTTCAGGCGTAAAAAGCGGCCACAATGTGGGCATTGTGACCGCCTGGTTGAATGTTGTTGGTTTGTAGTAACCACCGTAGCGATCCAACGACTAAAGTCGTTACTACAAACGAGCCTATAGCATAACACCAAATAACCTGATTGCACATCTATGAGAGATGATTGACAATTTGTCGGGCGATTTGGCAAATCGCGTGACAGGAGTATGGAAAATGGCAGCGATGACAGATGCACAAATTTTAGAGTTGATTAAAGGGTTGTACGCCCAACACATTCCTTTTCATCAGTTGATTGGTATGGAGGTATTGGCGCTGACGGCCGAGAGCGTGGAACTGCGGGTGCGGATGAAAGAGGATCTGGTGGGCAATCCGTTTTACCAGATTTTGCATGGTGGGGTGACAGCTTCGCTGCTGGATGCAGCCGGGGGGATGGTGGCTATGGCTAACCTGGTGGTGGAACTGCTCGACCTGTCACCGGAGGAGATGCAGCGGCGGCTGCAAAAGCTGGGCACGATTGATATTCGCATTGATTATCTGCGACCGGGACGGGGCAACGCTTTCACCGCCACGGCGCGGGTGATCCGCAAAGGCAACAAGGTGGCGGTGACGCGCATGGAATTGCACAATGAGGAGGGGGTGGAGATTGCGTTGGGCACGGCCACGTATCTGGTGGGGTGATGCGTGACGAGTGATGCGTGACGAGTGATGCGTGACAACAGTTTCACGCATCACTCGTCACGCATCACGAATGACGAATATGTTAGAGACGATTATCGAAAAGTTTGCAGCGAGTGAATGTAGTTGGCTGGGGACGGTACGGCCGTCCGGCAAACCACACACCGCACCCATCTGGCATGTCTGGTATGGGGGTCGGGTGTATGTGGTGGCGCAGATGACGGCCGTGAAAACGCGCAACATCCAGGCCAACCCCTTCGTCACCATCACCTATCCTGACCCGACGGATGTGATCATCATTGAGGGAGAAGCGCGATTGGTGGCGGGCATGACGGCCGTGTTGCAACCCCATTTTCAGCAGAAGTATCATTGGGATATTGCCAGTGATGGGGAATATACGGCCGTGATCGAAATCACCCCCACCAAACTCATGGCCTGGAATGCGGACGCCGCGCAGCGGCAAACGTGGACGGGAGAGGAACTTTCCCAAACAGATAAAAACAGGACGCCCGGTTAACTATTTCAGTAACGCCATCTGTGCCCTATTTACCAGGGGGCAAACCAAGAAGCCATCAGTGTGCAGGTTGAAGGGGAGCAGCAGGATGGGAAGCAAAAAATTCCCAAATCAGAGATGAAGCGGAAATGGAAGTGACTGGCTGGTCTGCCCCAGGCCATCCTGGCCGGCCCCCTGGCCAGGCATGTCCGCCGCCGTTGATTGTGTATAGCTCAACGGCCGTTGCTGCTGCACAGCCTGTCCATACTTCATGTTTGAACTGGTCTGTGGTTTTGGTTTGCGCTGCCGGGTTACACCCGTTAGCCGAGACCCAAAAATCAACCGAATCTTGGACCGAAACGAAATCTACATCTACCAGCGATTCAGGCCCTTTGCCACCCTCATACGGAACGTGCTGGTCGTTTGTGCCATGAAACGCCACGATGGAGACGGGTTGAGACGGGTGGCAGTCCGGAAAGTTAAGTGTACCGGCCACGGGGGCGGCCGCCGCAAATAGATCGGCCGCTTCGCAGGCCAGCCGGTAAGATAACATCGCCCCATTGGACATGCCGGTGGCATAGATGCGCTCTCTATCAATGTTGGCCTGCGCTTGCAGATCGGCAACGATGCTGCGCACGAAACCAACGTCATCTACATTTTCCGCCTGGGCATAGGCACAGCAATTACCGGCATTCCAGGTCAGCAATTTATCATCAGCCAGGCGGCCCGTCCCCTTGGGGTAAACCACCACAAACCCGTTCTGATCAGCCACATCATTGAACCCACTCATCAGAATGGCGCTTTGAGCATTGCCTGTGCCGCCATGAAACACAAAGACCACAGCCACAGGCTGATTCCAATTCACGGAAGCAGGCACGTACAAAATATAACTGCGTTCACGGCCGTCGTGAGACAGGGTATGGCTGTGCTGCCCCGCCGGTAAAACGGCCGATGCGGTTGGGGTGAGGCCGGGGCTGCTGGCGCGGGCGCAGGCCAGCGCAGCCATGAATAAAATGGCTAAGAACCACAACAATTTCATTCGCTGCAACTGTCCTGACACTTGCGTAGCTTCCACCGATTACCGTGCACTGATTACCACTTAAGAATTACGAATTACCGACGCCCCCGCCGCCGGTTGGCAAACGTAAATGGCGGGTGTGAGGCCGGTGGCCTGCTCGTAAGCAGTGGCGATGAATTGGGTAAAGGTGCTGCTTGTCTCCGCTGCCACCAGCGCCACGGCACAACCGCCAAACCCTGCTCCCGTCATACGCGCTCCGAAGCAGCCGGGCTGCGCCTGCGCCAGTTCCACCATCACGTTCAACTCGTAGCTGGAAACTTCAAAATCGTCACGCAGGCTGAGGTGGCTTTGGTTCATCAGCGTACCCAGCATTTCGGCGTCGCCGTTCAACATAGCGGTGACGGCGTTGAGGACGCGGATGTTTTCCGTGACCACATGGCGGGCGCGTTGGCGGATGAGCGGCGCTAACTGATCTTCGCTGGACAGAAAGTCGGTGATGGAGACATCGCGCAAATAGGGGACGCCAAAAAAACGGGATGCCTCATCACACTGGGCGCGGCGTTCGTTGTAGGCGGAATCTACCAGGCCGCGCCGGGTGTTGGTGTCCAGAACGACAACGGCCGTGCCCATCGGCAGCGGCACCGCTTTTGTTTCGAGGGTACGGCAGTCAATCAGCAGGGCATGACCTGCCTGCCCGGCAGCCGAGATCATCTGATCCATAATGCCGCAGTTGACGCCCACCCACTGGTTTTCCGCTTTCTGGCACAACAGGGCCATCGCCACCGGGTCCCAAAGCTGGTTGGTCACGGCCGTGAATGTCCGCGCCGTTGCCAGTTCCAAAGCGGCCGAGGAGGACAACCCGGCACCTTTGGGAATGTCCCCGGCCATCACCCCTTCCCAACCGGCCAGTGTGTAACCGTCTTCTTGTAAAGCCCAGGCTACCCCTTTCAGGTATTCCAGCCAGTGGTTGGCCCTACGGGTGGTTTCTTTGAAAAGCGAATCAAGGTGGAAGACGGCCGTTTCGTCAAAATCGAGCGAATGGATATGCACCTCGCGGTCGGGGCGGGGGCGCAGGGCAATCCAGATGGCCCGGTCAATGGCCAGCGGCAGCACAAAACCATCATTGTAATCGGTATGTTCGCCGATGAGGTTCACCCGCCCCGGCGCACGGACGACAAAAGCAGCGTTTTCACCAAAACGGTTCTGAAAGTCTTGATTTACTTTAAGCATTAACGCTTTCATAATGCGGCTTTTTGGATAATTCCTAACGCGATTTGTGAAAACCTTACCGAATACGCAATTGACTTTATTGTGATTCGCACTCTACCGGCAGATTTTGCGGATTGTTGACTTGTACATTATTCTGGTCAGTCCATCTGGCAGGCAATCCTTCATAGCCGGTGTCTACTACTACAGCAGGCGTTTCCGAGACGCGAAGTAGTTGAATATAAGGGCTTCTGGGATTAGTGGCAAAAACCAGTATTTTCCCATCTGGACTCCATCGCGGATTCCAGCCATTTGAAACGGTTTGACTTTCACCAGTGGTAAGGTTCAGGACCAGTAGTTGATTGGGCACAGCAGGCGGTTCTACCTGCATGTTAAAGGTCTCAATTGCTACCCACTCATTATTAGGAGACCATTGGAAAGGTTGGGGAGGAATATCGCCGACAGTCAACGCACCTTGATAAACAAACTCCATCCACAAGTCCCCAGTAGACATTTCCGAAACGCCAATTTGGGAACCGTTATGAGCGATATATTGATTATCTGGCGAGATAGCGCCAAAATAAAATTGTTGGTCAAAAGGTGAAGTTTGGGCGAGGTCTTCGTCAATAAGTAAGAGTTCGGTTGCGGTTGAAATAATAGCAAACTTTCCATCTGTACTCAGTAGGGGTACGCCAATGATTGAATCATCTACCAACAGTTGGTACTCAGAGCCGTCCAGTTTTAATAGAGAGATTGGCCCCGGAGATTGAAACTGATTTTGGATCTCCCCAGAAGATAGCTTTATTAGCAGCCATTCCCCTAAAAAACCATATATTAGCTGCTCATCTACATCGGGAGTTTCCATCAACGGCCACGTTTGACCGGTAGTCTTGTTTCTAACCCAAACATCAGATTGCTGTATAAAGTAGATGTTGTCATTGAGATGGGGCAGAAATTCGTCACCCATAAACGTTGCTGATTGATTGACGGGATTTCCTGATTCATCCACCACAAAAAATTCTCCCTGGCGATTGCAGATGATCAATCCGGTCAGAGCATCCAATTCTTCTGGCAGTATTTGAGCGGTGGGCTGTGTTGATGGAGTTTCAGAGGGAACAGCCATGGGAGTGTTGGTAAAAACTATTGTCGGGGTGCTGGTTGGCAATGCAGGGGGATTGGTGGCTGTTTGGGTAACAACAGGTGCAGTAATAGTTGGTAGCTCCTCACTCATTGCAGTATTTGTGGGAGCCGCAGATTCGGACGACATGGCTTCCGAATAATTACAACCTATAATTAGCAGAAGGATAGGTGCAAGAAAAACAATCTTTTGGAATTGATAACACATAGTATTAGTTTCAGGGAAGCGGTTCTAAGGTGGCCTAACTTGTCAAGACAGATTTTGGAGCAACGTTAAGGTAGGTTTACTCCTTTTGAAATCTTTAACAATCCAATAAAGTGGCATTCCGGTCGGCCGGCGGTGTGGCCGTCTGGTAGACCTGTGCCGGGGTACGGGAATCGAGCGACTGGTGCAGCCGCTTCTGATTATAGAAGGTCAGGTAGGCGGCCAGCCCTTGCCGGGCCTGGCGGGGTGTCTCGTAATCGTGCAGGTACACCTGCTCGTATTTCACACTGCGCCACAACCGTTCGGTAAAGATGTTGTCCATCGCCCGGCCACGGCCGTCCATGCTAATGCGCACCTGGGCATCGAGCAGGCGACGGGTATACTGCGGGCTGGTAAAGTGGCTGCCCTGGTCGCTGTTGCAGATGGCCGGTGTGGCCTGGGCTAGTGCCTGGTCAACAGCAGCCAAGGCAAAAGGCATTTCCAGGGTGTCGTCTAGTTGCCAACTGACCACATAGCGGGCGTACCAATCCAGGACAGCCACCAGATAGAGCCAGCCACCGCGCAGCCGGATGTAGGTGATGTCTATGCCCCAGACGTGATTGGGGTAGCTGGCGGTGATGTTCTTTAACAAGTAGGGATACACCTTGTCTTCCAGCCGCCGCTGGCTCAGGTTGGGCTGGGGGTAAATGGCCTGCAAACCCATCTCCCGCATAGAGCGACATACCGTTTCCCGACAGGTGTCATACCCCTCCTGGCGCAGTTGCGCCGCTATCTTGCGCGAACCGTAGAAGGGGGTGGCCGTGTAAATCTCGTCAATCCGATGTTTCAAGGCCACCTCAGCGGCCGATGGCGGGCGGGGTTGATAATACAGACCGCTGCGATGCAGACCCAACAGCCGGGCCTGCCTGCTCAGGGGAAACTCCTCCCCCTCCCACTCTACCAAACCCCGTCGCTCGCTCACGCTCAGCCCTGTGACCACTTTTTTGTAACCAGCTCAATTCCGCGCTCAGGCGGCCGATTTGCCCATAGAGGTTTTCGATGAGTTCGTCACGCTGTTTGACCTCCGCCTGGCTGACTTGTTGCTCCCGGCTAAACAAGGTCGGCAAATCGTCTACGGCCCGCTGCCGCCATTGGCGCAACTGATTGACATGGATACCATAGTGGGCAGCCGCTTCCTGAAGCGTCTTTTCTTCTTTTAACAGTTCAAGCACAATTTTGGCTTTGACGGTAGGTGGATATTGTTTTCTCATGTTTTCCAGTCTACCTTAAAGTCGCTCTTTTTTCTGTCCTAATTTTCTAGGCCATTATACCAATCTGCAACTTCAAAAACCCGGCTATTATCAAAATACTGCCAATAAGAAGCCTGGTTATAAAAATGATGATATCGAGCAACGACATGTTAGTTTTTATCCCATCAGAGCAGCGAGCACCCGCGGGGCGGTCATGGGCAGTTGGGTGACACGGCCGTCCGTGGCGGCAGCAATGGCGTTGGCGACGGCGGCGGCGGTGGCGATGATGGGCGGTTCGCCGGCCCCTTTGGCCCCAAAGGGGCCGTGGGGCGCAGGCACTTCCACAAAAACCATCTCAAAATCGGGCACAGCGTGGGTGAAGTGGGGCACGGTGTAATCTACCCAGGAGCCGGTGAGGGGCGTACCGTATTCGTCAAAAGCCATGCCTTCATACAACGCCCAGCCGAGACCCTGCATCACGCCGCCCTGCATTTGCCCTTCCAGCGTCAGCGGGTTAATCACCTGGCCCACATCCTGAATGGCGACCAGACGATGCACGGTCACTTCGCCCGTTTCCCGATCCACTTCCACTTCGGCGATTTGGGCGCAAAAGCCGGGCGCGCCTTCGGTGTTGGCATGACGGCCGTTGCCCACCACCGGCGCATATTTGGCCCCAAAATCCATCGTCTTTTTGGCCAGTTCACCCAGGCCGAGGGCTTTGTCGGGCACACCTTTGACCTGGACACGGCCGTCGACAATCTCCATGTCCGCCGGGTCCGCCTCCATCTCCTCGGCGGCAATCGCCAACACCTGCTGCCGGGCGTCTTCACATGCTTTGATGATGGACGGGCCGACCATGTAGGTGATCTTGCTGCCCCCCGTAGCCCCGGCGTAGGGCATATTGGACGTATCGCCATACACAATGCGCACTTTGTCCGGCGAAACGCCAAATGTCTCGGCGGCAATAAGGGTGAAACCGGCGGGCGTGCCCGTTAAATCCACCGAGCCAATGTGGACGTGCAGGGTGCCATCGCGGTGCAGTTGCGCCTGGGCGGAAGTGGGTTCGGTGCCGCCGGGCCAGCCGCCTATGGCAACGCCCACACCGCGCCCTTTGGCCTGGGCTTCGGCGCGATGTTGGTACAGGGGGTGCGATTGGGCGGCTTGCAGCACTTCGGTCATGCCCATGACGGGCCACAGTTTGCCGTCGGCCAATGGGTCGCCCGGTTTGCTGGCGTTTTTGAGGCGCAGTTCCACCGGGCCAATGCCCAACTGCTGCGCCATTTCGTCTACGACTGATTCCAGGGCGAAGGTGGCCTGGGGCGCGCCAGGGGCACGGTAGGCGGCAGGAGAGACTTTGTGGGTGAAGACTTCGGTATAGCGGGATTCCAGGTTGGGGGTCTGGTAATAGCTGCCCAGCAGCCAACCGGCGACGCCATGATAGCTGGGAAAGCAGCCGGTATCTACTTTGATATCCCCTTGCAGGGCTACAAATGTGCCGTCCCGTTTAGCGCCCAGTTTGACATGCATTTCGGCGGCGGGGGCGGGATTGGTGGCCAGCATTTCTTCGCTGCGGGTGAGGGAAAGGCTGACGGGGCGGCCAACAGCCCGTGCCGCCAATGCCACGAAGGATTCATAAAGGAAAAATTTGCCGCCAAAGGCACCGCCGGGCAGGGTGGGGATGATGCGCACAGCCGTTTCCGGCACACCCAGCACATCCGCCACCTGTTCGCGGGCGTAAAAGGGGGCCTGGGTGCTGGCGTAGATGGTGATGCCCTCGCCGTAGGCGTCGGGCACGGCCACATGGGTCATCGGTTCCAGGTAGCTTTGATGCACCATCGAAGTGGTGAAGGTGCGTTCCACGATCACATCGGCCTCGGCAAAACCGGCGGCGATGTCCCCCCGTTTCATCACAAAGCCGTTGGCGATGTTGGGGCCGGAAACGCGGTCTTCGCCCTCTTCGTCATCGTCGCCAACGTCGGCGCCGTGTGCGCCGGCTTCGCCGGATGCGCCCGGTTTGCCACCGGGCCAGACGAGGGGCGCGCCGGGGGCTAAGGCTTCGGCAATGGTGATGACGGCCGGTTGGGGTTCATATTCCACCCATACCTGTTCCGCGCCATCCTGGGCGGCGGCGGCGGTTTCGGCCAACACCAGGGCCACCGGCTGCCCGGCAAAGATGACACGGCCTCGCGCCAGAAAGAGTTTGTTACGTGATTTGGGCGGGATGTCGGGCAAGTCGGCGGCGGTGAGGACGCGCACGACACCGGGCAGGGCCAGAGCGGCGGCGGCATTGATGCTGGTGATGGTGGCGTGGGCGTGGGGGCTGGTGACGAGACGGCCGTGCAACATGCCGGGTATTTTGATGTCGGTGGCGTATTGCACCTGGCCGGTGATTTTGTCACGGCCGTCTAATACCGGTGTGGGTGTGCCAATGGCTTTATACTCTGACATGGTTTTCTCCATTGTGTGTAGGGAATGAAGCACGGATATGACGGTGAGACGGATTTTCACGGATGGAATTGAGGGAAATCAGTGCAAATCCGTTGCAAGTCTGTTTTCCATGCTTCTTGTAGTATACCAAGCTATGGAAAATTGGGTCAGATACTCGTGCTGTAATGTCTTCACCCTCTTTCCTAACCTCATCTCCCTCGCCAGAATTCAGAATCGTGTTACTCTTTTAGCCGGAGATCAAGATGATGGCGATGGCATCCCTGGCGCCCGATTTGGCGCAGCAGATTTTGGCCCATTTGGGCGTCACGGCCCCTGCGACAGGCTCAGGGGGCGTAACCACCCCTCTCACCCTGTCCTTCCTCGACCAACTCATTGCCGCCTACTGTCGCACCGTGCCCTGGGAGAGCGCCTTCCGCATCGCCCGCCGGGCACAGGTAGCGGAAACGACGCACTGCCCGCGTTGGCCGGAACAGTTCTGGCGCGAAAATCTGGCGCAGGGGGCAGGTGGCACCTGTTTTGAAAGCAATTATGCCTTTTTTGCCCTGCTGCAAGCGTTGGGTTTTACCGGGTATCTGACGGTGAATAACATGGGCGAGACGGTCGGCTGCCACACAGCCATTGTGATCCTGCTCGATGGGCAGAAATGGCTGGTGGATGCCGGGTTTCCCTTGTACGCGGCGCTGCCTATCAGCCCGGTGGGGGTGATGCACCGGACTACTCTTTTCCTGGTTTATACGGTACGGCCGTCCGGCCACAACCGGTACGAGGTTGAACAGCACCCTCATCCGCGCCACAACGCCTTTACCCTGGTTGACGAGCCGGTGGCGGAGGCTGATTACCGCGCCCACACCATCGCCGATTATGGTGAAAACGGCCTTTTCCTGGATGCCGTCATTATCAACAAAATCATCAATGACCAGCCCTGGCGTTTCAACATGCGCGAGACGCCCTGGCAGCTACATCGTTTTGGCTGGGGCACGGATACGGTGGTGGCCCTGAATGGCGAAGCGGCCACAACCGTCGCCCGCCACTTTGGGTTGGATGAACAGGTGGTAAAATTGGCCTTTCGGCGCTGTGTAGCTGAGTAATTGGGTAATTGAGTAATTGGGTAATTTGGCCTGATTACTCCGTTGCTTAATTACCCAATTACCTTTTTCCCCATGAATGAGACAAACGCGGACAAACTCAAACGGCGCAATGCCGAACTGGCGATTTTGAACAGCATTGCCCAGGCGCTTAACCGTTCTGTAGACCTGGATGAAGCGGTGCAGACGGCGCTGGCGCAAGTAGCCGACTTGCTAGACCTGTATACCGGCTGGGTGTGGTTGCTGCGTGAAAACGGCGACTCTTACCTGGCCGCCGCCCAAAATTTGCCACCTGCCCTGGCCCATCGCCCGGATAAGATGGCCGGTACCTGCTACTGCCTGGACACTTTCCGCGCCGGTGACCTGGCGGGGGCGGCTAATGTGAATGTGGTCACATGCAGCCGCCTTAAAGGGCTGATTGATGGCACGGATGGGCTGCGTTACCACGCCAGCATCCCCCTCTATGCGCATGGCCGTAAAATGGGGGTACTCAATGTAGCCAGCCGCGATTGGCGGCAGTTGTCGGCCGAGGATTTGCAGCTTTTGTATACAGTGGGGGATATGCTGGGTATTGCCGTGGAGCGGGCACATCTATTTACGCAGCAGGCGGCGTTGGGGGCGCTGGAAGAGCGCAACCGGCTGGCGCGGGAGATTCACGATACGCTGGCGCAGGGCCTGACGGCCGTTTCCCTGCAATTAGAATCGGCTGACGCCTTGTTGGAAGCGGACGCCGCCCCGGCCAAAGTGCGCCAGGTGGTGCAACACGCCCTGGCCCTCACCCGCGCCAATCTGGAAGAAGCGCGGCGTTCGGTGCTGGATTTGCGTGCCGCGCCGTTGGAAGGGCGGACACTGGTAGAGGCGTTGGCGGCATTGGCCGAACAAACGGCCGTGCCCGTAGATTTGTTGGTGCAGGGTGGGGTACGACCGTTGCCCCGCCGCCTGGAAACGGGCCTGTACCGGCTGGCGCAGGAAGCGCTGCAAAACGTCAGCCGCCATGCGCAAGCGCGCCGGGCGGTGGTAGAATTAGCGTTCCGGCCGGCGGAAATCCGGCTGACAGTGGCCGATGATGGTGTGGGTTTTGACCCCACGGCCGTACCGCCTGACCGTTTTGGGCTGATTGGCATGAATGAACGGGTACGGCTGCTGAACGGCCGTTTGCATTTGCAAAGCGCGCCGGGCGAGGGGACGCATATTGAGGTGGTGTTGCCTGGGTGAAGGTAGCAGATGACGAGTGACAAGTGACGAGTGATCACCTGCAACCTGCAACCTGCCACCCACCTCCATGAAACATGATGAGTGAACCAATTTGTATTTTGATTGTAGACGATCACCCGGTGGTGCGGGATGGGCTGGCGGCGATTTTAGGTACGCAGCCTGATTTTGTGGTGGTGGGTGAAGCGGGCGACGGCCGTGACGCCTTGCAGAAAGCACGTGACTTACACCCCGATGTCATCTTGCTTGACCTGGAAATGCCGGGCATGGATGGTGTGGAGACACTGCGCCAACTGAAAGCGCAAAACGGCCAGGCGCGGGTGATTGTGTTTACGGCGTTTGATAGTGACGAACGGATTGTCACGGCCGTGCAAGCCGGGGCGCAAGGGTATCTGCTCAAGGGCGCGCCTCGCCAGGAATTGTTCCATGCCGTGCGTGTGGTTCACAGCGGCGGCTCGCTGCTGCAACCAATTGTGGCCTCTAAACTGATGCAGCGGGTGAACCAGGAGCCAGAACCGCCGCTGGAATCGCTCACCGCCCGCGAACTGGAAGTGCTGCAAACGATGGCTGCCGGTTTGCAAAATAAGGAGATTGCCGCCAAACTGGTCATCAGCGAGCGCACGGTGAAGTTCCATGTCAGCGCCATCCTCAGCAAGCTGGGGGCGGGTAACCGCACCGAGGCGGTGGCGTTGGCGGTGCAGCGCGGGTTGGTGGAGATGGGGCGGAATTCGTAATCCGTGAGCCGTAATCCGTAACCCGACTTCGGTTTACGGGTAACGGCTCACGGGATGCGGTTTTGCTGGCGGTAGGGGGTTATTTGTTGGTCGGTGAGGGTACGGCCATCGGGGTGCTGCCAGGTGGTACGGCCGTGCCTATCGGTGGCATACACCCAGCCCGCCAGACTCATCCGGTTCAGCCAGATTCGCTCGCCAGGAGACACGGCCGTAGCCGGTTGGCCGGTGAGATGCTGCCCCTGGTAATGGGGCGGCAGCGGCGATGGCTGCGGGTTGAAATCCCGATTGAGGGCAGGGCGCAAGACAGCAATCAGGCTTTGTTCGGCCATGTCCATGTCAAACTGTTCCCAGGCCTGCATGGCAAACAGACTCTTCTGGGTGACAAAGGGGCGGCAGTCGGCCAATGTGTAAAAATCTACAGCCCAGGCGAGGGATTGTGGCCGATTGAGTTCGATCAGCTCTCCCAAACGGGAAGGCTTTTGCACATGCTCGCCAAAACGGGCGACGACATCCCGTTTAGATTGACCCACATAAAAGACAAACTGCCCATCGCGCACCACGTAAATCAGGTGGCCGAGCGTACTGTCCAGTTGTTTGTGGAGAATGGCATGAACGGTGGTGGTTTGCATACGGCCGTATTATACTCACCTGACCATGAACGAAAACCATGCTGATCATTTAATAACGAACGGTTATGACGCCACGTTGTCCTTTCAACGGGCCAATGTTATCGCGCTGCTGCTGCTGCCGGTGGTGGGGCTGCTGATTTTTGTGTTCTATCGCTGGTTGTGGGGCGAAAGCCTGCTTGTGCCTGTTTTCAGTTTGGGAATGCATGGGTTTGTCACGGCCGTTGTTCTTCTTCTTCGGCGGCATTGTTGTGCATGAATGGCTGCACGCCGTCGGTTTCCGGCTGGCAGGCAAAGCCCCCGCCGATAGCATTCGTTACGGGTTTAACTGGAAAGGGATGGCCCCCTATGCCCACTGCCACGCCGTGATGCCTGCCAGCGGCTATCGGGTGGGCGTAGCTTTGCCGGGTTTGATTTTGGGGGTCGTACCGGCGGTAGTTGGCCTGATCGGGGGTATCTGGTGGCTGGCTGTTTGGGGGGCGCTGATGTTGGTTTCGGCCGGGGGTGATCTGGCTGTTCTATTGGCCGTTCGCCATGTACCAGGAGCGGCGCTGGTGCAAGATCACCCGTCAAAAGTGGGGTGTCATGTGGTAGAGAGTGGAGATTAGAGATTGGAGATTGAACTATCTCTAATCTCCAACTCTCTTTAAGCCTCTTCACTGAATAGCTCAGCACGAGCAATGGCATCACCGGCCAGTTGAGCCACCAGGTTCAAAATCATCATATCGGTATCGTTGAATTCCTGGCGGTTGCGTTTGTTTAAGACTTGAATGACCCCTTTCAAGTCAGAGCCATGGATAATGGGCGAGGCCAAAACAGAGCGTGTCTTAAAGTTAAACGCCAGGTCTACACGTGGTGAAAAGCGTTGATCAAGCTGGGCATTGGCAATAATAATGGGCTGACGAGTCTCGGCCACGTAACCGGCAATGCCTTCACCGGGCGGGATCCGGTGCCCGGTTAGCTGCTCCCGGACGGCGCCGCGCACCACCACAAAAACCAATTCGTTTGTCTCCGGATCCTGGAGTAGCAGAGAGCCATCTTCAGCGCCAATACTCTCCAGAGATGCCTGCAAAATTCTGTCAAGAAGTTGCATCACATCGGTGCGGGCATTGATATGGGTGGCAATTTCTTGCAGCGACCCCAAATTGCGTAGAATCAAACGCAACCGTACTACTTCACTTTGTAAATAATTGTTTTCTTCGGATAGCCGGCTGTTTTCTTGTTGCAGAAAATGCATTGTGCCGCGAACTTCGTTCACTAATGTCATACGTGCCTCCACTTTTATGGCGATTCTTGGGGCGAAATTAGCGCATAGGTGAGCGTGTTGGCTCAGAAAGTGATTTGCCTGTACGCCCCGATGTACTGCGGCCAAGTTGGGGGCAGTATAACATGAAGGTAGTCTATAGTAAATATGTCCTATGCGAGTGGCAAAATCTCACGGCCGTTGGCCGAAGTCCGAGGCCCGATGTCCGACTTCCGATTACGGATTACGGCTCGCCCGCCAACGGCGTTGCCGGGCAGCTAATGGTGACGTCGCGGTAGAGCAGGAACCAGTTGGCAAAGGTGGCGTAACGGTCGCGGGGGGTGAACAGGTAGCCAATTTCGGCGTTGTTGACAGCCTGGCTGAGGGCGTAGGTGCTGGTGTGTTGGTAGAGGGTGAGGGCGGGCAGACTGGCGTCAAACAGGCGCAGGAAGGCGTCATAATACGGCCGTCGTTCTGCCTCACTCCAGACTTGCCGGGCGCTCTCTAAGGCTTCGCTGGCGCGGCGGTTATTCCATTGGGCATAGTTTTGGCCGCGTACCATCGCTTCCTGGCTCCAGAAATCATACAGGTCGGGGTCGGTGGTGGGGGCAATGTCTAGCAGGGCGGCGTCAAACTGCCCGGTTGCCAGCGCATCTCGCAGGTTGGTGGTGGTGGAGATGGTGGTGTTGACGTTTACGGCCGTCCACTGTGCTTGAATGGCCGCCGCCAACGAAAGATAGGGTTCGGCGTCCAGCGTTAGCAGCCGGATGGTGAGGGGCGTCTCCCCATTTTGGCGGACGGTTTGTCCTTCGGCCAGCGCCCAACCGGCGGCATCTAGCCGGGTGGTAGCCGTGATGGGGTCGTAGCTGTAGGCAGTTAGTTGTGAAGGGTTATAGGCCCAGGATGAGGGCAGATACGGCCCTTCAAAGAGAATGCCTTGCCCAGACAGCACCTTGTCTACCAATGCCTGCCGGTCAAGGGCATACGCCAACGCCTGGCGTACTTCTGGCGTGGCGGTAACAGCATCACCAGTCTGGTTAAAGAGGAGTTCGGTGTAGCGGGGCGCCGTAGCCGTGAACAGGCGCACCTGTGGCAGCACGGCCGTTTCCGGCAGCATCGCCGGGGTGATGTGGCTGACGGCCGTCACCTCTCCATTTGCCAGCGCGGTCAGCAGGCTGTTTTCATCCGGGTAAAAACGAAACTCTAATGTGGGTATGGATGTACCCTCGCGCCAATCCATAGGATTGGGGGTCAGTTGTAGGCGGTTGGTGGCGGGCCAATTTTGACCGGGCTGTGCCTGCCAGGGACCGGTGCCAATGGGCATCTGGTTGAAAGGATGTGCCGCCAGGGTAGCGGCGGGCACATCGGCCAGGATGTGGGCGGGCAAAATGCCGCGTGTGGTGGCTTCCAGGAATGGCGCATACGGTTCGGCCAGCACAAACTCGATGGTCTGTGCATCTATCTGGTTGATGATGACAGATTGCCATAAAGCTTTGAGCGCCGGTGAACCGGGGAAATCCTCTTGCTGAATGAGACTATAGGTAAAGAGAACGTCGGCGGTGGTGACGGCCGTGCCGTCATGCCACAGGGCATCATCACGCAGGGTAAATTGCAGGGTACGGCCGTCATCGCTCACCGTCCAGCTTTCGGCCAGGGAAGGGTGGATACGGCCGTCGGCCCCCACCTGCGTCAGCCCGTCAAACAACAGGCTCACCAATTCCCGGTCTACCGGATTGGGATCACTGAGTAAGGGGTTCAGGTATTGGGGGGCGCCCAATATGCCTTCGCTAAAGACGCCGCCACTGGCCGGCACGCGGGTGACACACAAAGCGGCCGTTTGCACCTGAAAAGAGAGGATGGAAAGCGCCAGCAGCAGCCCCAACCCTGCCAGGAGAATCTGCCAGCGCAGATGTAATTTCATATAGCCGATGGCGTGAGGTGTCTCACACATCACGCATCATGCCGCAATCTACCCCCAGGCTAAAAACGCCAGGATAGTGTTCAAGAAAAACAGCACGGCGCAAATGATCGTAATCCGGTGCATGGTCGCTTCAATGCCACGACGAGTGCGGAAACTGCCGCCGCTGTCGCCACTGCCCCCCAAAAAACCGCCCAGGTCAGAGCCTTTCGTTTGCAGAAGAACCAAAACGGTCATGGCTACCGCCAGAATAATCTCAATAATGCCCAAATAGGGTGCTAATCCTGAAAGAGTCATTGTTTACAACCTCATCATTATAAGACCCTAAGGGTTCTTTAAACCCTTAGGGTCTTTTCGTCTACCCTAACAAACAAGCCCGCATTATAACAGTGGCCTCCGGCGGCGTCGAATGAGAAAACGATGACCCATTTGGAGATATAGGTCAGCAGGGTTATAATCCGCCGCTGGCTTGGCTGTGCGACGTTATTCGGCACGACGATAGTCAGGCAAAAATTGAAAACAAAACTGGAGGAAACTATGTCTTTAGAACCTGCTACGAAAGCCGAAGTATTACAATCATTTGCCCAGCATGAAGGTGACACTGGTTCACCGGAAGTGCAAATTGCCCTCTTTAGCGCCCGTATTGAGCAGTTACAAACCCATTTACGTGAGCATCGGCACGATGAAAGCTCACGGCGCGGTTTACTGCGGCTGGTAGGCAAGCGGCGGCGGATGCTGGCCTATTTGCGTAAGAACCACCCCGATCGTTACCGCGAGGTGATTGATCGGCTGGGCTTGCGCCGGTAAAGACTGTAAAAGTTGGTATTTTCAAGGGGCAAGATGATAATCGCCCCTTGCTTTTTTATAGTTCAGTTGGCATGGGTGAACGGTTTAGGAATTGGGTATTGTCACATACCTGATGTGGTATGAGCCAGTCCCCAGTCCCTAAAACCCCATTTGCTAACATCAATTTGTCTAACTGAGATGTTCCTGCTGCCTGATCAGGTTACTTCAGGCATTTTAGCGTTTTACCTGGCAGCATGGTCAGGCTCGTGTGACACACAAATGAAATAAAAGGATTTGAATAATAAATGAAAACAGAATCTGTTTTTACAGCTCGTATTGGCAATGAAGAGCTGACAGTGGCTACCGGCCTGTTAGCCGAACAGGCCGGCGGGGCGGTGACGCTACGTGCCGGAGATTCCGTCCTGCTGGCTACGGCCACAATGTCTAAGTTTGTACGCGAAGGATTGGACTTTTTCCCGTTGAGCGTGGATTTTGAAGAGAAGATGTATGCAGCCGGCCGTATTCCCGGCAGCTTTTTCCGGCGAGAAGGTAGACCCACCACGGAGGCGGTGCTTATTTCACGGTTGACGGATCGTCCGTTACGGCCGTTGTTCCCCGATGGGATGCGCAATGAAGTACAGGTCATCACCACCACCCTTTCCTCCGACAACGTGCATTACCTGGACATCATGTCCATCAACGCGGCCAGCGCCGCCTTGCACATCTCCGACATCCCCTGGGAAGGGCCGATTGGCGGCGTGCGCGTGGGCTATGTGAACGGCGAACTGATAGCCAACCCCACCATTCAAGAAATGGCCGGCAGCACGTTGGATTTGCGCATGGCTGCCTCGCGGGATGCCATCATCATGGTAGAAGCGGGTGCGAATGAAGTGACCGAATCGTTATTGCTGGAGGCATTGGCGTTTGGGCATCAGGCTGTGCAGCCCTTTATCCAGATGCAAGAAGAGATGCGGGCCGCGGTTGGCAGAGAAAAATCACCGGTGGTTATTCATGTGGTGGATGCGGATCTGCAAGAAGCTGTGAAGAGCAAGGTGGGCGGCCGTGTGGCCGACATCATGGTGCAAACCGACCGCCATGAGCGCAATGACGAGATGGGCGACCTGCGCGATGAAATCGTCAATGATTTTATGGAAGCTGACCCGGAAGTGAATCCGGTGCAGGTGCGGGAAGTGATTACGGACATTCAGAAGAAAGTGGTACGCAACCGGATATTGTATGAGGGGGTTAGACCAGACGGCCGTGACCTGACCACCATCCGCCCCCTTTTCTCCAAAGTCGGCCTCAGCCCCCGCGCCCACGGCTCCGGCCTCTTCCAGCGCGGCGAAACCCAGGTATTGAGCATTGCCGCCCTGGGTACGCCGCGTGACGCCCAAAAGCTAGATGGCCTGACACCCGAAGAGACTCGCCGCTATATGCACCATTACAACTTCCCCCCCTTCTCCACCGGCGAAACATGGCCGCTGCGCGGCCCCAAACGGCGCGAGATTGGGCATGGCGCCCTGGCCGAAGCTGCTTTGCGTCCCATGATTCCCCCGGAAGATGAATTCCCGTATACCATTCGGGTGGTGTCTGAAGTGCTGTCTTCTAATGGCAGCACCAGCCAGGCCAGCGTATGCGCCTCCAGTCTGGCGCTGATGGATTGTGGTGTACCCATTAAACGGCCGGTGGCCGGCGTGGCCATGGGGTTAATTAGCGATGGCGAAAAGTATGCCATTCTCACCGATATCCAAGGTATGGAAGACCACCTGGGCGATATGGACTTTAAGGTTGCCGGCACCAGCGAAGGGATCACGGCCTTGCAGATGGACATTAAAATCTCCGGCCTGACGATGGATATCATGACACAGGCGTTAGAGCAGGCGCGGGTGGGGCGGCTGCAAATTCTGGAACATATGTTGCAAACTATCCCCGCGCCGCGTGAGCAACTCAGCCCTCATGCGCCGCGTATGCTCACCGTCAAAATTGATCCCGACAAAATCGGCGCCGTTATTGGCAAGGGTGGCGCTAATATTCGCGGCCTGGAAGAAGATTTTGCCGTCTCCATTGATATTCAAGAAGACGGTACGATCTTTGTCGCCGGGGTAGATGGCGAGTTGGCGGAACAGGCGGTCAAACGCATTACCGCCATGACCCACGAACCGGAATTAGGCGAAATAGTCAGCGGTAAAGTGGTGCGCATCACCGACTTTGGTGCATTTGTGGAATTTTTGCCGGGGACAGATGGCATGGTCCACATCTCACAGTTGTCCTCAGAGCATTTGCGCCGGGTAGAAGATGCGGTGCAGATGGGGGATGAGGTGATGGTGATGATTATTGACCGCAGCCCGGAAGGCAAATACCGTCTCTCCCGTAAGGCGGTGCTGGAAGGGTGGTCACTGGATCAGGCGCGCGCCGAAGACCGGCCCAAACCGTCCGGCGACCGTCGTGGCGGCGACCGGGGCGGTGATCGTCGCGGTGGGGATCGCGGTGGCGACCGGCGCAGCGGTGGGGATCGTGGCGGCCCGCGGCGGCGGTAATTGGTAATCGGTTATCGGTTATCGGAAGAGTAGTGAAATGAGGAAGCCTGGCGTGTGAAAAGCGCCAGGCTCTTTTATTGCCGGGCAGTTGATTGGTCGTTGGTTGTTGCCGGTTGCCCCTGCCAACTCATGGTGTTACCATCCCTCTGTATTCTTTGGAGATGAAAGCTGGGGTGGATGATGAGCAAGCGCATTTTAGTTGTAGATGATGAACTGAAAATTGCCAGCGCCTTAGCCGTGCTGCTGCGGAGCGTGGGTTATGAGGTGAATGTGCAGCCGGGTGGCGCGGCAGCCATCGCTCAATTGCCGGTGTTTCTGCCTGACCTGGTCTTGCTGGATGTGACGATGCCGGGTGTGGATGGTTATGCCGTTTGCCGCCACATCCGGCAGCAAGGGGCTTATACGCCAATCATCATGTTGACGGCCAGAGATGAAACGGCCGAGAAAGTGGCCGGGTTGGAAAGTGGGGCGGATGTCTACATGACTAAGCCGTTTGACTCTGGGGAACTGTTAGCCCAAATCAAAGCACTATTGCGGTTCGCTGAGCAGCATACGGCCGTGTCTCCCGATCAATCGCCGGGGAAGAAGCCGCCACTAACGGTTGGCTCCTTAACTTTGTTGCCAGAGCGGCAACAAATTTTATTGAACCAACAAGAGCTATCGCTGACACCCAAAGAGTTTGAACTGCTGCAATTTCTGATGCAGCATTCGGGGCAGGTGTTTGGCCGACAAACATTATTGCGCCAGGTGTGGGGGTATGATGCGCCGGTTGATTCGCGGGCGGTAGACGTTACCATGCAACGGCTACGCGCCAAGATTGAGACAGACCCGGCGGAGCCGGAACTATTACAAACAGTTCGTGGTTTTGGCTATCGTCTGCAACTATCAGAAATGAAGACCTGAGCATGTCATTGCAACCCATAGTCACCTTTTCAAGGTCTGTGAATGGCCTGCAATACTCCTGGCGGGCCGCTGCCTAATGAGATGACAACCGGGCAGGCAACAATCCCATAACTCCACGATGACCAATGAAGCACGGCCGTGTCGCCATCTACAAACATGACGTGGATAATGAAATCCTGATTGTATGTTGGGTCATCATCAAAAAGAGCAAGGTGAGGGGTGCGGGCTGCTCTCGAAAGTTCGACGTTCCAATCCTTGACAGGATAAACGGCGGCCACAGACGTAACTGAGTTGCGTACCTCATATATATTTAAATCTGTTTTCGGCAAACCGCCAAGTTCGGTGATGAGCTCGTTGACGATCACCTCCGGCTGGCGTTCTTTACTTCGAATTTGGATGGGAATAACTATGATTGCGCCATCCGTCCAATAAATGCGCACCTCCTTGCCCTGTGGCGCCAATCCATACGCTATTGCCAGATCAGTTTTGTTCCCGCCAACTGTATATCCGGCAACAAATTCTTTCGTCATAAGAAAGTCGATCTGACAGCCAAGATTGCTAGCCCCCCCTCCTTTCTTGGGTTACAAATGTTGTGCCTATACAAGTTTGCCCGACCCGACGTGGATCACTTGACTCATAGGCATAAAGCAGCACGATACCGCCAGCCACCTCCTCTTGTCTTAACAGTTGGAAAGAGGATTGGTTTGCCGAATTTAAGTACCCAGAGAATTCGGTCAGCGCATCTATATAAGTTTGGTGGTATGGCCTAGATCCGATGATGAAAAGAGATACACATAACCCTAGAGTAAGAAATACGACATCCTGCCTTCTTATCATTGCCATGCTCGACTAACGGGTATCCGTTTGTTTGCTACCGTGCTAATTTTGCTGCCCTGGCATTTCCATCAATCCATAGTCGTATAAAAAGGAGGCTGTTGGCGGCATCCCCACAGAGGCAAACCCGCCGGCTAAAACATCCCGACGTACAGCACGGGGAATATGCGCTTCCTTTAGCCTGAAGTCCGTTAAACTGGCTTGAAGCACAGCCTCCATTCCGTCAGCCAGGAATACATCCTCGTCCCCGGCAATGACCGGAATCACTTTTGCCGCTACCAGACCACTTACATCTACCCATCCTAAAAACTCCGTACCAACACCGCTTGCCTCATGAACGCCGCTCATCGCCATAGCCAACAGCGATTCAGGAATGAGTACGCCATTTTCATCTGGACTGCCCTGAACCGTCACAATTTTTCCGTCCGGCTCTCGTAAGAAGATTGTATATTTGTCGGCCACAATTTCATATTTTCTGACAAAGTCGGTGAATTCATCTTTTGTAAGTGGCCCGGTAAACGTAATTTTAAGGGGAACTAATTCTTCTGGTTGCAGATTTTTCAACAACGCTGCCAGTTCCTTATGGCTAAAGTCCCGATAATTGTAGATACCTTCTGCCGAACTATAGTCAGGATAAATTTCGGCCACAGCTTCGTGTGCCAGGTTATCCACGCCATAGCCATAACTCACACCGTATTTGCTATCCGTTTCCCAATAAACGACGGTTACCTCTTCTGTGGGGAGCGAGGCGGCTTCTTGTTGGAAAAGATTGCCCAACATGGCTGCCAGCAGAAACGCGGTTATGAGTAAAAACCACTTCTTGTTTACTTGTTTACTATTCATTTTCTTTATCCCTTTTGGATCATTGGCCTTAAATATCAACACTGCCCATTAGTGGGCGCATATACGTTACTTGAGTTAATGCAGAACTTGCCATGATACGGGCCTGCGCCGCCGAAGGTAGTAACCCAGTAAGTGTTGGTTGTTATTTCTCCGGTACCATTATTGCCGCTGGTAGTGTCTCTAAAAAGATGTTGGAAATAATAGTTGGTCCCTGTTGTGATGTTGTTATTACGCACTTCTGCTCGCCATTCATTGTCCGCGCCTGCCCCACAACCTTTTGTTGAGAAAGTGACATTTGGTAAATTTGACCAAGACCAGGCATGGTCTCCAACACGAATATTGCCGCAATTGTTTGTATTGAGTTGAAAAGCGTGGTAAACCATCGCCAGATAACCACTTGACTGTGGTATGAAGGTGTTCCATTTGACGTAATCATCACCAGCACGGATGTAGCGTTTACCGCCAGACCATTCGACTTGACCTCTATGTCAACCATCATCTGCACTTCAATCGGTCTGGTAATCATGTATATAACGCACCGATACTGTCCAGGCATAAGCTGCTGTCGCCAGCATTAAAGCTAGAAATGCCAGAAGCAATATGCCAATTCGGTATTTCCATCTAAACCTCTTTACGATTTTTCTTGTCATTTTATTGATCCCTTTTTAGTCTTTTCTCTTGATATTTTTGGCTCTTTGGGATTTCGTGGGGTTTGGCGTGAAACGTGATGTCTCTCTGGTCACGTTTCACGTTTCACGCTTCACGGGTTGTCAACCCCCTGAATTCCTGAAGACCCATATTTTTCTTTATCGGAGGTCTAGCTAAACCGGGGAAACTATAACATACGAATGTCACAGGCATGTCGCGGCCGTGTTACAGTTCTGTCACAGTCTGGCAAACGCCGGTTATATTGCCCGTTCACACATTTGGTTATAGTCGCCAGTTTGCCGCACTCATTAATGCAGAACCTGTCGTGCTACAGCCAATAGGCCACCTTAAACGTTTATTTATGCAACTTGCAGGAAATCATCCGTCCTGAGCTAAGGTATTCAGGGCAAATGTTATTTGTTTCTCTAGTTCTTCGATATTAATTGGGAGACCTGATCCTGAAGATGGGTTTGTTGTATCACTATAGTTATATACAGTGCCATTTTCCTCGATCCGGTACCTCGCAAATGGAGTCATCACCAGGTAAAGTTCTCTCTCAGGTGCATGCACTCTGTCTCCAGAGGCATCCCAGAGAAACAAAATATACTCTTCTCCTGGCTTATAAAGCGGATCCTCAGAAAATTCAAACAACCGACCAGGCCAATTACTCTCTGCTGGAAGCAAACCACCTGTTTGAGCTACTGTGATTAATTGCCCGGGTGTTTTATCACCTTTATACACTTCCAAAATCGTGAAGTTTGTGTCTGTGAAAGGAAGTATGATCTCTTCGTTTTCTCCAGACCAAACAGGCTCTTCAGAATAATCATCTTGTGGTTTAGCGGAAACTGGTAATTGCTGCACGAATAGTCGTGTCGGATCAACAGACTCCACCTTCACACGAACAATGACATCAGTTTCCGCGGCCAGTTCAACAATTGTTTTGGATGATGAAACCCACATAGCCTCTGCAACAATCTTTTCCTCTGGTTTCTCAGAAGTCCATATGAATATAAAAAGCAACAAGCTAATAGCCAACAATGATAAGACAAGATTCTTCATGTTCATCTGCATATCCTCCGAATTCGCAAATTGTCCAAGCTTTTAACAAAGCAAATGAATCTTTGAAAAGCCAACTGCCTATCAATACCTGTTATTGACCAAGACCTTATCGTACTCATTTAGCCAATTTTGGGAGGAGTGATCGGGGTCCATTATGGAGTTTACACCATCCCGATGCGCCAGAGACAAACAATGACCTGCCTCATGCATGAATGTGTTCTCTTTTTCGGCATCTGACCAACTACCTGAAAAATATGTATTAAAATCCAACTCGCAGCTCTTATACGTGTTTGAAAAAGCCGTGCTATTGTCACAGTTGCCGTAAATGTCACAGATATATGCAAATCCATACCAGGTAGTAATACCGAAACTGGTGACCACTACCTTGATATCTTCATTTGAAGTTACCTTTAGTAAATTGGCGTCTGTATATGTGTGCCAACGTCCCATGGAAATATTAGCCCTTGGTTCATAACCAGAGGAAGTGCCTGTAAATTTCCACCGAATCCATCCTCCAGCAGGAAATTGCCCACTTCCTGTATAATCTGCTGCAAAAGTGTCTGAAACTGATACGAGTAGAAGAAAAAGGAGTACACCTGCCATTACAATCACTCGTCCTGTTACCTTTAGCTTTTGCGTATTAAGATAACCGTCTAACTTAATGTATCCTGATCTAAAATTACCCATTTCAACCTCCTTTGCTAAATATTTAGAGAAGTAAAAACTTTGTCGTTCGGCATAATACCCTAGAAATGTCACAGCCACGCCACAATCGTGTCACAGTTGTGTTACAGTTTTGTAACACCCTATTTCATTGCCCCTGCCGCTGATTTCGCTATAGTCGCTGCCTGATGACGGCTGTTTCCCTGCATACACTGGTTATTACTCTATTGTTGCTAATTATCGCTGTGGCGCTGCTAGCCGTTTTTCTGGACCGCTGGCGCTTCCGTGACCCGTTATTACAAAACACGGGCGCGCAGCCGGAACCGCTGGCGCGGGCGTTGGATGCGGCTCCTTTTGGTCTGGCGCTCCTAGATGCAGCGAATAGTTTTGTGTATAGCAACAGTTATGCCCGGCGGTTGCAGGGAAGAAGTTCTGGCTGGCAGCAAGCGTTGGCGCAGGATGTGGCCAGCGCCAGAGTACGTGGCGTGTATGAACCCGTTTATCGCCTGCTGAACCTGCCAGATGGTCAGACCGTAAGTTGGTGGCTTTGCCCCCTGCCACGCTTAACGCTCCTCTTTTTGGCTGATGTGACGGAGCAGACACGGCTGCAAAAGCGGTCGCAGGCATTCTTGGGTACGTTGTCGCATGAGTTACGGACGCCGCTCACGGCTGTACTTGCCCACCTGGATATTGCCCGCAAACAAACGATTGATGAACCAACCCGCCAGGAATCGTTAAGCATTGCTTACCAGGAAATGGTGCGGTTGGCGCATCTGGTACAGGGGATGGTGGCCTTAGGCCGGCTGGAGATGAGCGAGGGGGTGGAGAAACGGCCGCTGGATTTGCTGATGGTGGCGGAAACGGCCGTGACCCAACTCCTGCCCGGCGCTGAAACAAAGGGGATCACCCTATCGTTGGAAGCCGCCGCCGCTTTGCCACTCATTTCCGGCGATGCCGACAAATTGAAGCAGGTGTTTTTGAATGTGCTGGATAACAGTGTGAAGTACGGCCGTGCTGGGGATCATGTATCCATTTGCCTGACACCAGAAACAGATGGCGTCAGGGTCACGATTCAAGATACCGGCCCCGGTATTCCACCAGAACATTTACCGCGCGTTGCCGAACGGCTCTATCGAGTTAACCAGGACAGCCAGGGCAGCGGTCTGGGGTTAGCCATTGTCGCCGAAATTTTGCACCTGCACGGCGCCCGGCTGGAAATTGAGAGTCCCACCGCTAATGAGAAAACCGGCGTCACACTTTCCTTTTTCCTGTCCGGCGCATGAACAGAATCCCAGAGGTGCAACGCACTTTAGTAAGTGCGTTGCACCTGAATGCTTACGGCAGTGCGAACTCAAATGTCCAATTCCCGCTGATTCGTTTCTGTTCGATATGCGGTTCCCCTGTTTCTGTATAGCCCCTATTGATGCCCACCAGTTCGGTTACAGTTAGCCTCCAGACGCCATCATGGTGATATAACGAAGGGAAATAGCGGTTGGTCGTGCAACCATCCTCATCCGGGTCTGATTGGGTACCGAGGGTGGCTCTGGCCTGTTCGCCGTCATTGATGACATCAATGTGGGAGATGGGCAGCCACATTTCGTAGGTGTCTTCGTAAGCGTCATCTGGCCCGGTGAAGCAGATAACGGCCGTGAGAGCCGAAGGCGTCAGCGTCACTTTTTCCAACGTTATCGTCACGCCGTCGGCCGTCACACGTTGCTGGGGCGCTGCTATACGTCCTGGCGTAAAGGGGATTTCAAAACGGAAAGAAACCGGCCCCACCGTTTTGGCTGTTGTCGCAGATTTCAACGACATCTCCAGGTGTAAATCGAGCATTTCTGGTCTGTGTGTAATCGAAGAAGAATCGAAAGAGAAAACGTACCCGCTTTCGCCTGGCGACGCCCCGCCGTTCACTTCAGAACCATCTGCAGAGACCAACCCCATGGTGGAAGGGAATTGATGCCCGGCCTCATCCGTTAAAGTGAAAGCAAAAGGCTCATATTGTTCTCCCCTTGCCGGATTAACCGTGTAGGCAACGGCGATCCTGTTTTCATCGGCGTAGGCCCACTCCAGGGTGATGGCCACGCCATTGACGACCTGGCTCTGGTTGAGCGCATATCCCAGGCCAGACGAATGAACATCCTTCAGCCCCGAATCCATATCGAACAGGCTTTGCAAAGCAGGCGCGACGGCGTAGACGGCCGTCACCACCAGCAATAAGATGGCCAAAGCCGACAAGGCCCACCCCCGGCGTGTTTTGCGCCAACGGGATCGTGGCTGAGAAGGAATCTTGGGTGCCACTTTTGTTTGCAGGGCCGGCCATACATCCCGCTCATCACCGATATGTCGTTCGGCTATTTCTTGTAAACCTTCTTTTATTTGTTGTTCCATCATGGTTTCACCTCCAATATTTATCCAGAACCAACCAACAACGTCCGCAAACGTTGGCGGGCCGCATACAAACGCCACTTAACGGTACCTGGCGCAGTCTTCAATTCTTTAGCCATTTCAGATTCACTCATGTCCAGATAGTATCGGGAAACAATCACTTCACGCTGGTGGGGCGACAGCTTTTGCAGCAAATTCCATATTTCCTCCGCTGTTATCTTTTTGGCAACCTGCTCGTCTGGAGTGACTGTCTGGTTCATTAAACTGGCAAACAACATCGCTTCGGCTTCGTACAAAGGATCGTCTAAAGAAACGTACCGTTGGTCCTGTTGTCCTCGTCTAATGGCGATGTTAGAGACAATGCGCAAGAACCAGGGGGCAAATGGCCGCCTGGCATCAAATCGCCCAATGTGTTGATAAGCCTGGATAAATGCTTCTTGCACACATTCTTCTGCCAGATCCGAATTACCAGTGATCAAATAAGCTACGCGCAGGGCTTTTGTTTGATAGCCGTAAACCAGCGTTTTCAGTCCAAGAATATCTCCCTTTTTCAATTGGCGAATTGCTTCTGCTTCATAATTTTTCATGTTGCCTTCCTGATACAGTTAATATTTACCTCTATCAATTAATATCCTTTAACATGCAAAAAGGTTTGATTAGACTCATGTATCCCCTGAAATCAAAGACTAGGAGGTCCTGGCGTCATTCACCAGGACCCCCCTTAAATGTTGGAGTCAGAGTCTTCACTTGGGTTGGGTATTTGGTAAATCTACGTTTGAGTCATTAACTTGCATCTGGGTAATTTGCAGATCGCGTCAGTCAACCCTTATGCTCCCCGCCCGATTGCCCCAGCCGTAGATAGCCAGATCATTTGTTGTTCCACAACAAGCTAACCAGAGCTGCGATCCTGTGAAATTAGTGTTGTCAAATAGTTTGCTGTATACGTTACATGTCGTCGTCTGTGCTGACTCAATATTATTGTTTAAGAACGCATAGGCTCCGGTAAAAGTTGTTCCTGAAGTGCCAGATTGAACAAACCATGGTCCTCCTCCTGACAAATATGTACCTTCATAAAAGGCAGAGAATTGATAACAAGATAGCATCGCTTCATTGGATGAAGTCTCGTTATTTTTCACGCTGTCCTGTTCAGCTTGTTTGGTTATCCCTTCAATAGTGGTAAAGATATGGGGTTAGCTAAACTTGTGTAAACTATAACAGGTGAATGTCACAATTCGGCAACGGCCGTGTTACAGTTGTGTCACAGTTTTGCAGACACCAGGTGTGTTGGTTATAGTTGGCGCAGAGGCAAGCGTATGACAGAGGGAGAGCGTTCTTGTGAATCTACGCCCGGTACGTACCCCACTTATTTTGTTGGTTGCCGTTCTGTTTTTCCTCATCACCTGGTATTTTGCGCCTATACCGGGGCAGGTGCTGCTGGTGCCCGATAACTGGCAGCAAATGAGCGCCTGGCCGCAGGTACGTCTGGAGAACGAAACGCTGCGGCCCGGTGAAAGAGCCACGGCCGTTATCTTTGATACCGTTCCCTGGGCCTACGTCAAATTGCTGGTGGGTACGGCCGAGGGCACACTGGAAAGCCATACGACGGACCGGACGACGGCCGTGACCCAATGGAACTGGTCATTTACTGTGCCCGATGAACCGGGTTACATCCTGGCCTTTTATCATGATTGCCATACCGGCTGCCAACATTGGACAACGGTCAATGTCGGCAAAATGCTGTCCGCCGCGCCACCATCCGCTGCCATCCCCACCAAACTGGGCGTGGTGTTGGCCGACCCTGACCGCAACTGGCACAATCGCGCCGGCTGGGACGTGGAAATTACCTATGCCCAACTGGCGGAAGAAGAGTTTTGGGGCATTGATGATCTGGCGCGGCGCGTAGAGGGGGCTACCGCCAAAGGGCTGCGCGTCCTGGTGCGGGTGGATTATGGGCAGGGGCAAAGCATCCCGCCAGTGGATGACTACCGGGCATTGGAGCTTTATTTGCGTTACCTGCGGCGGCTGGCGCGGGATGATCGGCTGCAAGGGGTATACGGTTACATCATCGGCAGCAGCTTTAATACGGCTGCCAACAACAGCCAATCACCGGGCCAACCGGTCACGCCCGCCTGGTATGCGCGTGTCTTCAACGGCTACAACAGACCACCGGCGCACACGGATAACGCCCTGCAAACCATTCGCGCCGAAAACCAGACTGTGCGGGTGTTGGTTGGGCCTGTCACTCCCTGGAATGCCGACCAGGATGGGGGGCGCACGTTCCCGCCGCAGGCGCCCTGGTTAAACTACTTTTATGCACTGGTCACGGCCGTGAACCAATCCGCGCAGGAAAAATCACAAATCGGTGTGGCCGCAGCGGCCCCCGATGGCTTTGCCATGCAGTCCCCCGGTTTCCCGGACGCTTCCGAACTCAGCCACTTTGAACGAGCCAGTGAACCCCGCCTGAATTTGCCTCACCCCGAATGGCCGGATGCCCAGGCTGGCTTTCGCGTTTACCAGGATTGGTTGGCAATCATCAACTCCCAGGCACATACCAAAGGAGTGCCGGGTTACATCACCGCAACGAATACCTTTCACCCCGACAGTGGCCGAGAGCCGACAGAAAATTATCCACCGGGTTGGTTAACCGCTGCGCTTGAGGTTGTGAATGGGGAGCCACAAATCGCGGCCCTCTGCTGGTTTTTGGATGTTTTCCCCCATGATGACCAGTGGGATTTTTTCAGTCTGGCGGAAGGGCATGGCTGGATGGGTGAGGCGGCGAAAGAGTTTGACCTTTTGCTACAAGACGTGCCAGAATGATAAGGATTCTATGAGGCCAGGCCGGGGATTTCGCCGACTGAGTGGGCAAAACGGACGGCGTTGCGAATGGCTTCGGTGGTGGCGTGTACGGCCGTGTTCGCCACCAGATCAAAGTTCGCCTCCACCTGCCCTGTGGCCAGGGCAAAGGCCGTGTCCCCATCGTGGGTGGTATGCACCGGCCGAATGGCAATCGCCAGGCCGTCATGCGCCCGCTGTGCCAGCCGGTTGGCCTCCACCTTCGTCAGCCGCGCATTTGTCCACACCACCACCAGTGTTGTATTCGTCAGTTGAGCCGGTGGGCGAGCCGCAAAAGGGCGGAAAGGCTTTTCATCTGCCAGCCAGCCGCCCTCTGCTTTGCGCGCTCCGGCCAGCACAGTCCCATCCTCATTCACCACATCCCCCACCGCATTGACAACGGCCGCTGCCCCAACGATTACACCTTCCTGCTCCACACAGGCCAGCCCAAAGCCCCCTTTCATAAACCCATCTCGGCCCCCCCACTTGCCCACAGTCACGCCTGCGCCCGCGCCCACATTGCCCTGCGCAATATCTTCCTCTCGCGCATCCAGGCAGGCGGCGTACCCCATCTCCGCGTCTGGCAGGCGCTGCCCCCCGCTGAAAAACAGGTCATACACCACGGCCGCGGGTACAATGGGAATGGGGCGGATGGGCGTCCAATGGCCGATGTTCCGTTCACCCAGGTAGCGCATCACCCCATCGGCCGCCGCCAACCCAAACGCACTACCACCCGTCAGCAGCACAGCGTTGACAAACTGAATGGGCTTGTCCAGTTCCAACAGCGTCAATTCCCGGCTGCCCGGCGCCGGCCCACGCGCATCCACGCTGCCCACCGTCTCCGGCGGGCAGAGGAAGACAGTACAGCCGGTATGGTATTCCACGTCTGTGGCATGGCCGATCCGCAGACCAGCGAGGTTCAATGACTGGTTTATTTCCACTGTGTCAGAATTGTTTCCCGCTGAAAGGATTTGATGGTGATAAAACCTAAAACAACGTCCAGGATCAAGACGATGACGCCAATCAGGTAAATCATATCCCGGCTGACCACAACCCAGCCGACGGATTGGCCCACCAGCAGCAGGATGATGGGCAGCACCACCAGGCCGGATAACTGCTCGGCCACACGCGGGTCGGTAACGCGGGCGGAAACCATGATGGCGATGCTGACGGAGAGGAAGGTCATCAGCGGCCCCACCACAAAAATAGCCAGCACCCAGGCGGGGGCAAAAACATAGGCCAGCGCCAGCTCTGTGCCCAGCATGATCATAGCGCCGACGGCGTACACCATGTAGGCCAGCCAGGTAGCCAGAATGGCCGGGACGATGGCGGCGATAGCTTTGCCGCTGAGCAGTTCAAGGTCGGTAATGGGGGTGGCTAACAGCGGTTCCAGGCTGCGGGTCGCTTTTTCGCCGACGATGCTATAGGCGGCGATGGTGACGGGGATCATCACCGGCAGGATCATAAAGAGCAGCGTGTACAGGCTGAGGGTGTAGACCATGACACACTCGTTTTCGGTAAGACCCACACACAGGTCGCCAAAAAACTCGATCTCTTCGGCGGAGACGCTGGCCTCGGTGCTGGCGGGAAAGCGGCTCATACCCCAAATGGTGGCCAGGGGCAGGATGGTGAGCATGAGCGGCAGGAAGATGACGGAAAAGAGAACCAGCCGGTTTTTGAATACTTCGGCCCATTCTTTGCCAATGATGGTGCGGATTTTTTTCATGGATTTGGGGGGAGATTGGAGATTAGAGATTGGAGATTGCCCAATCTCTAATCTCTGATCTCTAATCATCATTTACCAGACGCAGATAAATATCTTCCAACGAATGGCGTAGTTCGCCGACAAATTGGATGTTGGCCCCGGCGCTGACCAGCAGGCGGATGAGTTCGGGGTTGTGGGTTTCGGGGTCATCCAGGGCAACGACCAGTTTGTTGTCTATGGCTTCCAGCCGGTTGATGTAAGGCAGGTTTTGCAGGGTGGGCTGGTAGGGCACGGCCGTGTCCGCCAGATGAAACACGACCTGACGGCCGTACATCTCCTGCCGTAATCCCTGTGGCGTGTCAATCACCCGCAGCCGTTGGTTGAAAACGGCCACACGGTCACAGAGGCGGTCGGCTTCGTCCAGGTTGTGGGTGGTCAGGAAGATGGTGCGTCCTTGCGCCTTTACTTCCAGGATGAAGTCACGTACCAGTTTGGCCGCTTCTGGGTCTAGTCCGGCGGTGGGTTCGTCCAGAAAGAGGATTTTTGGTTCGTGCAGCAGGGCGCGGGCGATGGCCAACTTTTGTTTCATGCCTTTGCTGAACGTGCCGGCAGCGTCTTGACGGCGCTCCCACAGCCCTAATAGCCGCAGATATTTTTCTACCTGACCGGGCACATCGGGCACTTCGTATAGTTCGGCGTAGATGGTCAGGTTTTTGAGGGCGGAGAGGCGATCATACATGCCCGGTGTTTCCGTGAGCAGGCCCACATGGCGGCGAATGGATTGGCTGTCTTTGCCTACTTCATACCCCATGACGGTGGCCCGGCCCTGCGTAGGGCCAATGAGGCAGGTGAGCATACGCACGGTGGTTGTCTTGCCTGCGCCGTTGGGGCCGAGGAAGCCAAAGACTTCGCCTTCGCCAATGTGTAAAGTGAGCCGGTCTACGGCCGTGTGGCTGCCAAATTGTTTGCTGAGGTTTTCGGTGTCTATCATTTTTGTGATGCGTGATGCGTGATGCGTGATGCGTGATGCGTGACTCACAGGTCACGCATCACGCATCACGGTTTACGGGATTCTACCTCCCTCTTGCTCGTGCCGCCAGCCAACCGGGAAGCTGGCTGATGTGCGCCAGTTCGGTGTAGCCGCTGCGGTCGGCGTGGGGCACATGTTCGTGTGCCCAGGTGGAAGTGTGGGGAATGTGTACGGCCGTGCCGCCAATCTCCACCACCGGCAGAATGTCGGAGCGCACGGAGTTGCCCACCATGAGGAAACGGCTGGGGGCGATGCCGTATTTGTGCAGCAGGGTGTCATACGTTTCCGCCTCTTTTTCGCTGACCACCTCGATGTACTGGAAGCGGTCGGCAATGCCGGAGCGGGCGATTTTTGACTCTTGCTCAAACAGGTCGCCTTTGGTGATGATCATCAGCCGGTGCTTTGGCGCCAATTCATCCAGCACGGCCGTAACCCCCGCAAACACCTGCACCGGATGGTCACGCATCTCTTTGCTGAATTGCAGGATGGCCTGGATGGTGTCGCCGGAGACACGGCCGTTGGTCAGATGCACGGCCGTTTCCACCATCGAAAGCGCGAAGGATTTGATGCCATAGCCGTAGTAGCGCAGGTTGGCAATTTCCGTCTGGTCAAGGGTCTGGCCGATGTGGTCGGGGTCGGCATACGGCCGTAACATCTCAATGAACTGCTCCCGCTTCATAATGTAGAGATGCTCATTCGGCCACAACGTGTCATCAGCGTCAAAAGCGATTACGTCAAACATAACAATACCCCCTTCGGTAAATTGAAGAGGGTATTGTAACCGCGACGGCCGTGTCCGGCACATCGCACAAGACCCCAAGGGTTTCAGAAAACCCTTGGGGTCTTTTTTGTTTCAGGGAATCACCTCAAAACGAACTTCGTCCGGGTTGGACAGGTCAAAGGTGTTGGGGTAGGTTTCCATGTTCAGAATTTTGAGTTCACGGCCGTTTGCCCCCTCCACAAAATACCCCAGTTGCACCACCAGCGCCAGTTGTTCTGTGCCCACAATCTGCGCCATCTCCGCCGGGTTGCCGGTAAAGGTGATGGTGACGCTGTGTTCCTCCGGGTTCAGGGGCACGTAGTTGCCCATGCCGTCAATAGGCATACGACCTCCACCTGTGAATGATTCCCAATTAGGCGCGGCGTAGTGCAGTTTCAGGAACAGATCTTTGTCCGTTACTGGTTCGTAATTTACCGTCACTTCTATTTCCACCAGGGCGTTGGCTGACGGCCGTGCCTTTTGCACGACAGATAAAATAGCATCAGCGTTGCCAATGTTTGTACAAGGCTGAATCTGGTACGTTTCACCGTCGTAAGTCCCTGAACCACATAGAGGTGAACCGGCGCTAAATTCCCAGTCCGTCAGCCATACGGCCGTGCCCCCATCCACCACCATGCGCTCATTCCCCGCCGTCACCGGCAGCCGCTGCCCGGTAGCAGGGTCATACAGGCCGATGATGATGTCGTAACGGCCGTTAAGCTGTGATTCCAGCAAAATAGTATCTCGTTCGCTTTTAGTCGGAGGGATATTCACCTGTTGCCCTAATTCTCCTGCGGCATTCCGCAAATGGACAAAAAGCTGCACCGCTTCCGGCCAATCGGCCTGTGGCGGCCAGTGAAGCGTCAACTGCAAACCGTTTTCCTGTTCGGCAATGTCATACCGTTGCAGTCGAATCCCATCACCAAAGATGACGTTGGCCGGGCTGTTGCTCCAACCGATCACGTCACTTTTAGCAAAAGTGGACGAATAAGGACGATATTGCCAGTCAGCCAGTTGCACGGCCGTGCCGTCAATCACTACCGCACCCTCATCTGTCGTTTGCACCGGCAGCCATACATCAGTCCGTGAATCATATAGGCTGAGCCCCAGGTAGTAATGGCCGGCGGACACTTCGTCACCAATTGGCAACACATGAAAATCGGCAATCCGTTCCCCTTCTTGCCAGGTTGACCACGGACGTGATCGTTTGGCAGTGTGAATGTTGTACGCCTGCACCACATCGCCCGCCTCATCGGTCAGGTATAACATGAGGGTGAAATCATCGTGCGGTAGAGGTGTAAGAACTTGCCAGTTCAGCGTCAGGCGCAGCTCATTCCCCTTTGATTCAAATGGAATCTCTGTCCCATCGGACAACACTACGATTCTTGTGCCAGACCCGCGGCTCTGGTTCAGGGTAAAACCGGTCAGGCGCAAATACTCGCCCACTTGAACGGCCAGCGCATCAGCGCGGGCCACCGTGATGTCTGGCCATCTTTCACCGCTGCCAGGCATCGTCTGGGGCACGGCCGTGCGTGTCGCCACCACAATCGTATCCTGTGCCGGGCCAACGGCCGTGCCTCCGCCCGAAATGGCCGCCCAAAAGAGACCCACCGCCGCCACCAACAGCAGCAGAGCTACGGCCGTGCCCGCAAACCGCCCCATCTCGCCCCAGGACAGGCCCCGTTTTTCATGCGTTTGCCGCAGTTGTGCCCGCAGTTCTTGTTTGAAGGGAGTGGGCGCGTCTGGCGCATACGGCCGTGCCTCCCCCATCTCCAACTCTTGCACTAACTCCCTAAATTCTTCAAATTCCTTCGCGCTCTTCGCGTCCTTGGCGTGCTTTGCGTTAAAAATTCCCATAATTCACCTCCCCGGTCACACCCATCGCTGCCAACTGGCTTTGCAGCCGTTTCAGCGCCCGGTGCAGCCGGACGTACATGGTATTGGGCGAACAGCCCAATACCTCGGCCACTTCCTCACCGCTCAGTTCTTCAAAAAAACGCAGGCTGATGATCTCCCGGTCTTTGGCCGGGAGGCGGGCCAGGGCATGGTGCAGAGTTTCGTGGCGCTGGTGGTGCAGCACGGCCGTTTCCGTCGCCCGTGTGCCCGTTTGCCCTGCCGCCCGCCAGGGGGTCAGCCATTTGCGCCACCGCTGCTGGCTGATGGCCTCGTTGCGGGCAATGCGGTACAGTCAGGCCAGCACACTCTGGCCGCGCCACTGGTAGCGCTGGATGTGGCGTAGGGCGCGTTCAAAGGTCACGGCCGTGACGTCCTGCGCCAGCGCCTCGTCCCCTGTCTGCCGGTAGGCGTAGCGGTAAATCCGGTCTACATACCGGTCATACAGCCGGGCAAATGCCTGCGGGTCATGTTTGGCCTGTTCGATGAGGGTTTGGTCGTTATCAAGCATAAAAATCCCTGTAATTGAGTAACTGAGTAATTACGTAATTACTCAATTACCCATTCTGCCTGATTAACGCCCCAGGGAGGGAAATCTTACAAAACTCAAGGGAGTAATTCTTTGACTGGCATGAGGGCCTATGTTCGTAGTAGGCGATTTATCGCCCACTGACGGCACTAAAGTGCCTACTACGAACCCCTGGCATTCAACACGGCCTGGGCGGCATTGTAGCCGGGCGCGCCGGTGACGCCGCCGCCGGGGTGCGCGCCCGCGCCGCAGAGGTACAGGTTTTCGATGGGCGTGCGGTATTGGCCCCAACCGGCTACCGGCCGCATGACCAGCAGTTGATCCAGGCTCATCTGGCCGTGGAAGATGCTGCCTTTGGGCAGGCTGTATTGGTGTTCGTAGTCGGCGGGGGTGAGCAGGAGATTGGGAGATTGGGAGATTGGGTGATGGGGTGATGGGGTGATGAGGTGAGCAAGAGTGTCTAACACGGCTGTGACCAATCCCTCTCTCTCGTTTTCCCAGTTGCTATCGGCTAAACAGTAAGGGGCATAGCGGATGGTGATGGAGAGCAGATGTTTGCCGGGCGGGGCCAGGGTGGGGTCGGCCAGGGTGGGCAGGCGCATGTCCAGCACGAGGTGGGGGGAGAAACGGCCATGTTTGGCGGCATCATACGCTTTTTCAATGTACAGCAGCGAGGGGGCGTGGCGGATACGGCCGTGTAACTGCCCTCCATCCGTCTGCCCTACAAAACGGGGTAGTTCATCCAGCGCCAGGATCAGTTTGGCCGTGCTGCCCCGGTACACGATGTTCCGTGCTGCCCGCATAAAACGCGGCTCTAGCTGCTGCGGCCCCACAAAGTCAAAAAAGGTGTGGTGGGGGCTGGCACTGCAAAGGATGATGTTGGCCGGAATCTGGTCGCCGTTTTCCAGCAGCACGGCAATCGCCTGGCCACTGTCAATCTGAATCCGGGCCACACCCGCCCCGGTGCGGATCTCCGCCCCGTTTTGGCGGGCGGCGCTGGCTAAGGCTTCCGACAGGGCGCCCATGCCCCCGGCCACCGCCCGCTGTGCCAGGAAACCATTGATATGTTGGTAAAAGTATTGCAGCGTCGTGCCCGCCGACCAGGGGCCTTGCATGGTGCCGGTGAGGCCATCCACCGCCAGCGCCCCTTTGAGTGCGTCCGATTCAAACCAGTCGTCCAGATATTCCCGCAGCGGCATGGGCAAGACGCGCATAAATTCCATCATGGCTGCACCACCCATCCGCCGCAGCTTGAGACCCACGCCGCCCCAACTGACCAGTTCACCCAGATGGGGGGTGCCCAGGTCGGGTGGGGTTTGCAGGAGCATGTCGCGCAGCACGGCCGTGAACCCATTCACCTGGGCCACAAAATCCGGGTAACGCGCCGCGTCTCGCTGGCTAAATTGGGCAATGGACTGCTGGCTTTTGGCGATGTCCCGGTACAGCGTCAGAGCCGGGGCATCCACCTGCGGCGCAAAAATTACCGCATCGGATTGGCGGAATTCCAGCCCGTGCATCTTCAAAAATAGCTCTTTGACGATGCTGTCCTGGAACATGCCCGCGTCTTCCGCACCTGTGTTCACCCGGAAGCCGGGCCAGATTTCTTCCGTCGCCGCCGCACCGCCCAGTACGTCCCGTTTTTCCAGCACCAGCACCGATTTACTCGCCTTCGCCAGATAAGCCGCCGCCGTCAACCCATTATGCCCCGCGCCGATGATGATAATGTCGTATCGTTTTTTCATGGTTGTTCGGTCAGACATCCGATTTCTTTAAGAAATCGGATGTCTCTTCTACATCTCTTTCAACACTTCCAACGCTGCCAACCGCCCCGGCGCACCCATGATGCCACCGCCGGGGTGGGCGCCGGAGCCGCACTGCCAGTACCCTTTGATGGGGGTGCGGTATCTGGCATAACCGGCCGCCGGTCGCAAAAATAACAACTGCGACAAACTCAATTCGCCCTGGAAAATGTTGCCCTGCGATAAGCCGGTGGTGCGCTCAATATCTACCGGCGTCAGCACTTGCCGGTGCAATATCAACTCTTTGATATTGGGGAAAAATTCGGCCAGGGTGTTCACCACCGCATCACCAAAAGCGTCCCGTTGGGCATCATTCCAGCCACCGTTCAAGTTGTACGGCGCGTACTGCACAAAACAGGACATGACGTGTTTGCCCGGCGGGGCCATCTCCGGGTCAATCATGGAGGGGAGGATGATGTCTATGTACGGCCGTGCGCTAAACTCCCCATACTTGGCATTGTCAAAAGCCCGCTCCAGGTAGTCGGTGTGGGGGCTGATGGAAATGGCCCCGGCCATCAGGCGGCGGCTGGCGTGGCCGAGTTGCTGCATCGGGTTGCCTGCCAGGTCGGGCAGCCGATCCAGCGCCAGATTCACCTTGCCGGACGAGCCGTAGATGTTGAATTTGCGGATAGATTCCACTAGATCGCCGGGTAAATATTTTTCCTCCACCAGCTTGAGAAAAGTCAACTTGGGGTCAAGGCTGGAGATGACCACATCGGCCTGGTATTCGTCGCCATTTTCCAGGGCCACACCGGTGGCCCGGCCGTTCTTGACCACCACCTCTTTCACCGCCGCATTCACCTTGATTTCTGCGCCAAACGATTGGGCGGCCCGCGCCAGCACGTCGGCCAGGCCGCCGGTGCCCCCTTTGTGGAAGCCCCAGGCGCGGTACGCCCCGTCAATCTCGCCCATGTAATGGTGCAGCAGCACGTAGGCGGAACCGGGCGAACGCGGCCCCATAAAGGTGCCGATGATGCCGCTGGCGGAGAGGGTGGCCCGCAGCGGCTCCGATTCAAACCATTGGGCCACAAAGTCGGCCGCGCTCATGGTCATCAGTTTGGCCAGCAGGTATAGCTTTTCTTCGCCCAGCCCCAGGAAGTGGCGGGCCAGGTTGGCCAGCCCCAGCAGTTCTCCCGGTTTGAAGCTGGTAGGGTCAGGTGGGACGATGCCCAGGATGTATTTGACCGCTTTGGCCATGAAGTACATGTTACGGCCGTACTCATCATACGCATCCGCATCCCGTTGGCTAAACTGGGCGATGCTGCGCATCGCTTCCCAATGGTCGTTGCCGCGGTAGAGGAAACGGCCGTCGGGCAGCGGTGTCAGCGTACTTTCCAGTGGCAAAATCGTCAATCCGTGTTGGGGCAGCTTCAGATCGCGGATAATTTCTGGCCGGAATAGGCTGACCACGTAGGAGAAAACGGAGAACTTAAAACCGGGGAAAATCTCCTCCGTCACGCTGGCCCCGCCTACCAGATGCCGCCGTTCCAGTACCAGCACCCGTTTCCCGGCCCGCGCCAGGTAGCCCGCCGCCACCAATCCATTATGCCCCCCGCCGATGATGATTACGTCGTATTTGTTTGCCATTGTGCTGTTACTGCTCCAAAATGGGACACAGATTGGCAGGATGTCTCGGATTAGCCCCGACAGTTTAAGAGTTTATCCGTAGTAATCCGCGCAATCTGCGTTTACAGTGAGTCCTCCTGAAATTGAGGAGTTGGGCATCCTCAGATGCCCAACCGTTCGCATCTGAGGATGCGAACTCCTCTGGTGAAGCGACTTTGTGTAACTGTGTTTATCCGCGTTCAAGATTCGTGTTCTCAAAGGCCAGAGCTTCGGCCAGGGTGATGCTTAAGGTTTCCAATAATTCATCACGAGTGGGTTCCTGACAATTAACGCCAGGAACCTCCACGATCCAACCAATCCACCAATCGTCTTCTTGTTTAATTACGGCCGTATATGTGTTCATAAGCCTTCCTTTATCTTCATCAATTGTTGGTTTCCATTGTACCATCATGCCTGTGTGTACTGAAAGGCTATCAGCAGTATAGGTGCCTGGCACTACTTATGGCGATACGGCCGTGCCCACCACCAGCCCCACACAAACGCCAATATGCCCACCACCGCCAATGTCACCAGCCAGCGGCGGGCGACGGGGTTGAGGGGGGCCATGTGGGGGCCGTAGGTCTGGCGCAACCCGGCGCGGTAGACGGGCGTGGTCAAAATCGGCAGCAGGTAGTCGGAGGCCAGGTAGGAGAGGGGCGACAGGGGAGAGAGGGGCTGACGGCCGTGCGGCTGTGGTTTCTCATCCGGCAACGTTACCTCGGCGATGGTAAACGTTTCGCCGTCAGATTGCGCCAGTTCGGTGAGGACACGGCCGTGTCCATCCACCACCTTGCACCCCTGCACCATCGCACACGTCATTTGCATTTGCTCGGCCTGCGGCAGGTATTTTGCCAGGTGCGGGGCAATGGGCAGGATGGTTAGCAGCGTACCCAACCCCTGTGGGATGCGGGTGGTGATGACCCCGCAGCCAACGCTGTTCACCGCCGGCACACCCAGCCAGGCCGTTTGCTGGTTAATCATGTCACCAAAGACGCGACGGCCGTCGCCCTTTGTCAGCGCCATCACCGGCCCCATCTCGTCTACGGAAACCCGGTCGCCATTGGCGAAGAGATAAGTGGGGTTGGACACGTCCGGCGGGCAACTGCTGATGAGCATCATGTCTACCTGCCCGGCGTATTGCCGCCACAGGTCGCGGTGGGCGGCGTCCCAACAGATGAGCAGGCCAAAGTCGCCAATATCGGTGTGGGCGATGACCGTGCGGCTGGCGTCGCGGAAGTAGCCGCGTTCCCAGCCCCAGGGATAATTTTTGTCATAGCGCCAGATACGGCCGTCGGGCGCTACCAATAACAGGGCGTTGTACACCTCATTCCCGTCCAGCAGCAGCAACGTACCGGCCAGGTGGATGTGGTGTTGGTGGGCGATGGTTTGCATCCAGGAAGCGGTACGGCCGTTGACCCGTTCCGCCAGTTCAAAATTCGCCGGGTCATACTGGCAGCCGCTGTTAAACAATTCCGGCAATACCACCAACTGCGCCCCCGCCTGGGCTGCCTGCACTACCAGCTTTTCGGCGCGAGCCAATCGTTCCCCCACCGGGGCCGGATTGGCGTCCATTTGTATCGTAGCTACTTTCAATATTCGGGGCATGGCATTTTCCTCCGGGCGCAACTGTATCTGAACCGGGTACGGGTGGCAAGATGGGAGTATAATGATGGGCAGAAGGAGATTGGGAGACTCAGTATATTGTTAGTGTCATTCGTTTTTCGCCATGACTACAGCGGATAAAGAAATGAACGGATTCCTCTCTGGAAATTTATCCGCTTAATTCTCCATCCGTTGTAGTCTTAAGGGAGTGGCGGAAGCTTCGTGACACTAACGTATATCCAAATTTGCGCCTTCTCTGAACAGGATTCGCAGGATTCACGGATTTTCTCAGGCAGATTTGATCCGTGAATCCTGCAAATCCGTTGTCAAAAGGAGCGTTTTATGAACCCTACCAAAATTGCTATTATCGGCGCGGGCAGCGCCAGTTTTGGGCCGACCACGTTAGCCACCCTCATCCGCGAGCCAAAGCTGCGCGGCAGTGAACTGGTGTTGGTTGATCTGGACGAACAGGCGCTAAACACCGTTGCCCGCGTCGCCGAACGAATGAATGTGGCGTGGGGCGCGGATATGAGCATCCGCGCCAGCACCAACCGGCGTGACGTGTTGGCCGGAATGAATTTCGTCATCGTTTCCATTGAAGTCCCGCCGCGTGAAGGTTTGTGGCGCATGGATTGGGAAATTCCGCGCAAACATGGCCTGCGCCAGCCGTATGGTGAAAACGGCGGGCCGGGCGGATTGATGCACGCCTGCCGCCAGATTCCGCCCTTTATGGAAATCGCGCGGGATATGGAACTGCTCTGCCCGGACGCCTGGCTGATCAATTTTAGCAATCCGCTGCCGCGCATCACCCGCGCCGTGAGCAAATACAGCCGGATTCGCACGGTGGGTAAGTGCCACCAGATTAACGTGGGCTATGGGCTGACGGCCGTACTCCTACGCCATCGTTACAACATCCCGGTACCACCAGGCGTGAACCTGCATTCTGATCCGGGCAATGTGGGCACGATTCACCAGATGGCGGGCTACGGCCGTACCCATTTCCACATCAAGTCCGCCGGGCTGAACCACTTCATCTGGCTGATAGACATTCGGGATAAGGAGACAGGCGAGGATTTGTACCCGGCGCTGCGGGCGGCGCTGGCCGATGCTCCGCCGACGCTGGAGCCGTTTTCGCTCGACCTGTTCCGCATCTTCGGCCTCTGCCCCATTCCTGGCGACACCCACCTGGTGGAATACCTGCCCTGGCTGCATGACCCGCTGGCCAAGCCCTGGGAGAGGTACCAGGTTCCGCTCTACGATTGGGGCGGCAATGAGGCGGCGCGGGACTTTTTGCACCACATGATGCGGCAAATGGCCGACGGCGTGCTGCCGGTGGAGGGGATGCGGGAGGCGCATAGCGAAGGGGCGGTGGAACTAATTACCGCCATCGCCGGTGATGAGAACTATTACGGCGAAGCGGTCAACATCCCCAACCGGGGCGCTATTGCCAACCTGCCGGATGAGACAATTGTGGAGATTCCGGCGCTGGTGAACGGCCTGGGGGTGCAGGGCGTCCACATGGGGGCCATGCCGGAGGCGATAGCCGAACTGCTGCGGCGGGAGGCGGCGCTGGTGGAGATGGTGGTGGACACGGCCGTGACCGGCGACCGCCATCTAGCTTTACAAACCCTCCTGCTCGACCCCATGATCAACGACATCGGCCGTGCCCGCGCCATTTTGGATGATTACCTGACCCAGTTTGCCCACGTGCTGCCGCAGTTTTAAGAGGGAGATCAGAGATTAGAGATTGGAGATTGGCAATCTCTAATCTCTGATCTCCAATCTCCAATCTCCACCCCCCTTTTGGTATAATTCTCCCATGCCCAACGAAAATAAAAAACTCGACAAAGAGCTATACCGCTATATGCGCGAAAAGTACCGGGAATGGAATCTGGCCGAGCAGCGCGACCGTTACCTGACGGCACATGAACGCACGCCGGAAAAGAACTGGCAGCACTACCAATCCCTTTGGGCATTTGCCGTAAAACTCTCGCCTAAAGCAAGCGAGTGGCAAGAAAAGCAGGACGTAGCTGATTGGGAGCGTTATTACGAACGCCTGCGGCGATTCGAAGAATGGCGAATTAAACATGGAAAAGCAACTTGAAGGACCTCTGCAAAAAGCCATTTTCTTTCTGGAGGCCCAGGGTTATCGGTATGCGATTATTGGTGGTATTGCCCTGTCTGAATGGGGATTCATTCGTGTAACGCGAGATGTGGATGTCAAAGTGCTTGTGCCGGATATGGATTACACTGCTGTGCGCAACGCATTACGGGGGGCCTTTCCCACACGAGCCAGGGTGCATGTACCAGAAAATCCGTTTATTGTTGCGGTGGAAATAGATGAGGTGATTGTAGATTTTTTGCTAGCGGCGCCTGGTTATGAAGAGATGATTATTGAGCGGGCGGTGCAGCGTGATTTGGGGGGCTGGTCGGCATGGATTTGTTCGGCCGAAGACCTGATCATCCAAAAAGTGGTAGCCGGGCGGGGCAAAGATTGGCCGGATGTGGAGGCGCTGTTGATTGAGCAGCACGGCCGTCTTGATGAACCCTACATCGAAAACTGGCTGGCTCAATTTGCCGAGGCGTTGGAAGAACCGCAGCTTTTGACTGAATACCAACGGCTGGTGGCCCAAGTAAGGCAGTTAGGGGATGACAACCAGTATCAGTAGTGAACTGATCAAAACCGGCCCGCGTGATATAATAGAGCTTGTGATGGAAACAAGAGGGACAATCGCTAAGGTGTACAAAAAAACCAGGTTAAGCCAGCAGGGGGCAGATTTTGCCTATTGGCAAACACAGCCCTATGAAAAGCGTCTGGAGGCTCTGGAAACTCTGAGGCGCGAATATCACCTGTGGAAATATGGTACTGAACCCGGATTTCAAAGAGTTTATACAATCGTTAAACGACAATAATGTACGTTACCTGGTTATTGGGGGGTACGCTGTCGCCTTTCACGGCCATCCGCGCTATACCAAAGATATAGATATCTGGGTATGGCTTAGTGAAGCAAATGCCACCAATCTTGTGCGCGCAATTGAGCAATTTGGTTTTGCTTCGTTACAGTTGACAGAAGCTGATTTCCTCGAGCCGGATACCGTTATCCAATTAGGATTTCCACCCAATCGCATTGATCTCATCGTTGGTCTGGAAGGAATGGAATTCCAGACCTGCTATGACTCGCGGATCGAGGAAATGATTGATGGTATCCCGGTCAATTTTATTGATGTAGCGGGCTTGATTCGGGCAAAACGAATAGCGGGACGACATCAAGACCTGGCGGATATTGAGAATCTGGAAGGGTAAGATGGCCGGAATCAAAGTGAATGTGCCGGGATTGGCGAAGCTGCCGGCATTTTGCCATGCGGTGGTGGCCGGGGATTTTATTTTTGTGTCGGGCACGTTGGGCACAAAGCCGGATTCGATGGAATTGGTGGCGGGGGGAACTGGGCCAGAAACGGAGCAGACGTTACGCCACATTGAGCGTATTCTGGCGGCCTGCGGCGCGACATTAACGGACGTAGTGAAGATGAATGTGTACCTGGCGGATATGGGCACATTTGCGGTGATGAATGCGGCGTACACGGCCGTGATGGGCGCTGACCCCCCGGCGCGTATCACCGTCGGGCGGGCGGACCTGGCGTTGGGTGCGGCCGTGGAAATTGATGCGGTGGCTTATAAACCAGCAAAGTAAAGGAAGGGTGACGGGCCCGTCACCCCTCATCCTATTGCCAGTTTTCAATCTCTTTTTTGATGGAGGCCACAAAATTATCGGCCAAAGCGCCATCCAGAATGCGGTGATCGAAGGTGAGGCCAACGTAGGCCATTGGGCGAATGGCGATGGCCTCGTTGATCACTTTGACCCGCTTTTCAATCATGCCTACGCCGAGGATGCCACACTGTGGCTGGTTGATGATGGGGGTGGCAAAGAGACTGCCGCTGACGCCATGATTGGTGATGGAAAAAGTGCCGCCCTGCACGTCAGCCGGTTTAAGCTGTTTACTGCGGGCGCGCTGCGCCAGGTCGTTGATGCTGCGTGCCAGTCCCAACAGATTCAAAGAGTCCGCATTTTTGATGACGGGTACGATCAACCCATCGTCAACGGCCGTAGCCATGCCAATGTTGATCTCCCGTTTTAATTCGATGCCATTCTCCATCCAGGTGCTGTTCACCAGGGGGTGTTTTTTTAGCGCGGCCACGGTGGCGGCCACGATGTAAGCGGTGAAGGTGAGATTGGCGCCGTCGCGGGCAAACTGTTCTTTGTGGGCGCGGCGGTGTTTGTCTACGTTCGTAAAGTCAAACTCGAAAATGGTGGTGACGTGTGGGCTGGTCTGTTTGCTGCGCACCATGTGTTCGGCAATGCTGCGGCGGATGCTGGTAAGAGGTAGGATTTCGCCGGACACAGGTGATGCCGGTGCAGACACCGGGGTGGGCGATGAGGGCATCGCGGGGCGAGCAGGTTGGACGGGTTCGGCAACGGGGGTTGGTTTGGGGGTTGGCGGTGGTGTGGGGACGGCCCGTTGCTCCACGTAGGCGAGGATGTCTTTTTTGGTGATACGGCCGTCCAGCCCCGTTCCCTGTATCTGGCTTAAATCTACGTTGTGTTCGGCGGCGATGCGGCTGACGACGGGGCTGATGCGTCCGGTATAGGGTTGGTTGGGGGCAGGGGGGGGGGCGGCGGGTACGGCCGTTGCCGGGGATGGTATCGTTTGTTCAGGTTCGGGGGGGGCTACGGCCGTTTTCACTTTGCCGTTTTCGGGGATCGCCTCGCCCGGTTCGCCAATATAAGCCAGCACCGTACCCACCGGAGCCACGGCCCCTTCGGCCACACAAATCTGCAAAATCGTGCCCGACTCCTCGGCCGTTGCCTCCGTCGTCACCTTGTCTGTTTCAATTTCCAGGATGGGGTCATACTGCTTCACAAAGTCACCTTCGCTCACCAGCCAACGGGCCACCGTTCCTTCTACTACACCTTCGCCCATTTCGGGCATGATTACTTTGGTTATCATACTTGTTCCTCAAGACAATGTTGGGTTTTTTGAGCTTCGCATGATGCCTGATACGTGATGCCTGATGGGAAGAATCTCACGCATCACGCATCACGCATCACGGTTTGCCAATAAAAATTGGAAAACGCGCCGGTTCGGCTTCGTGCATCATCTCATACACCATATCGAACAACTCTTCCACATTGGGTTTGGAAAAATACGCGCCATCAGAGCCAAACGCCGGGCGGTGTGGTTTGGCCGTCAGGGTACGCGGCTCGGTGTCCAGATGCCAGAAGCCACCCTGTTTTTCCAGCACTTCTTGCAGCATGGTGGCCGACGCGCCGCCGGGCACATCCTCATCCAGGAAGATGATACGCCCGGTTTTTTGCAATGAGTGGCCGATGAGGCCATACCGGTCAAATGGAAGCAGGGTGCGCACATCAATAATTTCGGCGTCAATGCCTGTTTGTTGCAGCAGCACGGCCGTTTCCAACGCCACCTGCACACACGCCCCATAGGTCACAATGGTCACGTCTTCCCCGGCGCGCACAATTTCCGGCACGCCCAGCGGAATGGTGAACTCCGTCAGATTGGTGGGCACTGTCTCGCGCAGCCGGTAACCGTTTAACACTTCCACAATGATGCCGGGATCATCCCCTTGCAGCAGCGTATTGTAAAAACCAACCGCCTGCACCATATCACGCGGCACACAGACGTGAATGCCGCGCACCAGGTGAATCAGCCCGGCCATGGGCGAGCCGGCGTGCCAGATACCTTCCAGCCGGTGGCCGCGAGTGCGGATAATGACCGGTGCTTTTTGGCCGCCACTGGTGCGCCAACGCAGCGTTGCCAGATCGTCGGACATCGTTTGCAGGGCGTATAAAACGTAATCCAGATATTGAATTTCGGCGATGGGGCGCAAGCCGCGCAGCGCCAGGCCAATGGCCTGCCCTAAAATGGTGGCCTCGCGGATGCCGGTGTCGGCCACGCGCAGCGCGCCAAACTGCTCTTGCAGCCCGGCAAACGCCTGGTTAACATCGCCCAATTTGCCCACATCTTCGCCAAAAGCCACCACGCGCGGGTCGCGGGCCAGCATAACGGCAAACGCTTTGTTTAGCACTTCATACCCCTTTAATTGGGTTGGCTGGTCGCTATAAACCGGTTTGACTTCGGGCACGTTCAGGGCCGATTCGGCCGATTCGCTGGTGAGGTGGCTGGCGTAGCTGGCGGTGTGGCGGGCTGTTTGCACCTGTTTCCAGGCAGCAAGCTGCCGGGTGGCGGGGATATTTTCATCACGGGTGAGCAGGAGGGTCTGATGAACGGCCGTCAGCACATCCTTGCGCGATAACGACTGCTTTTCCATCAGTCGGTGGCGCATGGCGCTAATTTTTGGGCGATGGACCGACGCTGTTTCAATTTGCTCAATGATGACCGCCGCTTCCTGCCGCTCCTGGTAAATGGGGCGGGTATAGGCCGTCCACGCTTTGTCGCGGGCATGTTGCGCCAGTTTGCGGGCGTTGCGCTCAATGTTGTCCAATTCACCGGCAGGAGCAATGCGCTGTTCAATAATCCACTGCCGCATCTGGCGAATGGGGTCATGCTCTTCTTCCCAGGCCAGCCGTTCAGCTGATTTGTAGCGTTCATGGCTGCCGGAGGTGGAATGGCCCTGGGGTTGGGTCATCTCCACCACGTGAATGATGGCCGGGGTTTGCTGGTCGCGGGTGACTTGGGCTGCTTTTTGGTACGTTTCCACCAGTTGCAGGTAATCCCAACCGGGCACGGTGTATAGATCATAGCCATCGCGGCTGCCGGTTTTGCGTTGAAAGCCGCTCAACAGTTCAGACAGGTTTTCTTTGGTAATTTGGTGTTCGTTGGTGACGGAAATGCCGTAGCCGTCATCCCAAATGGAAACGATGACCGGCGCTTTGAGTACGCCAATGGCGTTAATAGCTTCCCAAAACAGCCCTTCGGCGCAACTGGCGTTGCCAATGGAACCCCAGGCAATCTCACGGCCGTTGCGCGAAAACTGGGTCAGGCTTTGTAGTTCGGGTAGTTCATGGTACAGCCGCGAGGCGTAACCCAGGCCCACCAGCCGGGGCATTTGCGCGCCGGTGGGGGAAAGATCGGCGGAGATGTTGTAGCGGTCGGTCTGGTTTTGCCAACGGCCGTCCGCATCCAACAAACGGCTGGCAAAATGGGCGTTCATCTGCCGCCCGCCAGAGTGCGGGTCATAGGTCAGGTCAACGTGGGCATACAACTGGGCAAAAAACTGCTCCAGCGTCAGCGCCCCAATCGCCAGCATAAAGGTCTGGTCGCGGTAATAGCCGCTGCGCCAATCTCCTTTCTGGAAAGCTCTGGCCCAGGCCAACTGCGCCACCTCTTTGCCATCGCCAAAGATGCCAAACTTAGCCTTGCCGCTCAGAACTTCGCGGCGGCCGATCAGGCTGGTCTCGCGGCTTTCGCAGGCAATACGATAATCGCGCAAAATGTCGGCGCGGCTCAGTTCGATCTGGCTGGAGAAAGGTAAAGGTTTCAGGTCGGGTTGTGATCGTTGTTGGGTTTGTGAAGAAGTGGGTTCAGTCGCTTCACGTATGATCATTGGGCATTGTCCTCGTGCTATGGTTTGTAGAAAACAGCGGTTTGTTGATTGTAATGGCAACGGTGGGAGCGCCCCATTACGGGGCGATTATACCGATGTTTTGTTTCTTTTCCACTGACGTAGGAAACCGGCGCGATTGCGCTATAATCCCAGGCGTTCACCTGAACAGCTGATCACAGTAGCACATAAACACATAAACACACATATGGAGAGTGATACATGGCAAATCAATATGATGTAGTCGTGCTGGGGGCGGGGCCGGGCGGTTATGTAGCGGCTATCCGCGCTGCCCAGTTGGGGCTAAAAGTGGCGATTGTGGAGCGGGAGTATTGGGGCGGCGTTTGTTTGAATGTAGGCTGCATTCCCTCCAAAGCGCTGTTAAAAAATGCGGAAGTGGCGCACACACTGCAACACCGGGGCAAAGAGTTTGGCTTTAGTTTTGATAATCTGTCATTGGATTATGCCGCCGCTTTCAAACGCAGCCGCCAGGTGTCTGACCGGCTGGTGAAGGGCGTCGGCTTCTTGATGAAGAAGAATAAAATTGACACCTTTGAGGGTAGCGGACAGTTGAGCGGGGCGAATTCGCTGAAGGTGACGCTGAACAGTGGCGGCGCCACCAATCTGGAAGCCAAAAACATCATCATAGCTACCGGGGCACGGCCGCGCAGCCTGCCCGGCGTGCCGTTTGATGGCAAACGCATTATCTCGTACAAGGAAGCGATTCTGACGGACAATCCGCCGAAGAAGTTTGTCATTATCGGCGGCGGGGTGATTGGCGTGGAGTTTGCCTATATGTGGGCGAATTATGGGGTGGAAGTGACCATTGTGGAGATGATGAGCCACCTGCTGCCTCAGGAAGAGCCGGAAGTAAGTGACGTGTTGGAGAAGGCGTATAAGAAGTTGGGTGTGAAGTTGCTGTTGAACACGGCCGTGAAAAGCATTCAATCCACCGAAAATGGCGCGCAGGTGGCCCTGCCCGATGGTAGCACCCTGGAAGCCGACCAGGTGATGCTGGCCATTAACTTCCAACCCAACGTGGAAAACATCGGCCTGGAAAAAGTGGGCATCCAGTTGACCGAACGGGGCGCAATTGCCATTGACGGCCACATGCGCACCAATGTGCCCCACATTTACGCGATTGGTGATGTGGCAACCGAATACCGGTTGGCGCACATTGCCTCGGCCATGGGTATAGTGGCGGCAGAGAGTATTGCCGGGGTGCATACGCAAACGCTCGATTTCCGCATGATGCCCCGCGCCACCTACTGCGTGCCGCAGGTTGCCAGTTTTGGTTACACCGAGGCGCAGGCGAAGGAGGCGGGGTATGAGGTGAAAGTGGGGCAGTTCCCCTTCCAGCCCAATGGCAAGGCGCTGGGGCTGGGTGAGAAAGAGGGTTTTGTCAAAATTATTGCCGATGCTCGCTATGGCGAGATTTTGGGGGCGCACATGGTGGGGCCGGATGTGACGGAACTGCTGCCGGAATTGACCTTAGCCCACAATGCGGAACTGACGGCCGAGGAAATTGCGCGCAATGTTCATGCTCATCCCACGCTGAGCGAGGCGCTGATGGAAGCGGCGCACAATGTGGAGGGGCAGGCGATTCATATGTAATTGGGTAATTGGGTAATTGGCAGCCCCAATTACCCGGTTGTCTTCACATAGCCCAACGCCACCAGCCCGTTTGGCCCCATGGCAACGGAGGTATAGGTTCCTACTTTTTTGCCTTCTTGTATAATATCATCACCGGGCTGCACCACAGTTTCGGGGTGTAACCGGGTGAGGCGTTTGGCCAGTTTGCCCCGGCTTTCCATGCGGGCGATGATTTCCTGACCGGTGTAGCATCCTTTGTGGAAGGAGACATCGGCCCACAGGTCGGCTTCCAGGGGGATGTAGTCCAGGGTGAGTTCACGGCCGTAACGCGGCATCCCCGCTTCAATCCGCAAAAACTCAAAGGCGGCCTCATCAGCTACCGCCATGCCCTGGTTGACGAGATATTCCCATATGGCGTCCCGGTCGGCCATCTGGCACATGACAAAATAGCCATCGCCGTTGAGGGGGTCGGTGCGGTGCAGGTAGGCCGTTGCGCCCTTAATCTGACATGCGCGCCAGTGATGGAGCGGCAATTCTTCCTCTGGGAAACCGGCGGCGGTGAGTCTGGTTTTGGCCTGGGGGCCGTAGAGGGCGAATACGGCCGTGTCCGCGCTCAAATCCTCGATATGAAAGTCATCGTTAAAAAAGACAAAGCGCATCAGATAGCGGGCAATGTTGGCAGCATTGTTCTCACCCGTCAGGCAGTAAACGGCGTCGCGGCTGGCATACAGAATCAACCGGTCAATGATGCGGGCGATGTCGGTGGTCAACACGGTGGCGGCGCCTTCGCCAGCTTGCAGGCCATTGACGTTATTGGTGGACATGCGGTGCAGCAAATCCAGCCGCGTTTGTCCGGTGAATTTCAACATGCCCAGGCTGCTGCGGTCAACTAACACCGCGTCCTGGCGGGCGGCCTGGTAAACTGTGTCGGAAATCTGGCTGGTCATAGTTTGCAAGGTAATTACCCCATTTCCATCTTTATTCGCCGGTATTAAGGATAGAGATAGTGGCTAAAGGAATGACATCCCCTTGTTCCATTTCGTCTTGGGTGGCCTGCCACTGTTGGGCAAAATGGGTGATGGCGGGCAGGTAGCGGCGTTCGTTTTCGATGGTGACCTGGCGGATGAGGTGGGCGAGGGGACGGCCGTTGAGCCACTTGTATCGCTGCCCATCCGTCAAATCCCGGTCATTTAGCGTCTCTAGCCATTCTTCCAATTCCAGGCGTACTTTTATCAGATCATCAAATATGCGGTCGAGTTCCCGCTCCTGATTCTCTTCATACCGGGCCTGGTTGTATGCTTCCGCTTCGGCCAACGCTGCCAATAACCGGGTGGGGCGTTTGCCCTTTTCAATCTGCATCAGCGCCGTCACTAATTCCGATTCCCACACCGTCAGGTTGACCAGCACATCGGCAATAGACCAATCCCCTATGGCTCCTGGTTGGATCAAAGCCTCATCGGGCAGCATTTCAATGACTACCAGCAATTGCTCGCGGGCGCCGTCCAATTCAGCCAAAAGTTGTTCTACACTGCTCATGGCAGAAATTCTAACATTGGCCTCTGGTTGTGACCACTCCCGCGCAAATATGATGACATCCATCACGCGATAACGATGATTTCTCACCTTCCCCCGTGAGGCTGTCGCTGCCTATACTTGGGCGTATGATGAGACCGGATAGTCTGGTGCGTGGCAAGGGGTAACGGCCGTAACCAGACCATTCTTTAGCAGACACATAGTGCTGTTTGCCAAAATTAACATGATCACGCCATGTTAAAGTATAATCCTACCTATGACCTGTGTTTAGAGCAGATGGGAGTAAACTGATTGTTATGATGACTACCCCACCATCCGCATTACCCTATGATCTCGGCCCAGATGATTCATCTACCCCCAACTCTCTTGCTGCCAAAGAGATAATGCCCGGTGGACAAACGGAAGTGAAGTGGAAAGTGGTCGCGGAAACAGCGGGTATTACCAACGCCACTATCATTGGCGGTCGTCTGCAAAGTGAAGACATTCCCACCCGCGTCTGGCAAGAGAGCGCCGGCCAGGCGTTCGGCCTCACCGTCGGGCTGCTGGGCACAGGTTATGTGGCCGTGCCCGCCGAATACGAGGTGCGGGCGCTGGAAATTTTGGCGACGGATGAGAGTGAATTGGTAGATGAGGAAGATTGGCAGTCAGGTTCGTAGGGCGATTTGCCAAATCGCCCTACCAATGATGAAAGGAGTAAAAAATGGCTGATACAACTTGGACAAATCAAGGCGATGTTTTAACCGGTGCAAAAAATAGCCGTCTGAAATTTATTGTGGGCGGCGTTGTTCTCTTTGCGGCCATCATTTTTCTGGTGGTAAACGCAATGAGCGGCAATACCCAGCTTTACAAAACGGTAGATGAGTTTTATGCCGACCAGAGCCGGCTGACCGGGCGCGATTTGCGCGTGGCCGGTTGGGTGGTGGGAGATACGGTGCAGTTCACCCAGATAGACGCCGCCACCACCCGCCTGGAATTTGACATTGTAGATGACCTGAGCAACCCCAATGCGCCCCGGCTGCATGTGGTGGCGATGAATGAGCCGAAACCGGATTTGCTGCAAGATCAGGCGCAGGCGTTGGTAGAAGGCAGCGCCGATGAAGATGGCATTTTCTATGCCAATGCCGGCGGCCTGCTGCTGAAATGCCCCACCCGTTATGAAGAAATGGATCCGGCGTTGCATAATCCGAATCCGTAATCTGTGATCGGTAATCTGTAATCGGACTTCGGATTACGGTTCACGCATCACGCATCACGCATCACGTTTCCCGTTCCTGGAGAAAGTTGTATGATTCCTGATCTTGGTACTATCGCGTTGGGCTTTGCCTTTGGCACGGCCGTGTACGCTGCCCTGGCTGCCTGGTATGGCCATCGTACCGACCAGCCGCGTTGGGTAGAAAGCGCCCGCAATGCCACCATTATCACCCTGCCATTAGTGGCCCTGGCCTGTTTTTTGTTGATTATTTCCCTGTTGCGCAGTGACTTTTCGATAGAATATGTCTGGCGCGTTAGCAGCCGGGGGATGCCGGACTATCTTAAAGTGACCGCGTTGTGGGGTGGGCAGGCCGGGTCATTACTCTTTTGGAATTTTCTATTGGCCGTGTTTACGGCCGCCGCCATGATGCGCAACTGGCGACGCCAGCGGGAACTGATGGCGTATGCCATCATGGTTGCCAGTTTCACCCAGATATTTTTCCTGGGCCTTTCACTTTTTATAGAAAACCCCTTTAATCGGCTGGCATTTGTATCCCCCGATGGTAATGGGCTGAATCCGCTGCTGCGCCATCCCGGCATGATTATCCATCCACCGATGCTCTATCTGGGCTTCGTCGGTTTCACCATCCCCTATGCTTTTGGTATGGCGGCGCTCATGTCTGGCAAACTGGATGATACCTGGATTCGCCTGACGCGGCGCTGGACGCTGGTGGCCTGGTTGTTCCTGAGCCTGGGTCTCATTTTGGGCGGCCGTTGGGCGTATGATGTGTTGGGCTGGGGCGGTTACTGGGCCTGGGACCCGGTGGAAAATGCCTCGCTCATGCCCTGGCTGGCAGGCACCGCCTTTCTCCATTCGGTGATGATTCAAGAAAAGCGGGATATGTTCAAAATGTGGAACATGTTCCTGATTGTGCTGACATTCTGTCTGGTTATATCCGGCACATTTATTGTGCGCAGCGGCGTCATTTCCTCGGTCCATTCTTTCGCCCAATCAGCCATCGGCCCGCTGTTTTTTGGTTTCATTGCCATCATGTTTGTCTTCTCCGTATATTGGCTGAGCAAACGGCACGAGGCGCTGAAGTCAGAAAATCACCTGAACTCGTTCCTCTCCCGCGAGGCTGCGTTTCTGTACAATAACTTCCTGATCCTGGCAATTCTGGCGGTTGTATTTCTGTTTACCTATTACCCCATCTTTTCCGAACTGATTACCGGCGAAAAGGGGTTTGTGGGACCGCCGGTATATGAGCAGGCGACCGGCCCGCTTTTTGGGGCGTTGGTGCTGCTGATGGGCGTGGCCCCTATGACGATGTGGTACCGTACCAGTGCGCAGCGTATTGGCATGGGGGTACGTTGGCCGGCGCTGGCGGCGCTCATTTTTATTGGTGTGCTGATTGTCCTGGGCATCCGTGACTGGCGGGCGCTGCTGGGTCTGTGGATTGTCTCCTTTGCGGCCATATTGACCTTGCTGGAGTTCTGGAAAGGGACGCGGGGACGAATGAAGGCCAAAGGCGAACCGCCTTGGACGGCTTTTGCTACGTTGATGGGGCGTAACCGGCGGCGCTATGGTGGTTACTGGATTCACATGGGCGTTATAGTTATGGCCTTTGGCATTATTAGCATGGAACTGTTCCAGGAGCAGACGCAAATTCGCCTGACGGTTGGCGACACCCTCTCGTTAGGGCGCTATGAGATGCAATTCCTGGGGGCCAGCCGTTTTCCAGGGCCGGATGATTTGTTGATCACGCAGGCGACGGTGGATGTGTATGACAACGGCCGTTACGTTGGCCAATTTTACCCCCGCACCGAACTGTACACGCGCACTAACCAGCCCATGACCATCCCCGATGCCCGCTCCACCATCAGCGAAGATTTTTACATGTTGATGATTAACTGGGAGCCAACATCCTCTAACCAGGCAACCTTCCGGGTGTATCTGAACCCGCTAGTGAACTGGGTGTGGGCCGGTGGCATCATCTTTGTTATTGGCACCCTCATCGCTGCCTGGCCAGATCGAAAGGAAGAACTGGTTACAGTTTCCCGGCCGCACCAGACGGTGTTGGCTGGCGGTGATTAGGCGTTCAAGCGCCAGGTGATGAGGTGATGAGGTGAAAGAGCGATTACGAATTACGGATTATGGATTGTGTTTTACGTTTTGCGGCCTCCTGCTTACGCTGCTCTTCCTCACGGCCGGCGTGGCCATGGCGCAGACGGGGGAAGTGACCGATGATGAGGTCAACGCTGTGGCCAAAGATTTATTTTGCCCGGTATGTGAAAGTACACCATTGGATGTGTGCCCGACGAAGGCTTGCGCTGATTGGCGAGAATTAATCCGCACGCAGTTAGCCGAAGGCAAAACCAGGGCAGAAATTCATGACTATTTTGCCCGGCAGTATGGCGATGGGGTGCTGGCTGACCCGCCGAAACGCGGTTTTAGCTTGATATTATGGGCGCTGCCGGTAATAGGTGTAGCCATCGGTGGGGTGTTGTTTGTGCGCTATGTACGCAACTTGCGGCGGGAGGGGGATGCGGCGGCAACGGCCGTTGTCCCCACTACTCTGTCGCCGGCCTCAGCGGCATCAGTCCTCCAACCGATTGTCCCCCTGGAAGCCAGCGGCGACTATGTGTCCCGTGTTGAGGAAGAGCTGCTGGCGCGAAAATAGTGCGAGGTAAAAGATGACCGATACGATGAAAGTGTCTGAAATTGAATCTACCGAACTGGCCCCTGCCGTGGAAACAACGGCTAAACGGGGTGTTCGTTGGACGGCCGTAGCCATGTGGGCCGTGGCGTTGGGTGTTTTGGCGCTCTTGGGCTGGGGTCTGATCCAGGCCAACGCCCCCCGCCCCGAAGTAGGCGAAGTAGCCCCCCCCTTTACGGTGGAGTTTTTCACCGGCTATGAGTGGCAGGGCCAGCCTTCTGTGGCGTTAGAGGACCTGAGAGGCAAGGTGGTAGTGCTGAACTTCTGGGCCTCCTGGTGTGTCGAGTGCCGCTATGAAGCGGATGTGCTGGAAAATGCTTCTCGCCAATACGCACCGGATGAGGTGGTTTTCCTGGGAGTGGCCTATGCCGATGTGGAGCCAAATTCGCTGGCGTACATGCAAGAGTTTGGCGTCTCTTACCCCCACGCGCCGGATTTGGGTACCAGAATTTCTAACAGCTATGAAATTACCGGTGTGCCGGAGACGTTTGTGATTGGCCCGGATGGCAAGATCGTCTATGTTCACATTGGGCCAATTAACCAGACGACGCTGAACCGAGTGATTGCCCAGGCAATGGAAGGGGGATCATGACCACAGGTTCCATTTTGTTAGGGGCGGCCATACTGCTGTTGGTGGTTTTATTTGTGGCCCGACCATTACTTCAGCGCGCCCCGGTTGCACCCTTACCGCGTACCAGTCGCCAGCGGCTGCTGGCACAAAAAGAAGCGTTGTTGGCCGAAATTTTGTCACTAGATTTTGATTATGAGACAGGCAAACTGCCGCCTGAACTGTACCAACATCAACGCGCCGCTATGGTGGCCGAGGCAGCCGCCATCCTGGAACAGCTAGACAGCCTGCCACAGGTAGTCATTGCAGACGCCGAAATCGAGGCGGCCATTGCCCAACTGCGCGGACAGGCGCCGGCGGCGCCGGTTGTTACACCCCCTGTGGCCGTCTCCGTCTCCGGGAGTGGGAATGGTCACGGCCGTTTCTGTACCCAGTGCGGCTCAACCATAGACCCCAATGACAAGTTCTGCGCCCATTGCGGTTCTAAAATAACACCACCCGCCGTGAAACCGGCATAATGAAGCTGGAGACCTGACAGGTTTCCAAAAACCTGTCAGGTCTGAACGGCTACCAAAATTCAAAAGAGCCATTTGATGAAGTTGATTAGACTCCTACTTGTTATTCTCCTTCTGGTATTTTTAACTGTACTCACCCTCAATAGGCCTACCGTCGCCCAAGAGCCGGTGCTGCCGATTGCCCCGCCGGATGCGACAGCGGGGCTGGCAATTTACAACGAACGGTGCGTAGTCTGCCACGGACCGTTGGGCGCAGGCGACGGCGAACAGGCGTTGGCTGCCGGGTTGGAGCCGCGTAATTTTACCGACCCGGCCTACCACCTGGCTGCCGAACCGCAGCAAATGTTTGACGTCATCACCAACGGCAGCATGGTGAATGGTATGCCACCTTTTGGTCCGGTTTCTTCCAACCCACTCAATGAGGGCGAAATCTGGGATCTGATCGCCGCCGTCTACAGCTTTGGGGTGACGCCCACTGCCCTGGAAAATGGCGAAACGCTCTTTGCCGATTTGGGCGGCGACCTGGCCGATATACCTGACATCGTCTACTGGTTTACGCATAGCAACCAGAGCGCCCTGGCCGATCTGGAAAGCGGTAGTTGGGGTGTGGATGTGTCGGGTCTGACAGCGCCGGAAAAGCAGCAGGTGGTGGACTACGGCCGTGCCCAACATTACACCTATGCCAACCCATTGGCCGCTTTTGAACCCATTCCCTCGGCTACCATCACCGGCCTGATTGTGAACGGTTCCACTTCCCAGGAAGTGACAGAGGGCGAAGCCACGCTGCGCGCCTTCAACACCAATTTTGCCCAGACCTTCATAATGACGACGACGGTGGGGGCGGACGGCCGTTACACCTTCAACCTGGAAAATGTGCTGCCAGAGTGGATATACCTGGTCACCACCGACTACAACGACCTGACCTTTAACAGCAACCCCAACCGGCTCGACCGTACCCAGCCAGAACTAAATATGCCCGTTATCGTCTATGACACCACCACCGATCCTGGTGTGGTCACCATCAGCCAGATTCACATGATCCTCAACTTTACGGCGGATGGTTTGCAGGTGTCTGAGCTTTACATCTTCGACAACAACGCCAATGCCGTTTTCGTGGGTAAAACGGGCGATTTTGCCGATGGTGTGGTAGACATTTCTGTGCCTGCCGGGGCTGAGGCCGTGAATTTCCGGCGTTCCTTTGGTTCGATGGAAAATTTCTCGGCAGCGCCAGAGGTGATCCAGACGGAAACAGGCTGGGCAGATACCGTACCGCTGCGCCCCGGCGCCGGCAGCACCAATTTGCTGGTCTCTTATGTGCTGCCCTATGAAGACGGGCTGCGGCTGGCGCATCCACTGGCTTATCCCACGATAGGCGCAACGGCTATTGTGCCGGACAATGGCGTTCGGCTGGGCGGTGATGGCTGGCAGAGCCAGGGCAACCAACAGATGGGCAGCGGCGCGTTTGTGGCCTACAGCAACAATAATCTGGCCGGGGCCGAGGCGTTGCTGGTGGAACTCAACGGCCGTCCCACGCAATTGGCCGATGTCCAGGGCAATACCATATTGGTGCGCAACGATACGCAGGAATTGATCATCGGTCTGGTGGTCTTGAGCATGGCCGGCGTTCTGGCAGTGATCGTGGTGAAAAAGTGGCGAGAGGACGCGCCGGCTGACGAAACGGCCGTCGCTTCAGTTGATCCCCACTCCCTCCTGCAAGCCATCGCGGACCTGGATGACGCCTACGCTGCCGGGCAGATCAACGAAAGCAAATACCGCCGGCAGCGAGAACAATTGAAACAAGAATTGATAGCCATATGGCCTGGATGAGATTGGAGATTAGAGATTAGAGATTAGAGATTAGAGATTAAAATAATCTCCACTCTCCAGCCTGCAGTCCCTCATGTACAAATTTGTTACCATTTACCGCAAAGTAGACGATGAACAGAAACTGGAAGACTTTTTTTCCGGTACACACCTGCCGCTGGCGGAATCTCTGCCCAACTTGCAGCGCCGCGAAGTCAGCCGCATTACCCGTAAACCAGGTGGTCCATCCCGTTATCATCTCATGCTGGAACTTTATTTTGAGGACGAGATGGCTTTCCAAACGGCCGTCGTCAGCGAAACGGGCGTTCAACTGATTCAAGCCCTCAAACCCTGGGCCGACGCCAAACTTATCACCTGGTTCTTTGCCGAATCTTTTGTGGAATGATCCGCGAAGGACGCGAAGATCGGGAAGTTTTTCCCTGAAGCCCCCCTGCGTCTATGGGCGAGTTTTTCCAGCAAACCCACCGCTCACTGCTTACCTTTCACCGCTCACTGACTACTGTCCATCCCCCGCCGAGGCTGCCGGAATAAAGGTCTGGTATACCAGCGGCGAATACTGGTAAGAGTCAGCCACCATACGGCCGTTCTGCTGCCCCCCTAGCATATACAACCGGGTCTCCACATAAGCCGTGCCGAAGCTGGCCCACGTCCTGGCATCGGCCAGTACCGGCGTATTCAGAATCGTCCACTGCTGCCCAACAGGGTCGAATAGTTCGCTGAATGCGGCGGATTCACTGGTTGGTTGTTCACCACCAATCACGTATAACTTGTTGAGAACGGTGGCTGCGCCGGCTCTGGATCGTGGCCGCAGCATATCCGGGCAGCTTTGCCATTCGTTGGTTTGGGGGCTGAACTGCTCACAGACGGCCAGAATGTTTTGCCCATTATAGCCGCCGACGGCGTAAAGAATGCCAAAAAGCGTACCTCCAGCCAGATAAGCGCGGGCAGAGGGCAGAGGAGGCAATGGTTGCCAACGGTCCTGCACAGGGTCATACCGGTAAGCTGTGTCCAGATAATTTTCACCATCCCAACCACCAAGCAGGTAAAGAAAACTGCCGTCGGAAAGCGCCAACCCACCGGCTATGGGGTGGGGCAATGATTGGGCGATGCGCCAGGCGTTATTGGTGGGGCTGTATATTTCCAATACGTTGGTGGGCTGCCCATCAGCCAATCGGCCGCCGGGCACAAAAATTTCGCCAAACAGGCTGGCAGCGGAAGCGTCTGTCACGGCCGTTGGCTTGGCCGCCACTTCTCTCCAGGCGCCGCTCCGCACCTCCAACGCCAGCACCACTGGTGTTAGACCTCCAGACGTTTCCCCGCCAATGACATAGACATTTGTACCTATTGCTTGCGCCGCCAGACCGGTACGTGGCAGCGGCAACGGCCGTATCGTTTTCCAGTTCTCGCCCAAATCTACTGACTCATACGGAGGCGGTGTGGGTGGTGTGATCAAGCCGGTTTGCCGGCTGGCGATCACGGCCACAATTAGCACGACCAGCAGCGCCAGCCCCAACAATGCCAGCGCCCCAGGCCAGCGGCGAGAAGGAGCAGGAGCAGGGGGGGCAACGGCCGTTTCCGACGCAAACTGTGTTTCATTTTGTCCAGACGACGCCTGTGGCGGTTCGATAATTGTTTCGGCGGTGGGGGAAGTCAGGCGAACTTCGGCGCCATTGGCCGGCGGGATGTCCACCCCCGGCATGACTACCAATCCTTGTTGCAAAGCCAGCGTGGCCGCCTCAGTGCGCGAGGCGGCGCCTAGCTTGGTGAAAATGTTGCGCAGATGAACTTTTACCGTGTTCTCACTGATGAAAAGCTCGGCCGCAATGTCCTTGTTTCCGGCCCCTTTTGCCAGGCAGCGCAACACGTCCAGTTCGCGGTCGCTTAGCGGTTCTCCCAGTTCGGCCATAAAAAGTAATCGGGTAATTGGGTAATTGGGTAATTGAAGGTGTTAATTACGCCATTACCCCATTACGCAATTACCTCCCTTCATTCAAGGAATAATAAATGGCGATTCAATAATCGGCTGCGTGTTGGTCAAGGGCAGCGTGCCGGTAATGGGTTCGCTGGGAATGGGGGTTGCCAGCAGGCAGCCAGTACGCGCCGTTTCCAATTTGCCCGCCAACTCTCCGCCGCTCGATAGTCGCCATGCTTCTTCATACCATGACTGCGCCGGGCACCAATCTTCCAGATAGGCGTATTGATCGCCGCGCGCCACCAAAATGTTCAGGAGTTTAGCGCAGGCATTGCCATAAAATGGGGCCGCCAGACACAAATCACGGAAGTAATAAGCGGCGGCATCCCAATTTACGCCGTAAAATGAAATGCCCTGCGTATATAATTCCGCCCAGGTCTGATAATCCCGCATGACCTGGGGCAGGGCGCCCAACCTTTCTGCCAGCGACAGATAATACAATCCCGGCTCAGATTGATTGTTTTCAAACAACATTTGACTGTAGCCCAGATAAGCGTCAAAAAGCAAACGATCGGTTTCCTCGCGTTCATAGTTGGGGAATTGTTGTTGAAAGGCGGTCAGACCAGAAACCGCTTCCGCCCACTCTTTGTTGACGCTTAAACGGCGCAGGCGCTGTAGTTCTTCTTCCGGGCTGCTGATCTGGCCCGGCGTCGGTGATGGTTCAGGGGTGGCGGTTGGCTGTGGCGGTGTGGGCGTGGCCGGAGATTCGGCCGGTTGGCTTTGGGCTGCTAATGCCTGCGAGGCTTCTGCTTGCAGCCGCAGGGCCTCACGGTTTTGCGGCTGGCGAGCCAATACCCATTCCAGGCGGCGCAGCGCCAGGGCATAATTGCCCTGGCCAATGTTTTCGGCAGCCAATGTTGTCTGGCGTTCCAGGTTAGCTAAGAATTCCGATTGTTGGCGGGTGGTCAGCTGGCGTTGGCCGCTCTGGTAGCCCAGGTATCCCACCAGCAGCAGCCAGGCCATGACCACGGAAAGGATGATCAGGCCAATGCCCACCAGACGGGCGGTGCGGTGCGGGGCAACGGCTGTTTCCGTGAATGTGATATCTTCAGATACGGCCATTTCCGGTGGTTCTTCTGCCGAGGGCGTTACTTCACTCATAGTGGTAATCGGTAATCGGTGAACCGTAATCAGGTTATGGGTTACGAACAGCGAGTACAAGTATATCTCATTGTGCCAGGATGTCTCGGTAGACAACCACCGTTTGGGTGGCGATTTGCTGTTGGGTGTAATACTGCAAGACTCGTTCACGGCCGTGCCGCCCCAGGCTGTCTCGCCGTTCCCTTTGGGTCATCAACGTCATCAACTGTTCGCGCAGCCCGGCACTATCCTCTTCCTCAAAGACCAGACCGGCGCCGCCAATGACATGAGGAATTTCACCACTGTTGGCGCCGATCACGGCCGTTTCACAGGCCATCGCCTCAATCAATACCCGGCCAAACTGCTCCTTCCAATTGGGCATGGTGCGCGATGACAGGACTAACACATCCAACTGCTGTAAATAAGCAGGCATTTGCAGTGAGGCGATAGGGCCATCGAAAAAGACACGGTCGGTAATGCCCAGATCACGCGCCAACTGTTCCAGCGACGGCCGTGATGGACCATCTCCGGCAATATGCAGCCGCCAGATACCGGGCAGCCCGGCTGCCGCTCGCAGCAGCACATCCACCCCCTTTTCCGGCAGCAGCCGCCGGTTGGCTGCACCAATGATAAAACCGCGCCCCTCATCTCGCTGCGGCGGTGGGCAAAACAGGTTGGGGTCTACGCCAAACTGGGGGATCACCCGATGCGGCCCGGTGTATCCCTTATTACGCCAGACGCAAACCGCTTCCTGATTGCCCATGATGGCAAAATCTACCCCGGCCAACACCTGTTGTTCCAGGTAACGGAACGGCAGCGGATATTGCTTTTCCAGGTTTTGCCAGGTAAAAAAGAGCGTTTTGGCGCCCACCTGCCGCGCCTCTCGCAGCGCCAGCCAGGTCGCCAGGTTATAGGGTTCTTCATCAATATGCACAATATCAGGCCGGATTTCCGCCAGTCGTTGTTTCAGTTTGGGGAAATGATAGGTGTGAAACTGTCCATTGAAACGAATAGGGTCTACCAGCAGCCGGTAGCCCTGGGTATGCGCCCGTTCCAGTTCCACCGGCCCGGCCGGGTCCAGCCATACCGGCGGCACAATCACCGTTAGCTCTACATCGTCAAATTGGGCTATTTCTTCGAGCTTGCTTTGGTACGCCCCTACCAGGCATGCTTTGGATAACATCAATACTTTCATGTTTGTAATAATTGAGTAATTGGGTAATTGTGCAATTACCCAATTACCCAATTACTCAATTACTTCCTTGTTGCAGCCCTTCATTTTGCTATACTTGCTCCGCTTTGACAAACAACAGGCTGTTTATCCATTCCTTTCTTAGCAACGATTCAGGCCCACTCCCGCAGCGTTCCAGGCGTTCGGGGTGGGCTTTGTTGCTATTGGTGGTTGGTGTGGCCGCGGCGCTGCGTTTCTGGCAGTTAGGGCAAATACCACCCGGCCTGTATCGGGACGAGGCGTTTAATGGGCTGGATGCGCTGCGGGTGCTGGATGGGGAGTTCGCCATTTTTTTTACGGCCAACAACGGCCGTGAACCCCTCTACATCTATCTTACCACGTTGTTTGTGGGGCTGTTGGGCCGGTCGGTCACGGCCGTGCGCCTGGGTGCGGCATTCGTGGGCATACTCACTGTGCTGCCGTTGTTTTTGTTGGCAAGAGATTGGTTTGGCTGGCGGGTGGGGCTGTTTGCCGCCTGGCTGTGGGCGGTGACGTTGTGGCCGGTACACCTCAGCCACATTGGGCTGCGCATCATCCTGCTGCCATCCTTTCTGGCGCTCACGTTTTGGTTAGGGACGCTGGCTTACCGGCGGCAAAAATGGTGGTTATGGCTGGCTGCCGGGCTGGTATATGGTCTGGCTTTTTACACCTATCTGGCCGTTCGTTTTACGCCTGTGTTGTTATTGCTGGTTGGCCTGTTTGTGTGGTGGCGGCATGGCAAAGGGCGGTTATGGCCGGGTATGCTCTGGTTTATGGGCGGCACGGCCGTTGCCCTGCTCCCCCTCGCCCTCTTTTACGCCACCCATCTGGAGATGCTGTTGGGGCGTTCCGGGCAGGTTTCCATTTTTAACCCGGACATCAACAATGGCGACCCCTGGGGGCTGCTGCTGCGGCAGATAGGGTCAGCGTTAGGATTGTTTATCTGGCAGGGGGATACGATTGTGCGGCACAATCCGGCGGCACGGCCGTTGTTTGATCCCCTCATGTCTGTGCCTTTTCTCATTGGCCTGGTCTGGGGCGTCCGCCGCTGGCGGCAGCCGGCCATGTCTATTACCCTGCTGTGGGTGGGGGTGATGTTGGGCGTGACCATTCTGGCCGAAGATGCGCCCCATTTTTTGCGGGCAGCGGGCATCCTCCCGGCGGCCTTGTTCATCCCGGCGTGGGGGCTGAACTGGTTGTGGGAGTGGCCGAAACTGCCCGCTGTGCTGCGACAGGTGGGCGTGTTGGTTTTGCTGGCGCTGAGTCTGGCGCTGACGGTGCGTGATTATGCCGCCTATGGCCGTGACCCCCAAACTGCCCTCCTCTTTGAAGCTGCCGCCGTGGCAATGGCCGCGCAACTGAAAGCGGAGGATGGGGCTACGGCCGTGTATCTGGACAGATGGTTTTGGGACGAAACTACACAAAAGGGGTGGCCCGCCATTCCTTTCCTGGCCGATCTGGATGGTGTTACCTTTTTCCGGCCGGAATCCGGTCTGCCACTCGCCGCGCCAGGGCAGCCGGTTTCGCTGTACACCTGGCAATTTGGCGACCTCAGCTTTGTGCCGGGCCAGATCACGCCACCGGTGCTGGTGACGCTGCATAGTGGCGAACCGGCGCGGGGCGATTTAGAGGAGACCGCTTACCCACTGTATGCCCGTTACCATGCCCGCCCGCTGCCCGCCGACCCGGCAACCCTTTGGCCGGAAGCGGTCAATTTTGACAACCAGTTGTGGCTGCGCCGCGGCGCGGCCATTTTCCATGACCCCCAGACGGCGCAGGTGGATTTGTATTGGGAGGGGAACACGGCCGTCTCTCCCCATCTGACCGTCTTTGTGCAATTGATCGGGCCAGATGGTGTGCTGGCGCAGGTGGATGCACCGCCGGGTGGCAGCGCGGGGCCGGTGCGCCCCTGGCAGGTGGATTGGTGGCGGCCCGGTGTGGTGCTGCATGAGCGGCGCATGCTGCGCCTGCCGCAGCCGTATGACCCCACCAGCCAGCGCCTTATTGTGGGGGTGTATGACCCGGTCACGGCCGTGCGCCTGCCCATCTTAGACGAAAATGAGAATCCGGTGGCTGATAGTTGGGAAATAATCGGAATTCGGAATTGAGCCTTTACCGAATTGGGGTAAAACATGGGGATGATTGGGCGAAGAAGAGATTTTCAACACAGAGGCACTGAGATGCGGAGATTTTTATTCTCCGCGTTTCTGTGCCTCTGCGTTAAATCTCTGCTGTTTGTCCTGTTATGTTGGCAGCCAGGTGTAGCTCTGGCACAGGTTTTGCCGACGGCGACGCCGGATGAGGCGGGTGTCATTTACGCCATTGTGCAGCCGGATGATACGATGTGGGCCATTGCCGGGCGCGCCGGTATTTCTCTGGCGCAGTTGTTGGAATGGAACGGCTTGCAGGAGAGCGATTTTATTGTGCCGGGCCAGAAGCTGATTGTGGGCTATGGCGAGCCGCCAACCAACTGGCTCCTATAAACATCTTTCG
>JABFFZ010000006.1 GCA_013112725.1 Chloroflexota bacterium
AGCAGGCAATTTATTGCCTTCAGAAGGCGATGAATCGCCTACTACGAACATGAACAGATTGTTTTTTGTGACGGGTCATGGTTGACGCCCCCACGCTACCAATACTGGATGAACGAGGGGAATTATAACAACCTTGCCCCGGCTCTGGCAAAGGAGAAAATGTGGCAGGTGACAAGTCACCTGCCACCTGCTACTTGCCACCCACCCCTTTTTACATGCTATACAGCAGCCGTTCCCGGTTAAACAGGCGCAGGGCAATGACGGTGATAACGGCCGTCGCCGCGATGCTGCCCACCACGCTAAACAAAATGGCGTTCGCCGGGATGACCCCACTTTGCGCCAGCACCCCCACCACCGCCGACGTGCCATAAATGGGAATCAGGAACAAAACGTTCTGTGTCGGCGGCACAAACGCCGCGGCCATGGCTACAAAAATTACGCCAAACGTCACCGGCGTCATCGCCGACTGCGCTTCCTTGAACCCCTTCGTGCGAATACTCAGGATCATCAGCAGCACATTGGCAAACAGCGCCAGCGGCAGCGTGATGAGAATAGCTTTGACGATGACATCCAGCGGCAACGGGCCAACACCGCCGGTCATGGAGGCGGGCAGGAACGCCGTACCTGCCCAAAATCCGAGCAGCGTCAGGGCAATGGGCACGGCCGTGACTGTGAACACCGCCAGCAATTTGCCCACAAAAATCTGCACATCCGAAGCCGGCGTTATCAGCAACGCCTCTAATGTGCCTCGCTCCTTTTCGCCGGCGGTGGCGTCTATGGCAATGAACGCGCCGCCGTTGATGGCCCCAATCGCCACCAACATAGGCAAGAAAAGGGCAGCCGTGGCCCCGGCGCGCTGCGCGGCCGTGGACAGGTCTTCGGCCGTCAGGCGCACCGGCGTCAGGACCTCAGGGTCTACGCCGCGCACTTGCAGCCGCTGTACGGTTAACTGCTGGTTATAGGTACTCAGCGCCAGTTCGATGCGGCTGAGAGAGATGTTGCCGCCAAAGGGACCACCCGCCGTGGGGTTCATGTAAAGGATCAGGTTGGCGTCGGCTTCGCTGGCCACATTCTCGCTGAACCCTTCGGTGAAGATGATGCCCGCCGTTTCTCTGGCTTCGCGCACGGCCGTTTCCATATCTCCCGCAAATGGTTCCAGCACAATGTTATACGCGGCAAACGTCTCTACAAAAGCCGGGTCGGCATATTCCAACCCCTGCACCGGCAAGACAATCACGCTTTCGCTGCGCCGGTTGATCATTTGTCCTAACATCGGGTTCAGCACCGCATAAAAAACGCCTAAAACCAACGGAATAAGCAATGTATCGCGCAATGCCTTGCGATTGCGCAGCATTTCTAAAATTTCTTTGTACCAGATGTTTAAGTAGTTCATGTTTACTCCAAGAGTAGATTGGAGATCAGGAGATTGGAGATTTTGCAGTCTCGTTAGTGCCACGAAGTTTTTGCCACTTCTTTAAGACTACAACGGATTGGAGAATAAGCGGATAAGTTTCCAGAGGAGAATCCGTTCAATCCTTTATCCGCTGTAGTCATGGCGAAAAACTAAAGACATTACCCAATCTCTAATCTCTAATCTCCCGCCACAGGTAATGCCTGACCGTCAGCCGGTTGGCTGCCGTAGTCCGAATAGGTCAGATACTCCCGGCCGGCCAGGGACACAAAAGCATCTTCCAGGCGGGATTGGCCGGTTTGCTGCATCAGTTGTTCGGGGGAACCAACGGCCACAATATGACCGCCGACGATAATGGCGATGTTGTCACACAACCGCTCCGCTTCGTCCATATAGTGGGTGCTGAACAGCACACAGCGCCCTTGTTTTTTCATGGCCTGAATGGTGTCACGGGTCTGGCGCACGGCCATCACGTCCAGGCCGTTGGTCGGTTCGTCCATGAGTACGTTGGGCGGGTTATGCACCAGCGCCCGCCCCAGGACGATCTTTTGCCGCTGCCCCCGGCTGAACCCTTCCGCCTGGCGGTCGGCAATATCCTGCATGTGCAGTTCGTCTATGACGGCCTGCACCCGCTCTTCCAACTGTTTACCGCGCAGGCCATAGAAACGGCCGTAAAAGCGAAACTGTTCCCGCGGCGTCAGCCGGGGGTACACACCGGTGGCGTCAGCCTGCACCCCTAACAGTTGGCGCACTTTACCGGGTTCACGGGTCACATCACGGCCGTCTACAATCACTGTGCCCGCCCCCGGTTTAATCAAGCCGATGATCATGCGCAGCGTGGTCGTTTTGCCTGCGCCATTGGGGCCAAGCAGCCCCGTGATCTGCCCATCCGGGCAAATAAAACTGACATCATCTACCGCTTTAATGGCGTTGTTTTCACCATAATACTTCTTTAGATTTTTGATTTCGATCATGTTTTTCTCCTGTAACGCGATTTGGCAAATCGCGTTACCACACCGGCTGCCGCTGTAACCGCCAGCGTACCAGGCCAAAAAAGACGGCCGTAAACATCCCCAACACCAGCAGGTTAATTCCCGCCGTAGTCCAGGTCGCTGTGCCGTTCAGCGACTGGTTGAGCAATTCCACCAGGTAAGTGGTGGGCAGCAGGCGCAGCCCCACCGTCAGCGGCAGCGATAAATTTTCCGGCGGTACCAAAGCAAACCAACTGGGGATGACCAGCACAATGCCCATCACGCCAGTATAAGCATTACACTGGTTTTTGGATTGTGACCATAGGCCAAACCACAGCCCCAGCGCCAACAGAGCGCAAGTGGTCAGGATGATGGACACGGCCGTGACCCCCACATTGCCCACCAACCCGCCGTTCAGCGCCAGCAAAATGGCGCTGAGCAGCATGGTGTAAAGGAACACGGCCGTACTCTGCCCCCACAACAGATCGCCAAACGTCAGCGGCGAAGCCAGCAGCGCCGGTAACGACCCCGTCTCCCGCTTCTCCACGATGATTTGCGCCAGGATGCCCATGGTGGTCATACAAATGCCCAAGATAACAAAGATAACGACGATATACTCCTCCACTGAAAAGGTAAGGCCGCTATCGCGGGCATTGGTTTCCTGCCAGCTAATCATGGCCGGTGGTGGCGCCTCGCCCATCGTCCACAGCGCGTCGCTCAAGCGCCGCGTGACGATGGCAATGTGATCATTGCGCGCCTCCTGGTTGACATAAACAACAAGTTCAGGAGACTGCCCGGCGGCAACGGCCGTGTCAAACCCGGCAGGAATAAGGATACCGGCCGTGGCCTCGTCATCCAGGGCAGTGTGTACGGCCGTTTCCGATTCCACCATCCGCACCGTCACATCCTCCCACTTTGCCAGCGTCGCCGCCCAATCGGAACTGCCCGCGTCATACACGGCCACAATCAGTTCGTCCGTTTCGCCCAACGCGGACACAAACAGGGCAAACGCCAGCGACATAAAAATGGGAATGCCAAACGACACCAGGTAATAGGGATGGCGGGCAATGTTGACCATCTCTTGCCGCGCCACCGCCCAGCGCAACTGCCACCGGCCCGGTTGTCTGGCTACAATCGTTTCGTTCATACTGTCCCTTCAGACATCCGATTTCTTGGAGAAATCGGATGTCTTTATGACCAGGGTCGGTGTCTCCACCGGGCCACCACCGGGCACGGCCCGGAGACCGGCCCTGGCGCCGGTAATGTTCCTTCGCGCCCTTCGCGGATAAAATTCCTACAATACCAACGGCATCACTAGCAGGATAAGCAGGTAAAAGCCGGTCAAGGCCCAACACAGTTTGCGCGGTGGCTGGCCGGCGCCTACCGATGTTATCAGCAAAACCAAAAATAGCAGGTTGGCCCATAAGCCCAACTGCGGCAAATAAACGGCCGCCCACTGCGCCGGGTGAATGAATGACCAGGGCAAGACAATGCCCAATGACAAAATAGTGGCGGTCACGAACAACCACCAGTCGTCTTGCAACGGCCGTACCAACATCGCCGCCACCAATGGCCCCAGCATATACAATGCCGCCAGCAGCCACACGGCCGTGACGCCATCCGTTGGCATGAATGCCCCGCCCAAAATTACAGCCGCCACCACAGCCGCCGCCGCGATGATGCGGTTTTTGTTTTCGCCTTTTTTCAACTTGTATTCGCTCATGTTAACTCCTATGAAGAATTATGAATGAGGAAGGATGAATTATGAAACCTTCCACAGCCGTACTTGCTGCCTATACGGTAGCAGTTTCAGGAAAGTGGCGCAGCAAATTTGGGCTGAAAGGCGGAAAAGAGGGTTGAATGGCGCAAAAATCGGGGCGAATGGAGGTAATTGGGTAATTGGGTAATTGCGTAATTACCTGATTACGCAATTACTTTAATATCCCAGCATCTCCCGCAAATCCCGCGCCGCCGTTTTGCTGAGGGGGATTTCAATACGGCCGCGACCATCGTCGCCGCCGCCATTGTGCAAAATGAGGGTGTAACTATTGCGGGTGTAGGCAATCACCTCGCTGATGTGCTGCACATTGACCAGGTAACTGCGATGGGCGCGGAAAAAGCCGCTGCGCGCCAGCCGCTGCTCCACTTCATTCAGTGTCAGGTGAGTAGGCACACGGCCGTCCGGCGTACACAACACCGTGCGCCCCTCCTCGGCAGCCACATACACAATATCGGCCGGGTTCACCAGCACCACCTTATCTTCCAACCGCGCCGGAATTTTGAAGGGCAGGTTGACCTGGCTCTCCCGTTCCTCCGGGCGATACTGCTGCGCCACACGGCCGTTTTCCATCTCCACCACCGTCTGGCACAACGGCCGTAAGCCCGCCAGATCACGGCTGATGAGCAGCACGGCCGTGCCCTCCGCCGCCGTCACCCGAATCAGCCGCTCTAACAGGCTGGTGGAAGCCAGGTCACATTCGGCAAAAGGCTCTACCAGCAGCAAAACCTGCGGTTGGTGCAGCAGCGCCCGCCCCATGGCCAGCCGCCGCGCCAGGCCAGGCGCCAACTTTTCCACCGGCACTTTGGCCTGGTCTTGCAGCCCCACCAGTTGCAGCATGGCGTCAGCACGGCCGTGTGGCAGCCCATACAAATCACAATAAAAGGTCAGGTTTTGCCGTGCCGACAGCCGGGGATAGAGGCCGTTTTCGGCCGTCAGCACCCCCACCAGCCGGGCAAAGGCTGCCCGATCCTGCCAGGGGTCAATGCCTGCCAGTCGCACCGTACCCGCCGTCGGCTGAATCTTGCCGGTGAGCAGATCCAGAAAGGTGGTTTTGTGGATGCCGGTGAGTCCGGTCACTGCCGTGATCTCCCCCGCCGCCACCGTCAATGTTTCCACTTCCAGCAGCGTTGTTGCCCCGTCTACCTTCTGCAAATGGCTGATCACAATCATGCGCCCCATTGTACTGACTTTGGCTCTTATTGCGTATTCCCTGGCGCGGCAATACCGCTAATTCGAAATATAGTAGATAAATCTGCACACTTCGGCGACGGACGGCAGCCGTCCGCGCTCAGTGCAGGCTCTACACAAAACAAAGTCGGCCTGCGCCGGCTGCTTCCAGCCGACGCAGGTCGGCTTCGCCTTTTGTTGCCGCGATTTCAATCGCCGGGTTTTGTCACCAATTGCCCGAAGCTCTCGTTCGGGTTACACTCTGATGGCCGTATCACTGACCTGCAACATGAGGTGCAAACATGACACAATTTGGCGTTCATTCCGAAGTGGGCGTCTTGCGCAAAGTAATGGTACACCGGCCCGACCTGAGCCTGTGCCGCCTGACCCCCTCCAACCACGACGAACTGCTCTTTGATGATGTCCTCTGGGTGGAACGCGCCCAGCAAGAACATGACACCTTTGTGGAGATCATGCGCAGCCGGGGCGTAGAAGTGTATTACCTGGAACAACTGCTAGCGGAGACGCTGGCGCTCAGCGAAGCGGTGCGGCGGCGGGTCATCAACCGCGAGGTGACGGAGTTGACCGTCGGCGTTTCGCTGGTACACGAATTCCGCGCCTATCTGATGGAGATGCCGGTTGACCGGCTGGCGCAACACCTCATCGGCGGGCTGGCGCGAGCGGAAATCCACCGGCTAAATCTGGATGAGATGAGTAAGCGGTCGCTCACGGCCGTGTCTACCGCCGCCAATGAATTCATCCTGCCCCCCCTGCCCAACACCCTTTTCACCCGCGATTCCTCCTGCTGGATTTACAACGGCGTCTCCGTCAACCCTATGTATTGGCGCGCCCGGCATCAGGAAGCCATCCACGTGGGCCTCATCTACCGCTTCCACCCCTTGTTTCGCGGCGCCGATTTTGAATTTTGGTACCCACCCGCCGGCGATGATGACCAGTTTGACCTGGAAGATTTTGGCCGCGCTTCGCTGGAAGGCGGCGATGTGATGCCCATTGGCAATAAAACGGTGCTAATAGGCGTCAGCGAACGCAGCACCGTGCAAATGGTGGAGCAGATCGCCCGCGCGCTCTTCAAAAAGGAAGCAGCCGAACGCATCATTGTGGCTCAGCTCACCCGTGACCGGGCGCATATGCACCTGGACACCGTCTTCACCATGCTCGACCGCGACGCCGTTACCATTTACCCCAATGTGGTGGCCCAAATTCAAGCCTACAGCATCCGCCCCGGTGACAAACCGGGCACGTTTGACGTGCGCCGCGAAGCCGACTTCTTGGGTGCGGTGGCCGACGCTCTAGGTGTGCCCCAACTGCGCGTCATCACCACCGGCGGTGACGACTACCAGGCCGCCCGCGAGCAATGGGATGATGGCAACAACGTGGTGGCGCTGGAACCGGGTGTGGTCATCGCCTATTCCAAAAACACCTACACCAACCAGAAACTGCGTGATGCCGGCATTGAGGTGCTGACGTTTGACGGCTTTGAACTGGGCAAAGGGCGCGGCGGCGGCCACTGCATGACATGCCCTCTCCTGAGAGATGGGATATGATAGGTTTGTAGTAGGCGATTTATCGCCTTTTTACGGCACTAAAGTGCCTACTACAAACTATTTTCAAGGGAAAAGATATGGACGAGCAGCAGAATGAGCAATTGGTATTGACGGCCGAGGAGCGGGCGGGATGTATACGGGTGGCGGCAGGGGAAGGGCCGCACAGCCAGCGGGCACAGGCGGTGCTGGCACTGGCCGATGGAGCCACAATGACCGAAGCGGCAGCACAAACCGGGCTGACAGAGAATCAGGTGAAACATTGGTACGGGCGGTTCCGTCACGGCCGTCTGGCGATTTTCCCGGAGGAACTGTTAGTGGTGGAAACGGCCGTGACCACAGCCACACTTGACCCAGGTCTTATCGCTGTTGAACTGCTGCCCCAAATCGTGCCAGCCAAACAAAAGAAAGAGAAGAAAGCCAAAAAAGACAAGAAAAAAAACAAGAAAAAAGACAACGATAAGAAGAAAAAGGATAAGGGTAAGAAGGATAAGAAGGGCAAGAAAAACAAAGATAAAAAGGGAAAGTCAAAGAAGAAATGAAAATCTCAGCAAGCTGACAAAAACTTGTCAGGTCAATGCGCATCCTTCGCGGAAAAATGAAGCAGTGGTTGTATCGTTTATCAGATAATTTGCCGGCGCCAGGCCAGATTGAAGTCGCGTCCGAATCATTCACGCTCTTGCCGGAAACAGGCCAGCAGAGTCATGATATTTACTATGATTCCTTCGACTGGCGGTTGTACCAGCAGTCGTTGGCGTTGGTGAGCAATAAACGCACTATTTACCTGGCCGACCTGGCGGCGGCCGAGGACAGCCCCAAAGCACCCTTGCGCCAGCGCCCCACCTTTGCCTGGAATTTGCCGGAAGGCGAAATAAGGGAACGGTTGACCCCCCTGTTGGATGTGCGCGCCCTGCTGCCTCAGGCCGAACTCACTATCTACCGCACCCCTTATCGCGTGTTGAACGAAGATGAAAAGACGGTGGCGCGCCTGGTGGTGGAAACAATACGGCCGTCCACTGCCGACACCCTTCCCCTCACTACCTGCGCCCGCCTGCAACCACTGCGTGGCTATGAAGCCGAAACTGAACGGGTCGCCGGTTGGCTGGTAATGCAAGGGGCTACGGCCGTCACGCCCCTGGAATGGTATAAAGGGATTTTAACGGCCGTAGGCAAAGACCCTGGCGAATACATCGCCAAACCCCGGCTGGCGCTCGATCCGGCCACACTCGCGCCCATTGCCTTGAAACAATTGCTCCGCGCCGAGCTAGAAATCATCCAGACCAACCTCCCTTACATTTCCCAGGATATTGACACCGAATTTTTGCACGATTTCCGCGTGGCGCTGCGCCGCTCCCGTTCTGCCCTCAGCCAGTTTAAGGATGTGCTGCCTGCGGAGCCGGTGGCCCGTTTCCGCGCCGACCTGAAAATGGTCGCCCAATGGACAAACGACCTGCGTGACCTGGACGTGTATCTGCTGGCCGAACCCGGCTACCGGGCGATGCTGCCCGATTTTATGCAGGCGGACATGGCCCTCTTGTTTACCTATTTGCGGCAAAAACGGAAAAAGGCATTGCGCACGGCCGTGTCCGCTCTCCATTCTGCGACTTGTCAACAAATCATGGCCGACTGGGCTGCCTTTCTATACACAACTACCCCCGCCGCCCCGGCTAACCCCATTTTGCCCCTGGCACAGCGGCGCATCTACAAGCGATACCGGCGCATCATCAAGCAAGGGCAAAAAATCTTGCTCAGCGGCAATGAACCGGAAATGCACGCGCTGCGCATTGAATGTAAAAAGCTGCGCTACTTGCTGGAGTTTTTTGCCACCCTCTTCCCCCCAGAAGAGATGACGCTGCTGATTGGTCAGCTTAAAACATTACAAAGCAACCTGGGTGATATTAACGACCTGCATGTGCAAGAAGCCTATTTATTACGGTTGGCCGCTGAACTGCCGCTGCCCCAATCACGCGCCACCCTGCTGGCGGTGGGCGCGCTGGTAGCCCATTTACACCAGCAGCGCGCACAGGCCAGAGACAAATTCAGCGATGCCTTTACCCAGTTTGCTACCCCAGAAAACCGCCGCCTCTTCAAAAAACTTTTTAAGGTGGAATCAACATGACGGCCGTTATTGCCATTTACAGTCACAAAGGCGGCGTGGGCAAAACGACAACGGCCGTGAACCTGGCCTATCTGGCCGCCCAGGATGGATACCCCACGCTGCTGTGCGATTTAGACCCACAGGGCGCCAGTTCCTTTTATTTCCGCATCAAACCCAAAGTGGTGAAGGAGGCCCGCAGCCTGGGTACGGCGCATGACGCCATCGCCCGTAGCATCAAAGGCAGCGATTACGAACATCTGGATGTGCTGCCCGCCGACATCAGCTACCGCAGCCTGGAATTGGCCTTTAGCGACAAAAAGCGCCCCACCAAACGGTTAAGCCGCATCCTTGATCCCCTGCGCAAAGAATATGCCACCATCTTTCTGGACTGCCCACCCACCCTGAATTTGCTGGCCGAAAACATCTTCACCGCCGCCGACCGGCTGCTCATCCCGCTCATTCCCACCACCCTGGCCGTCAATGCTTATGCCCAAATGCTGGCCTTCTTCAAAAAACGGGGGCATGACGCCAACAACATATACACCTTTCTCTCCATGGTAGACGCCCGCCGTAAGCTGCACCGGGAAGTGGCGACGGCCGTGTACCAACAATACCCCCACATCCTGCATACCCCCATCCCCACCCTCTCCCAAATTGAGCAAATGGGGCTGCACCGCCAACCCCTGCCTGCCTTTGCCCCTCGTTCCCCCGCCACCCAGGCTTACCAGGCACTCTGGGTTGAATTTCAGGAAAAAGCACTCAGGGGACGTAAGCCGTAAAACGTAAAACGTGATCCGTAAACCGAAGTCCGACATCCGACTTCGGGCTTCCGATTTTTATCAAAACCAACAGGGATCAAAAAAAGCCCCGGCTTGTCATCAGGGCTTTACAGGGCTTGCAGTGCCAGGCATTACGTTCTTACTGCAAAAATTCAATCAGGCCGTAGCTGTCCTCTTCCACCGGCAGGGCCGTAATTTTGATTAGCGCCTCATCCCCCGTCTGTGTCCGCAATACCAACTGTGTCTGGGTGTGCCACTCTTGCCACAAATCCCCGTCCACAATTTTGAAACTGCACAGCGCCCCATGTCGCCCCAGCGATTTGCTTTGCTCAACGCTGTAACCATTCAATACCACCCGCGCCAATGGGTCACCTGTCTCTGGTTTAAATACCAGCAACGTCCTTTCGGGTGAGGGGGGCGGTTGTGATGGGGGTTTTTTCCGTCTAAACATCATCATATTATATCGCTTGCGCAGACTACTGGGCAACCGAAGGCGCTATGCTAATCCTCTAGTCTCATCTCGCACCTGCGTGCTGCCCGGTGGTGGAAGGACGGCCGTTCAACTTCCCGCCTGAATCGCCATCGCAAATTCGTTATAATCGTATACATGATGAACCTGACGAACTGGCTGACAGAGAAGATCGGGAGATTGGGAGATTAGGAGATTCAATCTCTCAATTTCCCAATCTCCTGATCTCATCCACAATATGGCCCTCTCCGAATTATTAGCCGATTTACGCCTCAACCGCGACTTCATGGCCAACGTGGTCGCCTGGGAACGGCTGCGGGCACGGCCGTCGCGCACTGCCCCCCTTCCTTTCCCCCTGGATGAACGGCTGCGGGCCGGTCTGGCTGCGCGCGGCGTGGACAGCTTTTATACGCATCAGGCAGCGGCCATTACGGCCGTGTCCCAGGGCCAACACGTCGTCATTGCCACCAGCACCGCCTCCGGCAAATCGCTATGTTACACCGTGCCCGTCTTGCAGCGATTGTTGGCCCGTCCGTCCGCCCGCGCCCTCTACCTCTTCCCTACCAAAGCGTTAGCCCATGACCAACTGGCAGAGACAACGGCCGTTATCCAGGCCGGCAGGCTGCCCATCTCCGCCCACAGCTACGATGGCGACACCCCCCGCAGCCAGCGCAGCAAAATCCGGCAGCGCGGCGGCATCCTCATCAGCAACCCAGACATGCTCCACGCCGGGATTTTGCCCTACCACACCACCTGGCGCGACCTATTCGCCAACCTGGAATTTGTAGTTTTGGATGAGATTCACGCCTACCGGGGTATCTTTGGCAGCCACATCGCCAACGTGCTGCGCCGTTTGCAGCGCCTCTGCCGCTTTTACGGCAGTGATCCCCAATTCATCTGCTGCTCCGCCACCATTGCCAACCCCCAGGAACATGCTGAACGGCTGGTTGAACGGCCGTTCACCCTGGTGGACGAAACGCAAAACGGTGCGCCCACCGGCGAAAAACAGTTCATCCTCTACAACCCGCCCATCATTGACGAAGAACTCGGCTTGCGCGCCAGCACCGTCATGGCCGCCCGCGACGCCGCCCTGGCCTTCTTACAGCAAGACATCCAGACCATCGTTTTTGCCCGCGCCCGCAGCACAGTAGAACTACTGCTGAGTTATTTGCAGGATGAATTAGCCTATGCCGGGCAAAATGGTACGGCGAACCCGAAGCCACTTCGAGCCGTCACCGGCTATCGCGGCGGCTACCTGCCCCTGGAACGGCGCCAAATTGAACATGGCCTGCGTACGGGTGCGTTGCGCGGTGTGGTGGCCACCAACGCCCTGGAACTGGGCATTGACATTGGCGAACTGGATGCGGCCGTTATCACCGGCTATCCCGGCTCCATCGCTTCCGTCTGGCAGCAGGCGGGGCGCGCCGGGCGGCGAGCGGCGCAGTCGGCGGCGCTGCTCATTGCCGGGAACAACCCGTTGGATCAATATATTTGCGGCCACCCGCGATACCTGTTTGGGCAATCGCCGGAACATGCCCTGACCAACCCGGACAATTTGCGTATTCTGGTCAAACATTTGCTTTGCGCGGCCTATGAACTGCCCTGGCAGGCAGGGGAAGCCTTTGGCAATCATGGCCCGGTGGACGAACTGCTGCCCATTTTGCAGGCGGAAGGGGTGCTGCACGAAACGCGGGGGCAGTATCACTGGCTGGGAGATGGCGCGCCGGCCACTTCCGTGTCCCTGCGCACCAGCGGCGATGATACCGTCGTCATTCAAGATGTGGACGCGCCCGGTCACCCGGAAGTCATCGGTGAGATTGACCTGGAGACGGCGCCGGTGATGGTGTATGAAGATGCCATTTACATGCACCAGGCACGCACGTATCTGGTGGAGCGGTTGGATTGGGACGGCCGTATCGCCTATGCCCGCCCCGTGGAAGTGGACTACTACACCCGCGCCAGCATCGGCAGCGCCATCCGTGAGCTACGCCCCGAAGTGGAAGTCACAGAAGGTGGCGTCTACCGCGCCTTTGGTGATGTGTCGGTGGTCACCAAAGCCACCGGCTACCGCAAAATCAAACGCTATTCCCACGAAACGCTTGGTTTTGGCCCCATTGAACTGCCGGAACTGGTGCTGGAAACGAGCGGCTACTGGCTGGTTTTCAGCGAAGAGTTAACCGAACAGTTGTATGACGCGGGGATTTTGCTGCGGCCCAACGATTATGGCCCGAACTGGCAGGCAGCGCGGCGGGCGGTGTTGGAGCGGGATAATCATCGCTGCCGCCTATGTGGTGCGGCCGGAAAAGACCCTTCGGGTTTGGGAAAACCCGAAGGGTCTACTATCGTGCTGCACGTGCATCACATACGGCCGTTCCGCGAATTTGGCTATATCCCCGGCCAAAATGAACAGTACCGCGAAGCCAACAAACCGGAGAACCTGATCACTCTCTGCCCCAGCTGCCACCGCCAGGCCGAAGCCGGGCAGCAGGCGCGGTCGGCGCTGGGTGGGCTGGCCTACGTGCTGCGCAACCTGGCCCCGCTTTACCTGATGTGCGACCCCGGCGACATTGAGGTCAGCGCGGAAAGCCGCAGCCCGCTGACGCAAGCGCCGACGGTGGTGGTGTACGAACGGGTGGCGGCCGGCGTCGGCTTCAGCCAGCGCCTCTTTGAACTGCACCACGATCTGCTGGCGGCCGCACGCGAACTGGTGGCCGACTGCCGCTGCCGCGACGGCTGCCCCGCCTGCGTCGGCCCCCCTGGCGAGATTGGCCCAGACACAAAGGCCGTGACGCGGCGTTTGCTCGCCTTGCTTCTACGCCATCCTTCAACTGAAACAGACCCGAAGGGCTTTTGAAACCCTTCGGGTCTGGGCGCTAATTATGAAGCGTTGGCCACAAACTCAATAATCAGTTCTACTTCTTCTTCCACATTGGCTACATTGGGCACACTGGGAATTTGCAGGCCATAGTCGCCGCGGCTGACGGCGGCGGTGGCCGTACCGGTGAGTTGTGTGGGTGACACGGCCGTTGCTTCCACCGTAAACGTCACCGCATTGGTCACATCCCGAATGGTCAGGTCGCCGGTAATGGTGAACGTCACCGTATCGCCGATGTTCACCGATTTGGGCAGGCCGATCACGGCCGTTGGCGTAAAGGTGATAAATTCATAGGCGCCCGTGTCTAAAATCTCGTTCTGGAGTAACCGTTCAGTTATGAGTTATGATGACACCCGTCTAACTTATCCGAAGGTAGCAAAGAAGGCATTGGCAACCCAGAACCATAGGTCTGGCAGACTTGGGTCAAGAAATCCAGGACATGTCGTTGCTGCCGACGCAGGGAAATAACGACGGTCAAGAGACGTTCGACAAAGCGGCTACCCGCCTCACTTTGGGTACTAAAGCTGCGTTTGCGCCACAGGACAGCCCGACGCAACGCTTGTTCAGCCGCATTATTGGTCGGCTCAATGCCAGACTGGTCCACAAAAGTCCACAATGCGGTCTTGTGCTTAAGCAGGTTGCGGCAGGTAGCCTGGGTTTGCGGGTGTGTCACCAAGGTAATGCTCAGTTGCAGCAGGGATTCAATCTCTTGGCGAATGGGCTGCATGGCGGTCTGAAATTCTGGGCAGGTGAGGGTGCCATCACGCACACGATGCCAAAGCGTAAACATCTGCCTGGTTTGGGCCAGCAACAGCCGACCCATCACCGCCGAATCACTGCCCCGGTCTACCAAAGCCTGGAAATCACGCTGCAAATGAGACCAGCACAGTTGGCGTCGCTCATCAGCCCGCCCATTGTAGGCGCTGTGCCGGTCAGAACCAACGATCCCGGCATACTCCGTGCCCAGCAAGGCTACCACGCCTTGTTGACTTCTGCTTGCCTGGAGCAAAAAGAGCGCCACCGCTGGGGTGCTGCCTACGCACAACCAATAGGATTGCTCTTCTTGGCGCCACCCTGTTTCATCTACATTGACCACCGGCTGCTGACGCAGGCCCGATTGCAACAAGGCTGCCGCACCTTAACCCAACGGGCGCGTCAATATCAGGAGGCGCCTATGTAAAGCAATGTAGCTGCCCCTGTTCAGATAAACAGCCCCTTTGGTCGCCTGACCGGGTACTGAACCCATAGCGACGAAGGGACACGAAGACCAATGAAAAAGGGACATTTTAAACCGATGAAATGAGGACTTTATGACCCGATGTTGACAGATGAAGCCGGTCGACTGTTTTGAGACGACAATCTTCTACTGTGCAACCCGACTTGATGACCTTGTGGTAAACCTCAATTTGCCAGCGGCAGCCGTACCATTGCACCACTTGCACCGCATCGGCAAAGGTTTTCACCGGTGCGTTGCTCAACAGTAACCATTCAATCGGTTCATCCACGTCAACAGGTGGGTCATCTTAAGGTTGTGTCTTGTATGGCTAATACCAGCACACGCTGACCCATACGGGCCACCGTCCGCTGCTGGTGCGGGGCCACAATGCGCGCTGGTGTGACCTTGTCGTTGGCAAAAAACCGGTAGGCAGCTTTGGTATCCGCCCAATCTTCGCAGGCCTGGTTGATGGGCTTAGTTGGTTGTTGGGTCAGGGCGCTGGCCAACTCCTGGCAGCGCCAATTGAGACGCCCGTCCTTTAATTCAACATGGGCAAATTCTTCAGCAGCCCATTGATTGTCGGAAGTGACAAGATTGTCAAACAAGATTTATATTCCTCCTCTATTCAATGTGATGAGGTTGGAGTTTGTCCTACTCATCTCCCTGTGGGGAGATATGGGTAATAGATAGTTGTAGACTAATTGATAATTCGTACTGGTAAGTTTCTGCTAGTCGTATGTGACTTGGTAGTATTAGTCTTTCGGCGCTTTTCTGTCTATAGAAATAAGCCTTTAATTTCTTTAACTGTGCTTCTAGGCTCATAAACCACTCGTTTGCGAATGAACGTTATTACAACCATTCAGGAACTATACATAATATACTACTTTTATCTGCTTGTTACAAACGCTCGAACAAACAAAAAAGAGACGGCCGTACCCCTACGGCCGTCTCTTACTGTTCACTGCTTACTGCTTACTGATTACTGATTACTAATCCCCCACCGCCGCTGCTTGCGGCATAATCACAGGCGGCACAAACACCTGGTTAAACTGCGCTTCCTCCGTCGAGCCTTTCAGCGCGGCCGTAGAAGCCAGCCCACCCGTCACCACTTGCTGGATTTCATCAAAGTAGCCGGCGCCCACAAAACTCTGGTGTTTGATAGCCCGGAAGCCTTCTTTTTCCATGGCAAACTCTTTCTCTTGCAGCCGCGAGTAACCGGCCATGCCCTCTTCCTTGTACGCCTGGGCCAGTTCAAACATGCTGGCGTTCAGCGAATGGAAACCGGCCAGCGTCACAAACTGGAATTTGTAGCCCATCTCGCCCAGTTCCTTTTGGAAATTGGCAATAGTCGCTTCATCCAGTTTCAGCTTCCAGTTAAAGGAAGGTGAGCAATTATAGGCCAGCATCTTGCCGGGGAATTGGGCATGAATGGCTTCGGCAAACTGCCGCGCTTCGCCCAGGTCGGGTGTGGAGGTCTCGCACCAGATCAGGTCGGCATAGGGCGCATAGGCCAGGCCGCGGGCAATCGCCATTTCAAGGCCGCCGGTAATGCGGTAGAACCCTTCGTGGGTGCGTTCACCGGGGATGATAAAGGGCTGATCCACCGGGTCAATATCACTGGTGATCAACTGCGCCGAATCGGCGTCGGTGCGGGCAATGAGGACGGTGGGCACGCCCATCACGTCCGCCGCCAGCCGCGCCGCCACCAATTTTTGGATAAATTCGCGGGTAGGCACCAGTACCTTGCCGCCCATGTGCCCACACTTTTTGGCCGAAGAGAGCTGGTCTTCAAAATGCACCCCGGCCACGCCCGCTTCAATCATCATTTTCATCAGTTCGTAGGCGTTTAAATTGCCGCCAAAACCGGATTCGGCATCGGCCACGATGGGTGCGTACCAGTAGATGCCGTTTTTGCCATCTATGTGATAAATCTGGTCGGCGCGTTGCAAAGCGGCGTTGATACGGCGGGCCAGATTGGGGGCGCTGTCGGCCGGATAGAGACTCTGGTCAGGATAGGTTTGGCCGGATAGATTGGCGTCGGCGGCAACCTGCCAGCCGCTGAGGTAAATGGCTTTCAGCCCGGCCTGCACCATCTGCACCGCCTGGTTGCCCGTCTGTGCTCCTAGCGAGTTGACATAAGGCTCTTTTTTGAGCAACTGCCACAACCGTTCCGCGCCCATGCGGGCCAGGGTATGCTCAATGACAATGGTGCCGCGTAAGCGGCAAACGTCGTAGCCGGAGTACGGCCGTTCAATCCCCTGCCATCGTTTATCATATTTCCAACTTTCTTCTAATTGTTTGACATCGTACTGTTTTAACATGAGATCTTTCCTCCAGGTGTGGGAATGGGTATCAGGTAATTGGGTAATTATTCAATTACTCAGCTCAAAAATTCATACGCTGGTAAAGTCATAAATTCGGTGAAGGTATCATCGTTGATGATTTGCCGGAATAATTCGCCAGCCAGGGCATATTGGCCGTTGTTAAATGGCTGGCCGCCGACCGATTGTTTGATGTCTGCCAGCACAGTGGGAATCATATCGTTGACGAGTTCGGGGGTGAGGATACGGCCGTCGTCCAATTGTGTTCCCTGGTTGTGTACCCACTGCCAGATTTGCGAGCGGGAAATTTCGGCCGTGGCCGCATCTTCCATCAGGTTATAGATAGGCACACAGCCATTCCCATCCAGCCAGGCGGCCATATACTGAATGCCCACATCCAGGTTCACCCGCAGCCCCTTTTCGGTGATGTGTCCTTCGGGAACGGCGAGTAAATCGGCGGCCGTTACCTGCACATCTTCCCGTTTACGGTGAATCTGGTTGGGTGTGGGCATGTACCGGTCAAACTGCTCTTTAGCAATCGCCACTAGCCCCGGATGCGCCACCCAGGTGCCATCGTGCCCGTCTTTGGCCTCACGTTCTTTATCGGCGCGCACCTTGTTCAGGGCAATTTCGTTGGCCGCCGGGTCGTTTTTGATCGGAATTTGGGCGGCCATGCCGCCCATGGCGTGAATACCGCGCCGGTGACAGGTTTTGATCAGCAGCAGCGAATATGACCGCATCATGTGCGTCGTCATGGTCACATCGGCGCGGTCGGGCATCACCCAGCGCGGATGGTTGCGGAATTTACGGATGGCGCTGAAGATGTAATCCCAACGGCCGCAGTTCAGCCCGGCGGAATGGTCGCGCAGTTCCCACAAAATCTCGTCCATCTCAAAGGCCGCCAGGATATTTTCAATGAGGACGGTGGCGCGAATGGTGCCGCGCGGGATGCCCAGTTCCTCCTGAGCCAGGTTAAACACATCGTTCCACAACCGCGCTTCCAGGTGGCTTTCCAGCTTGGGCAGGTAAAAATATGGCCCGGTGCCTTTGGCAATGAGGGCGTGGGCGTTGTGGAAGAAGAAGAGGCCAAAGTCAAAGAGAGCAGCGGCGAGGGGACGGCCGTCAACCAGCACATGTTTCTCCGGTAAATGCCAGCCGCGCGGCCGTACCAGCAGCGTCGCCGTTTGTTCATTCAGTTGGTACAACTTGCCGTCAGGATTGGTAAAGGTAATCGTACCCCGGATGGCGTCACGCAGGTTGAGTTGCCCTTCAATGGTCGCCTGCCAGGTGGGCGAATGGGAATCTTCAAAATCGGCCATGTAGACATTGGCGCCGGAGTTCAGGGCATTGATGATCATTTTGCGGTCTACGGGGCCGGTGATTTCCACCCGCCGGTCTTGTAAATCGGCGGGGATGGGGGCGACGGTCCATTCGCTCTGGCGAATATGCGCCGTTTCTGGCAAAAAGTCAGGCATCTGGCCCTGGTCAATGGCCGCCTGCCGCCGCTCCCGCTGGTGCAGCAGTTCGCGCCGCCGTTCGCCAAAGGTGCGTTCCAGCTTTTCTACAAAAGCCAGCGTCGCCGGGGTGAGGATTTCTGTAAAATTGGGCGGCAATTCGCCCACAATCTGAATGGAATCTTGTGCCATTTGCGCCGCCAAATGTTTGCATGTTTGTAGTAGGTGCTTTATCGTCTTCAGATAGTGAGAAGGCGATAAAGCGCCTACTACGAACAATATAGATTGGAAACAGTGAGATAGTGGAAATTTCTTATTAGCGAATTTTCGCTAACTGTGAATAGTATACAAATTGATGCCGCACTGTGTCAAGGGGTTTGAGGCGATTTTGTGCCTTTAGCGAAAATTCGCTATAATATCGCCGCAGTAAACGGGCACATTTCTCGGCGCTCTCTACATTAATAATAAATAATATCTATAGAGCGCCATTAAAAATTGATTGCAAATGCACCTATGGGATTGCAAGTGGCAGGTGGCAGGCGCCTGCTACTTGCATCTTGCCACCTCACAAACTATGAGCGCAAATCTGGTAAACATCATCTTTGGCATGAAAATGCGGCAGGCGCGAACGGAGGCCAACATGACGCTAACTGAATTCGCCGCCGCCTGTGATCTTTCCCCCTCTTATGTCACCGAGATTGAAAAGGGGCGCAAATACCCCCGCGCCGACAAGATCATGAAGATCGCCGAAGTGCTGGGCAAAAGCTATGACGACCTGGTCTCTATCCGGCTGGATGAGTCGCTGGCGCACCTGGAAACGACGTTAGCGTCAGCGACATTCCAGCGCTTCCCCTTTGAGGAGTTTGGTCTGGAACCGGGCGACCTGGTAACGCTGCTGACGCGCGAGCCGGAGAAGGCCAGCGCCCTGTTACACGCCGTCATCGCCATTGCCCGTCATTATGATTTGAAAGAAGAGGAATTTTTGCGCGCCGCCTTGCGCTCCTACCAGGAGATTCACGAGAATTATTTTCAGGAGTTGGAGGACACGGCCGTCGCCTTTACCGCTGAAATCGGCAGGCAATATGGCCTAACGGGGCAGATTCCGGTGCGGCGAGAAGTGCTGGAGACGATCCTGCGCCAGAAGTATGGCTATGAGATTGACACAACGGCCATTGCCGACGATCCTCGGCTGCGACGGTATCGTTCGGTATTTGTGGAGGGACGACGCACCGCCAACAGCTTCAAGCCGTACCTCTGCATCAACCCTGCCCTGCACGACAACCAGATCAACTTTGTCCTGGCCCGCGAAATAGGGTACCAACATCTAGGCTTGAAGGAACGCTCGTTTGCCTCCACCCCCAGCCGCATTGACTCCTTCCAGCAAATCCTCAACGACCACCTGGCCGCCTACTTTGGCGGCGTGCTGCTCATGCCCCGCCAGGCGATGTTTGCCGATTTGCAGGGCTTCTTCGGCCGCACCGCCTGGGAGCCGCAGGCATTACTCGATTTGCTGGCTAAATATGATGCCACCCCGGAGATGCTCTTTTACCGATTCAGCGAACTCATCCCCCAGTTTTACGGCATCCGCCACCACTTTTTGCGTTTTCACCAGATGGGCAATGAGCGGTATGTGCTGTACAAGCAGTTGAATTTGAACCAGTTGATTGTGCCGCACGGCATTGGCCTGGATGAACATTACTGCCGCCGCTGGCTTTCCATCCGCCTGCTGCGGGAACAGTTGAACGGGGAAATGCCAACCTATGACCACCCGCTGGTTGGTGTGCAAATGTCGGAATTTGTGCAAACGCGGGAGCGGTTTTTGTGCATTGGCGTGGCCCGCCCGCTGACCCTCAATCCGGGTGTACTCAGCAGCGTCATCATTGGCTTCCGCGTGGACGCGGAGTTAAGCCAGACCATCCGTTTTGCCGACGACCCGGCCATTCCCATGATCTACATCAACGAAACGTGCGAACGCTGCCCGCTAACGGCCGATCAATGTAGTGACCGCGCCGCCCCGCCCACCATCCTGCAAGCTGAGGAAGACGCCACCGCCCGCCGTCTGGCCCTCAGCCAGTTGCGGGATAGAGTGCGGGCTTCGTAATGCGTAATCCGTGAACCGTAATCGTATGACGGATTACGGGTTACGGCTGACGCTCTTCAACCGTGCCAGTTCTGCGGCCACGGCCATCTCCAGCCCCACATAATCGTCGGTGAGGGGTACGGCCGTAACTACATCTTCATTCACCGCTGCCACCTACCACTTGCCCCCTTCCTCCCTGTGACCATAGCCGTCACATAATTGTGTTATAATCAACCACGTTATGTTAAAAGAAAAACCGGGTTCACGCCTTGCTTTTTTACCGGCAGCAGATATCGAGCCGCTGGCGGAGTGCCTAGTGGCACTGGCCAATGGCGACGGCGGGGTGATTGTGTTGGGGCTGGACGGCAACGGCCGTCCCACCACCCCCATCTGGGAAGAAGAAGCCGAAGGCGCGCTGCGCGAAGCCGCCGGGCTGTGTCGCCCGCCTGTGCCCACTACCTGGCAGCCGGTGGAAACGCGCAGCGGCGTCCTCATTGGTCTGCATGTGCCCCGCAGCACCGAACTCCATGCGCTGGAAGACGGCCGTGTCCTCATCCGCAGCGGCGCCCAAAACCGCCCGCTGACCGGTGACGAAGTGCGTGAACTGGCCGCCAGCAAAAACACCGCTGAATACGAAACCGACATTGTGCCCGGCGCTCGCCCGGACGATCTCGACCCAGACATCATCCGCGACTACCTGGCGCGGCGGGAAGAGCGCGGCGCGCCGCGCGCGCTGGATGTGGCTGAACTGCTGTATGAAATTGGCGCGACCAACCGCGAAGGGGAACCCACCACCATTGGCATTTTGTTGTTTGGCAAGAAACCGCATCTCTTTTTCCCCCAAAGTGGTATCACTTTTGTTAAATTTCCGGGGACGGAGCCGCGTGGGGAAGATGGGGGGATTGGCTACGGCCGTCGCGATGAAATCTCCGGCAACCTGGCGCGTGTTATCGAACGCGCCTGGAACATCATCTTCGAAGAAATGCGGGTGGGCGCTACTGTTAACGGCCTGGAACGGGCCGAACTGTTGGAATACCCCCGCTTTGCTGTGCGAGAAGCATTGGTCAACGCCGTCGCCCACCGCGATTACCGCATTCGCGGCCGGCGCATTGAAGTGCGTATGTACGCCGACCGGCTGGAAATCATCAGCCCCGGCGGCCTACCCGGTTATATGACGCTAGACAACCTGGTGGAGGAGCATTTTTCGCGCAACCCGCGCCTGGTCAGCGGTCTGTTCCAATGGGGCTACATCGAAGAGTTAGGGCTGGGCATTGACCAGATGATCGAGGAAATGACCCAGGCCGGGCACAAACCGCCCGAATTCAAAGCCACTCCCCACCTCTTCACTGTCATCTTGCATAATAAACGGGAACGCGCCCCCACACCCAAATGGACAAAGAGCATGAACGAGCGGCAGGCGCGCGCCCTCACCTTTGTGCGTGAAAACGGCAGCATCACCAGCCGTGACTACCAGCAGCTATGCCCGGACGTGACCCCTGAAACCCTGCGCCTGGACCTCAAAGACCTGGTAGACCGCAGCATCCTCCTCAAAATCGGCTCCAAAAAAGGCACCCACTACATCCTGAAATAAAACGAGCGGACGAGTTGACAGCCACAGATTGTGCCAGACCCATCCGCTCTCCCGATCATTTGTGACGATGGCGACCCCTATATGAAATGTGGACAGCCGGAGGAGAGCCTTCAGGCGAACCAGGCATCGGCTAAAGCCTCTCCTCCATTCACGACTCATTGGGGATCGCCAGGGTGGTACCCAGCGTAACCGTTCAGTTACTTTGCAGACTTGACAAGTTTTCGCACCTGAATTGCGGCAACTGCCTCTGGTAATAAGCTTGTCAAGTCTGAACGCTTACTACCGATCATTTGCTGATCATGGGCAGGCAAATGGTGAGCCTCGGTGGTTCCACGGTCGGCGTCCGTGTTGCTGGTGTGGGTGTCGGTGGTTCCGGCGTCGGCGTTTCCGGTGATGTCCAGGTCGCCGGTAGCGGCATTGTTTTCATTCGCGCCGGGAATGGTCAGCAGATAGGTACCCGCCGGTAAGATAATTTCATCCGCTCCGGCCAGGGCATTGCTTTCCCGAATAGCGGCGTGCAGCGTACAAATGCCATTGCCCGGCGCCGTTTCACAGACGCCATCGCCCGGCACAGCATCGGTGGCGTCGGCCGTGCTGTTGACGGTAAAGACGACAAGCGGCGCCGCCTGGTTGCCCAGGTGGAATATGCCCAAGAGCAAGAAGGCGGTGATGAATACACCGCTCACAATAGAGAACAAATAGGTAACGCGCATGATTTTCCCCTGTTACGGGTGGCCCATTCCCCACTGACGTCTATCGCCGTAAAGGCAACCAGGAGCCTGCTCGCACCCGCTTAACCAGAACTAACGATAAGTATTGGATTATCCAACGGGGCAATTTTACCCGAAGGGCGATATTTCCCAACTCTTTCCCAACTTTTTGGCCCGATTTCCCAAATTGGAATTTGGGATAAATTTGGGATAAACGGCCGTCTTTTCCCAAATCACCTCCTGCCCAATTACCTAATCCTGATATAATCCCCGCAGTTCAAATGAGACCCTAAGGGTTTTCGGAAACCCTTAGGGTCTTCGCCGTAAACATGACGCTTACCTTGCAGTTTTTATTGATAGCTCTTTTGCCACTTAGCTTTATCGCCATGATTATCTATTTATGGCGGGCGCGGCTGAAGCGGCGGCGGCTGTATGTGCGCTGGTCGTTAACGCTGCTGTTGGCGGCTGTATGGTCTAGTAGTGTGCTGCGCTTTTTTGGCGGCCTCTCGTTTCCAGAGGTTTTGGTTTTTAACTGGGGTGTAGTGGGCACGTATGCGCTTAATTTCACGGCCGTCACCCTCCTCCTCACCACTCTCGTTTACTTTAACCTGCCGAAGGGGCACGGCCGTGTGGCCGTTTTCCTCAGTTTGCTGCTCATCGCCGCCGCCATTGGCCTGGACCCTACCATTTGGGGTTTTTACCTGCCCCTCTTTGTGGCCGGGGAGCAGACCATTTTCCAGGGGGCTATCTGGTCGGCAGTGTGGATTGCCGCCTGGCTCATCTCCATTCTGGCGGCCTGGATTTTGACGCAGCAGGTGAAGGTAACCCTGCCCCTTTCCATTTATCGCAACCAGGTCAACTACTGGCTGTTGGTCATTATCCTGTTTGTGGTCGGTTTTGGTTTTGCCTCCATTCAAGAAGTGGGGCAGTCTGGCTGGCAGCAGTTGGGCATTCTCATCATCCTGGCCGCGGCGCTAATTGGCACGCTTACCCTCACCCGCCCGCACCTGCCGGAACTACAACTGGCGTCGCGGCAGGCGCTCAGCCGGCTGGCAAGTACGCTCATCATCTTTGGCCTTACCTGGCTGGCCCTGTCGGTTATTGTGCAAACGGTGTCCAATTTGCCGGCGGCTACGGCCGTGTCCACACAAACCCTCATCATCACCATTGCCGCCGCTCTCTTTGCCGCTTTTTTCACCCTGGTCTATCGTTGGGTGAACGAGTTTACCCGCCGCATCTTCTTGCGCGGCCAACAAAAACGGGAAGTGGCTCTGGCCGAATTCAGTAACATTGCCGGCAACATGCCCGAACCGGCGCAGTTGGGGCATATTTTCCTGCGGCTGGTGCAGTCCAACCTGACTACCGATGACGTCTGGCTGTTTAAGGCGGATGATGGGCCGGGCGGGCGGTTGGTGTTACGGCCGTTAGCCAGCCTGGATAAACTCCCCCATGTGCCCGCCGACTTCAATCCGAACAGTCCCTTCAGCCACCATCTGCGCCAAAACAATACCCCCCTTATCCATGCCGACCTGGACACGGTGGAGCAGTACGTGGACATTCCTGAAGCAGAGCGGGAACTGCTGAACCGGTGGCAGCGGGTGTTATACCAACCCTTACGCGCCGGGGAGACGCTGATTGGCGTGCTGGCCTTAGGCCCCAAATACACCGGCGAGGGGTATAGCCAGGAAGACCTGGCGCTGCTTCATGGTTGGTCAGCCCAATTCAGCCCGCTGCTGGCCCAGGCGTACAATCTGGCCAGCCTGCGCCAAATTAACGATTACGTCTTCCGCCAGAACCAGACACTGGCCCGTGAAAAGCAACATCTTCAAGAATTGGTCAATCTGTATGCCGACTTTATCGAGATGATCTCGCCGGATTTGCGACGGCCGTTTACCGACATCCACCGCGAGATGCAAAAATACCAGACCAAAGCAGGCGAAAAAGAAAAGCAGAGCGTTGCTGAAATCAGCCAGCAAATTGCCGCCCTGCGCGCCCCCATTGATGACCTGATCGCTATTTCCGCCCGTATTCAGATGCGCAACCAGTTCAAATTTGAGCCGGTACACCTGGAGCAAATCGCCCAGGAAGCGATTCGCCAACTGCACAGCATGGCTGACGCCCGCCGGGTGAAGGTGGATTTCCACGCCGATCCCACCCATGCCGCCGCCCTCGGCGACGCGCCACAATTGTTAGAAGCCGCCCAACATCTGCTCCATAACGCCATCAAATTCAATAAAATTGGCGGCATGGTCATGGTGGAATGTGGCAGCGAGGGCAGCAATGCCTTTTTGCGCATCCTGGACAACGGCGTGGGCATCCCCGCAGAACGGCTGCAAACGTTGTGGGAAGGGTTCAACCCGACCGGCAAAACTGGCAACGGCCGTCGCGCCGGGTTGGGTCTTGCCCTCGCCCAATTCATCATCAAAGCGCACGGCGGCCACATTACCGCCGAAAGCAAATACGGCAATGGCAGCACCTTTACGATCTATTTGCCGCTTGTTTATGAAGAGTAATGGGGTAATGGGGTAATTGTGTAATTACCCCATTACTCAGTTACGCAATTACATTTCTGTGTCCTTCACCACCCCCCTCGCTCTCCTGCTGTTACTGGCCATACCCTTCATCGCCTGGGTCGGGTGGCCGCGTGGAACCAGGGGGCGTAACCGGCGGCGAGAGTGGGCCAGCCTGGGGCTGAGGGTGTTGATTGTGTTGCTGCTGGTGTTGGCGCTGGCGGGGACGCAGCTTGTTCAGGCCAATGACACGTTGGCTGTCGTCTTTCTGGTGGATGCGTCGGACTCCATTAGCCCGGAACAAGCCGCCTACGCTGAGGAGTTTGTGCAAACGGCCGTTGCCGGCATGTCGCCCGATGACCAGACGGCCGTCATCCTCTTTGGTGCTAACGCCCTCGTGGAACGCCCCATGAGCGCCCTGGCCGAATTGGCCCCCATCACCTCCGTGCCGCAACGCCTGCAAAGCAACCTGGCCGACGCCATCCGCTTGGGGCTGGCCCTCTTCCCGGCGGGCAGCGGGCGGCGCATCGTCATCCTCAGCGACGGCATTGCCACCATCGGCGATACCGAAGCGGCGGCCAAACTGGCGGCCAACGCCGGCGTGGAAATTAGCTATGTACCTCTCTTTCGTGAAACAGACGGCGACCTGGTGGAAGCATGGCTGGCCGAGGTGCGCGCCCTCACGCGCATTAGCCAGGGCGAGATTTTCCGCATTGACATCACCGCCGAAAGCACGGCCAACATGTCCGCCACCCTGCGTGTGCTGTCCGGCGGCGCCGTGGTGCATGAAGCGCCGGTAGATTTGCGGCGCGGCGTGAACAATTTTTCGGTGCGCCTGCGCGCCGGCGAGCAGGAGTTTGCCCGCTACCGGGTGCAAATTGAACCGGCCAATGATACCTATTTCCAAAACAACGAACTAGCCACCTTCACCGAAATTACCGGGCCGCCGCGGGTGCTGTTGGTAGCCAACGATGGCACGGTAAGCGATGACGGCACGCCACAGCCGGACGAGGCGCCCCAATTACAGGCGGCGCTGACGGCCGTTGGCCTGCCCGTTGACCGCATCACCCCGGAAAATTTCCCCGCCACCCTGGCCCAATTGAGCAACTACGCCACCATCGTCCTGGTAAATGTCAACGCCAAAAACCTGACGCCGCGCAAAATGGAAACGCTGCAAAGTTACGTGCGTGACCTGGGCGGCGGCCTGGTGGCCATCGGCGGCCCGCAGAGTTACGGCATGGGCGGTTACTTTAAGACGCCGCTGGAAGAAACGCTGCCGGTGGATATGCAAATTAAAGACCAGGAGCGATTCCCGGCGGTGAGCATGGTCATTGTCATTGACCGTTCCGGCAGCATGGGCGCGGACGAGGGGGGCGTGGCCAAGATTCAACTGGCGGCCGAGGGCGCGGTGCGGGTGGTGGAACTGCTCAATGATTTTGATTACATCACCGTCATCCCCGTAGATACCAGACCGGACAATCCCATCGGCCCGCTGCCCGCCAGCGACCGGGTGACGGCCATCAATCTGATCCGGGAGATTGGCGCGGGGGGCGGCGGCATTTATGTGCGCACGGGGCTGGAAGCGGCCGCGGCCGCGTTGGCCCAATCGCCTACGCCCATCAAGCATATCATTGTCCTGGCCGATGGCGCGGATTCCGAGGAGAAGGAGGGGGTGCCGGAACTACTGGCGGCGCTGACGGCCGAAGATGTGACCATCTCTTTTGTGAGCATTGGCAGCGGGCCAGACGTGTCCTGGCTGCAAGAGATGGCGGAACGGGGCGACGGCCGTTTCCATTTCACCGACCGCGCCGCCAACCTGCCCCAAATTTTCACGCAGGAGACGACCAATATCCAGCGCAGCTATCTCATAGAAGAACGATTTTTCCCCGAACTCAGCAGCAGCAGTCCAATTTTGAGCGGCATCACGGCCGTGCCCCCCCTCTATGGCTACGTGGGCAGCAGCCCCAAAGCCACCGCCCAGGTGATCCTGACCACGCACCAGGGCGACCCGCTGCTGGCGGCCTGGCAATATGGCCTGGGGCGGGCGGTGGCCTGGACGTCGGACGCCACCGGGCGCTGGGCGCAAGATTGGGTGCAGTGGCCGGGCTTCCCCGCCTTTTGGGCGCAGGCCGTCCGCTGGACGGTATCGCAGGATAGAAATAACAATGTGGAAACGGCCGTGAGCTACACCGGCGCCCAGGCCACATTGACGGTGGATGCGCGCAGCACAGCCGGCAGCTTCTTGAACAACCTGGATATGTCTGCCAACGTTATCGCCCCGGATGGTCAGGTACACAATGTACCCCTGGCCCAAATTGCGCCGGGACGGTACGAAGGGCGGTTTACGCCATCGCGGGATGGGGCTTACTTTATCCGCGTGGCCGGCAGCGACCTGGCCGGCGAAGAAGTAACAATCGGGCAAACGAGCGGCTGGGTGTTGAGTTATTCGCCAGAGTACAAACAGTTTGAAGCCAATCCTGGCCTGCTCGAATCGCTGGCGGAACGCACCGGCGGGCAAGATTTGTCGGCGCTTGAAGGGGAAAACGCGGCGGCCGATTACATTTTTAACCACAACCTGGCCACACAGCCGGTGTCACAGCCGATCTGGCCCTGGCTGGCGCTGATCGCCGTTTTGCTGCTGCCGCTGGACATTGCCCTGCGCCGGTTGGTGATCACCCGGCGAGATATGGCGCGGGCGTATGCGGCCACGTTCGGCCGTTTGCTGCCGCAGCCGGTACAGCCCGCGCCGCGCACCGAACAGGCGGCGCGCCTGTTCCAGGCCAAGCAGCGGGCCGGGGTGCAGAAACAGGGGGATGATGCGGGGAGTACGGCCGTGCCGCCACCCATTCAGCGACAGGATGCGGCGCAGGCAGAGAAGAAAGAGGGGGAAGCACGTCCCCCATCAACCCCGCCGCCCGCCAAGCCTACAACCACACCACCTCCGGCCGGCGGCACCCTGGCCTCCCGCCTGTTGGACAAAAAACGGCAACAGAAAGAGGAATAGCCGCTTACACTGTCAGTAATTGAGCTTCAGGGAAAGTGACGGTGATAACAGGCTTAGGCAAGGTGTGGGTTTCTGACCAGTGGAAAAGTGGTTGAACCAAATCCTCAATTTGTTGAGCCACTTCCCAATCCAGCACGGCATTACCGCAGAAAGGGCAAACAGCCACGGTCGGGATGCCCGTCACCGTGACGATCACACCATGCCGCCGAAAAACTTGCGTGGCAACGCTTTGTTCGCCAACTTCATTCCCACAAACAGAGCAGTTCATCGTTATCCAAATTTCTGTGCCGGTTATCTTGACTTGACTTGCTGTGGTTGTATCACTTGTGGTAGCGCAGCGTGGCAGTATGGTTCTATTAAGTCGCGGCACATCGTTGCCAGTCGTGTCTGGATTTTTTGTTTCTGGTGATACCAGTTGTTGATCATGGCCTGATCATATGTTGCCAGGTGTAACTGTTCAGTTCCTCTGGAGACTTGACAAGTTTTTACACCTGAATTGCGGCAACTGCCTCTGGTAAAAAACTTGTCAATTCTGAACGCTTATTGGTGGGGGCAGTAATTTTGACGATTTTTTAGCCGAGGAAGGTATCCTGATTGGATCGTCTGCTTAACCCTGAAAACACGGCCGTGACCCTGGAATCGCTGGATCGTTTAGCCCGTGCGGTGGGCAAACAGGTGCGGATAGAGTTTGCGTAAAGTTGGCCGTGCCTCATCGCAATTTGTGGTGTGTTGTGGTGGGGGTACGGCCGTGATGCTGTGGTAAACTATGCCCAATGGATAGAAACAGCCCAGGAACTCGGCCGGCCGATACCAGAGCCAAAAGGCCGCCTGATATTTGTGTAGCCATATGGCAGAAGAGGTTATTATGCAGATTGAACAGCTTCAAATAGAAATCGAAACGCTTTCCGCAGAGGATTTTGCCCGCCTGCGGCGCTGGTTTGCCGATAAAGATTGGGAACATTGGGACCAACAGCTTGAACAGGACATCACCGCAGGCAAATTGGATTTTCTGCTTGAGGAAGCTTTGGCGGCCAAACGCCAGGGAACTCTGCGAGAGTTGTAGATGCACCGGACAACGCCGCAATTTTGGAATCTTTTCTACCAATTGCTAGAATCCGTGCAAAATTTGGCTCGCAAAAACTTCGAACTGCTCAAACAGAACCCCAGACACCCGTCTCTTCACTTCAAAAAGGTCGGGCCACTTTGGTCGGCGCGAGTTGGTCTGAGCCATCGCGCCCTTGCTGTTGCGGATGGTGAGGATTTTATCTGGGTTTGGATTGGCCACCACGACGAGTATGATCGTTTAGTTGGGTAATGATGTCCTTCTCTTTGAAACAAACGGCCGTGCCCCACCACAAAATTTATCGTGTTTGTTGGGGTGGGTGACGGCCGTGACCCTGGAATCGCTGGATCGTTTAGCCCGTGCAGTGGGTAAACAGGTGCGGATAGAGTTTGCGTAAAGTTGGCCGTGCCTCATCGCATTTGTGGTGTGTTCTTGTTGATTTTAGAAAGTGCAATGTGAACAACCAAACAATCAAGGAAACTGTGCAACTGTGGCTAGAGTATGTCAAAGCCAGGCAAGCCTTGCTCACAGAAGGCATTGTCCGCTCATTCAAATCTCCAGAAGCTGATTTTGCAGAACAGCTCATAGCGAGCATATTCAAGGGTGTGCTGCCATCTAACAAATCTAATCCTGCCTATGATGTAATTGCAGGTGATAAAAGGATTCAAGTCAAAAGCGTTGCTAAGACGTTCGACAATAAGAATGGTTACATCATCAAAGAGAAGGACAGAAACAATAACCCTGAAATTGGCGCCACACATTATGCTTTTGTTTTCTTCAACGAATTGATACCAACTGGTATCTTTCTTGTACCCGAGAGTTTTGTTAGGGAGTTTCACAAAACGCAAATCAAACGCTCCGACCTCGAAAAGAGTGATTGCAAAGTTGCTGTTGACTTGAGTGTTTTCAATATGTGAGTTGCGATGGATCAGGGCTTATTACAGTAGCACCGTACATTGTTTTCAAATACAGGCGGCCCAATACTGGTTGCCGCCGATGCTCACCCATGCCGCGTTTAACAGCGTAGAATTGTATTGAATTCTTAGGAGGGTAGATAAGTGCGCCTTGTGTTTAAGTAGGGAGTGAATCTGGCTGAGCCTTGCCGTTAACGACCGTACCCCGCGCATTCTCAAAACATCACGCAACATTCAATTGATCACATGCAAAGGAATACCGGCGACGGTGGGCACGGCCGTGACCACTCCTTTGTGGTGGCTGCGTTTGGGTACGGGCGGGCACTCCCACGCGGCCGGCTCCGTCTCCCGGCGCAACTCCTTCAACTTCGGCAGGATGCCACAGGCAAAGCAGTGGTGGCGACAATCCACCCGCGTCTCCTGCGCCTGACTCATCAGGTAATCCTGCGTCAGGAACTTCTTCGTCACCGCCACATCTATATGTTCCCAGGGAAACACCTCGTCAATGCGCCGTTTGCGGTGGGTGTAAAAGTACGGGTCTAGCCCTTCCACCGCAAACGCTTCCAGCCAGGCATTCTCCTGAAAATGTTCCATCCAGGCGTCAAACTTCGCCCCGTTGCGCCAGGCGCGTTCCACCGCCTCCGCCACCCGCCGGTCGCCCCGGCTCAGGAAACCCTCGAACACCGATTCGCGGGGGTCGTTCCAGCGCAGGCGCAGCCCCTGACCGCGCACCTCGTTGCGCAGCAGTTCCAGCTTGGCGTAAATTTTGTCCAGTTCATCCATCGGTTCCCATTGGAAGGGGGTGTGTGGTTTGGGAATGAAGGTGCTGACGCCCACATTCAGGCTGGCTTTGTTGCCGTGAATTTTGCGCCCTTCGGCCAACACCTGTTTGCACAGGTCAATAATCGCCTCCACATCTTCCATCTCCTCCATCGGGTGGCCGATCATGAAGTAGAGCTTGATGGTGCGCCAGTCACGCCGGTAAATTTCGCGGGCCGTTTCCAGCAGTTCGGCGTGGGTGACGTATTTGTTGATGATGTTGCGCATCTTTTCGGTGGCGGCTTCGGGGGCCAGGGTGAATCCACCACGACGGCCGTCGCCCAGATTATCCATCAACTGCGTAGACACCGACTCAATCCGCAGTGAGGGCAGCGAAATGTTCAGCCCTAAATGGCCGAACCGCTGCCCAATCTTCTCCGTCAGTTCCAACACATGCGTGTAATCGCTGGAAGAAAGCGACAGCAGCGCAATTTCCTCATAGCCCGTGCTGTCCAGGATTTTTTGCATGGCGTCCAGCACCTCTTCCACTGGCCGTTCCCGCACCGGGCGCGTCACCATACCGGCGTGGCAAAAGCGGCAGCCGCGTGTGCAGCCGCGCATAATCTCAATCGGGGCGCGGTTATGCACCGTCTCCACAAAGGGGATGATGAAATCCGTCACCGGCGGCGGCAGCACAGGCACAATCGTTTTCAGCACTTTGGCGGGCGCTTCTGGCATATTGGGCGTGATGGCGGCAATTGACCCATCCTCGTGGTAGACTACATCATAAAAACGGGGCACATAACACCCCTCAATCTGGGCGATGTAACGCAGTTGTGTCTCCCGGTCTAAATGGGCGGCGGCGCGCATGATGCCAATGATTTTCAGTATCGCTTCCTCCCCTTCGCCAATGACAAACACATCAATAAAGGGGGCCATCGGCTCCGGGTTGTAGCAGGCATGGCCGCCGGCAATGACCAACGGATACGTCTCGTCCCGGTCCACACTGCGTACCGGCATCCCGGCCAAATCCAGCAGGTTCAGCGCGTTGGTGTAAAGCTGTTCGTAGGGCAGGCTGAACGCCAGCAGGTCAAATTCACGGATAGCGTGTTTTGTTTCCAGCGAAAAGAGGGGCAACCCCTTGTCCCGCATGATCGTTTCCATGTCCGTCCAGGGGCAGTAGACGCGCTCGGCCAGCAGGTTGCGGTGTTTGTTGATGATGTCGTAGAGGATCATCAAGCCCAGGTTGGACATGCCAATGTCGTAGATGTCCGGGAAGGCCAGGGCCACGCGGTATTCAATATCCGCCCAATCTTTGACAATCTGGTTATATTCGCCGCCGGTGTAACGCCCCGGCTTGCTGACGCGGGGCAAAATGCGTTCCAGGGCAATTTCAATTTGTTCGGGTGTCATCATCGTCTGTTCCTGCTTTTGCGAATTGTAATTCTGATTATAACAAAGTTGCGTGAGCAACCTGTAACTTGCTCATTTCCTGTATAATGCCGCTATCAAATTCAACACAGGTATGAAGCACTTTATCGAAATCACCGACTTCACGACAGAAGAAATAGCCCATATCCTGGATCGCGCTGATGATTTGCGGAAATGCTGGCAAACCAACGCGATGCCCCAAAGCTTGTTGGGCCAAAAAATCGCCCTGTGGTTTTTTGGCAGCGGCTTCAGGAACAGGGTTGCCTTCGAGATAGGGGCACGGGCTATGGGCGCTGATGTTTGTTTTATTCCCGGCGAACTTGGCGTTCAAGAACCTTTGGAAGACATCGGCCATTACCTCAATAACTGGTTTTCTATGCTGGTACTCCGGGCGAAGTCCCATGCCGCCTTAACCAGCGTGGCCAGCCAGGTTGATATACCGCTCATCAATGCGCGTACCAACTACAATCATCCGTGCGAAATCCTGGGAGATCTGCAATTTATTCGACAGCGCCGGGGATCTCTCGATGAACTGAACGTGGTCTTTGTGGGCGAGGTAACAAATTTGTGCATGAGTTGGTTTGAAGCGGCCGTCAGGCTGCCCATTTCCGTCACACAAGTGGCTCCCCTGGGATATGAACTGGAGGTGGAGTCACTGGCCCGCCTGAATGCACACGCCCGTGGCCGAATTAAGATCAGCCACGATCTGGCCGGCTCTATCTGTCCAGACACCGACGTGATCTACACCGATACCTGGCCAACAATCGGGGAACAATCCGAAATCAGAGCCGCGTTTCTGCCCTATCAAATTAACATGTCGCTCCTCGACCAAATGAATCAGGACGGGTTTTTCTTGCCGTGCCCACCCGTGACCAGAGGCCAGGAAGTTTCTGTAGACGCCATGAGTTCGCCATTGTGCCTGAACTACCGCGACAAGGAATTTCTGCTGCATGTGCAAAACGCGATTATGGAATTTCTGGTAACGGCCGTATGACTTTGAATCTTCCTCATGCCCTTTCCATACAACACTCGTGGACATCTCGCTACTATGAGAGTGAACAGGACTTACAGCAGATGCAAGATTTGCTCATGCAGGCGCGGGCGCAGACCGATGACTGGCGTTATGCCCACGCAGGCGACCTGCTGTTTCAATTCTTCATGGTGGCGTGTCACTTAAACCCACAGGAGCATATTCGCCTCTGGCATGACGACGGCCGTCTGGTTGGCTATGCGGTTTTAGGCGAAGACCCGGCTTTTGACTGGCATATTTTACCGGCGTATGAATGGTGCGGCATTGAGTTGGAGGCGATGGCCTGGGCGGAAATGCGCATGGCCGAACTCCGCCGACGTGACCCGCAGCTATGGGGCGGCCACTGTGTGTCTGGCGCCCGACAGGACAATGAGAAGCGGATTGCCTTCTTGGAACAATGTGGCTTTCGGCCCGGTGGCGAATTTTCTGAAGTAAATATGCTTTGTTCGTTGGACGAGCCAATCTCTGAAGGCATGATACCAGCCGGTTATCAGATTCGTGCCCTGGTGGGGGCTGGTGAAATTCCTAACCGCGCGGCCGTGCAGCGAGCCGTCTGGCAGCCATGGACGGTGGGAAATGTGAGCGATGACGATTACGCTTATTTCATGCGGTTGCCCGGCTACCATCGTGACCTCGACGTGGTGGCCGTCGCGCCGGATGGTGTTATCGCGGCGTATGTGAATGGCTGGATAGACCCGGTTAATCGAATTGGCGACTTTGGCCCGGTGGGGGCACATCCAGCATACCGCCGACAAGGATTGACGCGCGCAGTTCTGCTGGAATGTTTGCGCCGGATGCAGGCATATAGCATGAACCGGGTGAGCGTTTCTACCGGTATTTCAAATGAGGCCGCGATTGGTCTCTACGAATCTGTAGGCTTCAAAATCGTGAACAAATATCTCGAATATATAAAACCGGTTTGAGCGAAGTAAAGGGTGAACTGGCTATATCCTTTACAACGGCCAGTCACGTAACATCCGCTCGGTCTCTTCGGAGTGGCCGCTTTCATCGCGGACCATATCTTCTAGCTGTACCATCGCTCCTTTATCGCCAAAGGCTTCCGCTTCCTGGGCGCGGGTGGTGTAATCTTCCACGGCGCGGCGTTCGGCGGCTAAGATGGCTTGCAGCATTTCGCGGTTGTTGTGCGCTGCAGGTACGGGGCGGGGGGTGGTGGTGGGTTCACCGCCTAGAGCCACAATTTTGTTGGCCAGGTATTGGGCGTGTAGCTGTTCGTCGGCGACTTCGGTGAGGAAGAATTGGGCCAGTTGGGGGCGGTAGGGGCCGGTGGCTTTGGCGGCATAGGTGATGTATTGGATGATGGCGCTCAGCTCACCAGCCAGGTCTTCGTTCAGATGGTCAATAAACGTTTGTTTGTCCATGTTATCTCCTTGTGGATAAGGGTTAGTGGCTGGTGGCTTGTACCAGTAACCAGCAACCAACTACCAGCCACGCATTCTAATGACTGACCTCAGTGTAGCCTGATGCCGCCGGGCGGCAAGTGCCAGATGTCATTTTCTTTGCATATTCGGTTGATCTGCCGCCATTTCACCCCCATGCCTGTTCGTCTATTGTAAAAGTTTTGGTAAAGTGAGTGGGCGTAGTGGTTGGTGGTTGGTGGCTGGTTGCTTGTACCAGCCACCAGCCACTATTGAAGGAGTTCAACATGGGTGCGACACACCACAGCCTGCACTGAACGCAGTGATGTGCTGAATGAAAATTCATAATTCATCCTTCATAATTCATAATTTTCAGAGGAGGCTCATTTGACCGACAACATTCCTTATATCTCATGGGGTGGCAGCGGTGAAGTGCTGCACTTTGCCCACCCCAATGCTTACCCGCCGGCCTGTTTCCGGCAGTTCTTGGCCCCGTTTACGCAGAAGTACCGGGTGGTGGCGATGGAGCAACGGCCGTTGTGGCCCGGCGCCCAACCTCAATCTTTGCCTGACTGGCGGGACCTGGCTGATGATTTGATTACGTTCTTTGGCCAACAAGGGCTGCGCCAGGTGATTGGCCTGGGGCATTCGTTGGGGGCGGTGATTACGGCCGTGGCTGCCGCCAAACGCCCAGACCTGTTTCGCCAGCTTGTGTTGGTAGACCCTGTGTTTGTGCTGCCGGCCATGTTGGCGGCTATTGCCCAACTGCCCGGTGGAGTAGAGGAACTACCACTGCTGGCAGCGGCCCGCAACCGGCGGTATCAATGGCCCGATTTGCAAACAGCGTTTGCCCATTACCGGCAAAAGCCCGTGTTTGCCCGCTTCTCAGACGAATCGTTGTGGGATTATGTCAATAATAGCTTTGCTCTGGGCGAGGACAACCTGTTCACCCTGCGCTTTTCCCGCGAATGGGAGGCGCATTTGTACGGACAAATGATGGGGAATGGGGGGCTGGTGTGGGATTATCTGCCGCAGGTAACGCAGCCAACGCTGGCGGTGCGGGCCATGGAAACCGATACCCTGCACCCAGAAGCATGGGCGCGCTGGCAGCAAATTCAGCCGGAAGCGACCTTTGTGGAGGTGGCGGATGTGGGGCACTTGTTGATGTTGGAACGGCCGTTGCCGGTAGCCAATCTCATCCTTTCCCATCTGCAATGATGTGGTGGCTGGCGGTTGGTTACCAGCCACCAGCCGCTAACCACCAGCCACCAACCGATACCCAAATCCCCGCACCGTTAACAACAGTTCCGGGTGGCTGCTGTCTTTCTCAATTTTGGCCCGTAGGCGCTGCACATGCACATCCACCGTGCGTGAATCGCCTAGATATTCATATCCCCACGCCTGGCGCAGCAGCGTTTCCCGGCCAAAGACATACCCAGGCCGCTGCATAAAAAGTTGCAGCAGCGCATACTCTCTAGGCGTCAGTTCAATCTCTTTGCCATTCAGTTCCGCCCGGCAAAGGTGCGGGTATAGGGTAAGTGGGCCGCAATGCAGCGGTGTTTCCGCCGTGTCTCCCTTCATTTGTTCCACCAGCCGGAACAGGGCGCGCACCTGGGCCAACAGTTCCCCTGGCGCAAACGGTTTGGTCAGGTAAGCATCGGCCCCCAGTTCCAGCCCCAACACCTTGTCTGGCAGCATATCTCTGGCGGTGAGCATGAGAATGGGTACATAAAGAGGCTGTTGGCGAATGGCGCGGCAGACCTGGTAGCCATCCATATCCGGCAGCATAATGTCCAGAATAACCAGGTCAGGTTGGGTGGCAAATTGGGTCAGGGCATCGGCGCCGGTGGCGGCGACGGCCGTTTCATACCCCGCACGCTGCAAAATGGCCGATAGGGCGCCGGTGATCGCCTGTTCATCATCCACCAGTAAAATACGTTTGCTCTCCATGCCCGGCACTATAACACAGCGCCGGGCAGGGACAAATGGGAGATTGAGGAGGCGCGGTTGCTTACAAACGACAAACTCTGGGCGAAGTTATATAATCGCCCACAGCAAACAAGAAATTCAACTTTTCGCCAAAAGTTGAACTTCTGACAAGAACAGCAAATGATCAAGAGCGCCTCGTCACTAACGGCCGTAACCACCGCCAGAAGTTGGTTTATGCACCAGACCTTATCTGCCTGGTTGTTAACCGGTATGCGGTTTCTCTGGCTGTTATTTCTGCTGCTGGCCCTGCTCAGCCATTCCGATGGCGGGCGGCAAGGGCCGTTTACCTGGGGCGGCGTGGGGCTGCCCGGTGGCTGGCGGGTAGGGCTTTTGAGCCTGCTGCCGCTGTTGTTGGCGGTGGGGTTGGTCTGGCGCTGGTGGCAGGCGCCACGAACCAATAGTTGGTCATGGGGGTCAGGGCGGGTTACCCTGCCGCTGGTGTGGCTGACGCTATTGGTCATGGTGAATGGGGTCGCCTGGGGGTGGCACACGGCCGTACTCATGCTGCTCCTCTTCTGGCTGATGTATGCCAGCCTGATTCATCTCTTCCCGCAGCATCCCCCCTGGCATGGCCTGATAGCGGTGATCGCGGTGGTCATTATTTTGCAGACAGGCGTAGCCATTGCCCAATTTGGGCTGCAACGGGAAGTAGGACTGGCCTGGCTGGGCGAACCGGTTTTGACCCCATTTGCACGCGGTATCAGCGTGGTGATGAACGGCGAAACGCCCTGGCTGCGGGCGTATGGTCTAAACAGCCACCCTAACCGGTTGGGCTGGAAGCTGGTACTGCTGTGGTGGATGCTCTGGCCCTGCCGCCATATCGTCACCGGCTGGCTGCGGGCCGGGGTGTGGCTGGCCTTACTCGGCGGCATGGCCGGTATTCTGGTTAGCCTGTCCCGTTCGGCGTGGCTGGCCTGGCTGGGCGGCGCGGTCGTCTGGATGCTGGCCGATTGGGTCTGGTGGCGTCGGGAACGGGTACGGCCGTCCCTCCTGCTGCCCGCATTGATCCTGCTCATACCGGCGCTGTTTGTTTTGGCATATACGCCGCTCGTGGTGGGCCGCTTCTCCCCACCCGGTAACACTCTGGAACTGTTATCGCTGTCCGAACGGCTGCGCGATGCGCCGCTGGCCTGGCAGCTAATGGTAAACTACCCCTGGCGCGGCGTTGGTCTGGAACAATTTCGTCAGGCGGCGACGGTCTTGCATCCGCAGGCCGGGTTGGTACACGTAACGCCCCTGTTGGTAGGGGCCGAATTGGGCGTACCCGGTTTTCTGGTCTGGCTCTGGCTGTTGGCTGCGCCCCTGCTACGCCGCGATTTGTTGGTGAATTTTGCGCCGCAGACGGCCGTGTGGGTTGCCATTCTCATCATCAGCCTGCTGCAACCGGAGCCAACGCCATTCACCATGCAAGGCGCCATCCTGTTCGGCCTGGCTGCCGCCCTCTGGTCTGCGCCCTGGCCCGGCGGTTTGGGCAGGGCAGGAGCTTGAGAAATTAAGAGATTGAGAGATTGGCGTCACACTAATCTCCCAATCTCCAATCTCAAAGGAAACCAACCACCTTGTTCACATCCGGCCTCCACCGCCGCCTGGCGCAAAATACCGTAACCAAACTCTCTTCCGAACTGGTAGGGCGGCTGGCCATGCTGGCGCTGGTTATCCTGGCGGCGCGGCGGTTGGGCGCTGCCGGTTTTGGCCTGTATAGTTACGGGCTGGCGTTGGGGCTGGTGTGGGCGCAGGTGGCGGATATGGGGTTGCAGGTGTTAACGGCGCGAGAAGTGGCCGTTCACGGCCGTGCCGCCCAACCGTATGCGCGCATGGCCTTTCATTTGAAAGTGGGGTTAAGCGTCGTCGTGATCGCCGGGCTGCTGCTGACGACAACCCGGCAGCCGGCCCCGGCGCGGTTGAGTCTGTTGTTGTTAGGGGCGATGCAGTTGAGCAATACCTACCTGGAGTTTGTGGCTTATATTTTTCGTGGGCAGCAGGCGTTGGCCCAAGAAGCCTGGTTGTTGGGGGCGGCGCGGGTGCTGATGGCCGTTAGCGGCGTCCTGATCCTGTGGCGCGGCGGCGGCGTCAATGGGCTGGCAGTGGCCGGGCTGGCGGCCGTCTTAACCATGACCGGCATGGGCTTATACCGGCTGCGCCAGGACGGCTGGCTGCAATCTCTCACCCGGCCCATCACCAACCCGGCGAAAGAGGATGACCGTTACGGCCGTATCCTGTGCCAGGCCTTTCCGCTGGGCATCGCCATTTTCCTCTCCATTGCCTATACCCGGCTGGCAGTTTTGCTGTTGCAGGTGCGTTTAGGGGAAACGGCCGTGGCCCAATTTAGCGCCGCCGCCCGGTTGGTGGAACCGATGCAAATTATTCCCGCTTCGCTGCTGGCCGCCGTCTTTCCGGCCATCGCCCTGGCCTGGCAGCAAGACCGCCCTCAGGCCCGCCGCCTGGGTTGGTACGTCAGTGGCCTGTTGGCCGGAGGGGGGCTGCTGCTGGCGGCGGCTTTTTGGCTCACGGCCGGCTGGTTGATGCCCTTGTTGTACGGCCGTGACTACACACCCGGCATTCCCGTGTTGCAACTGCTGGCTCTGGCTCTCATCCCCACCTTTGTCAACTACAGCCTGACCCACTACTTAATTGCCCGCCGCCAGCAGGCCTACCTGATCTTCTTTAACGCGGGCATGTTGGCCGTCCACGCGCTCTTGTGCTGGCGGCTCATTCCCCTGTACGGCATCACCGGCCCCGCCATTTCCCTCATTTTGGCAGAATGTTTATTGTTTATTGCCTGCCTGGGGGCGTTGCGGATGGGGAGATGGGGAGACTTGTCCTGAGCTTGTCGAAGGATTGGGATATTAGTTACCAACCACCAGCCACTATAGCACTCCCAAATAAGTTGTGAATGGAGGAGAGGCTTTAGCCGATACGTGGTTCGCCTAAAGGCTCTCCTCAGACTGTCCACATTTCAGATAGGGTTGGTATATCAAAAACTTATGCTCCAAAGAACCCTCCCCCATTTACCCCTTATCAGCCTGACGCTGTTGGCATTTAGCCTACCGTTTGAGCTGGATAAAGTGCTGGGGCGCGTTGGCCCGCTAACGGTGACGAATGTGGAATTGTTGCTGGCGCTGACGCTGCTGGCAACGGCCGTGACCCTGTTCCAAGCCCGCACCCGGCCCCGCCTGCCTGACCGTTACTGGCTGTGGCTACTCCCCTTTGGTCTGGCGCTGCTGTTGGCCGCCCTTTTTGCCCCGGCGCACCAGGCCAATGCCTTCAAAGCTGCCCTGCGGCTGATGAGCGGCGTTTTGTTGGCGCTGGCCGTCCTGCAAATTGTGCGGCAGCGGCGTGACGGCTACCTGGTAGCCGCCGGTCTGTTGGCCGGTGGCCTCATCGCTGCCGGTATTGGCATGTGGGAAAGTTATCGCTATCAGGAATTAAGCTGGCTGGCGCTGTTTCGGGCCAAAGTGACGGTGGCCGGGCAGTACATCCGCCTCACCGGGCCGTTTGACTATGCCAATCAGGCAGCCATGTTCATTGAAGCCTCGCTGCCCTTTTTGCTGGCGCTGGCCTGGGTAGTTGCCTACGGCAAAATGGCCGGGCGGCGGCGCGGGCTGTTATTACTATTTCTGGGTTTGCTTACACTCTTCTATGTGCAGGCCAGCGTATTGACTTTCAGCCGGGCCAGCTTTGCCACTATCCTGCTGGTAAGTTTACTGCTGGCGGGCTGGCTTTGCTGGCGGCAGCCTGCCGGCTGGCGGCGGTTGAGTGCCTGGTGGCTGGCACTGGCAGTAATAACCGGGCTGTTGGCGGCGGCCAATTTTGTAGGCAGCAGCGGCTTTCGCCTGCGGCTGCAAAGCGGCAATGAGGATCAATGGTATCTGGCCGAACTGGACACGCCACCTACTCTGACACTGGCGGCCAATACGTCTACACAGGTAGCGATCACGGCCGTGAACACCGGAAAACTCATCTGGCAAAGCGAAAACAATCCACCCATTGTGCTGGGGGCACGCTGGATCAATACAGAGACAGGGCGGGAACATGGGCAGCCGCGCTGGCCCTTTCCCGGCACGGTCATGCCGGGGCAGCAGGTGCAACTGGACGTTTTGGTGCGCGCGCCATCCCAGCCGGGCACGTATGAGTTGTATTGGGACGTGGTGCAGGAACATGTCACCTGGTTTGGCAATAAGAGCGGCCGTTTTGCCCGGACAATGGTGATCGTGACGCCGTCACTGTCGGGCACGGCCGTGACCCCCACCGAGACCACACGGGCCGGTTGGGGCTACAGTTTGCCCATCCCCAACCGGCGCACATTGTGGACGGTGGGCTGGCAAATGTGGCAGGAACGGCCGTGGCTGGGCGTTGGCTTTGACAACTATCGCCTGCTTTACGGCGCCCGGCTGGGTGACCCGCGCCTGAACAACACCATTCACACCAACAACTGGTATTTGGAAATGCTGGTGTCGCTGGGTATGGTGGGGGCGCTGCCTTTTTTCTTCTGGCTGTTCTGGTTGGCGCTGGATTTATGCCGGCAAACAAGCCGCCAGGATACCACGATGTGGCGGTTGGTGGTTGCCGCCGGCCTGCTGACTTATCTGATTCACGGTTTTCTGGACTTCTTCTTGCTATTTAATGCCACAGGCTTATTATTCTGGCTGTTAGTTGGCTTGTGGGCCGCCGAGAAAAAACGTTATGCGGATTGGAATTGAATGTACGCCGATGCTGGGCAACCGGTCGGGCGTGGGGCATTATACCGAACAAATTGTGACACACCTGGCGCAGGCGCGGCCGGCGTGGGAATTTACCCTCTTTTGCAATCGTCCCCTGGAGCAATTGACTGTGCCGGGTCTCAGATTGGCAAATGGCTATTTTCCGCACAGCCGCTGGTTGTGGATGCAGTTCAAATTGCCCGGCGCTATCCGGCAAGAGTGGCCCGACCTGTGCCACTTTCCTAACAATTCGGCCCCCATCCGGCACGTGACCCCTTACGTCACCACCATTCACGACGCTTCTCTTTTCCTGTATCGCCGCCACCATCCCTGGTCACGCCTGCTGGCTTTGCGCCTGCTGATGCCCCTGGTAGCGCGCCGCGCCAGCGCCGTGATCACCGATTCGGAAAGCGCCCGCGCCGATCTGGTGCGCGTGTTGGGGCTGCCGCCGGATAAAGTCCACGCCATTCACCTGGCTGTGGCCGACAGCTTTCACCCCTGGCACACAGCGCCAGAGCGGGGAAATTTGCAAGAAAAGTATGGGCTGCCGCCGCAGTTTATTCTGTATGTGGGGTCCATTGAGCCGCGCAAGAATCTGCGGCGGCTTGTTCAAGCCGTCAGCGGTTTACACCGGCGGGGGCTTAGAGCGCATTTGTGTCTGGTCGGCCCTAATGGTCGGCTGCTGGATGTTTTGCAGAAAGAAGCGGCGCAGTTGGGGCTTGCCGGGTTTGTTCATTATTTGGGTTATGTACACCAGGACGATTTGCCCGGCCTGTATTCGCTGGCGACGGTGTTTGCCTTTCCTTCGCTGTATGAGGGGTTTGGGCTGCCGCCGTTGGAGGCGATGGCCTGCGGCGCGCCCGTCCTCACCAGCCGGGGCACGGCCATGGCGGAGGTGTGCGGCGAGGCGGCCTGGCTGGTGGACCCGCGCGATGTGGCCGAAATGATCGCCGGTTTGTATACCTTGCTCACCGACGTGCGCCAGCGTGACGTTTTGCGGGAAAAGGGGTGGGCGCGGGTGCAGCAGTTCACCTGGGCGCAAACGGCAGAGAAAACGGCCGTGCTTTACGAGAAGGTCATTGGGTAATTGGCAGAGCCAATTACCCAATGACCTTCTCATAAATCCGGGTAAAGGCGGTGGTGGTGTGGGGCAGGCTGTAGTGGTTCACGGCCGTTGCCCGCGCCTTGTCGCGCAACTGTTCATACTCCTTTTGCTCTGCCAGAATGCCGATGATTTGTGTCGCCACTGTTTGCGGGTCATCAGCGGGTGAGCGAGCAGCTACTTCCGGTAGCAGGCCCACGGCCGTGCCTAGCACCGGCAGCCCGCACGCCAACGCCTCCACCACTGCCACCCCCTGCGACTCGTGCCGAGAGGTTTGCAGATAGAGATGCGCCTGCGGGTAAAGGCCCGGCATGGCGGGATAAGCCACTTTGCCTGCCCAGGTGATGTTTTCTGCCAGATCATACTGCCGGGCAAGTTGTTGTAAATCATCTTTAAGCGGGCCGTCTCCGGCCAGAAGGAGATGAAATTGGGGCACGACCCGAAGCCGCTTCGCGTTCGCCATCTTGACTCGTCGCATCACCTCCAACAGCAAAACCTGCTCTTTCACCGGAACCAGTGAGGCCGCCTGGATCAGGGTGGGGCGCGCCCAATCCGGGGTGGGCCGGGGGCGAAAAAGGTCGGTATCCACGCCCAGGGGCGCCAGATGCAGCCGCTCTGCCGGGACGCCATGCGCGTGGCATTGGGCAAGCTGGTAAGATGAACCGGCAGTCACGGCCGTTGCCCTGTTTAAGGTCACCCGAATGATAGTTCGCCGCAGCCGGGTGGCTTGTGTGCCATAGTTCAGGTCAGGGAAATAGACCAGTTCACCACCGCCGGTACTGGCGATGACGGGGCGTTTGATGAGGGTCGCAGCGAGTACGGCCGTCAAGCCCGGCTCATCTACCCAAAAAGCGTGCAGAATGTGGAACGGCCGTTGCCGGTGTGTCTGCACAATCACCCGCACCGCGCGCTGCCACAGGGGAAACGAATACAAGCCACCACGCTGTCCACCGCCCAAAGCCACATGCGTCAGCCCGCCAAACCGGTAAACACCCGCCGCCGGATAACGCAGACTGAACACAGTTACATCATGGGCCTGCGCCAGACGCGCGGCCAGATTTTGCAGCGCCGGAATTGCCCAATGGTGGGCATCACGGCTGAAGCCGGGCAGGATGAGGGCGATGCGTAGGGGGTGGCTCATGGGGTAATTGGGAGATTGCCCAAGCTCTCAATCTCCCAATCTCTCACTCTCCACCCGGTACAAAACCAGCGAGCCATAGGTAGTAATGGGGGTCAATTCGGCGTGGGTTTGCAGCCAGGTGAAGTTACGTTCCGGGCTTTTGCCCGCCCATTGGCTGTGGATGTTGTCGGGGTTGAGCAGGAGGTAAACGGCCGTCCCTGAGCTTGCCGAAGGGGCCAGAATATCCGCCAGATCAGTTTCGGTCAGGTTGAAAATTTCGTGGGTATCTACGGCCGTGTAATGCTGCATCGTCGCCGTCAGGTCAAAAGCGATGAGGGTGGCGTTGGCGGGCAGCGCGGCGGCAATGGTCACGGCCGTTGCCTTGCGTTCATTGGCCCAGGCCGCAAAACGCCCCACATCCCGCACCGCCCAGGCGGCGCTGCCCACCAGCGCCAAAGCGCAGGTGGCCAGCAGCAGGGGCCGCCAGCGCGGGGACAGGCGCTGCCACGCCCAATCAAATCCCAACCCCACCAATACCAGCAGCGGCGGGAAAAAAGAAAGGGGAAAACGCCAGTTTTGCCAGGGTACGCCCGCCAGAAATAGATAGATGATCAAAATCCAGCCAACCAACAGCGCTGCCAGGGCCGGCGGCTGCCGCCGCAGTGCCCACAGCCCCAGCAGCCAAAAGGGGGCCAGCAGGGGAAAGAGGTAGGCGGGGTGAAAGGCAGGTCGGGCGTAAAAGTAACCGGTGGCATATTCGTAGTTGAAACGGCCGTCGGCATTCACCAACTCTTTTTGAAAAACATTGGCCGGGCGCCAGCTATACACCTGCAAATCGCCGGTATACGATGGCGTGGCGCGCGCCAGGTCTGCGGCCGAATGGAGCGCCAGCAGCACCAAACCAATGGCCACGGCCGTCGTCGCCGCCCCCGCCATCTGCCGCCGTGAATAACCGGCTTGCCGCCAGGCCAGCCACGCCGCCACGCCCCAGGGAATCAGCAGCAGGCCATACACCCAGCGCGTCAGTGTGGCCAGGGCGATAGCTGCCGCCGCTGCCGCCAGCCATCTGGCCGACAACCGCTGCCCGTACCGCGCCATCAGCCAGGCCGACAGCGTGGCCCAAAACAGCGCGGTCGTATCGGCCATTACCGAGATGCTGGAGAGGGTGAGTTGGGCGGCCGTAGCTGCCAGCAGCCCGGCGATGATGCCGCCCACGTGGGCTTCAGGCCGGTATTGGCGGACGAGCAAATAGACCAGCGGCGCGATGGCCGCCCCGGCCAGCACGCTGCTTAACTGCCCGGCCAGGGGCTGCGCGCCGGTAAACAGGCTGACCAGCGCTACCAGCAGCGGGTAACCAATGGGCCAGAAGAAAGGCGGCGGTAGTTCCCCGGCTGCCAATGCCTGCCGCAGTGCCAGGGCATAATCGAAGTAAGCAAACGAGTCTTGCCCATACAACCCATCAAATTGGGTCAGATAGACGGCCACTAACCGCACGGCCAGGGAAATGCAAAACAGAACCAGAGGAATGTCAACTTTCACTGCCGCCGCCTCTCAGCTCGAAGCAATGATCTTCGGGACCGTGCCCCATGGAAGGGAAAGCTTCAAAGCATCGTAAAAATTAAAAGACCCAAAGAGTTTTGGGAAACCCTTCGGGTCTGATGGGGCATCGTTAAAAAAACGGGTTCTGCAAAAAAACCGATTTCTAAATTGTCAATTCAAATACTGGCGCAGATGGCCGGCAAAATTGGGGTGGCGCAGTTTACGCAGGGCCTCTTTCTCCAGTTGGCGAATGCGTTCACGGGAGAGGCCAAACATCTCACCCACTTCTTTCAGGGTGCGGGATTCGCCATCTTGCAGGCCGTAGCGCAGGCGCAAGATGCGGGCTTCACGTGGCGTCAGTTGATCTAAAATCTCGCCTAATTCTTCAGTGAGCATTTTGGAAGCGACAGTTTCGACCGGCGGCGGCGCGTCTACATCCTCGATGAAGTCGCCCAGTTCGGCGTCGGATTCATCACCGACGGGGCGTTCCAGGTGGACGGGCTGGCGGCTGGTGCGCAGCATCCAGCGCACGCGGTCGGCGGGCAGTTCCATGTGTTCGGCGATCTCTTCAGCGGTAGGTTGACGGCCGTACTCCTGTTCCAATTCTTGGGCAATTTGATACAGCTTGCTGATGCGGCCACCCAGATGGGCCGGGATGCGGATGGTACGGCCGTGATTGGCCAACGCGCGGGTAACTGCCTGGCGAATCCACCAGGTGGCATAGGTGCTAAACCGGTTGCCGCGCCGGTAATCATATTTTTCCACTGCCTTCATCAGCCCCACATTGCCTTCTTGAATCAAGTCCAAAAATTGCAGGCCACGGCCGCGGTATTTTTTGGCAATACTCACCACCAGGCGGGTATTGGCGCGAATCAGGTGCGCCCGTGCGGCGTCACCCACTTCGCAAATGTTTACCAGATAGTCAATTTCATCATCACTGAGCGTGTCCGTTTCTTTATGCAGCTTACGGTCGGCCGCCCGGCCCGCTTCGATCTCCATGGCCAACTGCACTTCCTCTTCAGCGGAAAGCAACCCTTGCTGCCCCATCTCGCGGAAATACAGTCCCACCGAGTCATCAATGGGCACATTACTCAGATCAAATAACGGCGCGGAATGAGACGTATCACTCATCTCACCGGCGACAAAGCTAAAACTCTCTAAAATGTCGTCGTCCAGTTCTTCAGTCCCGGCCCCATTCAAAGACATTGGCGGCGCATCTATTTCATCTTCGCTTTCGTAAATGGGCACCCCCGCCGCTTGTGCTTCTTCCATGATCGTTTCCAGCAATTGCAGGTTATCTTCCACTTCCGGCAGTGCTTCCATTATTTGATCATATGTCAGATACCCTTGTTCTAAACCCTCTGCAAGCAGAACACTAACTACGTCCATCTCCTCAAATGGATCTTGCATATCGCTCATATATTAAACCCTTTCTTCCCAGATTTTTTGTTGGTGGGGTGTAACGCTCACCCAAGTCTTCCTCTTCCTTACACTGCGAGGCAGTCTAGCATATTCCCAAGCGCAAAGTCAAGGGGTGATAAAGCGGAAAAAGGGTATATGAGCAGGGTTTAAGCTGGCCTTTCAGAGCGCGGCGGAAATGGGCTAACGTTCCGCGTGCAGCACGTCGTCTACACCGAGAAGCGGGGTGTGCAACATGGCCGTTGCCAACCGCAAATCCAACTCGCAATTCAACGGCCATTCTCCCATTCCGGTTGGCCCAATAAACAGTGTGCCCCGTTCCCGAATATCCCAATAATCTAACAGGCGCAAACCAAAATCGGCGCGGCTCATTACCTGGCGACCGGCCACGTGCAAAATGCCGGTAAAAGGATGGCCTACCAGTTCCAGGCAGGCCTGACTCAACGTCTCTACCCAAACGGGGTTGCGAATCTGGTTATTGAACAGGGTCACGGGCTGCCCGGCGCGCAACGCCTGTACCATCCAGGCCGTGCCGTGGTCCATCACATCCAGCCCATAAATGAGGGAGGTGCGCACGATGACGTGGTGAGGGTATGTCTGGATGATGGCTTCAGCATCGGCTTTGGCCCGGCCGTAAGCGTTGACAGGGTTGGGCACGGCCGTTTCCGCATACGGCGGCGCATTACCCCGAAACACCACATCGGTGGAGAGATGAATGAGCCGGGCATTCACCTGTTGTGCCGCCTGGGTGATATGCCTGGCTCCCAGCCGGATCACTGCTTCCATGTCTGCGCCCCGGTTGCTGCCGGCGGTGTGGATGATGACATCAGGCTGAAACGATTGGACGAGATGGTGTACAGCCGTTTCGTCCCGTAAATCCAGCCGTTCGCGTTGCCCGCTGTTGAGAGGGTCGTGTTGAAAATAGGTATAAAGAGTATCATGTACGGCCGTGGCCTGCGGCGTGAGATGCTGCCCCAGATAACTACCACCTCCCGTAATCAGCAGACGCAGCTTATTCTTCGGACTCATCCAGTTCTTTCACCCTGGCCATGGCCTGAATGGCTGCTTCCTGCGCGGCGCTTTGTTTGCTACGGCCGTTGCCCTGCCCCCACACTTCCTCGCCCACACGCACCGCCACCGTAAACACTTTGGCATGATCTGGTCCGCTGGTGTCCACCACGTCATAACGCGGCGTGATGTTGTAACGCGCCTGCGCCCACACCTGGAACTCACTCTTAGCGTCTTTGTGTGAAGAAGAAGCCAGGATTTCTACCAGCGCCGGCGCAATAAACCCGGCCACAATCCGCTCCACCGAGGCCAACCCCTGATCCAGATAGACCGCGCCAATCACTGCCTCAAAAGTGGCGCACAAAATGGGGATGCGTTCTCGCCCGCCGTTTTCCGCCTCGCCATAACCCAGGCGCAAGAAGTTGCCCAGGTCCAACTCGCGGGCAAAGGCCGCCAGCGCCCTGGCCTGCACCAGCGCCGCCCGCAAACTGGTTAGCTCCCCCTCATTCATCTCCGGGAAATGGTGGTACAAATACGCGCCGACCACAAAATCCAGCACCGCATCCCCCAAAAACTCTAACCGCTCATTGTCTTCCAGCGATGCTTCCGGCTTCTCATTCCAATAAGAACGGTGCGTCAGGGCGCGCGTCAGCAGAGAATAATCCCGAAATTGCACAGCCAGCTTTTGCTCTAACAGCCCCAGATTATCTAGAACCTCATTCATGGTCATACTTCTTGAACAACAACACCGCATTGTGCCCGCCAAACCCAAAGGCATTGTTCATGCACACATTCACCCTGGCCGGCCGGGCCACATTGGGTACATAATCCAGATCACAGGCGGGGTCTGGCGTTTCATAATTGATAGTAGGGGGGATTATCTGGTCACGAATGGCCTGCACGCAAAAGACGCTTTCCATGGCCCCCGTGCCGCCCATGCAGTGCCCGGTCATAGATTTGGTGGAACTGACGCCAATGTTGTAAGCATGTTCACCCAGGGCGGCTTTGATGGCGGCCGTTTCATTGCTGTCGTTTAATTCTGTAGCCGTGCCATGGGCGCTCACGTAATCCACGTTTTCTGGCCGTAAACCTGCTTCCTTCAGGGCAACGCGCATGGCCCGCGCCGCGCCAGAGCCGCCTTCCGATGGGGCGGTGATGTGAAAAGCGTCCGTCGTCTGGCCGTAGCCCACAATTTCCGCCAGGATATTGGCGCCCCGCGCCAGGGCATTTTCCAGGCTTTCCAGCACCAGCATGGCCGCGCCCTCGCCCACCACCAGGCCATCCCGATTTTTGTCAAAGGGTTGGGGCGTGGCGCTGCTTTTCACAGAAGTCGCGCCGGCCCGTTCAAAACCGGCTAGGGCTACCGTCGCCATGATGGATTCACTGCCACCGGTCAGGGCGGCGTCAATATCACCGGAGCGAATGGCGCGGAAGGCATGGCCGATGGCGTCGCTGGCCGAAGCGCAGGCCGAGGTAATGGTGGTAGAAGGGCCATGAATGCCATAATCAATGGCTAACATGCCGGCTGCGCCATTGGGCATGATCATGGTAATGGCAAAGGGTGTCACCCGGCGCAGTCCCTTTTCCACCAGGATTTTTCCCTGTTCCACCAGGGTGCGAATGCCGCCGACGCCGGTGCCCAAAATGATGCCAATGCGGTGGCTGTTTTCTTCGGTGATGGGCAGTTGGGATTGGGTCAACGCTTCACCGGCGGCAACAGTGGCCAACTGCTGATAGCGGTCACGGCGGCGGGCCTCTTTGCGGTCCATGTATTGATCGGGATCAAATTCTTTCACTTCGCAGACAACGCGGGCGGTGTGATCGTGGGGGTCTAAGAGGGTCAGAGGGCCGATGCCGGAGCGACCCGCCAGCGCTGCCGCCCAGGTGCTTTCCGCCGTGTGGCCGAGCGCGTTAATAGACCCTATGCCGGTGATCACCACGCGGTGGCGGCGGTGTGTGTTTTCGTACTCCATAAAACTCTCCGGTTTTGCCTTAATTGGGTAATTGGGTAATTGGGTAATTGAGACAACCAGTTGCCCAATTACTGAATTATACAATTACCGGGTGTCATTATCTTGTTCGGTGGGATGGTAATGGCCTTCTACCCAAACGCTTTGGTCTGGGCCGACTTCTTTTTTCCAGACGGGCACGATTTCTTTGAGGCGGTCTATGCCGTAGCGGGCGGCGTCAAAAACGCCCTGGTCACGGTGGGCGGCGGCGCAGGCGACGAAGGTGGTCATGTCGCCCACTTGCAGCGCGCCAATGCGCTGGACGATGGCGATGCCTTTGACCAGGGGCCAGCGCGCCCAGATTTCCTGAGCGATTTGCGCCATTTTTTGTTCGGCCATTTCTTCGTAGGCTTCATATTCCAGGTGAACGGTTTTGTCAGGTAAACCCTGGCGGTGGGTCTGGCCGCGCACGGCGCCGGTGAAGGTGACAATTGCCCCCACGTCGGGGGCGGTGAGGCGTTGGTGAATGGCGTTGATGTCTACGGCTTCTGTAGTGATGGCGAAGTGGGTGGGATGGGGCAAGTCGCCGCCGCTGACGGGCGGGAAGATGGCGATTTCGTCGCCAGGCTGCACGGCCGTGTCTGCCCCCGCAAATGCTTTATTCACCGAAACGATACTGCTGGCCACGGCCGTAGCCAATGCCGGATACTGGTTCACAATCGCCGCTAACAGCGTTTGCACCGTTGCCGGTTCGTCCAGGCGCACCAGAATATGCCCCTGCCCGGCGCGGTCTTTGAGAGTAGCGAATAGTCGAATGTTGAGTTCCATAGTAGAAATTAGAGATTGGAGATTAGAGACTGGAGATTAGAGACTGGAGATGTGTTAATCTCTAGTCTCTGATCTCCAATCTCCACTTTTCCCGCCTTCCTTGCGCACCAAACGCACATCGGTCAGGCACATCCCTTTGTCTATCGCTTTAGCCATGTCGTAAATGGTGAGGCCGGCGATGGTCACGGCCGTCAATGCCTCCATCTCCACACCCGTTTTACCCGTCAGGCGGACGGTGGCTTCAATCTCCACACAGCTTTGCGCCGGGTTCGGGGTGCAGGTGACGGTGATGTGATTGAGCATGAGGGGGTGGCATAGGGGAATCAGGTCGCTGGTGCGTTTGGCCGCCATCACGCCCGCCAACTCCGCCACCGTGAGTACGTCTCCTTTTTTCATATTGCCGGCGATGATTTGCCGCAAAGTCTCCGGCTGCATGTGTACCGCGCCGCGGGCGGTAGCCACCCGTGCGGTGTCGTCTTTGTGGCCGACGTCTACCATGCGGGCACGGCCGTGTTCGTCCAGATGCGTCAATTGCTCAGACATAGGTTTCGTATTATAATTGGCAGCGAATGTGCGAGCCAATCTGCCCTGCAAAGTTATGAGGTTTTGATTTTTCTTCCGAAGAATGAGCCGAGCAAATTAAGAGGATAGCCCATTTTGAAACAATATAAAAAGCAAAGAACGTTGCTTTTTTTCATCCTTGTGGCAACTTTAGCAGTGGTAGTTGTTGGTGTCGCGAGTAAAGGGTTCGCCAAAGCAGATCTTTCAAATAATCTTAGTGAAGTTCTTGAAGAGTGCAAGCCGGATACGCTGGTACATGGACATAAATCGACACCAGTTCCATCACCTTTAACCGATAATTTGAGTGTAAGTTGTGAAATACAGGGCATGGATATTGAGGTAGAAGCAGGTGCTAAAGACACATTATCACATTCCAGCGCCGCTCCTGATTTATTGAACAACCCTGAGGGAGACGAAATTATACTGCCAAAGGGTATACCTGACATCTTTATTGGACACGGATTTACAGGATTTTCGGATTCTCACTCGACCAGCTTGATCCGTTAATCCTGCCAATCCGTGTTCTATTGCCTGACAACAAAATGTCATTTTATGGCCTTGCTCAGTATAAATGAAACCTGGAATATGGGATTTACTTCCTCAACTTGGACAGAACACGGGCAAGAAATACGAGCAGCATTTGGCGCCAGTACTCTCGGGAATGTTACTCTACCCCTAAGTTTTACTCATAAGGTAAGGGTGAAATCAGCAGTTACAGGAAACTATTATCCATGGAATGGTAACCGTTCAGACCTGACAGGTTTTTTACCAGTTCAACTTGAAACTTTGCAGGCCAAAAACCTGTCAGGTCTCTTGAGGGACTGAACACTTACATGGAATGACCTGGTTTTGCCTTGGCCCTTAGTGGGTAATACTACTTCTCAAGCAGACTGGCTTTTTCATGTCTTGGATCTCGTAGGGGGGATTACACATCTATGGCTTCTTGTACTAATTGTACAAATTAGGTGGTATTGCGCAGGTTTTGCTACAGACCTTTCTCACTCGATTACAAAATAGCAAGTAGTGGAAAACTAAAGACACTACCAAGATTAGTTGGGTATCATGATCGTCAAGCAATTTTGGCGTAAGCCAAAATTGCAGCAAAGACTTGCCCTTTGGGTAAGTTTTTTCATATTAGGGTCCCTCAACTGCAACACTTGCTCTGAGGGGTGATTACTTGCAGTCATCAGGCATTCCTCAGAAACAACAACTTGTTTCTGCCTTGGGGTATGTGTGCCCCGCGCTCATGGGGCATTGTTAAAGTTCAAAATCGTTCAATCACTGCTGAACGCTAAACTCGAGTCATACCAAAGCAGTTCTTTAAAACTCCTATGGCGTATAACATAAACAACTACGGATATGACACATGCAGAACTATTTATCTCTCCCCTCACCTGGATGACGTGGCTTTATCTTGTGGCGGGCAAATTGCGCAACAAACGGCCGTTGGCCAGCACATCCTCATCGTCACCATCATGGCCGGTGACCCGGCGGCAGTGGGGTTTTCGGATTATGCCCAGGAACTGCACGGCCGCTGGCAATTGGCCCATGATGCCGTGGCCGCCCGCCGCGCCGAGGATGCCAACGCCTGCGCCATTTTGCGCGCCGCCTACCAACACTGGCACATACCGGATTGTATTTATCGGGTGGGGGCGGACGGCCGTCCGCTCTATACCAACTGGGGCGAGATTACCGGCGCCATTCAACTGGCAGAAGAGGTGTTAGTGGAAAAGTTGGCCGCCCAATTCGCCACACTGCCCCCCAGCCCGCAGGTGTGCGCGCCGCTGGCAGTGGGCAACCACGTGGATCACCAGATTGTGCGCCGTGCTGCCGAACTGTGTTTTGGCGGCGACCTGATGTATTATGAAGATTACCCGTATGCGCGCGAGCCAGAAGCGGTCACGGCCGTACTATCCCCTGACAGTTCCGCCTGGCATAGCCAGACCATCCCACTGACGGCAGCCGATATTGCCATTAAAATTGAAGCGATTGCCGCTTACACCTCGCAACTAAGTACGTTTTTTAACGGCCGTGCTGATCTGGCGCAGCAGATGCAACATCACGCCAACATCGTCGGTGGCGAACGAATATGGCAGCACAGGCCAAATCCGGTGGGCGCTTGATCATTTCACCGGGGTCAACTTATAATTAGTCACCAGGCCATCACTGAAAGAGAGATCTGATAAACATGGGGCAATTAACCACCCGACAACTCAGCAGCAAGAGAAACCGTCAAAAAACGTCAACCAAAGCACGGTTGCAGCCGGGTGATATGCTGCAAGACCGGTATCGCATTGTCGGTACATTAGGTTCAGGCGGCTTTAGCTCCGTTTACAAAGCGCGGGATATGCGCTTCCCCAATGTGACCAAGCTCTGCGCCATCAAAGAGATGGTTATCTCCACACCTGACCCCCAGATGCGGGCGCTTACCATTAAGTCGTTTGAACGAGAAGCCAGTATGCTGGCGATGTTAGACCACCCCGCCATTCCCGATGTATCTGACTATTTCACCGAAGAAGATCGCTCTTACCTGGTGTTGGACATCATTCGGGGTAAAGACCTGGATCAATGGCTGGAAGAGTCTACTGAGATGCTCGACCAGACTACGGCGCTGGAATGGGCCATTCAACTGTGTGATGCCCTGGATCACCTGCATAATCAGAGGCCACAGCCCATTGTGTTCCGCGATGTGAAGCCGTCGAACATTATGCTGGATCAATACGGCCGTATCGTCCTCATTGATTTTGGTATCGCCAAAGTATTTGAAACCGGCGACAAGGGCACTATGATCGGCACCGAGGGTTATTCACCACCCGAGCAATACCGGGGCCGGGCTGAACCTGCCGGTGACATTTACGCCCTGGGCGCAACTTTGCATCACCTGCTTACCAAACAAGACCCCCGGCTGGAACCGCCGTTTACCTTTAATGAACGGCCTATCACCAAAGTAAACCCCAAGGTTTCCCCTGAATTTGAAGCGATTATCATGCGCTGTCTGGCGTATGACCCTGTTGACCGGTATCCCAATGCGCAGGCGCTCAAACTGGCTTTAGAAGCGCTGCGGCGGCCTGGTTTTGCGGCTACAGCTGCCAGCCCCACCCCTGTTGATACTGCTTTTTCAGCCGTACCGGTGAGTACGGCCGTTGCTCCACCACTGCCCGGACCGCCCGGCGCTGCTTCTCCTGCTATGAACCAGATCAAGCCGGTCTGGACATTCAAGTGTGAAGATGAAATTCGGCGGCGGGTAGCCGTCGCCAATGGCATGGTGTTTGTCAGCGCCTATGACAACAACCTCTATGCCATCTCCCAAACCAAAGGGGAATTTGTATGGAAATTCCCGGCTATGGACAACGTCGGTGGCTCGTCGCCCTTTGTGTATGAAGACAACGTTTTTATCGGTTCTGCAGACCGGCATCTTTACAGTATACAGACCCGTACCGGTCGTCAGAACTGGCGCTTTCTTACCGGCGGCCCCATTTACACATCCCCTCGTGTTCGTTTCGACCACGCCTTTTTTGGTTCCGATGATGGGCATTTTTATGCGGTCAACGTGCGCACGGGCCGTTCAGCCTGGAAAGCGCGCGCCTACAGCGCCGTTCGCTCCACCGCTTATGTGGATGATGAACGGGTCTTTTTTGGCACAGAAGGCGGCTACATTTTTTGCCTGGAACTGGCTTCTGGCAAAACAGTCTGGCAGGCACAAGCTAAACGCAATGTCACCTCCTCGCCCACTCTGGCAAATGAAATTGTTTACGTAGGTTCCCACGACGCCACCGTTTACGCCTTAGACGCTGCTTCCGGGTATGTCATCTGGCGTTTCCGCGCCCGCCGCCCTATCGTTTCTTCCCCTACCGTTTATGACACCGTTCTTTTTATTGGCTCCGCCGATGGCAACCTGTATGCTTTGGATACCGATTCAGGTCGTCAGCTATGGACATTTGAAACGAAAGGTCAGATCTCATCCTCTCCGGCTGTTTCCCATGATGCTGTTTATATTGGCTCTACTGATGGCACGCTTTACTGCCTGAGCCTGCGCAAGGGAGATTTGCGTTGGCGGTTTGATACCGACGGCCGTTTTATTGCCTCCCCTGTGATAATAGATGACATGATCTACATTGGTTCTAGCAACCATACGCTCTATGCCTTACCGGCATAACAGCAAACTACCAACCTGTTTGCGCTGGCTTCACTTTCACCAAACGGTACGGCAACCTTGTTTAGGCTTAATACTAATGAATGAATCAACCTCATTTTCAGAATCGGACGAGTTGGCAATGAATTCAGGCGACAATGCCACACCTACCTTGCCCAATACGCAGCCTTTTGTTTATGAAGCAGAAGAGGACACGGGAGATGGCGTTGGTAAGACGGAAGAACTTTCCCCACTCGTCATCCCCGGCGTCAAAGGAATTATTTCTGGCGCATCGGGTTCCGCCGCTAAAGCCGAAGCCGTTATCCATTATGCCAAGCGATGTGACATTGGCGCCCGCGACCGGAATGAAGATTCCTGCATTGCCTTTGCTACTGAAACGGGTGGGCATTTTACCATGCTACCTTTTGGCCTTTATATTGTGGCCGATGGCATGGGTGGGCACACTAATGGGCATGTAGCCAGCAAAGTTGCCTCCCGCCAGGCGGCCAATCATATCTTAAAGGAAATTTATCTGCCGCTGCTGGTTCACGACACTGCCCCGCAAATAGGGATTCGGGACACGTTGGTAGAAGCAGTACAAATTGCGAACACGGCCGTTTATCAGGATGAACCCGATGTGGACAGTGGCACCACCCTCACCGTGGCCTTGCTGTTAGGCAACCGTTTACACGTGGCCCATGTAGGCGACAGCCGGCTGTATTTGCACACCGATGAAAAACTGGAAGCCATCACCAATGACCATTCTCTGGTGCAGCGCCTGCAAGATGTGGGGCAGCTTACCGCCGAAGAAGCCACTGTTTATCGCTATCGCAATGTGTTGCTGCGCGCCGTCGGTCAGGGTGAAGAAGTAGAAATTGATACCTATATGCGCTTACTGCCCAAAAAAGGTAAACTGCTGCTTTGCAGCGATGGGCTTTGTGGTTTTGTGGCCGATGACGCAATAAATAACATCTTGAACGAAGATAAGCCGATTCAACAAATGGTAGATGACCTGTACGCTGCAGCTATAGCCGCTAACAGCAATGACAATGTTACGGTGATATTGGTCGAGTTCAGTCTATAATCGTCAACCGGTGAGCATGGCATGTAGAACCGTTTTCCCTGATTGCATCAAGGTTTCAAATGAGTAAGATTTTTGATTATTATGCTATTTTGGGCGTTGATCCCAAAGCAGAAGCAACAGCCATTCGGATTGCTTTTGAAGCCTTGCAAAACAGTTTCCCCCCTGCCGAACGTGACCGGGCGCGTAACGCCGATTACCAGCGGTTGGTGAATGCGTATGAAGTTCTCAGTGATCCGGTGCGGCGCGCCACGTATGACTCGCTGCTGGTGGAAACCACCATGGTTGATCTGGACATTGCGCTGACCCTCAGCCGCGACAACATAGAAGTTTCTGATACCGAACAGCGTCTTTACCTGCTGGTAGACATTCGCCCCCCCAAACAGAGCAGCGGCCAACAACTACCGTTGAATTTGTGTCTGGTGATTGACCGCAGCACGTCCATGCAGGGGCGGCGGCTGGATGCAGTGCGAGCGGCTGTGGAACTGGTTATTGAAAAACTAACGCCATCTGATGTTCTGTCCATTGTCAGCTTCAGTGATCGGGCGGAGGTGGTGGCGTCGGCCCAGCCACTTAGCCATAAACCCGGCATCCTCCGTGGGTTGCATGCCATTGAAGCCTCCGGCGGCACGGAGATTTACCAGGGTTTGGCGGCAGGGGTGAAAGAGTTGCGGCAGTCGCCCCTGGCCGAGTATTCAAACCATCTAATTTTATTGACCGATGGACATACGTATGGTGATGATAAACAGTGCCTGGAACTGGCGGCGCGCACGGCCGTAGAGGGCATTGGCATCACCGCTTTTGGCATTGGCTCCGATTGGAACGACCAGTTCCTAGATCAGTTGGTGGCCCCATCTGGCGGGCCGTCAGGCTTCATTGAACAGCCTAAGAGCGTGGTGCAAAAATTGCAAGAGCGCATCACCGGCATGGGCACGGTTTACGCTCAAAACATGCGCCTCCAACGCAGTTTTCCTGACTTTTTATCGCTGGAGTATGGTTACAAGATTGTCCCGTTTGCCCAACCATTGGTTTTAGATGATAGCGTCATCCGATTAGGTAATGTGGAGGGGCGTTCACGTTTGGCGTTTTTGCTAGAGATGAACATCCAACCACAGACCGTAGAAAGACGGCTGAGCATTCCCATCAACCTGGTGGCCGATATTCCCGCCAGACAGATGCAGCAACAGACGTTCAATCAAAATGTGCGGGTGAATGTATTAAAAAATGCTCAAATGCAAGAGCCACCCGAGCCAATCGTGGAAGCGGTGCGCATGTTAAATATGTATCGGATGAATGAACGAGTGTGGGAAGAGGTGGAAGCGGGCGATCTGGAAGCGGCTGCCCGCCGGATGCGGCACCTGACTACCCGGCTCCTGGAAGCGGGCGAACCGCAACTGGCACGGCAAGCCAACTTTGAAGCCGAACGGATTTTGCAGGCAGGTACGATGTCGCTAGACGGCCGTAAAAAACTCAAATTTGGCACCCGCGCCCTGGTTACCCGCACCACCTATTTTGATGACGACGACAATGATTAGATGCATTGAGTGTGGCTCAAATCAATATGTTGGGGCCTTGTTTTGTACGGAATGTGGCGCTTTCCTGGTGGCGCAAATAAGCAAAGGCCAAACAACCATCCTCCCCTTTTCTGAATTTACCGTCCATGCCCCGCCGCCACCGCTGACCAAAGAAGAGTTAGAAACGGCCGTGACTCCCCGCCAGGTCACCTTTGTCATTCCCAGCAGTCGCCGTCGCCTGCAACTGGAATTGCATGACGAAATTAGAGTAGGGCGCGCCGGCACGGAACTCATACCCGAACTAGACCTTTCTCCAGACGATGGCGCGGAAAAAGGCGTTTCTCGCCTTCATGCCAGCATCAAATCTGTCAAAAAAGGCATTGTCCTCATTGACCTGGACAGCACCAACGGTACCATGCTCAACACCTACCGGTTGCCCCCCAATCGCCCATATCCCTTGAAAAACGGAGATGAAATTCGTTTTGGCGATTTGCTCACACATATCTTTATTGATTGATTCTTATTTGACCTGACAGGTTTCAAAAAAGCTGTCAAGTCTGCCCGGAAGGAGCTATGATCAGCTTAATCGTACATATCAATAATGAAGACGCCGTCGTTTGTGAAATGGAAGAAATGCCGGACCCAACCTGTACCTACATCACCCTGCTCAACCCACGCCTGCGTGATGGCAGCGATCTGCACTACCTGGACGAAAACGTCACCAGCATGATGCTGCCCTGGCATCGCATCAATTTTGTTCAGATTATGCCATCCGCCGAAACAGAAGATGTAATCGGTTTCGTGCGTGATTGATCATAACCGTCCAGACCGGGCAGGTTTCAAGAAACTCCCAGGTCTTCAATAGAGAGCCAATGGTGGAAAAAATCCCAACGACGCTAGAGCCGGCCGCGCCACGCCTCATTTTGGTGGTAGATGATGAGGCCCGGATGCGCCGTTTTATTCGCATGAATCTGGAACTGGAAGGGTACCAGATTATTGAAGCCGATAACGGTATTACTGCCCTGGAACAAATCCGGGTATTCACGCCAGACCTGACCATTATGGATGTGATGATGCCCCAAATGGATGGGTTTGAAACGCTGCGCCTTCTCCGCGAAATTTCCACCGTGCCCGTTATCCTGCTAACCGTTAAAAGTGATGAAGAAGATAAAATTCAAGGATTAGGATTGGGCGCCGATGACTACATTACCAAGCCCTTTAGTCCCCGCGAACTGGTTAGCCGGGTGGAAGCTGTGCTGCGCCGCGCCGAATGGCCGGCGCCGCCGCCGCGCACTGTCCTACGCATTGATGATCGCCTGTCAGTGGACTTCAACCGCCACCAAGTGATTGTAGATGGGCAGCGCATTGAACTGCGGCCTACTGAATACCGGCTGCTCTATACCCTGATCCAAAATGCTGGCTGGGTAGTACCCCATGACACGCTGCTGGCGAAGGTGTGGGGGTATGAGTACCGGGATGAAACGCATTATCTAAGGCTTTACATAAACTATTTGCGGAAAAAGATTGAAAAAGACCCGGCTAACCCGTACTACATCCTCACCGAAAGAGGGGTAGGATACCGGTTTATTGATTTTAAGAGGAATCAATAGCGGCTGATGGCTGATAAGCCGGCTTACCAGCCATCAGTCGCGCTGTTTTTTTGGCAAAATTCATCTATCATTGGCGGCTATGAGCGACACATTGGCTGCCGACGGCCGTGAATTTTTCGAGCGAATAGATAGTTACCTCAGCATCGAGGATAGAGCCTACGTGCAAAAAGCCTTTGCACTGGCTCGCCAGGAGCATAGCGACCAACGCCGTAAATCTGGTGAGCTTTTTTTTACCCACCCCCTTACCGTTGCCTATTATCTGGCCGAATACCAGCTAGATGCCCCCGCCTTAGCTGCCGCATTGCTGCATGATGTGGCTGAAGACACCCGCGTCACCATTAAAGAAATTGAAAAAACCTTCGGCCAGGAAGTATCCCTCCTGGTGGCAGGCGTTACCAAACTGAAAGATGTCACCAAGGGGGTGGCCAAAGGCAAAACGCTCAGCGACAAAGAAGTAGAAGATGCCACCTTACAAAAAATGCTGAGCATTATGACCGTAGACGTGCGCACCGTTATCATCAAACTGTTTGACCGTTTACATAATATGCGCACTATCAAAGCCACCCAGCCCCACCGTCAAATCTATAAAGCCAGAGAAACATTGTCCATCTACGCCCCACTGGCAAACCGTTTGGGCATCTGGAACCTGAAAAACGAATTGGAATCGCTCTCGCTGCAAGTGCTGGACAATAAAGCGTACCAGATCATCCGCGAGCAGCGCGAGCGCCTGACGCAGGCGCAGCAAGCCGACTTCCAGATGATTAAAGCCGAGATTTTTGATGCGCTGCTGCAAGCGGATGTAGACGTGCGCGATGTCATTTATGCACCGGAAAATATCTACACCATTTACCAGGACATTTGTCGCAACGGTGTCTCTTATTTTGATCTGGATAAGACGATGCGGCTGGTTGTGTTGGTAGACGAATTCCCTTCCTGTTACCTGGCGATGGGCCATTTGCACCAGATATGGCAGCCCATTCCGGGCAAATTTGATGACTATATTGCCGTGCCCCGCGAAAATTTATACCGGTCGCTGCACACATCGGTTATCCACACCAATGGACAGCATTTGAAGCTGCGTTTTCGCACGGCCTCCATGGACAAAGTAGACGAGATTGGCATTTTGTCACGCTGGCTTTACAAAGGCACGCCCTATTGGACAAAAGGGGTAGCCGACCGCATGGAGGCGTTTTTCGAGAATATCAGCGGCAATATCAATATGGAACAACCACCTACGGCCGTTGTCAAAGGCGTTGTCAAAGATGTATTTGTTAAACAAATCCGCGTGTATACCCCGCGTGGTGATGTAAAAGAGCTGCCGCAAGGGGCCACACCTATTGATTTTGCCTATGCCATTCATACCGGTCTGGGTGAACAATGTTATGCCGCACTGGTGAATGATGAAATGCACCCATTGAACAAACCCTTGCGCGATGGGGATCAGGTACGCATCGTCAAAAAGATACGGGCACAACCACAGCGGGCCTGGCTAGACGAAGATTTGGGTTATATTTTTACAGACTATGCCCGCCACCATGCCCGCCGCTGGTTCCGGCGGTTGTCATCTGAACAGGCGGTAGCAGAAGGGCAGCAAATTCTGGAGACTGAACTGCGTATGCTGGGTTTTCCTGAATATGACCATATGCGCATTGCCGAAATGTTTGGCTACAGCTACACCCAGACGCTTTATCATGATTTAGGACGCGCCGATTTGCTGCCCACGACGGTGGCGCTGAGCATTTTGGATGAAAAGTGGACATTGGGGACGGCTCGCGCTTTGGACAATGAAGTATGGGGAAATGATCGGGAGCGGTATGTGGTGATGAATGCCGACGGCCGTAACCTGCGCTTGTGTAGCACTTGCCAACCTCGTCCGCCAGGGGGGATCATTGGTTTTGTGCGCAAAGATGGTGGTGTCACCGTCCACGGCCGTAACTGCCCTACCCTCCAGCCAGAACGTCTGTGGGGCCGTGTGCTGAAGCTCGGCTGGGGGCAGACGCCCCGCCAAGCGCACCAGGTAGACATTCACGTCAAAGTGTATGACCGCCCCGGACTGTTATTTGAAATCACCCACCTCATCCAAGACGAACACATGAACATTTCCTACATCCACACGCCGCCCCCCTCCCAGTTAAACGAAGTCTATATTGACCTGACCATTGATATTGTCACCCCCCGCCAACTGGTGCGCATTTTGCACCAGATGAAAGCCTTGCCCAACGTGTTTGCCGTCCAGTCCATGCTCAAAAAAGGGCGAGAGGAAGAACTACTGCCCGCCACCTCACTTTACCGGCCCGAATAAACAAAAAGGCCGCTGATGAAAAATCAGCGGCCTTCATTTTGTGAATGCTTTTGTGCCCTCACGGAGATTCGAACTCCGGTTTTAAGCTTGAAAGGCTTACGTCCTGGTCCCCTAGACGATGAGGGCAACGGGCGGAATTCTATCATCCCGGTGTGGTGGGGTCAAATTTTACTCTAGAGTTGTCAAATTTTACTCACAAGTAGCGAACAAAAAAACGGCATGTGAAATTTGACAACTCTCTCTAGCGATATAAAAAACGCCAGTATCCAGGAAGACTTTCACAATCTCAGCGGCGAACGAGTTTGAAGGCGATGTGGCGGCCCATGCCTTGGGGCATCGCCAGGCTGATCCACACCAGGGCCATGGGTTCCAGCAGGCGGGCTTTGTCCAGACCGCCCACGTCAGCAACGTCGAAGCCGAGGTCTTGGGCCAGTTGGGTCACGGCCGTCTTCGCCGCTACCTCGTCCCCACAAATAAACATGGTAATTGGTTCACCTTGATAAATAGGATTTGCCATGTTCTCAGCGCCGGTGGTGTTAAACGCTTTGACCACGCGCGCGCCGGCGGCCAATGCCGCCACCTGTTCCGCGCCCGATGTGGTATGCCCAACCGCCAGTTGCAAACCGGGAGCAATAGGATTGGTCGCGTCAACCAGGATTTTACCGGACAGGTTGCCCAGGGTAGGAATGGTGGTGAGTACGGCCGTGCCCGGCACCGCCAGCACCACAACCTCTGCTTCCGCCGCGGCTGCTTCGGGCAGCGCCGCCCGTGCATTGCCTCCGGCCATATCCAATATGTGCCGCACCTTCTCTTCGTTTGGATGGCGCGAGCCAAAAATCACGGTATGTCCTTTTTGCGACCAGCCGGCGCCCAACGCCTGCCCCACGTTTCCTGTGCCAATGATGGCGATTTTCATTACGTTTTCCTCCATGAATTAAAAACAGGAGATTGGAGATTGAACAATCCCCAATCTCTAGTCCCCGATCTCTTTTTCCAACTGCAACAGCGTGTCAAATTCGGCCGCAGCGGCAGCCATCTGCCCCACCGGCGCAGTCAGGCTGAACTCAGCCCATTGATCGCCGTAGGAGAAATAATCTACAAACCAGCAGAGAGAGTGTACCTGCGGCTGTTGGTTAATTTCAGCCAGCGCCTGTGCCAGCCAGCCCTCCGGGTAGGTTTGGGCAGGGAGCGCGGTGCTGTCGGCGCCATAGGTGTTGCTGGCGATGATGTAGACCGGTAGCCCGTGTGTGGTGGCCGTGTTGTTGATGATGCCCAGCCAATCCCGGTATACCCGAAAACCAAGCTGTGCCCCATGCCAGGTGGCGCTGATGAGATCGGTTTGGGGCTCCTGCGCCGGCGGCTGCCCGTCCATTTTAGCAGATTCGGGATTGCCGGGGGCGTCTATGGCAAAACCATCAGGGGCCGCCAGGGGTATACCGGCAGCGGCGCGTGCCTGAGCGGTTTCGTCTAGCAGGGTGACGAGGGTGTGCATATAGTTGAGCCAGGGAGCGTCTGTGGTATACGGCCGTACCCCTGCCACCTCATCCACCACCCAGGGCTGTACCGCGCCTACCAACATCCGCGCCCCCGGATTTTCGGCGCGGACGATGGCCAGGACGTTGTTTTGGTCAGTCACGGCCGTGCCAATCCCGCCCGGCATATGGGAAAACGGCGCATAATTTGGTGGGTATCTGTTCGGCCAGGTAACGGGCGGTGTTGACGGCATTGCTCACCGTCTTGCGCGCCCATTCCCGGCAACCCCGGTTGCAATCGTGGTACAACACCAGGTCATACACGGCCGTGTCGGGCACAATAAAGCGCCACTGCCATTCCCACCCCAACGCTGTTTGCTGCGCCTGGGTAAAGGTGGCTTCCGTTTCATCAGCCACCATGAGCTTCACATGCACCCAGGGCGTTGTGTCCCGCACAATCAGGGTGGCCCGTTCACCGGGGCGGGGCGATTCCGGCTGCAAATGCAGATGCGGCCATTCTTGCTCTGGCTGATCGAGCAGAATGAACAAATGGCCGGACAAAGGCAGCACCCAGACCACCACTGCCAACAACAGCGGAAACATAATAAACAGGATGATGGGTCTGGCTTTCAATAGGTACAAAAAAGGGACTCGTGATGATACGAGTCCCCCAATTCAAGTCACAGCATGATTCTGAACTAATGACTGCGTGGTTCCACCACAATACGAATAGCCGTTCGCTCCTGCCCATCAATGCTCACATCCACAAAAGATGGGTCACACAAAATGCTCACTCCTTCTTCAGCCAGATAACCTTTGGCGATGACAATGGCCTTGAGAGCCTGGTTGACAGCACCGGCGCCAATCGCCTGTACTTCAGCTTTTTGGGATTCGCGGATGACACCCGCAACGGCCCCAGCTACAGCGGCGGTTCGAGAACGTGCAGATACTTTGATAACACTCATGAAGGGCCTCCAAGAACTATAGGGTACAAGAACACCGATTTCCCGAATGAATGTACTCAGGATAATGAATTCTAAGCAATTTGCTGACAGCTTGTCAAGCAATGAAAACGGCCGTACCCCCAGCGTGTCAGGAGAATGTTGCCAGGGGTACGGCCGTTAACTGCCCTCTATACGCCCCGCCCGTCTGAATGTTCCAACTCGTTTCTAAAGCCCGTAGTTCGTGAACCGTAGCCCGATTACGGATTACGAATGGCGGATTGCCGATTCCGTGGGCGGTGCTGAAACCGCAGCACCTTCTGCTTCACCGGCTGCCAGCGCAGCAGCAGCAGCACCGTGACAATAGCCGAGTACAAAAAGGGCATGTAGTACACATTTTTCACCAGCCACCAAAAATGAATCAAGGCCAGCAAAATAATAATGTATACCAGCTTGTGCAGCGTTTTCCACTTTTTGCCCAGTTTGCGTTGTGACCATTTGTTAGACGTAATCGCCAGCGGCAGCAGCAGCACAAAAGCGGCAAAACCAACCAACACAAAATTCTGTTCCAGGATGCCATCTAAAATATAGGCCAGGTTCAGGCCATAATCCAACCAGATAAAAGTGAGAAGATGCAGCGCCACATACAGAAAGGCATACAGGCCAAAAATGCGGCGCAGCGGGTGCAGTTGTTTCCAACCAAACAGGAGGGTTAAGGGGGTGACAGCCAATGAGAGAATCAACAAAACCAGCGCCGGTTCGCCGGTGCGCAGCAGAATCTCCCGCACCGGGTCTGCCCCCAGATTGTTACGGGAATAGTCCAACAGCAGCAGTGCCAGTGCATAAAGGGACAGCATATGGGCGCTCACGCGCAAAATCTGGGCAGTCGTTTTGCGGTCAAGTTTGCGGATACTGGACAATTTTTGGGTGATGGGTGTCATGGGCGGGGTTTGGTAAAGGCATTAAGATATTGGGGTATTGAGATATTCACCAATATCCCAATATCCCCATAAAAATCAGGAGCCTCGCGGCTTTAAATTGGTATCATATTTTGGATCAGGGTAAAGGTGGGCTACTTGTTCGGCGTAGCCGTTGAACAGCAGCGTGGGGCGGCGACCCAACTCACCAATGCGCCGTTCGGTAGCCTGTGACCAGCGCGGATGGTTGACTTCCGGGTTGACATTGGCGTAAAAGCCGTATTCAGTGGGAGCGGATTCCATCCATAACGAGGTAGGCATGTAATCTACCAGTTCAATCTTCACAATGGCTTTGATGCTTTTGAAACCATATTTCCAGGGGACAACCAGGCGAATGGGCGCGCCGTTTTGGGGCAGTAATGTTTCGCCGTAAAGACCGGTGGACAGTATGGTCAGGTCTTGCATGGCTTCTTCAACCGTCAGCCCTTCCACGTAGGGCCAGGGGAACATGCGGCCACGCTGGCCGGGCATATTGTCAGGGTCATAGACAGTTTCAAAGCGCACATATTTGGCATCGGCGGTGGGTTCCACTTCATTCAGCAGTTTGGCAAGCGGAAATCCTACCCAGGGGATGACCATAGACCAGGCTTCCACACAGCGCAGGCGGTAGATGCGCTCTTCCTGGTCAAATTTGAGCAGGTCTTCCATGGCATAGGTCTTGGGGTTTTTCACCATGCCGCCGACTTCTACCTGCCAGGGGGTGGTGGGAAAATCCTTAGCCAGGCGCGCCGGGCCATCTTTGGTGGTGTTAAATTCGTAGTAATTGTTGTAGTTGGTGATTTCATCGTAGGTGTTGAGGGGGTCGCCTAACTCGTCGGTGGTGGCAGACACGGCCGTGCCCCCATTCCCGCTATTGACCGCTGCCGTATTGGCTTCCTCTGGGGCGCCGCCGGCGCCACAGGCAGCCAGCAACCCGGCGGTGGTAGCCAGGGCCGCCCCGGCCATAAACTGCCGCCGCGACAGGTACAGATGTTGGGGCGTGATTTCTGATGAGGGAATCTCAATGCCAGTTCTTTTCTTAATTAACATGTCGCCAACCTCACACTTTTACAGGGGATATTATGATATAAGCATATTTTTATTGTAACCGTTCAGTTCCTCTGGAGACTTGACAAGTTTTGGTAATAAACTTGTCAAGTCTGAACGCTTACTATTTATTATTGCAGACAAGTGGTTGCTTCCACATAAGTTATAACAAGTATGGCGTGGTCTGATGACATTTTGTTAAACAAATTCTTATGAGAGGATTACAAGCGGTGTTGCGCGTTAGCTGGTTGTTGCTTTAATTGATGGCAGGAGGAATGAATATGATTCACGAGGAAAGCACAGTTAAAGCGCCGGGGAATATCAGCCTTTATTACCAGGTGTGGCGACCAGAAGGGACGCCGCGGGCGACACTGGTGATTGTGCATGGGTTGGGTGAACACAGTGGCCGCTATATGAATGTGGTCAATCACCTGGTACCTAAGGGGTATGTGGTTTATGCGCTGGATCATCTGGGCCACGGCCGTTCCCCCGGACAGCGTGGTTACATTAACAGTTGGGCCGATTTCCGCGAAGGGCTGCGGGCGTTGGTGCAGTTGGCACAATCACAAGAAGCAGGACGGCCGTTCTTTTTAATGGGGCACAGCATGGGCGGCTGTATTGCCCTGGATTATGTGCTGCACTACCCGGAAGGGCTGACGGCCGTCATTGCCTCCGCTCCTGCCATCGGCCAACTCACCTTATCCCCTATGCGCACATTCCTGGCGCGGGTATCGGCGAAGATTAAACCAGATATGAGCATGAGCAGTGGGTTGGACACGACCGCTATTTCACGGGATACGGCCGTTGTGCAGGCCTACCGCAGCGATCCCCTGGTGCATGATAAAGGGTCGCCGGGTGCAGCCGTGGCCTTTGTAGACACCGCCGCCTGGGTCATGGCCCACGCCGCCGATTTCCAGCCGCCGCTGTTGTTCCTCCACGGCGACGCCGACCGGCTGGTGCGGGTGGAAGAAAGCCAGAAGTTCTTCGCCCAGGTAAAACAGCCGGACAAAAAATTGATTATCTACCCCGGCGGCTACCATGAATCGCATAACGATCTGCACAAAGAGCAGGTGTTGGCCGATGTGGAAAGCTGGCTGGAAGCGCATATGTGAAGCGTAATTGCGTAACTACCCGATTACCCAATTACCCAATTACCAACCATGGACAAAATCATCATCAAAGACCTGCTGCTGCGCGGCATTATCGGCATCAATCCCGAAGAGCGCGTGAAGCAGCAAGATATTCTTATAAACGTGGTCATGTTTGCCGATATTCGCCGGGCGGCGGCTTCCGACGACATTGCCGATGCGGTGGACTACAAAACCACCACCAAGCGCATCATTGACCATGTGGAAGCGTCGTCTGATTTTCTGGTAGAGAAGCTGGTGACGGACATCGCCCGGCTGGTGTTGGAAGGCAACCCACAGGTGACAAAGGTGCAGGTACGGGTGGAAAAACCCACCGCGCTCCGTTTTGCCCAATCTGTTGGCATTGAGATCGAACGCAGCCGCGCCGACTTTCAGTAATTGGTAAGCGGTGGTCGGTTATCAGTGACCGATTACCGATTGCCGATTACCGTTTACCGATGCCTCACGTCGTCATCGCCCTCGGCTCTAACATTGACAAGGAGCATAACCTGCCACAGGCGGTGGCGCTGCTGCGGCAGATGTGCCACGTCACGGCCGTCGCTCCCATCTATGAATCCGCCCCCGTTGGTTTGCTGGAACAGCCGAACTTTTGGAACACGGCCGTCCTCCTCCACACTTCTCTCACCCCCACCCAACTCAAACAAGAGGTCATCGGCGTTATCGAAACGGCGCTGAAACGGGTGCGCCAGGCTGACCCCAACGCGCCGCGCACCATTGACGCCGACATCATCCTTTATGGAGATTTTGTGGGGGAGTATGATGGCGGCGACGGCCGTACCCGTTCCCTGCCGGACCCCGACCTGCGCAAGTTTCCCCATGTGGCTGTACCTGTGGCCGACCTGCTGCCGGACGGCCGTCATCCGGTCACAGGTGAACGGCTGGCCGACCTGGCCGCCCGGTTGATGGCCGCGACAGAAGAAAAGATGGGGGTACGGCCGTTGTGGAAATCAGCGAACGGCATATCAACGCCAAGAAATTGTTCGCCCTGAAATCTACCGGTGGGCGACAGGTAGGTATGGCTCGCGCCCTGCAAATCCTGAAAATGCCCCTGGAAGGTACACATCATCGTGGTCACGACGACGCCTGGAACATTGCCCGTATCCTGGGCACACTGCTCTAAATTCTCAGCTGAATCTAGCGGAAATCGAGAGTCAAGCTAACCGGGCAATGGTCGGAGCCGAGGATATCTGCGTGAATGGCAGCATCGGTTACGGCCGTAATCAGATCAGGGCTGATGAAAAAGTAATCCAGCCGCCAGCCCACGTTTCTCTCTCTTGCGCCACCAATCGCCGTCCACCAGGTGTAGGCTCCGGTTTTATCCGGGTAAAGGTGGCGGTAAGTGTCAATGTAGCCTTGTGCTACTACCTGGTCAATCCAGGCACACTCTTCTGGCATAAAGCCGGTCTTCTGGCGATTTTGTTTCGGCCGGGCCAGGTCAATCTCCTTATGCGAGGTGTTCACGTCACCACAAAAGACAACGGCTTTGCCTTGCACCCGCAGCGCGTTGCAGTAGGCCAGGAAGTCGGCTTTGTACTGCATTTTGAAGGGGACACGGCCGTGATCCCTGCCCCCATTGGGAAAATAGGCGCCAATGAACACAAACTGATCATATTCGGCCACAATGGTGCGCCCTTCCCGGTCAAAATCAGGCAAGCCCAGACCAATTTGCACATGGCGCGGTTCTGTTTTGCTGTAGAGGGCCACGCCACTGTACCCCTTCTTTTCTGCAAAGGCCCAGTAGGTGTGGTAGCCATCTGGTTGGCGCAGCGTCACGTCTAGCTGGTCGGGGTGAGCTTTGGTCTCTTGCAGGCAGAGAATATCCGGTTGTGTCTGGTGTAGCCAGGTGAGGAAGCCCTTGTTTTGGACAGCGCGAATACCGTTAACGTTCCAGGAGTATAGGTTGATCATGGGTGGATTGTATCCTGGATAGGATGATGAGGCAGGTGGCAGGGCAATCGCATATTCCTCGATGCGGCAGATAAATCTGCGTCAACAGCAAGCAAAGTCGGCCTTCGCCAACTGGAACCCAGCCCACGAAGGTGGGCTTTGCCCTCGGTAGCCGCGATTTTAATCGCCGGGAGTTGAGTATGCGAGTACCCTGACTGGTGGCAGGTGGCGTGGTATTGGTGCTAAAATGAAGGGCATGGCGAACAAAAAAGCACGAGCAGGAGGGCAACGGCCGTCGCCACGACAGGCACGTACCACCCTCTCTCCCCAAAATCGGGTCATTGTAGCCCTGCTGGTGCCGGTGGCGGCTGGCACGCTGCTGGCCTGGCTGGCCGGGTTGTTGGCAGAGGGCGCAGCGGCCTCATCGGGCAGCCGGGCGCCGGTGTGGGCCGCCATCGGACTGGTGGCCTGGTTTGTGGGATTGGCATTTTATGGGCAGCCGGGCATGGGGCTGAAGGGAGGACGGCCGTTATTTGCCGGTATTGCTTTTGCCACGTTGGGCTGGGTCACCTTTTTACTCTTTCGCGCCATTTTTATCCCCATAGACCCGGAAGTGGCCGGCTCAACCCGCGCCTTCATTTACATACTGTTATTTGAAGCGTTTGCCTTGCAGCTGTGGACATTTGGCCTGCTCTTCCGGGCCATAGCCGAATGGCGTGGGGTGTTGACGGCCGCCGCTGCCAGCGGCGTCGTTTTTGGCGCCGCCGGCTTTTTGCTTTTTCAGAACGTGTATACGGCTTCCCGCATCACGCTGATTTACTATACAACCTGGGGCATTTTTTACGGTATTATTCGCCTGCGGACGGGCAGCCTGCTGGGCACGGCCATCATCCAGGCTATGCAGATTTTTACGGCATGGGTGGCGCTGGGCAGCATGCCGCCGCAAACAGCCGATATTCAGCTTTTGTGGGTCTATGGCCTGTCCGCTCTGGTCACGGCCGTGTTCATCTGGCGCTTGTGGCCCAAAGTGGAGAGCGACTATAGGATGTAACCGGGCCATTGGCCATTGGGTAATTACTCAATGACTCAATTGCCAATTGAGAAACAGCTATGACGACTATCGAAGTAAAAATTGATGACCGGGCGCGGTTGGTAACGGCCGTACTCGCCGCCAGCGATTGGCCAGATGAGGAGCAAAAGCAAGTGACCCATGCCGTTCATCCGCACGCCAAACAGACGCGCCAGTTTGTGCAGAAATATAAATATCACCAGGCGGTACGTGGCGTGAATGAGGCGCTGCTGAATGGGGTGACGCTAGAAGAACTGTTTAGCACGGCCGTGCGCTGCGTCTGGCCCACCTTTGAACCAGCCGAACCGCTGCCCCATTTGCTAAAAATCGAGCGCTGGGCGCGCTCCCTGGCCGACTTTGAACACGACACCGACATTGTCACCACCTTGTGGGTGCAGTACCAGGATGTCTGGCAGGAAGCGGTGGCGGCGCTGCACGGCATTTTTGCCGACGGCCGTGTGGCTGCCTTTCTGGATCGTCTGACCCGCACAAGCAACCCGCCCATCGTGATCATGCCCAATCTGGTCTATCCGGCGTTAACGGCCGTGATCGCCACCACCCAAACCACCCTCTACCTGCTGCTGCCGCCGCCCAAAGCCGTGGGCGAGTCCCCTCCCTGGCCTTTTGATGAAGACCCTCCCACCGTCGTCGCCACAGTTTGCCACCACCTGAGCATCCGGCTAATGGCCGACCGGTTGGCGGCGCTGGAACGACCGCAGCGCGAACTATTCCGCCACGCCGCCGCCACCCTTTGCCTGGAAGCCGCTTTTGATGAATTTGAAGGCCAGGCCTACCAACTGCGCACCAAAAAAGCAGAAAACCTGCCCAACCTGCCAGTTGTCACCAACCAACTCCGGCGTTATCTGGATGGCGAATTGGCGGCATTGGCCGACATTTTCTCGTGATGCGTGAACCGTGAGGTTTCTTTGGTCACCCATCACGTATCACGCATCACTTGAACCAAGAGGAGAAAACAATGAGTGACGAGTACATTCTCACCCGCATAGACGGCCGTGTGGGTGTTGCCCAAATCAACCGCCCCAAAGCCCTCAACGCCCTCAATGTAGATGTGATGAGGGAATTGATGTCGGCGTTGGAACAGTTTGACGACGATGAGGCCATTGGCTGCCTGGTGATTACCGGCAATGAACGCGCTTTTGCTGCCGGCGCCGACATTAAAGCCATGGCCGAAGCCACCCCGGTGTCCATGCTCAACAGCTCTATGATAGACCAATGGGACCGGCTGCAAAAGATCACCAAGCCGGTCATTGCGGCCGTGTCTGGCTTTGCGTTAGGCGGCGGCTGCGAACTGGCCATGGCCTGCGACATGATCGTCGCCAGCGAGAGCGCCCAGTTCGGCCAGCCGGAAATCAACCTTGGTGTCATGCCCGGCGCCGGCGGTACACAGCGCATGACCCGTGCTGTGGGCAAGGCATTGGCGATGGAGATTGTGTTGAACGGCCGTTTCCTCTCCGCCCATGAAGCCCAACAATACGGCCTGGTCAACCGGGTTGTACCCGTGGAACTCTACCTGGAAGAAGCCATCAAACTGGCCCAATCTATAGCCGAACGCGCCCCCGTGGCCATACGCCTGGCCAAAGAAGCCGTCAACGCCGCCTTTGAAACCAATTTGCAATCAGGATTAGGACTGGAACGCCGCCTCTTTTATATGCTCTTTGCCACTGCCGACCAGAAAGAAGGCATGGACGCCTTTATTAACAAACGCCCGCCGGCTTGGCAAGGACAGTAATCGGTGAACGGTAATCGGTAAACAGTGACCGATAACCGATGACCGGTAACCGATTACTGATCCGGTTCAATGGTAAACCGAAACGGAAACCCTTGCAGGCGGGCGGCAAAAGTGGCCTGGGCCACACGCCGCTCTGCTTCCGCTTTTGGCAGCACATCCACGACTGACTGCCCCTCTGTATGTACCTGCCACATAATGGCCTCGGCAAAAATCAGCGGCTTGTAGAAAAACTGCACCATTGCCCACACCACAAAATCCATCGTCGTAATGGGGTCGTCGTGGGCAATCACCTTCCAGCGGGCATCGTCTACGGCCGTGTCCTCAAAAACTGGCAACTCTTGCACATCTGGGGCCGCAACAGTAAGCATTTGTAAATGAGTTAGGCGGGTCATTTTTCCACTTGTCCAATATCTCTTATGAAAATGATCTTTTCATCGGTGCACATGTAACACGATTTGGCAAATCGTGCTACTTCTGTTCGAGTCAGACATCCAAGTTCGTTGAGAAATCGGATGTCTGGTTGCCACCCAGTAGTCTAGCGTTCATTGTGATACGGTTTGCCCACCAGGTCAACCCTCGTAAGGCACTATTCATGCCCTGTTGCCTGAAAAAACAATCACCTGTAAACTGTTGCCATGAGGGAAAGATTGGAGTAAAAATAGGGACGTTTACGGGACATCCTGGTGAACTAACTCCGAACTAATCAGCTGTTGCATCAATCTCTATACGGCTTAACAAAAGACTATGACCACTATTTTAGATGTACGTAATCTGGTAACACGATTTTACACAGAGGATGGCGTGGTTCACGCCGTTAACGGTATCAGCTACACCCTGGATGAAGGTGAATCTATGGCCATTGTCGGTGAAAGCGGCTCCGGCAAATCAGTAGGGGTCATGTCTATTATGGGGTTGATCCCTTCCCCACCCGGCAAAGTAGAAGCTGGTGAAGTGCTGTATAACGGCCGTGACCTCCTCAAACTCTCCCCGGAAGAATTGCGCCAGTTGCGTGGCAGCGAAATCGCCATGATCTTCCAGGACCCCATGACCTCCCTCAACCCCGTCCTCACCGTTGGCCTGCAAATGACCGAAGCCCTGGAGCTGCACCTGAACATGAGCAGCGCCCAGGCCAAAGAACGCGCCGTAGAAATGCTGCAATTAGTAGGCATCCCCAATGCCGCCGACCGGTTAGACGATTATCCCCACCAATTCTCCGGCGGCCAACGCCAACGCCTGATGATCGCCATGGCCCTCAGTTGCAACCCCTCCATCCTCATTGCCGACGAACCCACCACCGCCCTGGATGTCACCATCCAGGCCCAAATCATCGAGTTAGTGCAAAAATTACAGCAAGAATTGGGCATGGCCATCATCTGGATCACCCATGATCTGGGTGTGGTCGCCGGCATGGTGCAAAAATTGGCCGTCATGTATGCTGGTTTTATTGTGGAGTATGGGTCTGTCCATGATCTCTATAATCTTACCAGCCACCCCTATACTCTCGGCCTGCTCAATTCAATCCCAAAGGTGGATGCCAGAGAACGTACCCGGTTATCCTCCATCGAAGGTCTCCCACCTGATTTACTCATGGAACCAAAACGCTGTCCATTTGCTCCCCGTTGTACTTTTGCGGTGGAGCGCTGCTGGGAAGAAAACCCACCTTTGATAAGCATAGCCCCGGCACACTCGTCTGCCTGCTGGCAATGGGAAGTCGTCCGTTCACAATCGAAAGTTGGAGTTGCGGCATGAGTCAGAAAAATGGCAAGGAAGTCCTGGTCAGTGTCAATGACCTCAAATTACATTTCCCCATTATGCGTGGCGTCATCCGGCGGCAAGTGGGTGCCGTGAAAGCGGTAGATGGGGTAACTTTTGATATTTATAAAGGCGAGACTCTGGGGTTAGTGGGCGAAAGTGGTTGCGGCAAATCCACCGCCGGGCGCGCCATTCTGCAACTGCTCAAACCAACGGCCGGTGAAGTCTATTTTGAAGATCGTGATCTGACAAAATTGAGCAAAGGGGATTTACGGCGCGCTCGCCGCCATATGCAGATGATCTTTCAGGACCCGCAGGCTTCACTTAATCCCCGGTTAACTGTCGGCAGCATCATCAGCGAACCACTGGAAATCCACAATGTGGGTGACCGCGAAAGCCGCAAAGAACGAGTGCAAGAACTATTGCGCGTGGTTGGTCTGAATCCTTATTTCATCAGCCGTTATCCCCACGAATTTTCCGGCGGGCAGCGCCAACGAATCGGCATTGCACGGGCATTGGCCACCAATCCCAGTTTCATTGTGGCCGATGAGCCCATTTCCGCTTTGGATGTGTCCATTCAGGCGCAGGTGGTAAATCTGCTCGATGATCTGAAAGCAGAGTTAGGGCTAACCTATTTGTTTATTGCCCATGATCTTTCTATGGTGCGGTATATCAGTGACCGGGTGGCGGTTATGTATTTAGGCAAGATCGTCGAATTAGGCAGCCGCGATGATGTGTATGATCGGCCGTACCACCCCTATACCCAGGCATTGTTATCCGCCATTCCTATCCCCGATCCTGATAAAGAAGCCCGGCGCGAGCGTATAATCTTAAAAGGCGAGGTGCCGAGTCCGGCCAACCCGCCAACGGGCTGCCGTTTTCATACCCGCTGCCAATATGCGACGGAGATTTGCAGCCAACAGGACCCTGAATTTCGGAATTTGGGCACGGCCGTGCAATCTCACATGGTCGCCTGCCATCATGCGGAAAAATTCATGTGACGTTTGTAGTAGGCGATTTATCGCCTGTATACAGTAATAAATCGCTTACTACAAACCATCTCATTAAGGAGGTGATGCATACACAAGAAGTAAGAACCGTTTCATCCATAGAGCGAGGAGTACACCTTATCTAAAACCCCGATAATCTCAAATGTGGAGGAGATTCAATGTTTACGCAAAAAAAATCACTATTATGGTTAGCGGCTTTAGCCATCATTGCCCTGGCAATTGCCGCCTGCCAGCCGCAGGTACAAACCGTTGAAGTCACCCGCGTCGTGGAAACCACCGTTGTCGAAACCGTGACAGTGGAAGGGCAGGCAGTCGAAGTCACCCGCGTTGTCACCGAAACCGTTGTGGAAACCGTTGTCGAGACCGTCACTGTGGAAGTGCCGGCGCCCGGCGAAGAGGTAGCCCCCGCTGAATTCATGTCCCCAGACAACACCACCTACCGCGTCCAAACCTTTGGTGACATTGACACCATGGACCCCAACCTGGCCTATGACACCGCCAGCGGCGGTCTTATCATGAACACCATGGAGCCGCTCATCTTCTTTAACCATAAAGATGCCAATACCTTTGTGCCGGTACTCGCCAAAGAAGTACCCAGCCTGGAAAACGGCCTCATCTCTGAAGATGGCCTCACCTACACCTTCAATATCCGCGAAGGCGTCACCTTCCATGAAGGTGGCACCCTGGAGCCCCACGATGTGGCCTACACCTTCCAGCGGGGCCTGTTACAATCAGACCCCAATGGCCCGCAATGGCTGCTGATTGAGCCATTGATGGGTGGTGGCTATCACGACATCACCTACCTGGTTGATGCCGAAGGCACCTATGAAGGCGACCCTGATGCGCTGAAGGGAGCAGACCCCGCCGCCCTGGTAGCCGCCTGTGAGGCTGTACAGGCCGCTGTTGTTGCTGACGATGACGCCGGCACTGTTACCTTTAATCTGGCCGCACCCTGGGGGCCATTCCTGGCTACCATTGCCCAGACCTGGGGTTCCGTCCTGGACATGGAATGGGCCATAGAGCAAGGCGCCTGGGATGGTAGTTGCGATACCTGGCAAAACTACTATGCCCCCGGCTCTGAAAATGATGAACTATCAGCCGTGATCAACGGTACCGGCCCCTTCATGCTGGAAAGCTGGACGCCCGGTGAGGGTTACGTCCTGGTCGCCAATGACAACTATTGGCGCGCCGCCGATGACCCCATGTGGGAAGGTGGCCCGGCCGGCCCCGCCGCCATCAAAACTATCGTCGTCTCCCTGGTGAACGAATGGGGTACCCGCTTCACCTCCCTGCAAGTTGGGGACGCCGAGTCCGTTGCCGTACCTGTGGCTAATCGGCCAGAGGTGGATGCCTACGTTGGTGAGTTTTGCGATTACGCCACCGGTGAATGTACGCCAAACCCCAACAATCCTAATGGGCCTTTGCGCAAATGGGGCGGCCTGCCCAGTGCCTCCCGTACCGACATGTTCATGACCTTCGATGTTGGCGAATCTTCACCTTACATTGGTAGCGGCCAACTGGATGGTAATGGTATTCCGCCTAACTTCTTCTCCGATATTCACGTGCGCAAAGCCATGAACTACTGCTTTGACTACGACACCTACATTGCTGAAGCGCTAAACGGCGAAGGTGTGCGCAATAATGGTCCGATCATTCTTGGCATGTTGGGCTACAATGAAGATGGTGAGTATTACCCCTACGATCCGGAACAATGCGCCGCCGAACTGGCGCAGGCCTGGGATGGTCAATTACCGGAAGTTGGTTTCCGCTTCCAGGTTGGCTATAACACCGGTAACACCACCCGCCAGACAATCTGCGAAATTTTGCAGGCTGAACTGGGCGCAATTGACAGCAAATACCAGGTAGAATGTATTGGTCTACCCTGGCCCACCTTCCTGCGTACCTTCCGCGCTTCCCAGATTCCGGTCATCGCCAGCGGTTGGGTTGAGGACATCCATGACCCGCACAACTGGGTGCAGCCGTTCACCATTGGCACTTATGCCGGCCGTCAGAAACTGCCAGCTGAGATCATTGACCAGTTTAAGGCGCTGGTAGATGCCGGTGTAGCCACCGCCGATCCGGCCGAACGTGAACAAATCTACTTTGAATTGCAGAAGCTGCATCACGATCTGGCCATTCAGGTGACGTTGGCCCAGGCTTTGGGTGCCCGCTATGAACAGCGGTGGGTGCAAGGCTGGTACTTCAACCCCATCTACTTCGATACCTATTACTACCCCTTGTCCCTGAAATAAACCGGGGTTTCAACGCTGGCGGCAGCCATTAACTGGCTGCCGCCAGTCCTTTTTAGGCAAAAGGGCGGTATTCTTTAGCGAATACCGCCTTGATTCCCATCTATCATTTCAAGCAAATCCAGTGCAGATTGTGAACACTTGGTGCAGAGTATGTAGCGGATTTTCTTGAAAGAGCGCCATAAGACGTGGAATTGACGGTGTATAATGACTGTATGAAAAGCACACTATCATCACTTTTTGAGTATGCGAGGTACGTATGACCACTTATATCATTCGCCGCTTATTGATCATGCCCATTACTCTGATGGGTGTCACCTTTCTCATTTTTGCCATGATGCAAATCCTGGGGCCGGTTGAGCGATCGGCTCTGTATGTGCGCGATGTGCCCAAAACCGAGAATCAGATCAATGCTATTATTGAAAGATATGGGCTGGCCGATCCGATTCATTTTCAATACTGGTATTGGCTGGTAGGGCGCCAGGACCCGCAAACCGGTGATGTTGTGGGGGGCATTTTGCGTGGCGATCTGGGTTTTTCCCGTACCGGCCGCGAACCGGTTATTGATATGTTACAACGGCGATTCCCGGCCACGCTGGAACTGGCATTGTGGGCCATGATACCTATTATTGCTGGCGGCATCTGGATGGGCATGAAAGCGGCGTTAAACCATAACAGGCCGGTGGATCAGGTATCCCGCGTTTTTGCTACGTTAGGCTGGTCAATTCCCACGTTTGTATTGGGTCTGCTATTACTCCTGATTTTTTATGCCCGGCTTGGCTGGTTTGCCCCTGGACGCTTATCAACCCAATTTGCATTAGAAGTCACCCGGCCTGGTTTTATACAGTACACCAAGATGATGACGGTGGATGCGCTGTTGAATCTGCGGTTTGATATTTTTATAGACGCGCTGACGCATCTGGTGATGCCGGTTATTACGCTGGCCGTCATTCAGTGGGCGCTTTTGCTGCGTGTGACTCGCTCATCCATGCTGGAAGAGATGCGGCAGGATTATGTGCGCACGGCCCGGTCAAAAGGGCTGAAAGAGCGGACGGTGGTCAACCGTCACATTCGCCGCAATGCGCTTATCCCAGTAGTGACAATTGCCGGGGCCACGCTGGCCGGTTTAATGAATGGGGCGGTGGTAACCGAAACAATTTTTAATTATCCTGGCCTGGGACAAATGGCGGCGGAAGCGGCCGTCACGTTGGATGTTATCACCATGTTGGGGTTTGCCTTGTTTAATGGCATCTTGTTTATTGGGGCTTACTTGATAGTAGATATTCTGTATGTGGTGATTGACCCGCGCATACGTCTTTCTTAGTTCCGAAATGGGGTGGCACGGTGGGGCCGCCGGCCACAGCATAAACATGATGACAAATTGCCGACTGGAAGTCGGCGCTATCAGCAAAGCAGAGGTGTAGATATGACAATCAATACCAGTGAGGCAGTAACTCCGGCGGGTAGACCCGCCGGTATTCCTCTGGATGAGGGCTTTCTGCGGCCACCCAGCCGGCTGGAAAAAGCGGTGGGGCCAGAGTGGGCGCGCCTGATCAAGGGTATTTTCACCAACCCGCTTTCCGTATTGGGGCTGATCATCGTGACCGGTTTTATTTTGGTTGCTCTGTTTGCACCTGTATTAGCGCCGCCGCCGAAACCTGGCGCAAACCCCTATCAAATTCCGCGTGATGGTTTCTTGCCGGAACCCAAACCGCCGGGGACGCCATGGAATAAAAATGCGCCTTATTATGTGCCCAGGTGGTACAGCCTGACCGGTAATGAGGAGTGGGTGCATTTGTTGGGTACCACTGGGGGGCAGTATGATATCTGGTATGCTCTGGTATGGGGCACACGCACGGCACTGCTGGCGGGCACGGCCGTTGTTGCTGTATCAGCCATCGTCGGTATTTTAATTGGCTCAGTGGCCGGCTATTTTGGTGGCCTGGTTGATGAAGTGCTGATGCGTATCCTGGAAATTTTTGTCGTCTTTCCCAGTCTGGTGGCCGTATTGGTGCTCTCCTCTATTCTGGTGCCTATCTTTGGCCGCAGTTTGTGGCCGGCAATGATCGCCCTGATTGTGTTTGGCTGGATGGGTTACGCCCGTTTGTTGCGCGGCGATATTTTGTCAAATAAGGAACGAGATTACGTCATGGCCGCTAGAGCCAGCGGCGCAAGAGATACCCATATTATTCTCAAACACGTACTGCCCAATGCTATCTTCCCCACGCTGGTATTCCTCTCACTGGATATGGGGTCTATTGTGCTGAGCTTTGCGGCGCTGAGTTTCCTGGGCGTGGGCGTAGAGCCGGGTTATGCCGACTGGGGGCAGATTGTGAGCTTTGCCCGGAATTATATCGTGTCGTTAGACACGTTCTGGTACGTCATTGTGTTCCCGGCTATCGCCTTGCTGTTGTATGGATTGGGTTGGAACTTATTGGGGGATGCCCTGCGGGATATTTTAGACCCGAAGTTGCGGGGGAAAATTGGTTGATGACAAGTGATGCGTGAGATCCATTGCGTGTCACGCATCACGTTGTTTTGGTCACTTTGTTCAGCCCCCGCGGCGCTTCTGTGTTGTAGCCCTTCACGGCCGTCAGCCAATAGCTAAACAACTGCCCCGGCACAATGCTCACCAGCGGCGTCAGCCATTCCGGGACATCCGCTGGCGAAGCGATAGGGCTGGTCGCCAGTTCCAGCGCCTCCGGCTGATCAGAAATAACCAGCAGTTCCGCCCGCCGCTCCTGCGCCAGTTTTTGCAGCAGCGCCAGCATATCGGCATACACCGCGCCACCGGGAGCCACCGCCAGCACCGGGAAGCCATCGGCCACCACCGCAATCGGCCCGTGCCGGAAATCGGCCGACGAGTACGGCTCCGCCACCACGTAGGTCAACTCCTTCAGCTTCAACGACCATTCAAAGGCGGTGGCATAATTGTAGCCTCGCCCCAAGACCACACATTGCTGCATGTAGCGGTAACGCGGCGCACACCGGGCAATGTGTTCATCCTGGCGCAGCACGTCGCGCACCCATTCCGGCAGTTGCGCTAACTGCGCCAGCCGCGCCTCGTCATTCGCTAACGCCGCTGAGAGCATGGCCATGGCCAGCAGTTGCGTGGTGTACGTTTTGGTGGCCGCCACCGCTTTTTCCGGCCCCGCCTGAATGTCAATGACGTAATCGGCCGTTTGCGCCAGCGGCGAATTTGGGTCGTTAGTAATTGCCAGCGTGGGGCGACCCTGCCGTTTGCCTTCGGCCACCACGTTCACAATGTCCGGCGATTGGCCAGATTGGGACACGCCGATAACCAGCGCGCTATCCAGCCGGGGTGGGCTGCCATACAGGCTGAAGAGGGACGGCGTGGCTAACGCGACGGGCAAATGGTTATAAGCGCCCCATAGATAGTTGGCATAACGGGCGGCATTATCGGAGGTGCCCCGCGCGGCCATAAAGGCGTACTGAATCTGGCGCTGCCGCAACTCCTGGGCAATGGCGCGCACCGTTTCCAGGTTTTTTTCATAACTCAGTTTTAGAATCTCAGGTTGAGAATGGATTTCGTCGTAAAGGGACATGGGTTTCTCGTGATGCGTGATGCGTGACCGGAAAATCCTCACGCATCACGCATCACGTCATAGACCACGTGGCCATGCACCATCGTCATGGCAATGTGTAAATCAGGCGTCAATAATACTAGGTCAGCGTCGTAGCCGGGGGCGATGCGCCCTTTTTGTTGCCTCATCCCCAGCAGGTCGGCGGGCACGGCCGTAACCGCAGCCACTGCTTCGGCCAACGTACAGCCAGTGTAGGTGATGAGATTGCGCACGGCCGTGTCCATGCCCAATATACTGCCCGCCAATGTGCCATCCGGCAAACGGCAGGTCGTCTCATCCACCGTCACCTGGAAATCACCCAGGTCGTAAGCGCCGGGTGGCATCCCCAACGCCGCCATCGCGTCCGTCACCACATTCAGACGTGGCCCAGCGGCCTGCCAGACCAGCTTCAGCAGCGCCGGATGCACATGGATGCCATCAGGAATAATGCCAATGGACACCCGTGCATCGTCGAGCAAGGCGCCCACCAGCCCCGGCTCGCGGTGGTGCAGCCCCGGCATGGCGTTAAACAGGTGCGTGCCATAGCGCACCCCGGCGGCAAAACCGGTTTTGGCCTGGGCAAACGAGGCCACGCTGTGCCCGGCGCTGACGATGACGCCCCGCTCCGCCAACGCCGTGATGACGGGCAGCGCGCCGGGCAGTTCCGGGGCCAACGTCACCAGCCGCACTTGCGTTTCCGGCGACCAGTCCGCGATGGCGGTTAAGGTGGGCAGTTGCATGTGGTGGGGATTATGCGCCCCCTTTTTCTGCGGATTCAGGAACGGCCCTTCCAGGTGTAATCCTAATGGTTCCGCGCCGGCAAAGGTGGACCTCCTTTGCCCCAACGTCTGTTGGGCCATGACCGCTTGCGCTTTTTGCACCGTCGCCAACGGGCAGGTAATCACCGTCGGCAAAAAACCGGTGACGCCGTACTGCGGCAGCCGTTCGGCCACGGCCCAGATCGTCTCCGGCTGCCGCGTAAAATCCAGCCCAAATGCGCCGTTCAACTGCAAATCTATAAAACCGGGCACAAGGAAATGGTCAGGCGCGTATACGGTTGCCGGGCTGAGGGAGGGGGGGGACACGGCCGTGATACGGCCGTCATCCACCACTACGACGCCATCTTGAAGTAACCCATCGGGGGTGAGAAGTTGGGCTTGAATGGTTAACATAACATGGAGGTAATTGAGTAATTAAGTAATTGAGTAATTGCCAAATTACCCAATTATCCAATTACCTTCTACCGGCAGCTTACCTTGAAACGATATTTCCCCCCACAGCGCTGCCGCCAGGGCGCGCATGGCCGGCTCCTGGATGCTGTAGGTGCAAATGTGGGTGCGGGCGCGAGGATAGGCCGCCAGGTCATACGGGGTGCGCAGGGCAACGGTAATTAGCGGCGCGCCCGCATCTAATAATACATTCACCAGTTCTGCCTGTGCCGGTTGGCGGGACGCTTCAATGGTGCCCACGATGACCAGATCATACTGCGCCGCCCGCTCGCGGAAGGCGCTGATGTGGGATTCGTCCGGCTGCTGGGGGATCACATATTCATCCACATACGGGTGGTATTGGCGCAGCGCCCGCCCCAACGTCAGCTTTTCCGAGGCTGAGGTGTCGGCGGGGGTCAGGTTTTGGAAGGTGGGCAGGATAACGGCGATACGGCCGTCCACCGGCACACGCAGCGGCAGCAAACCGGCCACATCCCGCACCAGCGTCACCGACCGGTTCGCCACTTCCTGCGCTAACCGGCGGTGTTCCTCACAGCCAATCACCGCCAAATCTGGCTGCGTTTGCGCCGCTATCCATTGCTTCAAGGCCAGGATGCGCTGCACCGAAGCGTTGGCGGCGGTCTGGCTGATGGCGCCCGTTTCCAGGCCATCGAGCAGGGCGTGGTAAGCGGTCTCTTGCGTGGTGGGATCGTCCGTCATCAACAGCATATCCACCCCGGCCTGCACTGCCCGCCGCGCGTCGTCGGCCAATCCCGCGCCCTGGGTGATGGCGGCCATATCCATGGCATCGCTGACGATGACGCCCTGGAAAGCCAACTTCTGGCGCAGCAGCCCTTGTAAGACAGTGGGGGAGAGAGTGGCGGGCAGGACACGGCCGTCGTGCAGCGCCGGTAAACCCACGTGGGCAGTCATCACCATTTTGGCCCCCGATTCAATGGCGGTGCGGAACGGCCGTAACTCCACTTCCCACAACCGCTTTTCGTCATGCGCCACCACCGGGATACCATGATGAGAGTCGGAGATGGTGTCCCCATGCCCCGGGAAATGTTTGGCGGCGCTGACCACGCCCGCCGCCTGGATGCCTTGCGCCATCGCCGCCGCCAGTTCACCGACCAGCGCCGGATTTTCGCCAAAGGAGCGGGCGCCAATGACCGGGTTTTGTGGATTGCTGTTCACGTCACAACTGGGGGCGTAATTGACATTTACGCCCAATGCGGCACATTCACGCCCCAGCGCCAGCCCCACGCGGAAGGCCAGGTCAGCGTCGCCCACCGCGCCCAGGGCCATATTACCGGGGAAAGGGGTCATGGCCGTCCCCAGGGCATTGATCTGCCCCCCTTCCTGGTCGGTGCAGATGAGCAGCGGCGGCTGCCCGGCAACGCGGGCGGCCCGCTGCAAAGCAGCCGTGAGCTGCCGCACCTGGCAGGGATTTTCCACATTGCGATAACGGAAAAGGGTGATGCCGCCTAACGGCCGTGTTGCCAACCATTGATACAGGTGCGGCGGCGCTTCCGTGCCCGTAAAGGCCACCAGCAGTTGATAGCCCACCTGGGTGGAGTTGTTGGTCGGCGTCCAGGTTATCTTTTCCGGCGGTTCCTCTTTTTCAAACGGAAATCTCTTCTCCAACACATCGTTCCTCGCCAGTGTCTCTGCGTAAACACTTGTCATAATGACTATTTGCCCCCTTACTAATCAACGTTATGCCCGGGATCATTATTTAAGCGGCGAGTGAAATAATTTTTCACTTGCCGCTCAAATCACCCCTAACTGCTGTTTCAGCACCAGCGCCGAAGCGCCCATGAGTACCACGTCATCGCCTAGCGTGGTGTAGCTGATGTGGGCGCCGGCGGCCATGGCCGGCAATACCCGCTGGCTGACGGCCGTTTGCACCCCTGCTAAAAATGGCTCGCCCGCCCTGCTCAACTGCCCGGCAATGACAATATGCCGCGTGTTCAGGATGCCAATGAGATGGGCCACGGCCGTGCCCAAGTGTGCCCCGGCCCGGTGTAAGATGGCATGGATACGGCCGTCGCCCGCCTGTGCTGCCTGTATCACTTCTTCCCAGGTGGGATCGGGCTGTCCGGTCACGGCCGTGACCTGCTGCAAAATGCCGCGAATACTGGCGACCGTTTCCAGGCAGCCGCGATGGCCACAACGGCACAATTCGCCTTCTTCTACTACCGTCACGTGCCCAATTTCGCCCGCGCCGAAGCCATCCCCCACAAAAAGCTGCCCATTCAGCACAATGCCCGCACCAATACCCCGCCCGGCCTTGATCAACACCAGATTGTCCGTTTCGTGGGGATCAAAGGAATAGGAAGCCAGCGCGGCCACGTGGCTGTCATTGGCTGCATGCACCGGCAGACCATACTGCTCTTCTAGCAAGGCGCGTAGGGGTAAGTTATGCCAGCCCAGGTTCACTGCATCCAGCACAATGCCGCAGGCGGCATCCACCAAACCGGGCGTGCCAATACCAATGCCCAATAGAGGTGCATTGGTTTGGGACCGGAGCTGGCTGATCAGGTCATGGACCAGAGCGAGGGCGGCGGCGGCGGTACGGCCGTTTACGGCCACATCTACCCGCTGCATAATTTTCCCCCGCAAATTGATCAAAGCCCCCCGGAAATAGCTGGCGCTTAAATCCAGGCAGAGCAACTGCCGTGCATCTTCAGCCAGCCGCAGCAGGCGCGGCGGTTTGCCGCCAATCGAAGGGCCGAGGCCCGTTTCCCGCACCAGCCCCTCATCCATCAGATCGGCCACAATGCTGGAAACGGTGGTGCGTGTCAGGTTCGTTTCGCGGGCAATATCCGCCCGGCTGATCTCCTGCTGCTCATAAATCATTTTGAGAATGAGGCGGGAGTTATGCTGTTTGGTGAGTTGGTGGGTGGCTTTTTCCATCAATTTGCCTGCTCGCTCGTCTTTGTAAGTTGAATAAACTTACTAAGAAGTGTAGCAGGCACAACAAAGTGTGTCAATGGAAAATAGGTTGAAAGAGGCCGTTTCCGGCCAGGATGTACTGGTAGGCCAGGGAATTATTGGCCGGTAAAGGATCACATTTGTGGACGCGATAGGTAACCAGGTTATCGAACATGAAAGGTTCCAAATAAAAAAGCCACCGTCAATCAGGTTGACGATGGCCTGTGCTTGAGTGAGTTCGTTTAGAAAGCGCTTCTTACTCTTTTAATTCTTCAAGGGCGCGTTCCATCAGATCGGCCACGCCAAGCGATTGCGCCCATTGCTTGAGATAATCAATATCCAACGCTTCCTGCTGGGTCTTCAAAACACCCAAAATATCACGCCACTGCCGTTCCGAAACCTCACCGCCCAATCGAAACCAGTCTAATTTAGCCAAGACAGTATCTTCGGCACTCAATACCCAAATTTGCTCATCGCTATCTGGGCCAATTTGTTCCGCTACGCGCCGACCAAACTGTTGTTGGTCAAAGGGTCGTCTTTTGGGAATGAAAATATCCACCTTGAACATCGTACTCAGATGGATGAGGTTAAAACTGCTCTGCCGTTGGATGGCTTGCTCAATCATCTGTTCGTCTGCATAAAAAGCATCCGGCAATCCAGATACAAAAGAGGAAACTTGTTCCGGTTGAATATCCGCCACAATATCCACATCCATTGTCGTTCGCAACATGCCGTGGATAATGCTGGCCATAGAACCGCCAATGACGTAAGGAATGCCTAGTTCATCCAGCAGATTCGTCACCAGCAATGTGACTTAAAGATCTTCGGAATCAATCAAGGTAAGCGTTCAGACTTGACAAGTTTATTACCAGAGGCAGTTGCTGCTATTCAGGCACAAAAACTTGTCAAGTCTCTAGAGGTACTGAACGGTTACCAATCAAGGACAGTTTCCTTTAACTGGTAATAGGACCATACACGTGAGTGGCTAATTCCTCGCCCAGCGTAATCATAGCTAAACGCCGTCGCAGTTTCTGTGTGGATGCGCCTGGAAAACGCTGTCGCAGTCCTATCAAAGCGAGTTGGCGTGCTGTGCGGTTTAATCCTTCCATCATTTCTAATTTGCGCCACGCAGGGGCTTCGCGCCACAATTTGAACAAGATAACTTCAGTCTCGGGTGTGGTATCCCAATTCATTTCCCGCCAAGAGGGCAAATGCCGCTTATCATTTGTTTTTTTTGCTGCATCATGACTTTGGTTAAGCATAACCCGCTCCATCGAAGCTCAGAATATCTAAGTCCACCCTAGATTATACCATTGCATAGCATTTTTCAGAGTAAGCTATGAATTGTTCCTTGCGCTGGCACCAATTCTGACAGGGAGAAACGTCTACAGCCGTTCAACTCAGCCCACAACACCCGCACATTGTCTGATGCGGCTGGCACTTGCTCCGTCAGCATTGAACAGGCTGCCTTCCATGAACAGGTGTAATGCCTGTTGAATCGTCTGTGGCGAGCAAATGGGGTAGGGGGTGTTGCCCTGGCAGATGCCACCGGTGGTATGCACGTTGGGGCAGGGAGTGTGATAAAGGCGAGTATGCTCACCTGCAAAACGTCGCGCACGGCCGTTAGCTTGAAAGCAATTTCCTCCGGCGCGCCGTTCTGCCAATCCAGCAACCGGTGGATACGGTCTAATACCGGCTGCGCCTTCTGCCATTCCGCAGTCAGCCAGGCTACTTCGTCCGGACTCTACGGCGGATAATCACCTCCTTCTGCCAGTGATAACTTGCCTGCATCAAGCCAGGCGTTGTCCGTGTTATGGTCGAGCATGAGGATCAGATCGGGCAGGGCGTCGAGCGGTTCCGGCAAAGCCATTTGCCTGTCAACGACAATTAGAAATGGCCATACCATTCCCATAAAAATACGCACAGAAGAGTTGCCCGCATCACGCCGTGAGTGGTGTATGTGGAGCAGATAGGGAGATGGCTCTTTCAGGTCATCCCAACCATCATACCATTCGTTGAAACCCATGGGGATCAGGGGGATTTCCCATAACCGCCACTCAACAACCTCTATATCCACATCTCAGATTTCATCGTGAACGGGGAACAGGGCGCTCATACGCTTGAGAAAACGCTCGACGGCCGTGGCCATATCCTGCTCACTCTGCCAATGTGCCAGTTCGGGCGGAATTTCTGTCAACGCCAGGTGGTTATGAACAAAGTTGACGTGTTGGCCGGCATTGCGGGCGATTTCTTCCGGTGCTGCCCCGGCTTCCACTGCCTGGCGGAAGCTGGGCGCAACGCCCAGCGCGTCCGGCTTCTCGCTGCCGTAGTTCGTGGCTTGCAAAGCCAGTATCTGGGCTTTCTGGCTGCTTTCAAAGGTGACGAACGAGATTTCTTCGTCGCCATATTTGGTAAGCAGGGAGCCAATCACCTTTTCCCGCGAACCAAGTGAGTCCACCAGGGTGTTGAGTATTGTCCGTACCACTTCGATAGCAATCTCGGTATCTGGATGCTCCTGCGCCCAATCGCGCAGGGCAAAAGCCAGCAGTTGCGCCATATGCCGCCGGTGCCCCGACATCAAATAGTAGGCATTGCCATGCGGCGCGGCCGCGATGGGCTGCCAGTCGTCCAGGCCGCGATGGAAGGGATGGCCGGCGTTATCTTGCTCTAACTGCGCCTTGAAGCGCCAATAACGCCGTTTGCCCACGCCACGAATGATGACGGTAAACAGCCGCTCCGTCGGGCTGATGTCCTTGCCGCCGGCGATGCACATGCCGAGCAGATCGTGCCACAAGCCGTTGAAATCATTAGGTCAGTCTGAGGCGACGGTGCGATTCATCAAGTCAATCACACCATCAGAGGTGGTCACCGGGATCCTGAAGTGCTGCCGGGTGTCGTCGGCATGGGTATCCTCGTCGGCCCAGGCCAGGAATTCTTCGTAGCTCATCCGGTTTACCGGCTCATTCCATCACGGCCGTAACCGCCGCCCCCACAATCCCCGCCTCATTACGCAGTTCGGCCGGCACCAGTTTGGCCCGCGTGTGGATATAAGGGAAGAACTTGTCATGTTTTTTGCTTACCCCACCGCCGATAATGATCAACTCTGGCGAAAAAAGAAACTCGATGTGCTGAAAATAAACGTTGAGCCGTTCACCCCACGCCTGCCATTTTAATTTTTTCTCCGTGCGGATGCGGTCAGAAGCGTACCCTTCGGCGTCTACCTTCATGCTGCGCAGGTAGAGGTGGCCCAGTTCCATGTTGGGTACCAGACGGCCGTCCAGAAACAGCGCCGAGCCGATGCCTGTGCCCAATGTAAACATCATCACCACCCCCTTCTGGTTGTGCCCCGCGCCAAAATGGTGTTCGGCCAGTGCGGCTACGTCGGCGTCGTTGTGGACAACGGCCGTACATCCGGTCTCCCGCGCAATCGCCGCCTGGGCGTCAAAACCAATCCACCTCTTGTCAATGTTGGCGGCGCTGTACAACACCCCCTGAATGGCGATGCCGGGAATGCCCACCCCCATCGGCCCCTGGTAATGGAGCGTCTCCGTTATCTGGCGAATGACCTGGATACACGCCTCCGGCGTCGCCGGATGCGGCGTCTCAATGCGGATACGCTCGCTCACCAGTTCCCCCGTCTCCGTATTCACCAACGCCCCCTTAATCCCCGACCCGCCGATGTCTATACCCAATGTAATCATTTTGGCCTCCTGATTTCGCAACCCGTTATCCGTTATCGGATCACGGGTTATGGATCACGGTTTACGAGTTCTGCCAACAAATGCTCCACCTGCCACACGGCCGTCCGGCCCGCCGATACCCCCTCCTGCCAACGATGAAAATCAAACAGCCCGATGGCGCCAATTTCGGGGCGTAAGAGCAGGTCGGGTGGGTTTTCGGCCAGGTTTTTTTCCATATTTTGGGTGGTGATCACATCCAGCGTGGCCGCCAGCACCCACCATAGTTCATTGCGCTGGATCATTTCCGCCGCTTTTGTCAGTGGCCCGGTACGGCCGTACCGCCGTTGTATGGGCGCATAGGGGTCCGTATTGGTCAGGTCTATCGCCAGCACGTACTCTGCCCCCAACTGCCGGGCCACATCAAACGGCGTGTTGTTCTTTACACCGCCATCCACCAGGATCATGTCGCCCATCTCCACCGGCGGCAGGGCGACGGGGATGGCGATGGTGGCGAGTACGGCCGTGACCACATCCCCCTCCTGCAACACCACTTCCTGGCGGGATACCAGGTCGGTGGCGATTACCGCCAGCGGCACTTTGAGGTCGGCAAAAGTGGGGCGGCCGATGCTTTTTTCCAGCCGTTTTTCCACGCGCCGGTTGCTTACCAGCGCCGGGACGCGCAGGTCGGCCGGGCGGTACAATTGCTCCAGGTTAAACTCTTGAAAAAAAGTGAGCATCTCATTGGCAGACAGTCCGGCAGTTAACAGCGCCCCTAACAGGCCGCCGATGCTGGTGCCCACCACCAGGTCAGGCCGCAGCCCCAGGCGTTCTAATTCCAGCAACACGCCAATGTGCGCCGCACCTCTGGCCCCACCCCCGCCAAGAACCAGTCCAAGTTTCATAGAAGTTATCGGTAATCGGTAATCGGTAATCGGTTATTGGTTACGGCTTGATCACCGATTACCGATAACGGATGACCGATTATCGGCTAAGAAACGGTACCGTAGAAATGGGGCAACGGCCGTACCGCTTCCCCTGTCCATTGAATAGCCGCCAGTAATTCCTGCTGCGCCTGGGTCAATTTGGCTGCATCGTTGGCGTGGATTTCGCCCAGCCGTTCACCGGCGGCAAAACGGTCGCCTACTTTGGCGCGCAGGATGAAGCCGACGGCGTGGTCAATCACGTCGCTTTTGACCAACCGACCGCCGCCCAGGTGTACCGCCGCCCAACCAATAGCGGCCGTGTCCATAGCCGCGATTGTGCCCGATTGTGGCGCGAGAATTGGTTCAATCAACCGCGCTGCGGGCAATAAATCGGGATTGTCTACCTGACGGCCGTCGCCTCCCTGCATCGTCACCAGTTCGCGGAATTTGGAAAGGGCACGGCCGTCATTCCGAACCTGTGTCACCATGGTTTTGGCCGTTTCCAGGTCAGGCGTTTTGCCCGCCAGCAGCAGCATGTGGGCCGCCACTTCCAGACAGTGCGCCCAAAAGTCGGCCGGGCCGTCCCCTTGCAAGGTGGCTATCGCCTCGTTCACTTCCAGGGCATTGCCAATGGCGTGGCCGAGCGGCTGGTTCATGTCGGAAATGAGGGCCACCGTTTGGCGTCCGGCGTCCGCGCCAATATCCACCATGATCCGCGCCAGTTCACGGGCACTCTCCACCGTGGGCATAAACGCGCCGCTTCCCATTTTTACATCCAACACAATGGCGTCTGCACCCGCCGCCAGCTTTTTGGACATGATGGAGGCGGCGATGAGCGGCGTGCTGGCAACCGTGCCGGTGACATCACGCAGGGCATAGAGTTTACCGTCGGCAGGGGCGAGTACGGCCGTTTGCCCGGCCAACACCAGCCCAATTTCCGCCAACTGCCGTTTGAACTGTGCCAGTGTTAAATCATGCCGCCAGCCACTCAATGATTCCATTTTGTCCAACGTACCGCCGCTGGAACCGAGGCCGCGCCCGCTCATCTTGCCCACCGGCACACCGCAGGCGGCCACCAATGGCTGCACCACCAGCGTCGTCTTGTCGCCCACGCCGCCGGAGGAATGTTTGTCTACTACAAAAGGGGCCACATCGTGCAGGTCTAGCTGATCGCCGGAGCGGGCCATGGCCAGCGTCAGGTCAACCGTTTCGCGGCGGCTCATGCCGCGCAGGAAAATGGCCATCAGCAGCGCCGCCGTCTGGTAATCGGGGACGCGGTCGGCCGTTAATTCGTGGATGAACCAGGTGATCTCGTCGGTGGTCAGGTCACGGCCGTCCCGTTTTTTCTCGATAATGTCTACTATGCGCATAGTGGGAATCCTCTCATAAACCAGGTTTCCCGATTATAACAGGATTCCGCTATAATCCAGGCGAAAGGAGATTTCCTATGTCCGCGCAAATTGAAATTAAACTGAGCAGCCTGGAAGAGATGTTTGCCGAACCCGCCGCCGATCCGTTTGACCCAGACAGCCGGTATCTTTCCGGTATTGATGAGGTTGTCGGGCAATTGCGCCTGAAATGGCGCGAATTGGATGAGACGACGCGATTGCTCATTCGGCTGCCGCAAACGGCCGTAACCGCCAACACCGCCGCCACCCTCAAAGCCGCCCTCGACCGCTATGGCGCTGCCCAGATCGCCCAAAACCAGCAAGCCATTGAAGAACTGCGTGTGGGCAGTCACCGGGAAACGCTCAGCGCCATTGTCATTGTGACTGTGTTGATCATCCTCACCATTCTCCTGGTAAACCTGATTCCCGAGTTGGAACAGGTCAGCGGGGCGCTAGCCGGTTTTGTGGGCATTGCCGTATGGGTCATCTTTTGAGACCCCATCTACAATTACGTCTACGCCTGGCGGCCCAACCGGCTGGACATTAAGGTGTTCGAGAATTTGCGTAATGCCGATTTGGTGGTGGAGGGGAAATAGAGGCGATTGATTATGGAAAAAATGACCACCGCTGAAGCGTGTGCTTTTTTGTCACATGGTATGCGCACGGGGAAATTGGCAACGGTGCGGGCCGACGGCCGTCCCCACGTTGTCCCCGTCTGGTTTTTGCTGGATGGCGACGAGCTGGTCTTCACCACCTGGCACACATCGGTCAAAGCGGCCCATTTGCAGCGCGATGGCCGTATCGCCCTCTGTGTAGATAATGAAAATTTGCCCTATGATTTTGTGCTGGTGGAAGGCACGGCTACCATCAGTGAAGATGTAGACGATCTGCGGCTCTGGGCCACCAAAATTGCCGCGCGTTACATGGGTGAGGCACAGGCGGAGGCTTACGGCCGTCGCAATGGCGTACCGGGTGAATGGCTGGTACGCGCCAAAATCACCCATATCGTCGGCCAGAAAGAGGTAGCGCTTTGAGGTTTAGAAGTCGTGATGCGTGATACGTGAAACCTGTCTGGTTACGCATCACGCATCACGCATCAATTGGAGAATAATATGACAGAACAAGTTGATGTGTTACTGCTGGGCGGCACGGCCGTGACCATGAACCCCACTTACGACATCCACCCGGAAGCGGGAATTGCTATTCGTGGCGATTCCATTGTAGCTGTTGGGCCGGTGGCGCAAGTACGGGAAGCGTATACGGCCGTAGAAACCGTAGATTGCACCGGGCAGGTCATCATCCCCGGCCTGGTCAACGCTCACACCCACATCCCCATGACCCTGCTGCGTGGCCTGAATGACGACCTGCGCCTGGACGTGTGGCTGGGCTACCTGATGCCCCTGGAACGGGAATTTGTGACCCCCGAATTTGTAAAATTGGGTACCCAAATTGCCTGCGCGGAGATGATACGCTCCGGCGTGACCAGCTTTGCCGATATGTATTATTTTGAAGATGCCATTGCCGAGGAGACGGCCAACATCGGCATGAGAGCCTTATTGGGCCAGACCGTACTCGTCTTTCCCGCGCCAGACGCCGCTACCTATGAGGACGCCCTGGTGCTGTGTCGTCGTTTCATCGAACGGTGGAATGGGCACCCGCTCATCCAGCCCGCCGTCGCCCCCCACGCCTGGTACACCGGCACGCCGGAGATGGACCGCGCTTGTGCTGACTTGGCCCGCGCCTACAACGTGCCCGTCCACACCCACGTAGCCGAAACCGCCATGGAAGCGGAAAACAGCCGCGAACAAAATCAGATGTCGGTGGTGGAGTGGATTGCCAGCCATGGTTTATTAGAAACCAAACTGTTAGCCGCCCACTGCATCCATCTGGATCAGAGCGAAATGGTGGCCCTGAAAAAGGCCAGCGCCGGCGTGGCCCACTGCCCCACCAGCAATCTGAAACTGGCTTCCGGCATTGCCCAGGTGGGCGAGATGCTGGAAATGGGGCTAAACGTGGGCGTGGGCACGGACGGCCCCGCCAGCAACAATGACCTGGATATGTTTGAGGAGATGCGGCTGGCGGCGCTGCTGGCGAAGACCAAAAGCAATGACCCCACGGTGTTACCGGCGCGGCAGGCGCTGATGTTAGCGACCATTGGCGGGGCGCGGGCGCTGCATATGGGGCATCTCACGGGCAGCCTGGAAGCAGGCAAACGGGCCGATCTGGCCATTGTAAACATGGATGGGGTGCATAACCGGCCCCACTTTGCCAATAACCCGGACGCCATTTATTCGCGGCTGATCTATGCGGCGAAGGCGGGGGATGTGCAGCATGTGTTGTGCAACGGCCGTTGGCTGCTGCGTGATCAACAATTATTGACGGTGAACGAAGCGGCGGCGCTGGCAGCGGCGGCGGCTGTAGCCAAAAAGATTGACGCTTTTGTCCTGGAACGGGAAGCCAGCCCGTACAACAAGCTGGTGCTGCTCTCTGGTGTGAAGCGGCAGGAGAGTTTTGAGGTGCAGGTGAAGGCGCCGGATGTGGACAAGACGGCCGTGCTGGCCTTCCTGCACAGCGACCAATGCAAAATCAGCCGCCATGCCCATTACAAACAGTATGACCACTACTTCATCTTTGATGGCGCTGACCCGGATGCCGCCCGTTTGCGCCACCGCGAAGATGAATTTATAGATGAGGACGGGCAGGTTTACCAGACGCGCTCCCGGCTCACCCTCACCAGCCAGGCCGAACGGCAAGAATTCCCCAACGCCGTCATGCTCTCCCGCTCCCGCTACCTGGCCGAAGCCGACCGCAGCCTGCGTTTTTACCGGGAATACTTTGCCCCTGCCCAGGAGTTGGAAGTGTGCAAAGATCGCCTGCGCTGGCACATCCTTTATCAGGATACCGATTTTGCCATTAACCTGGATAAACTCATGAAACCGGACCGCCCCGGATACTTTTTGGAAATTAAATCGCGCACCTGGTCGCGCACGGACGCGGAACGCAAAGCGGGCCTCATTGCCATGATGTTGGCGCAAATGGGGGTGCCGTTGGACACGGCCGAACGGCAGGAATACGCCGAAATTGCCATGAGCGTTGTCTCATAGGCTTCCGATTTCTTTGAGAAATCGGATGTCTGAACGTCAGGCATAAAAAAAGCCCGCTCCTGGCGGGCTTTTTGTTCTCACATAATGGATTGCAACTTCATCACTGTGTTCAGGTCGCCTTCGACCTTGATTTTGCCAGACATGAAGGCCATCATCGGGTTCAGGCTGCCGCTGGTCATGGCGACGTAATCGGCGTCGGTCATTTTGATGGTGGCGGAGGCGCTGGGGTCGGCGCCGTCGGTGACGTTGGCGGCGCCGTCGGCGACTTTCAGCGTCCATTGGCCGCCATTATCACCAGAGAGGTCAAAAACGACAGTGGCGTTCAAACCCGCCAGTTTGGCCGGGTCTACAGTTGTCGGAAGTTTGTTGAGAATTTCAGCAGGTGTTGTCATTTGCGGTCTCCTAATTTTGTTCTTGTGCCAGAAGGGCAGGGATTGGATTGACGAAGGGAGTATAACAACGGCCGTGCCCCTGTCAAGAATTTTGATGCCGCACCGCGCTATAAATTCCAATTAAACATAATACTTGACGCAACTTTATGTTATGGTAAGATATTCACAGCAGAGGGGATGTACATAATGTTATATATGTTGTATCCCACAAGGGGGCAATGATAATGATAAGGTAGGTGCCGCATGGATTTTATAAGAAAGTATTTTTTCGTGATTGTGGCGTTTGTGGTGGGGTGGGCTGTTGGGCTGTTCATTTTTGGCTGGTGGTTGACGCCGGTTGAATATGTGTGGACGGCCAATGCCACGCCCAATGATTTAGCCCTGCAGTACCAGGCTCAATACATCAATACAACCGCCATTGCCTTTGCGCAGACCAATAACCCACAGGTTGTTACCAATGCCTTCAATGGTTGGAGTGATCCCTACGCTGCAATTTGTGGCGCTATTCCCACTGCACCCGATCAGGCCACCATTAACACGTACAACCAGATGGCTATCATCGTTAGTGGGCAGGATTGTTCCGCAGCCGTGACTACCCCCGGCGGTACCACGCAGCCAACAACGCCCCCGGCCGAAGAAGGGGGCGGCAATGGTCTGATTATCTTGTTGATTATTGTGCTTATTGTGCTGGCGGTGGGCATTATCCTGGTGCTGCGGATGCGTAGTTCGGTGGGAGATGACGAAGGCCCCAGCACCTATTATGACATGCCGGAAGCCGGGCCAATTAGCACGGAGGAAGTGAACGCCATTCCGTTGGCCCGTTTCCCCAGCAATTACACCTACGGCCGTGACAACTTCGACGATTCACACAGCATCGAAAACACCAACGGCGACTTCCTGGGTGAATGTGGCGTGGGCATTGCCGAGTCCATTGGCACCGATTCACCCAAAAACGTGACAGCGTTTGAAGTATGGCTCTTCGATAAAAACGACATCCGCACCGTGACCAAAGTGATTATGAGCGACCACGCTTTCTACGATGACGCCATCAAAGCCAAACTGGCCCCCAAAGGGGAACCGGTGTTGGCTTCTGAAGGCGAGGTGATCGTGCTGGAAACGGCCGCGCTCATCATTAATGCCGAAATTAAGGAAATGCGCTACGGTGAAGGAGGCAGCCTGCCACCGCAGAGCTACTTTGAGATGTTTACCATTGAACTTTCAGCCTGGGCCAAAAGCAGTGATGCCGCGGTGACGGCGAATGTTCAGGCGCAAGACGACGATCTGCTGGCCTATTAACCGGCAGCGTCCTGGTAAGGAGGGAAAGGCCGCAGTCAATGACTGTGGCCTTTTTTTATGCACGGCCGTAGGGGTCAAACAACTTCTGCCACTCGTCCAGCGCGTAACGGTCGGTCATGCCGGCAATATAGTCGGCCACAATCCGGTACAAGTCCGCCTGTTCCAGCTTTTGCTGCGTATCCGTCGGTAGCATTTTGGGTTCCTTGATATACGCCTCAAAGAGTTGGGTGATAAAACGCTCCGCCTTGCTTTGCATCCGCACCAGCCGGTAGTGGCGATACATATTGTCCAGCAAAAATTGTTTGAGATGCTTTACTTTCAGCCCAAAATCCGGCGTATAAGCGACCAGATTGGCGGGATGCAACTGCACTTTGTCGGGGGAATCAATCTGGTGGTGGCGCAGGTTCACGGCCGTTTGCTCTAACACATTTGTCACCGACATGCCGATCAGTTCCCGGATAATCTCATGCCGTACCAGCGCGGTAAACGGCTCCCAGGTTTGCCAGCCCACTACCGCTTTTAGCTCGTGCCACAATTCCAACTCGTCCAGGGCCGCCAGATCAAACAAACCGGCGCGCAAGCCATCATCCAGATCGTGGGCGTTGTAGGCGATCTCGTCGGCCAAGTTGGCAATTTGCGCTTCCAGCGAGCCACGCCGGTCTGGTTCATAATCGCCGGCGTCGCTTTTGTCATAGTCCGTCTCATGTTTAATCATGCCCTCGCGGGTTTCATACGTTAGATTCAGGCCGTCAAAGTCCGGGTAGCGCCGCTCCAGGCTGGTGACAATGCGGTAGCTTTGCGTGTTGTGGTTAAAGCCGCCGCGCCCCTGCAGCAGCGCATTTAAGGCGTGTTCACCGGCATGGCCGAACGGGGGGTGGCCCAGGTCGTGCGCCAGACAAATGGCTTCGGTTAAATCCTGGTTGACGCCCAACCCCCGCGCCAGCGAGCGCCCCAACTGCGATACTTCCAAAGTATGGGTCAGGCGGGTGCGGTAATGGTCGCCTTCGTAATAGACAAAGACCTGGGTTTTATACTCCAGCCGGCGGAAGGCGGTGGTGTGAATGATGCGGTCACGGTCACGGCCGTAGGCCGTGCGTGTGTCTGATTCCGCCTCCGGGTAGACGCGCCCCTTGGAGCGGGCGCTCTTTTGGGCATAGGGCGCTAAGGTGACTGCCTCTAATTCTTCTAGCTGCGGACGTTTATACATCATCTTGAGTCTCCACCGGTGCTCTGACAGGTCCTAGGGTCCCTGTCAGAGCTTACAATTCATGCTTGCGATTAGTTTATGACAAGTGTACCATAAAGGTGAAAGTGACATAACCAACAGTTTCCCGGTTGGCATGTCAGGGTAGAAAAGATGTGAGGCAAAGACCAGATTTTGCCATTATTGTATTGATGATCGTCGTTGCCATTATCCTGGCGATGGGTGCATTTTTGATTGGCCTTGTTATCTGGGACCGGCCTGACACACCGGCAGGCGTAGCCCAAATAGAAAGCCAGCCGGCCAACATCGTGATGGTGGGGAATGAACAGGTCACGCTGCAAGTAGACCCCAACCAGCGCCCCCTCACTGTGCAGCCAACGGCCGTGCCCCAGGTACAGGTAATAGAACAACCAACAGCCGCGCCGGAAACGGCCGTTGCCGCCCCCGAAGCCGCCGCCGCGCCAGCCGCCGACGTCACCACGCTGGGCGGCGGTGGGCAGCCAGCTATTGATCGCCTCATCTTCATCAACTACCAGGTGCAGCAGGGTGACACCTTGTTCCGCCTGCAATCTAACTTTGTGACGAGCATTGCGCTGATGGCTCGCTTTGGCATTTCTGCCAGCGACCTGGTAGTAGGCAATGTGCTGAGTCTGCCGGTAGGCGACCCGAATGCCTGCACACCCTGGCGGCCCTATGTGGTATTGCGGGGGGACACGGCGTTTGGCCTCAGCCGGTTTTATGGCATCTCCTTGCAAGAGCTACAAGCGCGCAATGGGCTAGACGCCAACTATTCCCTGTATGAAACGCAGGTGATTTGTGTGCCTTAAGTCATAGACCTGGCCGGTTTCAAAAAACCTGTCAGGACTGCCTCGCTAATCAGGTTCCAGACCCTCCCCCATCTCCTCCGGCAAATCATTCTGCATGGCTTCTTTCATGGGAATGCCTAACCTGTACGCCGCCGAAGCGATGGCATGAGCCGCCACCGGCCCCGATATCATCAGCAGCACCATCAGCAGCAGCGCCTTGCCCCAGCCCAGAGGCGTCCACATGACGGCGGCAACCAACAGCAGCACCACGCTAAACAGCCCCACTTTACCGGTGGCGTGCAGCCGGGTATACACATCGGGAAAACGAAGGTACCCTAACACACCGACTACTGAAAAAAAGGTGCCCACAAGAACGGCAACAAGCGCCACTGTCTGCGAAATTGTTTCCATCATTTCACTCCCGGTTTTTGACCTTTTGCCATTATAACCCTCGACAATTGGTTACAACAAACCAAAATGATTACCGCCTGATTTGTAGGGATTACTGGCTCTACAGGATTTCATGGGGTTCGGCGTGACATGTGACGAGTGATGCGTGTGGTCTCTCTGGTCACGCATCACTCGTCACGCATCACGGCCTGTCAACCCCCTGAGTTCCCAAAGAACCGGATTACTGAGTAGAACAGGTGGCGACCCGGTCATATGTGGCTATAATCGGTTGGGAAGGCGGGCAGGCACACGGCCGTCTCTGTAGTATAGCGCATGACTCAGACTACCTTACTTTTAGCCCCACTCATTACATTGTTACTTGGCACGGCCGTTGGCTTTGTTTTTGCCCACCCCACCCTCAATGCCCGCCTGCCCATCACCCGCCAGGTCTGGCTGCTGGCCCTCTTCCCCCTTATTGCCTTTATCATTTTGCTGCTACCTGTCTCCGCCCTCAACGATGGGCAGATATTTCTGTGGCGCGTCGAATGGCTGCCCCCCTTTGGGCTGCAACTGGGCCTATACTACGACAGTTGGAGTGCCCTCTTTGCCCTCATTATCACCTTCATCGGCGTCCTGATTGTCATTTATGCCGGGCAATACTTCAACGGTCAGCAAGACGCCTGGCGATTCCAGGTTTACACCCTGCTTTTTATGACCTCCATGCTGGGCCTGGTGATGGCCGGTGATGTGCTGACCCTGTTCATCTTTTGGGAAGGCACCAGTATCACCTCTTATCTGCTGATCGCCTACAAATACAAAGACCCGGAAGCCCGCGCTGGCGCCTTCCGCTCCCTGTTCATCACCGGCGGTGGCGGCATCGCCTTGTTGGCCGGCCTGCTGTTTGTGAGCTATGTCAGCGGCAGCACGCAGTGGACAGATATCCTCAGCAGCGGCGACCGGCTGCGTTCCAGCGAGTTTTATACGGTGATGCTGGCATTGGTGGCGTTTGGCGCTTTTGCCAAAAGCGCCCAATTCCCGGCGCACATCTGGCTGCCGGGTGCGATGAGCGCCCCCACGCCCGCCAGCGCCTACCTGCACTCGGCGACCATGGTTAAAGCCGGCATCTACCTGATGGCCCGGCTCAACCCGGCGCTCGGTTTTACCAGCCAATGGTTTTTCCTGCTAACGGTGGTGGGCATGGCCACCATGTTGTGTGGCGCTTATTTGGGTCTGAAGCAAAAAGACCTCAAGGGACTGCTGGCCTACTCCACCATTGCTCAGTTGGGCATTTTGATGTTGCTCATTGGGCAGGAGGATGAAGAAAGTTACAAGGCGCTGGTGATTGGCATTGTGGCTCACGCGCTTTACAAGAGCGCCTTGTTTATGGTTGCCGGTATTATAGACCACGAAACAGGCACCAGGGACATCACCCGCCTGGGTGGGCTGCGCCGGGCAATGCCCGTCTCTTTCGCCATTGCCCTTTTAGCTGGTCTTTCCATGGCCGGGCTGCCTCCCATGTTTGGCTTTTTGGCAAAGGAAACGCTGCTGGCGGCTACGTTACATCCAAACTTGCAGCCGGTGCTGGCGGCCGTATCTGTGTTCACCGGCGCCCTCATGTTGGCCCAGGCCGGGTTGTTTGTGATAGACACGTTCCTGGGCCAACCGCGTGATCCTACTGTTCATGCACACGAAGCGCCGCAACCGATGCTGCTGTCCCCGGCCATTCCGGCGGCATTGTCGTTGATCATTGTGCTTTTGCCTGGGCCGAAGGAAGAATCGGCATTTCTGGCTGCCGCCGCCGCCGCTGCTTTTGGCAGCAAGGTCAAAGTTTCGCTGGCGCTCTTTCATGGGCTGAATGCGCCGCTGCTGCTTTCGATTATTGCTATCACGTTGGGGTCGGTTATCTGGTATTTCCGCTGGCCGCTGCGCGCCTGGCAAGACCGCCTGGGGGCAGCATTTACTTTCAACCGGCTGTATGCCGGCGTACTGGTAGCCATGGACAAAGGGGGATATGTTGCCACTCGCTTGCAGCAGGGCAAATTGCGCACCTATCTGGTGATTATGATCCTGGCAGCCGTGTCCCTGGTCTTCTTTTTCATGGGCTGGCCCACGTATTCGTTGGCCGGTCTCACCTGGCCCGGCCTCGATTTTCCTGGGGAGATGGCTTTATTGCGTTTCTTTTCCCTGCTGGTTGTCACCGGTTCGGCCCTGGCAACCCTGGTTTTGAACCGCGACTTCTACGCCATCCTGGCTATGAGCGCCATGGGGTTGGGCACGGCCGTCTGGTTTGTGCTGGAACCGGCGCCCGATGTGGCCCTGGTGCAAATTGTGGTAGATATTCTGTCGCTGGTCATTCTGGTGCTGACGCTGGCAAAATTACCCCGGGCGCAGCGCCTGAAAGCACAACGGATGCGCTGGGCAGAACGGCCGTCGCGCCCGCTGCTGCTGCGGGATGCCATTGCCTCTATCGCCATTGGTTGTGTGGTCGCCTTGATCACCCTAACCGCTTTAACCTCCCGCCCCCGCCTAAGCCAGGTGACGCCTTACTACATCGCCAACGCCAAAGAGGAAACCGGCGCGGCCGATATTGTTGGCGCCATCATTGTAGATTTCCGGGCAATGGACACCCTGATAGAAATCACCGTCTTCAGCCTGGCCGGGCTGGGCGTTTTTACCCTGTTGAACTATGCCGCCCGCACGCACGGCGACCACGCCCAGGGCGAGAAAAAAGTCCGGCGTACTTTCTCGACCCTGGGCATTGGCGGCCGGCGGGCTTCTCCATTTCTGCGCGCACCGGCCTATGCCCTCCTGCCGGTGGCGCTGGTGTTAGGCATTGTGCAGATGATGTTCGGCCACGACCAGCCCGGCGATGGGTTTACCGCCGGCGTGGTGATTGGGCTGGCGGTGGCGCTGTGGTATGTGGTGTTTGGCTACACCGAGACGCGCGCCCGCCTGCCCTGGCTGCGTGCCTCGGTGCTCATTGCCGTTGGTGTGCTGCTGGCAATTGTAAACGGGATCATTGTGACCCTTTTTACCGACCATTTTTTGGGAAATATGGATTACGGCGAACTGGTAGGGCTGCCGCTTCCCGGTGGTTTCCACATCAGTTCATCCTTCCTGTTTGAAATAGCCATCTGCCTGGCCGTCTTGGGCAGCGCCACGCATATGCTCAATGCGCTGGGGCACCCTGGAGAAGAGGAGGAGGGTACTGCGTGATGCGTGAACCGTAGTCGGTTCACGTATCACAGTCCACGATAAATATGGAACTATTAACAGCACTCACTATCGGTACCTTATTTGCTATTGGCGTTTTCCAACTGCTGCGGCGGAATGTGATCCGCTCGGCGATTGGGCTGGTGATTCTGGCCAATGCCGTGAACCTGTTTTTGCTGACGACAGGGGCTTATCTGGGTGAAGACCCGGCTTATGCAACGTATACCGGTGTGGGGCAGCGAATCGCGGACCCACTGCCCCAGGCGCTCATCCTCACGGCCATTGTCATCAGTATGGGTGGCACGGCCTTTGTGCTGGCAATGCTTTACATCATTTCCGCCCGCTACCAGACGGCCAATATGGATGAGGTAGATAATTTGAAGAATTAGGATGAGAGGATTGGAGATTACAACAATCTCCAATCCCCCATTTTTTTCAAATGACGATTGAACCGCAGTTGATTTTATTACCCATACTCATCCCGCTGTTGGGGGCGGGTGTGGCGCTGCTGCTGCGCAAGCGACGGCCGTACCAGGCTGGTTGGTCATTGGGCAGTATGCTCCTTTCGTGCGGGGTTAGTTTGTGGTTATTTGTGGATGTGTGGCAAACGGGACGGCCGTTGGTGTGGCAGGGCGGCGGCTGGCTGGCGCCCTTTGGCATCACGCTGGTGGCGGACATACTCGCCCTGTTTTTTGTGGTGATGACCCAGCTGGTGATGGTGACGGGCATGGTGTATGCCCTGGGCAGCGGGGACAAAGCGGTGAAGTATCCTGCCTTTTTGGTACTGTTCCTCACCCTCTGCACCGGGCTGACCGGGGCGTTTATGACCGGCGATATTTTCAATATGTACGTTTTTGCCGAACTGCTGGTCATTTCCGGCACGGTGCTGACGGCCATATCCGATGATAAATTTGGCACAGAAGCCGCCTACAAATACTTTTACATGAGCTTACTGGCCTCTTTCTTGATGCTGCTGGGCATAGGCTGCCTGTACGTTTCCTACGGTACGCTGAATATGGCCGACCTGTCCGGGCGAATTCAGGCACAACCTGATGGCCTGCTCCTCTTACCGGCCATTGGCTTTTTGTTGGCCACATTCATGATCAAAAGCGCCGTCTTTCCCTTTCACTTCTGGCAGCCCGATTTTCATGCCGCATCGCCAACGGCCGTGTCCGCCATGCTCTCTTCCGTGGTGGTGAAATTGGGCGTCTATGGCTTTTTGCGTATGACCTTCCTGTTATTTGCGGCGCAGGCGGTGCAGATGCGCGGGCTGCTATTGGTATTGGGTTTGGTGGGCATCCTGTTTGGCGGGTTGTCGGCCATTGGCACGCATAATGTTAAACGGATGCTGGCCTACTCTACGCTGGCGCAAATTGGTTTTATTTTGGTGGGCATTGGCTGGGGGACGCCGCTGGCGCTAACGGCGGCGCTGGTTTTTGCCTTTAATCACAGCCTGATCAAAGCAGCCATGCTGATGTTGGCCGGGTTTGTGGCCAGCCGGGCTTCGGTTAAGTCGGCCGCTTTTGATGTGGTGACGGGGGTGGGACGGCCGTTGCCCGCCGCCGGGCTGTTGTTCTTCATTGGCAGTCTGGCGCTGGCCGGCATTCCCCCCACCAGCGGGTTTGTGAGCAAACTGCTGCTTTTTTCCAGCGGTATTGAAGCTGCCGCCTTTTGGCCGCTGCTGATCCTGGGGCTATTTAGCATTCTGACGCTGGTGTATACGATGCGCGCCTTTATGCGCATCTGGTGGCAAGAACCGGCGGCGGGCATCAGCACCAAACCAGCAGGCGACCATTTGTTGGCGCCCATCCTGCTGATTGGGCTGATTCTGGTGTTGGGCATTTGGGCCAGCCCGCTGGTAGAGGCAGCACAGGCGGTAAGCGCCTGGGTAGCAGACCCGGCTGCGTATGTGGCGGCGGTGTTGGGGAATTGAGTTGTGATGTAACACAATTTGTCAAATCGTGCTACACATGCACTGATGAAAAGATCGTTTCCATAAGAGAGATTGAGTAATTGGGTAATTACGCAATTACGCAATTACGCAATTACCCAATTACATCTTCCAGTGAGACAAAATGGTAATGGTACGGGTACGGGTGATTTTGACACTAACATTGGTTTATCTGGCGTTGATGGCCAATCTGGCGCCGCTGAATGTGTTGATGGGGTTGCTGGTGGCAACGGCCGTGACCTTCTTGTTGCCTGGCGGTAATCATGACTGGCAGATGAGCTGGCGCAGTTGGCCGGCGGCCAATTGGGCCTTCGTCCGCTATGTGATTATGCTGGTCATAGATTTAGTGGTGAGCGGCGTCCAGGTAGCGCGGATAGTGCTATCGCCCAAGATGTCCATTCGACCCGGCATCATTGCCATTGATTCCCAAACTTCATCCGACCTGGCTACGGCCTTTAGCGCCCACGCCATCACCCTAACACCCGGTGAACTGGTGGTGGAAATTGACGAAAATGGCATCATGTACACCCACTGCCTGGATGTGGAGCAGGCGGCCATCGCCCTTGCTGCTGCCCAGCAAGAACGGCGCGAATTGTTAGAAAAGATATTTTCTTAGAATGCGGGCTGGTGGGTAGTGGCTGGTACCAACCAGCCACTACCCACCAGCCACCCACTTCATTCATTATGGTAAACTTGCTGCTCATTACCCTCTATATCTCCCTCATTATCCACGTCGTCCTGATCGGCATTTCCGTGTGGCGGGTGTGGCGTGGGGATAATGTCATAGACCGGCTGATGGGCACGGAATTGGTGACAACGCTCTTTTTGGCGGTGCTGGTGCTGGTTTCCCTGATCTTTCGAGAAAGTTTATATATTGATGTGGCCCTCGGGTTGGCGGCGCTGAGTTTTATTGGCACGGTGGCGCTGGCGAAATATCTGGCAGATGAGCAGATGTTTTAGTGGGTGAACGATTGGCAGCAAGGCCAATCGTTCATTCTATCGTCACCGGCAGCCGGATTTCCCGGTAGGTAGCCTCGCTGTTGCCGATGGTGATGTAGAGCAGCGCCCCGCCCCTGGCGTTGGCCGGTATTTCCAGGTCTATTTCCCAAAATCCATATTGGTTGGCGTAGGCAGTGGCGCTGGTGATGAGGCCAGACGGCCGTGCCGGATCATCTGTTTCCAGGCGCAGCCGCACTTCCCGTTCCGGGGCATTGATGGCAATGCCAAAAAGATATGTGTTTTGACCGGCGTTAAAGCCAATTGTGTCGCTGTTACCTAATTGCAGTTGAATGGCCTGTGCATCGTCTGCCGCCAAAATGGTAAGGGGGATGCGCACTTCGCGCAGGTTTTCCTGGCCGGGGACGCCGGTATAGGCGATGGCGCAGCCAGGGCCGGGCGTTGCCTGGGTGGAAACGATGGTGTAACCAAGCCAGCTCCCCCGCGCCACATTGAAACTCTGGTTGGCCACAGTGGTGGTGCACCCCTGATCCAGCACGGTAATGGTGATCGTTTCATTAACGGGGTTATTGACGCGCCCTTCAAAGAGGATGGTGTAACCGGCTACGGCCGTATCCCCCGCAACCGGCCGATTTAGGGTAATGAATGATTTGTCTGCGCCCGTTTGGGGTAGCAGGGTAATGGGCATGGCCGTACCATTTACCGCGCCGGCCAATTGGGCGCTCAGTTCGGCCGGTCCGGTAGTGGTAAACGGCAAGACGGCCGTTACCAACCACTCACCGGCAGCATCAATCGTAGCCGTTTCTTGCCATACGTCCTGCCCACCGGCTGCGGTGATGCGCACGGTTAACGGTTGGGTGGGTGGCGGCACAGCCCGACCTTGAATAATGAGTTCCTGCCCCACCGTGATTGCAGCGTGGGGGGCCGGCGCCAGAATGGTGATGATGCTGGCGCCGGAAACGGCCGTGTCGGTGGGCGCCGGAGTTGGTGTGAGAGTAGGCGGTGTGGTAGCGGTGGGGGAAGGGACGGCCGTTTCCGTTGGGGTGGCTGTGGGTGTTGGCGGTGGTTCGGTAGGGATAGCAGTGGGAGTAGGCGGCGGTAGGGTGTTGGGGGTGACGGCCGTTGGCGTTGCTTCCCCCTCCTGCCCACAGGCTGTAACCAAAATTCCCACACAAATGAACCAGATAACCTGGTGTAATCGCATCATCTACAGCTCCTCAACTTCCGTATGAAATAAGAATCAACCCGCCAAAGTATAACAAAAACCAGACTTTTGCCAGTGAGGGGGGAATGAGAATGGGTTAGCGACGACTGAATTCTCGACCGTATAGCAGTTTGGCCTGATTGCCGCGTGGACTAATCGCCCGGCTCCAGCACCGCTATACTCAGGTCACCTTGAGGTGGGCGAAGGCGGGGATGATCAGCATAAACGCCGCGATATTGGTCCGGCAGCATAGCCGCAATGCGGGTCATAATCTCATCGGTTCCCTGGGCCAACATCTCATCACGGATAGCGCGTTTCAACGCCGGTAGCGTAAACGCCGGACCAATACGAATATGTATGTCCAGGCGCCGCAGCCGGAGCAATCGTTCTTTAACGACTCGGTCTTCAGTACCCCACAAAGCCACCGGTATCACCTGCACCCCCGTTTTAGCCGCCAGGTAAGCTGCCCCCGGTTTGCCCGGCAGCAGTGATTCCGCCTTACTGCGCGTCCCCTCTGGGGCAATCCCACTGATGCCCCCCGCTTGCAGCCGCTTGGTCACCTCCCGCAAGGCGTGGAAATCCGCCTCTTCCCGGTTCAGCCAGATCGCATTGAGCTTATTACCCAAAAACCGCCAGAAGAGATATTTTTCATACTTATCCGCGATCATCAAGATGATGTCATCCCGATCAGCCAGCACCACCCCCAACATAGCATCCAGCCGCCCCAGGTGATTAGAGACAATCAGCGCCCCTTCGGTTGCCGGTATGTGTTCCATCCCTTGTATATCAACTCTGGCAATGATCTTCAAAATAAGACGGCATAAAATGCGTAATCCATGCAAAAACATAAGACCTTGTCACCTTGTCAGCGTTGTGGGCAATTTCCCCAATCACCTCACGAATGAACGCAGTACATCAGTTACGACGCACTGCGCCATATGATTATAGCCGGGGGAGAAAGGCATACAAAAAATCAGACAAGTTGGGTAGAAATTGGCAGTATGTTGGGGATAAGTTGGCAAGAATTGGGGATAAGTTGCCCGCTGATGGGGATAAAGTTGGGCAAAATAGGGGATAATGTGCGTGAGCGGTGAGCAGTGAGCGGTGAGCAGTGAACAGGTGAATGATGAACCAAACAACAAATCGGCCAATACCTGGAGAAATGGCCAATGACAAATGACCAATGACTACATTACTTTTTGTTGAACTGACGTTGCGCGAGACGCAGCGCCGCAGAATTTTATGGGTGGCGCTGTTATTGGCATTTGGGTTTTTGGTGGTGTTTGCTCTGGGTTTCCATGCGATTGTGACGGAAATGGAGAGGTTTGCCAACCTGGAAGAAGCGATAACCATCAGTGGGGTGCTGTTGATGACGGGCCTGTATGCAGCCGATTTACTGGTCGTGCTGTTGGCAGTTTTGATTTCGGTAACGGCCGTGTCTGGCGAGATTGATTCCCACACCGTGGAGGCCATGGTCACCAAACCCATTCACCGTTGGCAGATGATCTTAGGCAAATGGCTGGGGTTTACGCTGTTGATAGCATTGTACATTTTGCTGCTGGCGGGTGGCCTGATGCTCATTGTGTACCTGCGTACCGGTGTGGTGCTGGCTAATATCCCCACCGGGCTGGCGCTGATGCTGCTGCAAGGGTGTATTATCCTGTCCATCACCATGTTGGGCGGCACCCGTCTGTCCACGCTGGCGAATGGGGTGCTGGCCTTCATGCTGTTTGGCATTGCCACTCTGGGCGGGTGGATCGAGCAAATTGGGGCGCTGGTGGAGAATGAAACGGCCGTGAACATTGGCATTCTCAGCAGCCTGCTCATGCCCACCCAGGCTTTATGGAACCGGGCGCTGGTGCTGTTTCAGCCCAACTTTGCCACCTCCGCCTATTTTGCCGGGCCATTTGCCGTCATTTCCCAACCCAGTGATTTAATGGTGGCCTATGCGCTGCTGTATGCCGGTGGTTTCCTCTGGCTCGCCCTTGTCAGCTTCTCCCGCCGCGATCTGTGAACCGTGAACCTTGAACCGTAATCCGTAATCTGTAATCCGATGTCCGGCATCGCTTACCGATTACCATCCCTAATCTGCCCCGCAATATAATGGGCGGCAGCCATCACGGCCAACATGGGGTTCACGCCAACGGCCGTCGGGAAAACACTGGCATCGGCCACCCACAAATTCCTCACCTCATACGTCTCCCCTGTCGGTTTAAGCGCCCCGGTTGCCGGTGAAGAACCAATGCGACAGGTGGACATCTGGTGGGCGCTGAACAGGCCGTACCCATTAGGCGGAAAACCCTGCTGGCGTACTTTTGCCAGGAATGTCTCAAAATCTTCCCCTGGCTGCCAGGTGATATACCGGTTGTGGGGCGCAATCAGGCGCTGCACCCCCGCGGCCCGATGGATTTTGAATGACTCCACGATGCCTTGCCAGAGATGGTGGGCATCATACTTGTGCAGATGGTAATGCAAAACCGGCTGGCCCTGTTTATCCAGGCGCACCTGTCCGCCATAAAAGTCGCGGGTGAGGACAATGTGGTTCGCCAGGTGGTGCAGACGCTGCACCAGCCGTTTGTGCTGCCGCCCAGACTGCCAGGGCAGCGACGAAGTATAAGAACCGGGATGCCCCGGTGAAGTTTCTAACCAGACGCCATAGCCACGGCCGTCCAGATTGGCAAAATCGTGAATAACGCGCGTTTGAGGCGCACCCTGCCAGCTATACACCGGTTCTGCGTAAATACCCCAGGTTTGGGTAACAGGATGCAGGTGTAAATGCTGCCCAATATGTTTGTTGTGCAGGCCAGAACGGCGCAGTAGCGCCGGGGTATGAATGGCCCCTGCTGCGGCCACGACCATATCAGCCTGGATGGTCAGGCGGTGCTGTTGGCCGTTTTGGGTAACGGTCACTACGGCGCCGGTAACACGGCCGTTTTGGTGCAAAATACGGTCGGCATGGGCATTCAGCAACATACGCCCACCCCGGTCAAAGGCATCCTGCAAATAGGTCTTGAGCGTACTTTGTTTGGCGCCATAGATGCAGCCGTAATTGCAAAAGGTGCAGTCTACACAGCCCTGCACATTGCGTGGAATCACGCCTACCTGGTAGCCCAGCGCCTGCGCCCCCTGCGCCAGCAGTTCATTTTGCCGGTTGACTTCGCTTTCTTGGGTGTTGATACCGGTGCGGGCGCTGACGGCCGTCAGGCTGTCTTGAAATTCAGATGTAGCGGCGGCGGTAAACCCATGCGCCGCCCAATCGGCCAGTACCACATCCGGGGGGATGAGAGAGGTAAGCCAGTTAACGGTTGTCCCCCCACCCAAGGCGCTGCCCGCCAATACAATCGTACTCAGGTCGGCCGTTGTCAGCGCCCCTTCATTTTCATACAGGTGGTTGTATCCCGCCAATTCCTGCCCGGTATAATCTGATTCAGCATAGTAGCCACCCTTTTCTACTACCAGCACGTCCAGCCCGGCGGCGCTGAGTTCACCGGCTACCACGCCACCGCCGGCCCCCGAACCGATGATGAGGACGGCCGTTTCCAGCACTGTATCTCCTGTAACTGTGAGTGGTTGAATAGGGCGCGGCTGCTCAGCCGGCCCAGGTGGTGGATTGGTATAGGCAAAAACAGGCCAGGTTGGGTTTGGTTTGCCGTCAGGCATGACGGCATAAAAGAGGAAAATAATCACCCGTTTCAGGCTTTGAAAGGCGCGGCGGCGCGCTGCCAACCGGCTGTTACCCCATGTCCGCAGTACGGCCGTGCGTCGCTCTAAATTCATCGCCGAAAACCTCCCCCACTGCCCGGCCAATAGCAAATTCACCAACGGCATTTCCAGCAGGCGTAAGAAAAAGCGAATCTCCTTCAATCTATGGGCGGTTGCAATCGCTTCCAACTTGGCTTCGGCCAATTCGCCAATGTTCAAATCAGAGGCGCGTATGCCAAAGAGTCGTTCATCTTCTCCATCTTGTACTTCCAGGGCGGGTATGAGTGTGTCAGCCAGGCGGCTAAGAGTATGTTTTTGCCGGGTGTTCAAAAAAGGCATCCTTACGCTCCATGAATCAGCCATGTTGCCGCGGTTACGATCATATAGTTTTACCATTGGATCGCGTACTGTCCAAAGAACAGAGATTGGCAGACAGTAATTCTCAATTTGCCCGGCGGCAGCAGATAAATCTGCACCTACAAAAGGCAAAGTCGGCCTGCGCCGACTGGCGCCCAGCCCACGCAGAGCCTGCCCTGAACCTGTTGAAGGGTGGGCTTTGCTCTCTATAGGCGCGATTTTAATCGCTGGCTCTTGGTAAATTGAGTTACCTATGATGCAAGCCACACACGCACTGATGAAAACTGGTGGGCTAACGGATGTAGTGTGGAACTTTGAATACAGAACATTCTTAAGGGGGAAGCGGGGAAGGGGGAAACCCCCCACCCCAC
>JABFFZ010000007.1 GCA_013112725.1 Chloroflexota bacterium
GAGGCGCTGCCCGCCATCGCCCGCGACTACGCCGATGCCCTGCCCGCCGACTGCCTGCCGGATGAATCCGCACAAAATCTGCCCTCCTGGCAGGACGATATCAAGGATTTGCAGAGCGGCCGTTCCTTCCCCAATTTGGAGTATTACCTGTCGCTGCTCTATCCCCAACCGGCCAGTTTGCTCGACTACCTGCCGGAAAATACGCTGGTGGTGGTGGATGATTGGCCGGAATTGGTCACGGCCGTTGCCGAAATCCACGAACACGCCGGCATCGTGCTGAACGAACAGCCCGACCTGCCCCCCGGCTACACCGGCCCCCTCTTCCCCTGGGAAAAAATCAGCGACGAACTGCAATGGTGGCAGCCGCTGGTATTAGGTGATCAAGTCTCAGAAGAGCAGGTTACAAATGGCAGGTTGCAAGTGGCAGGTAAAGAGGTCACTCTTTCGCCCCTTCACCCCTTCACCCCCTCACATCCTCACCTGGCGCAAGCATTCGACCCCGGCCCGCGCTACGGCGGGCAGATGCGGCCATTGCTGACCCAATTGAAGAGCGCCCAACACGATGGCGAACGCACCATCATCGTCAGCCGCCAGGCCGCCCGCCTGGCCGACCTCTGGCAGCAAGAAACCCGCGCCACCGACCAATCCACCATCAACACCACAACTGCCCATCCTTCACCTGACCGCCTGGCACATGATTACCTGACACTTGAACAGCTGACACCTGAACACGCCATCACCTTTGTTAACGGCGCTTTGTTGGAAGGGTTCACGCTGGTCAACCGGGAGAACAACCGGGTGCTGCTCAACCTGCTCACCGACGCGGAGATATTTGGCTGGAAACGGCCGGCGCCCCGCCGCTGGCGTCAGGCCGCCCCCTCTGCCCCAGAAACCCATTTCGCCGATATCCAGGCCGGGGATTTTGTGGTGCATCTGGAATATGGCGTCGGCCGTTTTCAAGGATTGGTGGTGCGTACCATTGGCGGCATGGAGCGGGAATACCTGCTGCTGGAATACGCCAACCGGGACGTCCTGTATGTGCCCGTCCACCACGCCGACCGCCTGAGCAAATGGATTGGCTCTGACGAACGGCCGCCGAACATCAACCGCCTGGGCGAAAAATCGTGGCAGCAGGCCAAAGCGCAGGCGCAACGGGCGGCGGATGAACTGGCGGGTGAACTGCTGGAATTGTATTCCGCCCGCGCCCTGGTTCACGGCCACGCCTTCGCCAAAGACAGCGATTGGCAGGCAGAACTGGAAGCCAGTTTCCCCTACCGGGAGACGGAAGACCAACTGCGGGTCATTGCCGAGGTAAAGGCGGATATGGAACGGCCGCAGCCCATGGACCGGCTCATTTGCGGCGACGTGGGCTACGGCAAGACGGAAGTGGCGCTGCGGGCGGCCTTCAAAGCGGTGGCCGATGGCAAGCAGGTGGCTATTCTCGTGCCCACCACCGTGCTGGCCGAGCAGCATTACAATACCTTCCGCGAGCGGCTGAAGCCCTTCCCGGTGGAAGTGGAAATGCTCTCCCGCTTCCGCACCCAGGGGCAGCAGGAGCGGATTGTGAAGGCGTTGAAGGACGGCCGTGTAGACATCATCATCGGCACCCACCGCCTGCTCAGCGACGACATCGCCTTCAAAGATTTGGGGCTGGTCATCATTGACGAAGAACAACGGTTTGGCGTGGCCCACAAAGAGAAGCTCAAGCAGTTCCGCACCGAAGTGGACGTGCTGACCATGACCGCCACCCCCATCCCGCGCACCATGTACATGAGCCTGACCGGGGCGCGGGACATCAGCATCATTGATACCGCCCCGGCGGAACGGCTGCCCGTGCAAACCTACGTCGGTGAATACGACGACGCCCGCATGAAACGCGCCCTGCTGCGCGAACTGGATCGCGGCGGGCAGGTCTTTGTGGTGCATAACCGGGTGATGACCATTGACATCATCCGCAACCAGATTCAAAAGCTGACGCCGGACGCGGTGGTGGCCGTAGCGCATGGGCAGATGAGCGAACGGGAGTTGGAGCGCATTTTCCTGGCCTTTGTGGATGGCAAGATTGACATTCTCATCAGCACCACTATCATTGAAAGTGGGCTAGACATTCCCAATGCCAACACGCTGATTGTAGATCGCGCCGATATGTTTGGGCTGGCACAGTTGTACCAGCTACGTGGCCGGGTGGGGCGTGGCGCGCGACGGGCGTATGCCTACTTCTTCCACCCCCCCTGGCGCAGCCTGAGCGAAGATGCCCGCGCCCGCCTGAATGTGATTGCCGAAAATACCGATTTGGGTGCAGGCTACACCATTGCCTTACGTGATATGGAAATACGGGGCGCCGGAGAATTGTTGGGCGCGTCGCAAAGTGGGCACATTTCGGCGGTGGGGTTTGACCTGTATACGCGGCTGCTGTCTAATGCCGTGAAACAGCGCAAGGCGGCGGAAGCGGGCGAGGCCATTTCCACACAACTGCCGGAAGCGACGACGATTGACGTACCCCTGGCGGCTTATGTACCGACGGATTATGTACCTGATGGGGGGCTGCGGCTGCGCCTCTACCGGCGGATGGCGAACCTTTCCACGCTGGAAGAGATTGACGCCATGGCGGATGAATTGGCCGACCGCTTTGGCCCGATACCGGACCCGGTGCATAATCTGCTCTACCAACTGCGGATTAAGGTGCTGGCGGAACGGGCGGAGGTGACGGCCGTGACCACCGAAGCCGGTCAGATTAAAATTCGGGTACCAGACCTGGAAAACATTGACCGCTACCGCTTGCAGCGTTACCTGGGCGAAAATGCCCGCGTCAGCCGCAAAGCGATCTGGATGCCACGCGGCATGAGTACCAACGAGTGGCAGGTGGAACTGGTGCAGGTGTTGGAACGGCTGGCGTTCTTTTCGCGGGAAAAGATGATGAGTTCGTAGCAGGCGCTTTAGTGCCATTAGAAGGCGATAAATCGCCTACTACGAACTTTTTTTACAGGAGGCGAGATGCTTGCAGAGATTCAGAACTCATCTATTTTGCGGCTGCTGCTGATTTTGATGACGTTTATCGTTATCGCTATCGGGCTGCGGACGCTGGCGACGGTGGTGGGGCCGGTGCTGGTGGCGCTGGTATTGGCGCTGGCCTGTGCGCCGCTGTACCAATGGTTGCAGCGCAAAGGGATGAAGGCCGGCCTGGCGCTGCTGACGATGACGGCGCTGCTGCTGGCTGTTTTTCTGGGGCTGGGCTGGCTGGTGCTTTCCTCCTTTCTAACGCTGGCGCAAACGCTGCCCACGTACACGGCCAATATGCAGGCGCAGGTGGCGGAACTTTCGGCCAGCCTGGCCGAGTTGGGGTGAATCGGGAATCGGCGAGTGCGGTGGGGGACGCGGCCGTGTCTGCCATCACCACCATCGCGGCGAGCGTATGGCGAGCGTATTAAGCATGGGGATCAACATGGTGATTACGGCCGTGATCATCCTGGTGCTGCTTATCTTCCTGATCGCCGAATTGCCCAGTTATGCCACGCGGCTGCGGCGGGGCCTGGGTGAGCAAAATGAAATTGTCACCAAGATTCGCGCCTTCCGGCAAAGTGTCCTTTTCTATTTTGTGGCCCGCATCAAGGTGAATTTGCTCACCTCGGCCGGGATTTTGATTATGCTGTTGATCACAGGCATTGACTCGGCGCTGTTATGGACGGTGCTGGCCTTTTTCCTCAGTTTTGTGCCTTATTTTGGCATTATCATTGCCATGATCCCGCCGCTGATTTTGGGGTTTGCCCAATATGGCATCGAAATGGTGATTTTGCTGACCATTGGCTATACCATTATCAATCAGGTGGCGGAGCAAATTCTGGCCCCCAAAATCATTGGCGACCAGATCAGCCTGTCGCCCGCATTGACCTTTGTTGCCCTTTTCTTTTGGGGCTGGATGTTTGACTTTATGGGGGTGCTGCTGGCTGCGCCGCTGACGGTGATGACGGTGATGTTGTTTGACTATTTTCCAGAGACGCGCTGGCTGGCGGCCCTGGCGGTTGCGGACAAAACGGAGAAGGCATCTGTTGCTGAGGAGAACGAGGCAAATTAACGCTATTGTGGCAGGTTGCAGGTGGCAAGTTGCAGGTCAGCCACCCCTTGCAACAAGCCGCTGATGGTACAAATAAATGGAAATTAAATTTTTTGACGAAGTGCCGAAACCGCGCCAGGAGGTGCGGATTAAACAGTTAGGGTTGTATATGTATGAGGACCAGCGCCGGGTGCAGGTGGGGTTTGTGATCACGCCGTTTAGCGAACGGCCGTCGCTGGAAGTGAGCATTCGTAATCCCTGGGGCGAGGAAGTGAGTTCGCTGCACGTCATTGAGTCGCTGGATACCAACTTTTCGCTGACCATGCACCTGCGCGACAAAGTGCCATCCGATACTTACGAAGTGATCGCCACCCTCTACTACGCCACCCCGGAAACGGAGCGGGAAGATGTGCATACGGTAACACGGCCGTTGGATGCCACACGGGCGGGGGAGCAGTGAGGGAGTGAACAGGTGATGAGGTGAAGGGGTGGCAAGGTGACAAGGTGACAAGGTGATCTCTCAATCTCTCAATCGCCCAATCTCTAATCTCCAATCTCCAATCTCTCCACAACAAAGGAACAATTATGACCAGAGATTTTGTGGCCGATTTACACAACCACACCACCGCTTCGGATGGGGAATATACGCCGACGGGGTTGGTGCGGGCGGCAGCCGATTTGGGGTTGCAGGCGGTGGGGGTGACGGATCATGACACGCTGGCGGGGTTGGATGAGGCGCTGGCGGCGGGGTTAGAGACGGGGATTCGCGTCGTACCGGGGGTGGAGGTGTCGTTGCGGTTTAGACGGCCGACCTTCACCGGCACCCTTCATTATCTGCTTTACATCCCTTATGCGCTGTTGGATGATGCCGCTTTCCGCCAGATGGCGACGGAGATTTTTAGCCAGGGGCGGGGCGGTGGATTGGTGCGCGCCCGTGTAGCCGCCATCAACGAGATTTTTGGGCCAGGGAGAATGACGCCTTTGCTGCAACGGCCGTTGACCGCCGCAGAAATCGAAGCGCTGGCCCCCAATGTCACCCGCCGCCACTTTGCCCTGGCGCTCAGCGAAAATCACGGGCTGGACAAGGGGCAGGTAAACCAGCTCATCGGCAATGAGAGCCAGGCCTATGTGCCTTCCGGCATTGAACCGGCGCAATTGACGCCGCTGCTGCACGCTTACCCACAGTTGGTGCGCGTCTTTGCCCACCCCGCCGCCGGTTCGTACCCCGGCGAGAGCCTGTACAACGAAGTGCTGCCGCCGATTGAGATTGTGGAGCGGCTGCTGCCCGAATTTTTAGACGATAACGTGTTGGGGTTGGATGGGCTGGAAGTGCATTATCCGGGGCACACGCCAGAGCACGAAACGTTGATGGCGCAGTGGGCGGGGCGATACGGCCTGCTCATGACGGGGGGATCGGATTGCCATGATCGGGTGGCACGGCCGTTGGGCGTTACCGGCGTCTACCAATCCGAACTGGATGCCCTATTGAAGCAATTGATAAGTCCTTAAGCAAAGTCCCCCGTAGGAATAGTTTCGGCTAAAGCCTCCCCTCCAGAATTATCCCTAGACCACCTCAATTACGGAACCAGACGGCCGTTTCTCTACCTGGATGCGCGTGGGGAAAGCGTCACGCAGTTCGTCTATGTGCGTGATGACCAGGATGACCCGAAAGTCGTTTTGAATGGTGTTAATCGCTTCGATGAGTCGCTGGCGGCCCTGGGGGTCCTGGCTGCCAAATCCTTCGTCAATGACCAGCGTTTGCAACCGCGCCCCGGCCCGTTTGGCCAGCAGTTGGGAGAGCGCCAGCCGGATGGCAAAGTTGACCCGGAACTGTTCGCCGCCGCTGAAATTGTCATACGGCCGTTCGCCGGCATTGTCCTGAATGCGAATATCCAGCGTCTCCCGCAGCACCTGGTTGCTCTTATTCTCGCGCTGCGTGGGGAAACTGACGCGCATTTCGCCGCCGGTCAACCGTTCCAGCAGCTCATTGGCGTGTTCTTCAATGGCCGGGATGGCCTGCTCGATCAGCAGCGCCGGCACACCCTCGCGGCCAAACGCTTTTTCCAGCGTTTTCCAGCGCTGAATTTGTTCCGTCTGCGTCACCCGGTCGGCGGTGAGACGGATGCGGCGGTCGCGCAGGTCGGCCAGCACCGCCAGCCGATTTTGAGCCACCCCTACCTGGCGATTGGCCTCATTTTCTTCTTCGCGCAGCCGGAAGACCTCATCTTCCACACGGTGCCGGTCGGCGCCGTCGGCAGTGAGGGTTTCCAGTTCAGCCACGGCCGTCTCCACCTGCTGCTGGAAATCGGCCACCGTCTGCTGCTGGCTGGTTATTTGCGCGGCCAATTCGGCCAGCGCCGCTTCCAGGGGGGCGACGGCGGCCTGGACCTGGGCCAACTGCTGCTGTTTTTCCGGGGCGTCGGCCTGTTCGGCGCGGGCGGCGCGGGCGGCGGCGTGGGCAGTGGGGTCATAGCCAACGGCCGTTACCTGCGCATCCAATTCCGCCAGCGCGTGCTGCGCGGCGGCGTCAAAATCGGCAGCGGCTAACCGCTGTGTTACCTGCGCCAGTTCGGCCTGCCCGACCTGCTGCCATTGGGCGGTCAGGCGCTCAATTTCCGCCAGCCGCGCCTGCTGGTTGGCAATGAGGCGTTCTGTATCCTGCCGTTTTTTGTCCAGTGTGGCTTTTTGGCGCACGGCCGTTTCCAAAACTGCCGCCTCTTTTTTGAGTGTATCCAGGGCGGTGGTGTCGGCTACGGCCGTTTGCAAGGCGGCCAGTTGCCCCGCGCCACTGTTTTCCCATTCGGCCAGAGCAGTAGCAATTTCGTCCAGACGGGCCTGGGCGCGGGCCTTGCGGTCCTGTTGGGTTTGCTGCTGCTGTTCCAGTTTGGGCAATTGTTTGATGCGGGCGTCCAGCGCCGCCACTTCCACCGCCAGTGCCTCGATGCGCTCCTTGTTGGCTTTGCCCTGTGCCTCCATCTCCTGTAATTCGTTGCCCAGTTCGGCTAACACGGTCTGGCGATGTTCGGCCGACAACGGTTGGCCGCAAAGCGGGCAATCGCCGCCCGTCTGTGCCTCCAACTGGTTGATGCGCTCGCGCTTTTGTTTGAACAGGTCGCGCAAGCGGGGCTGGTCGGCTTCCAGGTTGTTTTTCTCGGCCAGGCACAGGGAGTACTTTTGATGTGTTTCTGACAGGGCAGCGATTTCGGCAGCGACGGCCGTTAACTCTTTCTCCGCCGCTGCCAGATTTTGGGTGACGGTGGTTTGCTCCGTGCGTATCTTTTCAATCTGGGCGGCGCGGTTTTGCAGCTGTGCCAGTTCCCGCTGTTGGGATTGGCGCTGCGCTTCTAGCTGGCTCAGTTCGGCGCGGCGGGCCTGCCACTGCTCTTCCTGGGCGACGACGGCCGTGAGACTGTCTTGCACGGCCGTTAATTCCCTCTGCGCCACCGCCAGTTGCGCCACCACTTCTACCTGTTCCGCGGCGGCTTTTTCAACGGCCGTTTGCTGATTTTCCAGTTCACGTTGGCGTTGTTCCAGGCGGCTTTTTTCCTGGGCGATGGTTAGTTCATACGGCCGTCCGGCCTGCAACAGCCGGTTGTACTCCTCGGCTTTATTTTGCCAGGCCTGCACCTGCCGGTCGGCGGCCTGCCAGGCGGCGTAGGCGGCGGTGATGGCCTCGGTTTGGGCGAGTACGGCCGTGTAGCTCTCCCGTTCCGCCTGCTGCCGCTGCTGCGCTTTGTGCAAATCGGCCAGCGTCCGTTCGGCGCGGGCCAGGTTACTTTTCAGGTTTTCAATGTTCTTTTTCTGCTGGGCAATGGCCGCTTCGGTGCGGCGAAGCTGGTCGAGCAGTGTCTGTTTGTCGGCCAGCCGGGCGGCGATGGCAGCCTGGTTATCCCGGGCGGCTGCCAACGCCGCCTGCCGTGTCTCTTCTTCGGACAGTTCGTTTTCAATGTCGGCCAGGCTGGCGTCGAGCAGTGCCAGTTGTCCTTCAGCCTGTTTGCGCCGTTCGGCAGCCGCTTCTTTGTACACATCCCAAACACCCAGGCCCAACAGTTCGGCCAGGATTTCTTTGCGTTTGTTGGGCGTTTTGGTGGTAAATTCGTCGGCCTTGCCTTGCAGCAAAAAGCTAGCGTTGATGAAGGTGTCGTAATTCATGCGCAGCAGCTTTTCAATTTCAGCCTGAGTCTCGCGGATTTTGCTCTGGGTGAGGGTTTTCCAATTTGTTTCATCGGCACGGACGTCGAGATCAAGCGTGGTGGTTTTGCCATGTGGTTTGCGGCGGGTGACGCGGTAGACGCTGTTTTCCAGGGCAAAGACAAAGCGTACTTCGGCCGGTTGTTTGTTGTTCGCCGCCCATTTGTTCACCATGTCATCGTCCAGCTTGCTGCGGCCGCGGCCAAATAAGGCCCAGGTGATGCCGTCTAGCAGGCTGGATTTGCCAGTGCCGTTGGCTCCGGCAATACAGGCCAGGTGAATGTGGTCAAAGTTGAGTACGGCCGTCTTTTGATAGGAAAGGAAGTTGGTTAGTTCGAGTTTAAGTGGAATCATGGAAAATCAGTAAGCAGTGAGCAGTTAAAAGTCACAGGAATTTTAGCTTAAGTGGGGAATGGAAACGAATGAGTGAGAGAGGATAGGGACTGGCAAATGCCGCCCACAGCTGCCCCAACCTGACATTGCCCGGCGCATCCCCAGGCCGCAATTTGTAGCATATTGATTACATTCTCTACCGGGGAAATGTAAGGGCAAACGGTGTCTACACAATTGACGACAGTGGGGGTTCAGAGTATCAGCCGGTTGCGGCCATTTTGGGAGTAATTGAGTAATGGGGCAACCGGGCAATTGGGCAATTACCTGATTACTCAATTACCCAATTACCCGGTCCGCAGCCAGCGCCGCCGCCACACGTTGCAAGCGTTCTTTGGCGTCGCAGGCAACTTCAGCCAGGGCGGGATTGTCTACCACGCCGAGCATGATTTCGGGGTCAATGAGGCTGACCAGGACACGGCCGTCCGCCTCCTGCGACACGGTGACGTTACACGGCAGCAGCAGCCCCACTTCCGGCGCGGTGGAGAGTGCCTTGTGCGCCAGCGGCGGGTTACACGCGCCCAGAATTTTGTACGGCCGAAAGTCTACATCCAGTTTCTTCTTCAGCGTCGCCTTCACGTCAATTTCGGTGAGGACGCCAAAACCTTCTTTTTGCAGTTCAGCGGTGACACGCTCAACGGCCGTGTCATAATCCGTTTGTAAATAAACATTCATGCCTAATGTGGTCATGTTGAACTCCTTCATTTGTGGGGATGAGATTGGAGATTAGAGATTGAATCTCCAATTTCTAATCGCCAATCCCCTATTTTACTTTACCCACTTTCGTAGATAACCCCTCTTTGGCCCAGGCGTTCATACCACCTTTGAGGTTCACGGCCGTGAACCCGGCGTTTTGCAGCTGGCGAGCAGCCCGTTTGCTGCGGCTGCCAGACTGGCAAATGCAAATGATTTCCCGGTTCTTGGACAGCTTGCCAAAGCGTTCTTCCAACTTCTCCAGGGGAATGGAATCTGCACCGTTGATGTGGCCGTTGCGATATTCGGTTGTGGTACGCACATCTACCAGGATCGGGCCTGGTTTTTGGCGCAATTTATCTTGCAGTTCGGTAACGGTAATGGTGGGTACAGTGCCAAACAGATTCTTCCAGATGCTCATACTTATCCTCGTTGTATCTTAATGTAGGTGTCTAAATTACCAACCCGGAATTGTGCCACGAAGGGTGAATTCTGGCGAGAGTCAGCCTGTTTTCTGTTTTCTCATCAATTCTCAATTTACCGGGAGCCGGCGATTAAAATCGCGCCTACAAAGAGCAAAGCCCACCCTTCAACAGGTTCAGGGCAGGCTCTGCGTGAGCTGGGCGTCGGTCGGCGCAGGCCGACTTTGCCTTTTGTAGGTACAGATTTATCTGCCCAAGAGCGTCCTTTGTGGATCAGCGCACGGTGATTTCGGCGAGAGGAAAGGCATCTGTTTCCCCGGTGGGGGTCAAGACCGGCAGACGGGCGGTGGGGTCGGCGATGTCATACAGCCCTAGCAGCAGCGTATATTGGCCGGGTGGCAAATTGGCGGGCAGCAGCAGGCCATGATTGTCAATAATCGTTTCGCCCGGCGGCCAGATGGTGGTCAGATTCAGGCCACCGCCCGGTTCGCTGTCCCGTTGGGCCGCCAACTGCCCGTCTGGGCCAATGAGGTGCAGGAAGACTTTGTAGCGTTGGTCGAGGGACACGGCCGTTTGCCAGAACAGTGTCACCAGCACAATATCGCCTGGCCGGCGGTCGGTCTTGTTGAGTGTATAGCCAACCAGAGTAATGGCGTCACCAAAGGGGATTTGCACGGCCGTATCCATCTTATTTGCCGGTTCCGGCGACACGGCATAGACCACAAAGCGCACATCCCCCACCCACTCGTCCCGCGCTTTGAAGGCGTGGGCATCCAGCCAGCGTTCAATCAGCCGTTCCGGGTCGCGCTGTGCTTCGCCCCAGAAGACGGCGTACAGCCGGTCGTGTTGGGCGGTGATGGCGGTTAAGGCGGCGTCAACGGCCTCTGGCGTGGGGCGGCTGCGCCCTTCCGGCAGGGGGTACACGGCCGTATCGTCCGGGTAGTAGTAGGTAAATACCTCCCATTGGTTGGGGGCATTGAGGATGATGCCCGCGCCCGGATAGTCGTCTGCCAGGATGCGGGCGGCTATGCTCCGATAATCGGCGCGGGCATAGGCGGGATTGGTATACAGATTGCGCAAAGAGGAGAAGGCGCCCAGGGTGAGGGCGACCATAAGCAGGATGGGCAGGATGATGCGGATAGAACGCTGCCGGGCGGTAGTCACGGCCGTGGCCAGCAGCACACATTGAAACGGAACGGCCACCAATAGAAATTTGAGATATTCTGGTTGCACCGTACCGGCGGCATACATGAACAGGAGGGGGACAAACAGGCACACGGCCGTACCCCACACCCACCGCCGCCCCAGCCACAGCCCGATGAACAACAACATCACGACGATGAGTACGGCCCATTGCACCGTTTCGGCGGCAATAGTCGCGCCAAAAGTCATCCAGGAAACGGCCGTGAGCAAAAACACCGGCAGCGATCCCCGTTCGCCCAAATCATCCACGCCAAACTGTTGGGCAAAGATGGGCAACCAGGGCGCATAAAGCAGCAAGGTGACCAACATCATACCCACCCAGGGCAGCGCCAGGCGGCGCACGGCCGTTGCCCAACCCACCGAACGCGCACATGTGAGCAGCCAGGCCAGCACAATCAGATTATGGGCGGCCAACACCGCCGGGAAAAAGTAGTGGGTATACAAACCGGCAGCCGCCAGCAGCACATAAGCCGCCGCCCAAAGCCAGCGTGCCCGGGCTGTCGCCGCCCGCCATTGCCACAAAACCCAACCGGACAGGACGGCGAACAGACCCAGCAGGGCATACATGCGGGTTTCCTGGCTATAGTAAATGAGGGCGGGGTTCACGGCCGTTAACAAAACCGCCACCCACACCATCCCCCCGCGCCAACGGTCATTTGGTCGCATCACCTTGCTGAACGCCGCCACCCCCGCCACCAGCAGCACCCCGGCAAACGCCGAAAAGGCCCTCAACCCAAACTCCGTGTCTCCCGCCAACTGCCGCCAGCCATGCAGCAGCAGGTAATAGAGTGGCGGGTGAATGTCGCTGGCAGTGCCCTCGATGATGAGGGCCACTGACCGTTCGCTCAGGCGGGCGCTGTTACCCTCATCATTCCAAAACGATTGCGAACCGAGTAAATGAAATCGTAACCCAAAGGCAAACAGCAGCAGCGCCACCAGAAAAACGCGGAAATATCTCCAATTAGTCAAGCCCATAGCCTGATTATATCTACGGCCGGAACGTCAGGGCGAACTACAAATCACCGGGCGGACAATGCCCCCGACCGACAAACAGGCTACAATAGAGATATCGGCCAAAGTCCCAGGCCGAACTTCGGTTTACGGATTACAGATTGCACAAGGAGAGTTCATAGACGGCAGCCCACCACGATAAACGAAAATTCATAATTCATCCTTCATAATTCACAATTTCTCCAGGAGAACCCATGACCCAAGAAGCCTATATTTTCGACGCTATCCGCACCCCACGCGGCAAAGGCAAATCCAACGGCAGCCTGTATGAAGTGGCCCCCATTGACCTGCTGGCCACGCTGATGCGCGCGATGCAGCAGCGATACGACCTGGACACCTCGCAGATAGATGACATTGTCCTCGGCGTCGTCTCGCCCATCGGCGAACAGGGGGCGGTGATTCCGCGCACGGCGGCTATCTACGCCGGCTGGGACGTGGATACGCCCGGTATGCAAATCAACCGCTTCTGCGCCTCCGGCCTGGAAACGGTGAACATGGCCGCCATGAAGGTGCGCTCCGGCTGGGAAGAGCTGGTGGTAGCCGGCGGCGTGGAATCCATGAGCCGCATCCCCATGGGGTCAGACGGCGGGGCGTGGATTATGGACCCGGCGGTGAACACCAGAACCCACTTTGTGCCCCAGGGGATCAGCGCGGATTTGATTGCGACGATTGAGGGCTACGGCCGTGAAGACATAGATCGTTTCGCCCTGCAATCCCAGCAGCGCGCCGCCCACGCCCGCGACAATGGCTACTTTGACCGCTCCGTGGTGCCCGTGCGCGACCAAAACGGGCTGCTCATCCTGGAAAAAGACGAATACATCCGCCCGGACACAACGATGGAGGGGCTGGGCAAGTTAAGCCCCGCCTTTGAAATGATGGGCGAGATGGGCTTTGACGCCGTAGCCATGCAGCGCTACCCGGAGGTGGAGCGGATCAACCACGTGCATACCGCCGGGAATTCGTCCGGCATTGTGGATGGGGCCTCACTGGTGCTGATCGGCAGCAAGAAGAAGGGGGAGGCGTTGGGGCTGAAGCCGCGCGCCCGCATCGTGGCGGGGGCGCTGGTGGGCACGGAACCGACCATTATGCTGGTTGGCCCCGGCCCGGCGACCAAAAAGGCGTTGAAACAGGCGGGCATGACGGTGCAGGACATTGACCTGTTTGAAATCAACGAGGCGTTTGCCGTCGTGCCATTGCGTTACATGCGCGACTTGGGCATTGAAGGGGCGGAGAATGTGAACGTCAACGGCGGCGCGATTGCCATGGGCCACCCCCTCGGCGCCACCGGGGCCATGTTGCTGGGCACGGTGCTGGATGAGTTAGAGCGGACGGGGATGGGTACGGCCGTGATTTCCCTCTGTGTCGGCGGCGGCATGGGCATCGCGACGGTCATTGAGCGGGTGTAATTGGATCACGGATGACACGGATTTAACGGATTTTCGCGGATTCCACAGCCATAATAGGAAGTTGAAACAGTTACCATGTATCATGCAGATGATGGTGAAAGATTTGAACGTGCTTGCGGTCACATATTTGTGGATATTTATGATTACTTCGCCCAAAAAGGTAGTTTAATTCGAGATCAAGACGACACCGTTTACGTACTTGGTATTGCAGATCAGTTGTTATCTTTACTTGAAGCTATTCGAGAGGGGCACAAGCAAGAATGGATACAAGAACAACTAGACAAATACATCAGCCCCAATGTAGCGTTGAACAGCCTATTTAGAAGTATTGTTGAGAAACATAAACTGAAGTATGAGTTGCGTGTATTTGAATGCCCCAATTGCACTCGCTTGTTCATAGAGTCTAATCCTGGCTCAAGTGATTTCTGCTGTTACAGATCAGAGGACAAAGATAGCTTTCCAATCCTGCGATCAAACAGACTCAGCTAAAAAGTGGAAAAAGAAAATGGCAATTCGATATGAGAAAGATGAACGGAATATCGTGACGCTGACGCTGGATATGCCGGGGCGGAATGCGAATGTGATTAACGCGGCATTTGGCGCGGCGCTGGCGGAGGTGTTGACGCGGCTGCAAACGGAACCTGACCTGGCGGGCGTTATCCTCACCTCGGCCAAGAAGACGTTTATGGCCGGGGCTGACCTGGAAGATTTAGACCTGTTTAGCGATGCCGCCAAAGTGTTTGCGGGCAGCCAGGCGCTGAAGGCGGGCTTCCGGCAGTTGGAGACGTTGGGTAAACCGGTGGTGGCGGCGTTGAACGGCACGGCCGTCGGTGGTGGATTTGAACTCGCTCTGGCCTGCCATCACCGGGTCGCTCTGGATGACCCGACCATCAAGTTTGGCTTCCCAGAGGTGACGTTGGGGCTGCTGCCCGGCGGCGGCGGCGTGGTGCGCCTGACGCGCATGATTGGCCTGCAAAACGCCTTCCCCTACCTGATGGAAGGCAAGCAGGTGAAACCTCAGGAAGCGAAAGCCGCCGGTCTGATTGACGATCTGGCAGCCGATGGGGACGAGTTGATGGCTAAAGCGCGCGCCTGGATTGCTGCCCACCCCAAAGCACAGCAGCCCTGGGATATGCCTGGCTACAAAATGCCCGGCGGCAACGCCCAAAACCCCAAAGTGATGCAAATGCTGGCTATAGCCCCGGCCATGCTGCGCAAACAGACGTATGGCAACTATCCCGCACCGGAAGCGATGATGCGCACGGCCGTACTCGGCTCCACCCTCACCTTTGACGCCGCCAGCCGGTTAGAATCCCGCGCCTTCGCCGAAGTCGCTACCAGTAACGTCGCCCGCAACATGACCACCGCCTTCTGGTTCCAGCTAAACGAGATCAACAAAGGGGCCAGCCGCCCCAACCTACCGCCGACGGAAACGCACAAAGTGGGCGTCCTGGGCGCGGGCATGATGGGGCACGGCATCGCCTACGTCACCGCTTGGGCGGGCATGGACGTGGTGCTGAAAGACGTGACACAAGAGAAAGCCGAAGAAGGCAAGGCGAAGATCGCCGCGCTGGCCCAAAAACGGGTGGGGCGAGGACAGATGACGGCCGTCGAAAAACAAGCCCTCCTCGACCGCATCCAAACCACCGGGGACGCCGCCGATTTGCAGGGGTGTGACCTGGTGATTGAGGCCGTCTTTGAAGACCGGGAATTAAAAGCACGGGTCACGGCCGAAGCGGAAGCGCAGTTGGCGGAGACGGCCGTGTTCGCCTCCAACACCTCCACCTTACCCATCACCGGGCTGGCGCAGAAGTCGGTACGGCCGTCGCACTTCATCGGCCTGCACTTCTTCTCCCCCGTCGAGCGCATGAAGCTGGTAGAAATCATCGTTGGCAAAGAGACAAACGACGAAACGCTGGCGAAGGCGTTTGACTATGTGTTGAAAATCCGCAAAACGCCCATCGTCGTCAATGACAGCCGGGGCTTTTATACCTCGCGTGTTTTTGGCACGTATGTCAACGAGGGCATGGCCTTGCTGGCCGAAGGGCAGCACCCCCGCGCCATCGAAGCCGCCGGGCTGCAAGCCGGGATGCCCGTTGGCCCGTTGGCCGTCAGCGATGAAGTCAGCCTGAGCCTGATGGTTCATATCCGCCAGCAAACGGCTAAAGACCTGGCCGCCGAAGGCAAAGAAATCCCGCAGCATCCAGCCTTCCCGGTGGTAGATGCCATGGTAGCCGAAAATCGTCTGGGCAAAACACACGGCGCGGGCTTTTATGACTATCCCGCCGACGGCAAAAAGCTGTTGTGGGCCGGCCTACGCAATCTCTTCCCGCCCAACGGCCAATTGCCTCAAGCAGAAATGATTGAGCGGCTGCTGTTTGTGCAGGCATTGGAAACGGTGCGCTGCCTGGAAGAAGGCGTCTTGCGCTCCGTCGCCGACGCCAACATCGGCAGCATCTTTGGCTGGGGTTTTGCGCCGTTCAAAGGCGGTACGCTGCAATTCATCAACGATTATGGCCTACCCGCCTTTGTCGCCCGCAGCCGCGAACTGACCGCCCAATATGGCCCTCGCTTTGCACCTCCGTTGTTGTTACGGCAAATGAGTGAACAGGAGAAAAATTTTAGATGAACCAAGCAGCAAACGTTGGCTTCCGGTTACAAATTGATACGCTTTTGTTGTTGGCATTGGTAGCCGCCCATCTATGGTTCAATCCTGTAAGCAGCGCCTTAGTCGTACTAGCCGTGACTGTTTATGTGGTGCTTGATTTTATTGCACCTGAAAAAGAAGGGGGGGGGAAACGGCCGTTACGAGACGGCAAAAAGCGTCAATCTGGTGCGGTTTACCATTGTGCTGTTTGTGGTTCTCATTGCGGCCATTTTACCCACCGGTCTAAAAATCATACAGCGGCAATTGGCGGGGCCGGCCACATTTGCCCATGATGGTCTGATACAAACGGAAATTGCCATAGAGTATTTATTAGACGACCGTAACCCCTACACCGAAGATTACGCCGATACGCACATGGCTGATTTTCCTGGCAATGAGCCACCTTTTACCGACGCCCCCCTGTATCATAATGCCTATTTGCCTTTTTTATTCATCAGCAGCATTCCCTTTTACTGGCTTAGCCAGGCGACATTGGGATGGTACGATCAGCGTTTTGTCTACTTGTTAGCCTTTTTGGGTAGTGTGCTGCTGCTGACCCAAATAACCGACCCAAAGCGCCCCCGCGACAAATTGGCAATTATTTTGGCCTTTGGCTTGAATTATCTAGGCATATTTTATCTGGCCGACGGCCGTAACGATATTATGGTTTTTTTCTTCTTTGCAGCTGCAACGTGGTTGTTGTCCTTAAACCGAGTACGCGGTGCCAGTTTAATGATCGGGCTGGCCATGGCCATCAAACACCAGGCATGGTTCTTCTTGCCATTTTTTATCCTGTTCCTGCTACCCAAACAACCTCAATGGAAAGACGGGCGCAAATTAGTTAGCCAAATCTGGCCTGTATTTTTAGGCGTACTCTTGTTTGTTGTGCCATTTCTAGTTTGGGATATGCACTCCTTTATTGATGATACCGTAACTTACATCAGCGGTTCTGGCCCCAACAGCTTCCCCATGAAAGGGTGGGGGTTCAGCACATTCTTACTTGTGACCGGCCTCGTTTCTGACCCGGAAGCTGCTTTCCCTTTTACCCTGTTTGCGCTGCTGGCCGGTTTGCCGGTCTTGTTCATCATGCTTCGACGCCAATGGCGCGATAACAGCCTGCAAAATGCCTGGCTGGGCTTTCTCTTTTTCTCCTTTGTCTTCCAGTTTTTCTCTCGCTTTTTCAGCGATAATTATGTGATTTTCACTCTGCAAATGCTTCTGGTTATCGCCTTTCTGAAACCGGTATATGCTACCTCCGCAAGTGAAGAACCACTCGCGCATAACATTGTGGGGTAATTATTCAATTACCCGATACCCGCATGTTGCACTTTCTCAGCCAACAGTGGAGTAAGAGACGGCTGCCGCAGGTAGACGGCCGTGTCTACCTCCCCTCCCTGCAACACCCCGTCACCATCAGCCGCGACCGGTGGGGCATCCCCCACATTGAAGCCGTGAATCACCACGATTTGCTGCGGGCGCAGGGTTTTGTCCATGCCCACGAGCGCTTCTGGCAAATGGAACTGAACCGGCGCGCCGCTGCGGGTACACTGTCGGAGCTATTTGGCCGCCGCACATTGGACACCGACCGGTTGTCTCGCACACTGGGGTTTGCCCGGCTGGCGCGGCAAACGTGGGCGCTGCTGCCGCCCGATGTGCAGCTTGACCTTATTGCCTATGCGCAAGGGGTCAATGGCTGGCTGGCGGCCTGCCCCTCCTTACCCATTGAGTTTAGTCTCATCCGGCATCAGCCGGCCGCCTGGGAGCCGCTCGATAGTGTGGCTTACGGCCGTTTGCAGATGTGGGCGCTCACCAACGGCGCATCGGGCGAATTTGTGCAGGCGCAGTTGGCACAGAGCCTTAGCCCGGAAATGGCCGCCGACCTGGGGCTGCATTATCCAGCGACCAACCCCACCACCCTGCCGCACGGCATGGAAATTGGCGGGCTAAAGCTGGATGGTCTGGTGGCGGCCTGGGCCAATCCGTTTCAGGGTAAGGGGGCATTGGATGGGCTGGGACGAGGCAGCAACGGCTGGGTGATTGCCCCGGAGCGCAGCGCCACCGGGCGGGCTATTTTGTGTAATGACATGCACCTGCCGGTGGGGTCGCCGTCATTGTGGTACGCCATGCACTTGCGCAGCCAGGACGGGCTGCACGTGACCGGTTTTACGCAGCCGGCGCTGCCTTATGTGCTGGTGGGGCACAATGAACAGATCGCCTGGGGCGCCACCCTCTCTTATGTGGACGGCGAAGATTTTTTCCTGGAACGGCTGCACCCGCATCATCCCGGTTATTATGAATGGATGGGGCGCTGGCAGGCGGCCGAGGTGGTGACGGAAGTGATTGCGGTGCGCGGACGGCCGTCACACACCGAGCAGATCATCATCACCCAGCATGGGCCGCTGGTAAACGGCATTCTCGTTGACTACGCGCAGCCAGTGGCGTATTGCTCGACGGCGCTGCAAGCGGATGCGGGCATGGATGGCTTCCGGCAGTTGAATGAGGCGCGGGATTGGGGGGAGTTTGTCACGGCCGTAGCCCACATCCACGCCCCTTCCCTGAACCTGCTCTATGCCGACCGGCAGGGCAACATTGGCTACTACGTCTCCGGGCGCGCGCCGATACGAGCCAAAGGAGATGGTCTGACACCTGTGCCCGGCTGGACGGGCGAGTATGACTGGGTGGGACATGTTCCCTTTGCTGAAATGCCCCACGCCCTAAACCCGGCGCAAGGGTATATCGTCAGCGCCAACCACCGCATCGTGAACGAGGATTACCCGCATTATCTGGGGCAGGTGTGGCGCAATGGCTACCGCGCCCGCCGCATTGAAGAGAGGATCACCGCCCACCCTACCGTTTCCCTGGCCGACTGCCGCGCCATGCACCTGGACGTAACCCACATACCGGGGCGGGAATTGGTGGCGCTGTTGGCCAGGCTGGAAACCGGTGAGCCGGATGCGGCGCTGGCACTGCGGCTGCTGCGGGCATGGGACGGCCATCTAACCACAAACAGCGTTGGCGGCGCGGTGTATGAAGTTTTCATTCGCCAGCTCAGCGAAGCGATATTGACGCCACATTTTTCACGGCCGTTCCGGGAACAACTGCTCGGTGTGGGCGGCCATCCGCTGTTGCAGCCGGTAAATGATTTCCAGGGGCAATGGCTGGTTTCGCTGCTGCGAATAGTGGATGAAGGGGCGGCGCGTTGGGGGGTGGATGACGCGCTGTTGGTGCGGTGTCTGGCGCAGGCAACGGCCGTGCTGCGCCAAAAGTTGGGAAATGATCCGGCAGCGTGGCAGTGGGGGCGGCTGCACCGGGTAACGTTTGCCCATGCGTTGGGCGTGGCGCCGCTGTTGGGTCGCCTGTTTAACCAGGGGCCGTATGCCATTGGCGGCGACGAAAACACAGTGCTGCAAACCGGTATTCGCGCCGATTTGCCTTATGATAATAACGCCATTTCCGTCTCCACACGGTTGATTGTTGACCTGAGTGAAAACATGGCCGCCTGGGGCATCCATCCGCCGGGGCAGTCCGGGCACGTAGGCAGCCCGCATTATGGCGATTTGATCCAGCCCTGGCTGGATGGGGGGTATTATGAATTGGCCTGGGGCGAAGAGGCGGTCACGGCCGTGACGCAGCATACGCTGGCGTTACGGCCGTTCGCCAGCCACCCACGCCATCACCGACAAGACAGCCGGTAAGTTCCGCTCAAAGTCGCTGACACGGTAATCGGTTAACAAGACAGAGATAGCCGGGATGCCCTGGGCATCCAGCCAATTAGTGGCGTCCCCGTTGACTTCCTGGTTTACCAGAGACTCAAAGTCGGCAATACGATAATCGGCCGCCACGCCATACACCTGGGCCAACGGCCGTGAAACCAGCGAATCATCCCCACAAGCGCCCGGCGACGCCAGGCCCAGAACCGCCCGCCCCTGCCAGAATACCACCGCCTGCGCCGCTTGCTGCCGGATAAAGTCAGCCAACGCCTGCACCTCCGGTTCGGAGAAGGGGGCAGCGCCACCCATGCCCATTTGCGGTGTTCCCGCCCACGGCGGATCAGCCAGCCAACGACAATCCCAGTTGCGGTTCAGGTCTACACCATTGCCGTTTAAGCGGCCTGGCAATTGGCCGGGGACAGCGGCGCTATCCGGGTTGGCGTTGGCAATGATAAACAGGGAAACCTCAGCGGGAATCTCGTCCAGATGGTCATGGAAATAAGCGATCAGTTCTTCGGCCAACTGTACACTGCCCGGCGCAAAACCGGCATGAAGACCGCCAATCAAAACCACAGCCCGTTCGCCGCCGCCAAAACGCACGGCCGTCAGGGGCGTATCTTGCACGGAGCGGCCAATTTCCAGGATGGCCGGTGTGGGATAAGGGGTGGGCGGCACGGCCGTAACTGTTGGCGTGGCCGTATCTGCCGGCAGGGTATTGACAACCGCCGCCAGGGGTTCGCCCACAGTGGGCGTCCCTGTGGCCGCCACGGTGACGTTGATGGCGGGCTGCGCCGGTGGCGGTTCTTCATCTGGCAAGCTGTTCAAAATAGCCGCCCCACCTGCCAATAACAACAGAAACACCAACAAAAAGCCTCCGGCCAACCACAATTTGTTCTTTTTCGCCGACGGCGTGGGGAGTTCTGGGGCCGGTTTTTCAAAGGTCAAAGCGGCCGTACCCACCTGCGTTGGCGACTCGGTACGTGGCGGTGGCGGGGAAACCAGATGCGGCGCGGCGGGCAGGGGAATGGCCGCCGATGGGGCAATAACTGCCGGTATGTCTATGGTAGCCGTCGCATCTGTCTCCCCTTTGTCCTCATTGACCATGATGGGCAATTTGCCCGTCAGGGTAATGGTCAGCGCCGCCGTCAACTCCTGGGCGCTGCTAAAGCGGGCTTCGCGGTCTTTGGCCAAGGCTCTTTGGATGACGCTATCACAATCAGGCGGCAGGTCTGGGTTAAGTGTCAGGATATTGGGCACTGGTTCCAGCACATGGGCCATCAACTGTTTCACCGGCGTTTCTGCCGGGAATGGTTTGCGCCCGGTCAGGCTTTCAAAGAGGATAATGCCCAGCATGTAGATGTCGGAACGGCCGTCTAACTGTTTCTCACCATGAATCTGCTCTGGACTCATGTATGCCGGTGTGCCGATAACGCCGCTGCCGGTCAGGTCGGCCGTTTCCTGGGTCAGCTTGACAATGCCAAAGTCCGAGAGAAAGGCGTTGTTATATTGGTCAAAGAGAATGTTCCCCGGCTTCAGGTCACGGTGAATGACTCCCTGGCGATGGGCGTGGTCTAAAGCCGACCCCACCCGGCGGAAAACCGGCAAGAGATCAGGCAGGGTAAACGGCCGTGACTGAATACGGTCCGCCAGCGATCCCCCCGGCATATAACGCATCACCAGGTAAAGCTGCTCATCATCCTCGCCAAAATCATACACCGGCACAATGGCCGGATGCTCCAGCGTGGCTACGGTACGCGCTTCTCGCTCAAAACGCCCCCGCAGCGATTGGTCATCGCGCAGCGCCTGGTTGATCACTTTCAGTGCCACGTCACGCCCAAAACGCGGATCATGCGCCAGATAAACGGTGGCCATGCCGCCTCTCCCCAATTCCGACTTGATTTCGTAACGCCCCAGAGTATTATTCAATCCTGCACCTGTTTCTTGCTTAACCTGATCTTGCGCAGGTATTTTAGGCAGGAATACACAGAATGTAAACCAATCGCCGTGTAGAATGTAGCCATACCAAAGCGAATTTTCCGGGCGGCAACGGCCGTGATGAGGGCAAAACATCTCCTGTCTGATAGCCGCTCATATGACATAAGTATGTTTGACTTGCCATTTACCCCCATGTATAATGCCCACGGTAATGGGACAAATGAAGGGAAAAATACCATCCCGTCCACGTTTTCAAATCAAGGCAAAATACAGTAAGTGCAATAAAAACACTTATTGCTGATCAAACCAGAAGAATGCAGGAACAAAAACTATGGCCCTAAAAGGCAACCTGCGAGATTTCTCAACAACACAGTTATTAAATCTCATAAATCTTGCCAGGAAAACAGGCACCCTGACCATTCAGCACAGCGGTGAATCTGCCCATATGTCATTTCGTGAAGGCAAATTGATCTATGCCTACATGGGCGATAATGACAACAATCACCTGGCCAAGATATTGCAGCACAGCGGCAAACTCTCGGCCGAACAAGCCCAAATCATACAGGCTCATGCGGAAGGCAAAAGTGACAAACAGTTGGGGCACTTGCTTATTACAGCCGGCAGAGTGACTCAAAACGACATTATCCAAAGCGTGCGGCAAAACGTTTTAGATATTGTTTACCGGCTGTTCACCTGGGTTGAAGGCGTTTTCCGGTTTGAAGCCAACAAACTCCCCTCGCCAGGCCACATTACCATTCCCATCGATCTGGAAAGTGTCATTATGGAGGGCAGCCGGCGCTTAAAAGAATGGGAAGTGCTGCAAGAAGAGCTGCCAGACCTGGATGTCTCACTGCAATTTACAGAACGGCCCGATGCCAGACTACGCAACATCAATCTGACGGTAGAAGAGTGGCGCGTTGTCTCCTTTGTGAATCCTCGCAACACGATCCGGCAAATTGCCAAAGCAAACAACTTGAGCGAGTTTGAGATCCGCCGCATTGTTTACGGTATGTTACAGGCTGGGCTGGTTGAGTTTGTAGACAAGCCCAAACCAGCGCCGGTAGCAGAAGCTGCCGATCAAGGCAGACGACCCAAGCGTCAGGCCGTGGAGCAACCCCCAGATGTCAAGCGTTCCGTTGTCGAAAGACTAATTGATCGCATAAAGAGTATCTAACTCATTATCGTAAGTCCACTTTTATTATTTATCAGAACATTTATTTGAGGAAAAGCTGCACACATGCAGACGCTGGTGTAGCTTTACAGAGTATATTTTTTAGATAAGGGCTGTTATTCATGCAAGCTGTAAAAATGGTAATTACTGGCCCCTTTTCGGCAGGGAAAACTGAATTCATTGGTGCGGTTAGTGAAATTGATGTTGTTTCTACAGAAAGGAAAATTTCTAGCGCAGCTGAACAAATCAAGGAAACGACCACCGTTGCCATGGATTTTGGTCGTATCACGGTAGGTGATGACCTGGTATTGTATTTGTTTGGTACGCCGGGCCAACGTCGTTTTGACTTCATGTGGGACATTCTCTCGCAAGGCATGTTGGGTTTTGTGGTCATGGTGGACAGCACAAAACCGGAAACATTTCGTGAGGCCAAACGAATTTTAGAAACTTTTGAGAGCTACGCTTCTACACCCTACGTGGTGGCGGCCAATAAGCAAGATATGGAAGATGCCTGGGAGCCGGAAGATCTGCGTATTATTTTGCGGTTGCGACAGGAAGTAAAGATTTTGCCTTGTGTGGCCACGGACAAAGAGAGCGTAAAGAACGTCTTACTGGAACTCTTGTACTCGATTCTGGAACAGCTTGATCAAAACAGTCAGTAAATTATCAACCGGCCCCAACCAGCGATGCTTTCATTGTGAACGCCTGTTAATACAACCGATTCCCGCCATCGCACCGTTTTATTCGTTGCGTTACACGGCCGTTTACGCGCCATTTACACCTCCTTTACTTTCTCTTCACTTCATTAGAAATCTGCCAATGTTACCATCCTGGTAAATTTATCTCCCTGCCTTAAATTTTGTTACAATCTGGATGGATGCATGTATGGGCAACAAAACAGCAAAAATATAACAGTGAGCATAGAAACAACGCTCATTCCCGTTTGAGGCCAATGTGAGTTCAATTGTTACTGAACAAGGAATCCTTCATTATGAATCACTAGGACGGGGCCAGCCTATTATTCTTTTGCACGGCTGGATAAATTCTTGGGATGTCTGGCGTGACATGATGATTGCACTGGCAAAAACGGGAAAATTTCGGGTCTATGCGCTTGATTTTTGGGGATTTGGGGATTCGGCCAAGTTAGTCAGTTCGCAAAATACAGTTTTTCACATTGATAGTTATGCCGAGATGGTACGGCAATTTATGGATTCGTTGGGCATTCAACAGGCGCCGATTTTTGGTCATTCGATGGGGGGAACGGTGGCGCTGCAAGTGTCTCTGACACATCCTGGTCGCGTGGAACGGGTAGCGGTTGTGGGGTCACCCATTATTGGCTCTTCCCTGAATCCATTCTTGCAGTTGGCCGGCTATGGCTCTATTGCCAAGCTGGTGTGGCGTTATCCGATCTTGCTGCACTCCATTATGCGGCTGTTGCTGGCGAAAGACTCAAAGAAAGTGCGGGGAATGATATTTCGAGATGTGCAAAGGACGACGATTGAGTCATTTTTCCGCAGTATTGGTGACTTGCGCGATACTGACCTGCGGAGTAAGCTGATTGCGTTGGAAATCCCGACATTGGGCATTTATGGCGTGAAAGATAATATTGTGTCCCCATCTAATGCGCAGCTATTACAAGCGAACGTGCGATTTTCCGAGGTTTCTATGCTGCAGCGATCACGGCATTTCCCGATGACAGATGAACCAGAGCTGTTTTTGGAAACTGTTAGCCATTTTCTGAGTAGTTCCCACCATTTTTAGTCCCTCATTATCAATGGGTGGCTTCTCAAAGTTGTATCACCATGCGGCGAATCATACTCACAGAAAAAAGTCATATTGAGCCGTTTAATGAGCCGGCGCGTGATCTGCGGGTGCAAAATAAACCATTATGGTTGTGGCAACGTGATATTTTGGTCCATCATACGACGGAGGAGCGAGAATATGATGATTGGGAGTTGGCGCGCCAGTTTGAAACGGAACAAATTGAGTGTTTTGTACACCGTGACAACATTTTTTTTAACCAGGAGTTGATTGACAGTTTTCTGGCGCAGGCGCGCAACGGCCGTCGCCCGGTGCGTCTGGCGTTCAAAGCAAATGATCCGGCCATTGCCCGCCATGTACGGCCGTTAACCCACTCCTTTTTCCAACAAGATGACCTGTTGTTGGCGGACATCTGGTACCTGCCACAAGGAGTTTCACAAAGTTTGGAAGCCAAACCATTGGTGGTAGATACCGAAGCCCGCGAGCGCGGCTATTACCACATCCCTCCCTATATGGCTACAGAATTTGGCGATCTGGTCTATGAATTACCACGCAAGGTGTTTGTGCTGGTAGAGAATTGGGTGCATATTTTTGTCGCCGATATTCTGCTGGGCGTTTTTACCAGAGGGGCCAATGTGGAAGACCGGGTAACGACAGATTGGAAATACAAAATCAAGATCATGCTCCATTCCATGTTAGAGCAAAAGCAGTTCTTGTCCAACTCGGAGGTGGTACGGGTGGGGCATAATTGTAACATTGACCCCACGGCCGTGATCAAAGGATTCACCACCATTGGCGACAACGTTACCATTGGCGCCGGTGCGGTCATTGACAACTGCATCATTGGCAGCAACGTCACCATTTCTCAAGGCTGCCAACTTCTATTGAGCGTTGTTGGGGATGGCTGTTTTTTACCCTTCCGCGCCGCCTTGTTTATGACCACCCTCATGGAAAACACATCCATCGCCCAAAACACCTGCTTACAACTTTGTGTTGTGGGGCGTGATTGTTTCATCGGCGCGGGCAATACATTTACGGATTTTAATATCCTGGGTGGGCCGCTAAAAACATTGACCCATAAAGGCACATTAGAACCGGCCAATCTGCTCATTCTGGGTGGATGCGTGGGCCATCATTGCCGCATTAGCTCCGGCCATATAGTGTATGCTGCCCGCACCATTGAGTCGGATGTAGTCCTCATTGCGAACGATAACAAGCAGTTTATTACGAAAAATGTGACCTTTGAAGATAGTGATCATCATCCTTACAAAACAAAATACCCCTATCCGCGTTTGTATCCACGGGAAGATGGCACTTAACTATGTTCAGACCACGAGACCAGAGTCTGGCGAATTCTAGAGTTGTTAAACTTTTCTCACGAATAGCTAGCAAGAAAACAACATGTGAAATTTGACAACTCTCTCTGATGATAAAAAAACACCAGTATCCAGCACGGGAGTCTGGGCATAGTTAAGGGACAGAATTACTATTGAAGCGTGAACCATCTCCATTACACTCAGGAATATGATGCAAGACTCGTTTGCCTTTATCATTCATCCCATTGACCCGAAACGTGATGTCAGTCGCAAATTTCCCACTCTCGGCAAGCTGCCCGCCTGGTTAATTGATTATCTGTCCCTGTTTTTCCCGCCTGTTTACATTTCAGAGATCAAGGGGATACGGTCTGTGTATGACGGCCGTACTGCCCAGGGGTGGTTTGTAGCCTGCCCGCTGACCCCCAGGCGCATGATGTCTTTACCCCCTGGCGTCGTCTACAAAAAGATTATCCAGACAGGTAAACTGGCCGAAAAATTGGGGGCGCGTATTTTAGGCTTAGGAGCATTCACCTCGGTTGTGGGGGACGGTGGTATAACCATTGCCAAACATTTGCAAATCCCCGTGACCACTGGCGACAGTTACACCATTGCCCAGGCCATTCATGCCATGCGGCACGCTGCCATCATCATGGACGTGCCCCTAAACAATTCAACGGTTGCCATAGTCGGTGCCACCGGGGCCATTGGCGCGGTCTGCGCCGAGATGTTAGCCTCAGAAGCCAAAAGCCTGCTGCTCATTGGCCGGCGCCTGGACAAATTAAACGAGGTCGCCAACCGCGCCCGCGCCGCCAATCAGGCGCAGGTAACGGTCACTGATGACATCAATCAACTCATTGACGCCCAGTTCATCATCACCGTAACCAGCGCCGTAGACGCCATAATTGAGCCACAGCACTTAAGGCGGGGAGCAATCGTGTGTGATGTGGCCCGCCCGCGCGATGTTTCCCGGCAGGTGGCCGAACAGAGACCCGATGTGCTGGTCATTGAAGGGGGCATGGTCAAAGTGCCCGGCACTGTAGATTTTGGTTTTAATTTTGGCTTTCCGCCCAAAATGGCTTACGCTTGTATGGCTGAAACCATGGCGTTGGCCCTTGAGCAACGGTATGAGTCATACACATTGGGTAAAGACATTTCATTGTCGCAAGTTACGACAATTGATAAAATCGCTACGCGACACGGATTTACTTTAGGTGGCTTTAGAAGCTTTGAACGAGCCGTCAGTGACGAAGAGATTGCTTACGTCAAGGCTTGTAAACAATCGGATGAATCATTACCGATAAAGCCTCTACATATGCACCCGAATCAGTTGTTTATTCAGTAGTTTGTTTTGCCAAGGAAAAAGCTCATGAGCAACGGCCGTATTCTAATAGTTGAAGACGACTTTGACATTTCTAACATGCTGCGCATCTTCTTTACCGGGCAGGGGTATAACGTGGAAGTGGCCGCGCGCGGCAATGACGCCCTGGACATTTGCCGCAAGAAGCTGCCCGACCTTATCGTTCTGGACATTATGCTGCCAGATATGGATGGGTATGCCGTTTGCAAAGAGCTGCGCACCACCACCCGCACCAGCCATATTCCCATCATTTTCTTGACCCAGCGCGATGAACGCAGTGATCGCATTGCCGGTTTAGAATTGGGCGCAGATGACTACATCACCAAACCGTTTGACATTGAAGAGCTAAAGCTGCGGGTGCGCACCGCCATCAACGTCCACAAACGGCTGAATATGACCGACCCCATTACTGGCCTGCCCAGCAGCCGTCTGATCGAAGAGCAATTGCGTGGGTTGATGAAGCTGGACGAGTGGGCCTATGTGCAAATTGGTATTGATTACATTGAACCCTTTAACGACGCCTATGGCTTTGTGGCGCGAGACGAGGTGATGCGTTTTACCGGCATGTTCCTGAACGAGATTGTGGATGAGTATGGCACGTTGGATGATTTTATTGGCCACGCCAGCAGTTACACGTTTGTGCTGATCACCATGTCTAACCGGGTACAGGAGATGGTAGACAAACTGCGGCAGCGTTTTAACGACGGCATCCTGGCACACTATAATTTTATGGATAGGGAGCAAGGGGGTATTATGACGTCAGACGGCCGTCTGGTGCCCATCATGCGCCTTTCGGCCGGTATTGTTTCCAGCAAAACACAGCGTTTTTCCGACATTCGAGAAATTACCGAAACGGCCGCCGAACTGCGACGCCTGGACAAAGAAAAACAAGACAAAGGTAGCTAAACGATAAAGACAATTGACTGATAACCAAAGGCATTTGATTGATTAACAAGAGAAGTAACGGCTGAGGTTTAAGGTACGAATAATGGAAAAGGAATTAACCTCGGCTATTACCTGGAATGTATTTGATGACCTGAGTGATGGGATTCTTCTGGTTGACCCCGCCGGACATGTGGTCTATAGAAACCAGGCAGCATCATCTTTACTGGGTTTAAGTCATCAAGTTGATTTGTTGCATGAGGTCAACCAGGTCTTAGCCTCAGACGACAATTGGTCTGAACTGAAAAAGTGGCCTAGCGCCTCGCTGCTGCATACCAGCAACGGCCGTATCATAGAAGCCCAATCACGCTGGCAAGATGGCCCAGACGGCCGTTTCCTACAAATCATTCTCCGCCCCACTCACGCAGAACCCCTCACCATTGAACCCCTGCTGGCGCTGACCCAAATTAACCAGGAAACCGATTTTGAGAAACAACTGCAAGCGTTGGCCGATGGTCTACACGCCACCGGCTGGCAGCGTGTCGTTATCACTTTGCGCGATGACGCCTTCCACCCAACGCATCTGATCACCACCGGCATTTCCCCGGCAGAAAAAACTGAGCTTGAAAAAAACCTGATCCCGCCTCAAGCCTGGCTCGCCTTGTTCCAAAACGCAGACATGCAGAAATATCGCCAGGGACAATGCTATTTTGTGCCCGCCGAAAGCCATTGGTCGCAAACATACCTTCAGGCCAGCGGCCAGCAAAATGCCGACAGCACCCTCTGGCAGGCGAAAGATGTGTTATGTGTGCCGCTCTATGGCCGTCAACAAAAGCTGATTGGGCTGGTGGGGCTAGACAATCCCAGCAACGGCCGTCGCCCGGATAAACGTACCCTGCAAACCATCGAACTATATGCCCAATTTGCGGCCTCGCTCATTGAAAACTCCCGCCTTGTGCAGGAAACGGTAGACCGCAGCCAGGAATTTGAACTCCTGCTCACTGCCAGCAATGACCTTTCCAGCAGTCTGGAAAAAGAGACCGTTCTCTCTGCTTTAGGCCGGCATATGCTCAACGCCATAGACGCCGATGGCTACACCATCTATGAATGGCAAACGGCCGCCGAAAAATTGGTGGTATTAAAAGATTATACCCGGCGGCATTCCCTGTCGCGGCAAACACCGGGTACGGCCGTGCCCGTTACCAACCTCGACCTGTTAGAAACTGTCCTCATTGACAAACAACCCCTGACTTTCGCTATCAGCAAAAGCCGCACACCGCCTTTAGCCGAACCCACCTGGCTGCAACCAGGGCAACCCTATACCTGTGCCCTTTTGCCGCTTATTTTGGATGACGAAACATACGCCGTTATCCTTCTGGTCAAATATGGCCAAAAAGAAATTACCCATCGTGACCTGCGCCTGCTGGCTGCCCTGGCAAACCAGGCCAGCACTGCCCTGGAAACCGCCCTCTTGTTTGAAGACACCTACGAGCGCGAACGATTCTACGGCGCCATGGGCAATGTCAGCCTGGCGCTCAGCTACACCCTGGATCGCCACGCCGTGCTTTCGCTCATTTGCACCGAAAGTCTGCGCATTTTCAACATTCACGGCGCTTACATCTGGCAGCTAGACAACGACACCTTCACCAGCAGCGCCGCCAAAGGTCATGGTGAAGAGCTTTTTGTGAACCAGTTTATCCCCTTAGCCGATCCCACCACCTTTGTCGCTCATGTGGTACGCACCGGCCTCGGCGTCTTTCTTAACAACGCCCAGCAAAGCCAGATGGAAATCCGGTTGCCCCAACCGGAAAAAATCCAGGCGCTACTGGGCGTCCCTTTGGAAGCAGAAGGGAACCTGATCGGCGTTTTACTACTGGCAGACACCGAAAATCCCCATCGTTTTACCGACCGGGATGTGACCCAGGTAACAACCTTTGGGGTGCAGGTAGCCAGCGCCCTGCAAAATGCCAAACTGTTTGAAGAATTACACCAGCTCAACGAAGAATTGGATATGCGCGTGGCCGCCCGTACACACGAACTGAACGAAGAGAGCAATCGGGTTAAAGTGCTGCTGCGCATCAATACCGAGCTATCGGCCAGTCTGGATCAAGATCGCGTCTTGACCAAAGCGCTTGATCTGGTAAACGAAGTAGCCAGCGCCACCGATGGCGCAATTTTGCTGCTCAATCAGGAAACAAATGAGTTCGATTTTCGGGCTACGTTGAACAAGGAGAAACAACTGACACACCGTTCCATCCCCAGCGGCCTGAAACGAGATGAAGGGTTGGCCGGGTGGATGCTGCAAAACCGCACGGCCGTGATCGTCTATGACACCAAACAAGACCCCCGCTGGCTAGAACTGCCCACCAGCAGTACCTATCGTTCCGTTCTGGGTGTGCCGCTCATCACCAATGAAGAAGTCATGGGCGTGCTACTGCTGTTCCATACCGACCCCAACGCCTTTACCACGCAGCAATTAGAATTGGTAGAAGCCGCTGCCATTCAGGTGGCGAACGCCATTAACAACGCCAGCCTGTATAATCTCATCTTTGACCAGGCCGACCAGTTGGGCACCATCCTGCGCGGTGAAATCATCCAAAAAGCCAATCTACAAGCTATTTTGGAAAGCATTGCCGATGGTGTGATTGTGGCCAACAACAAGAACGAAATAGAAATAGCTAATGCGTCGGCCAGTAAAATATTGGCCATTCCCCGCCAACAACTCATCGGCAAGCCGATCAATCAACTGTTGGGTGTATATGGGCAGTTTGGCGACACCTGGATGAGCACCATCAACGACTGGGCCAAAAACTCAGACCAGATTCCACAGGGAATTTACCTGGCAGACCAACTGGCCATCGAGGAAAAGTATGTCAGCATTCACCTCTCACCGGTGCTATCGGAAAGCAACTTTTTTGGCACGGTCTCCATTTTCCGGGACATTACCAAAGATGTAGAAGTTGACCGCCTCAAAAGCGAGTTTGTCTCTACCGTTTCCCACGAACTGCGCACGCCCATGACTTCCATCAAAGGATATGCTGACCTGATGTTGATGGGTGCGGCGGGGCAGCTCACCGATTCTCAAATTCGTTACTTGAAGGTGATTAAGAGCAATGCCGACCGTTTGCACGATCTGGTAAACGATCTGCTCAACATCTCCCGCATAGAAACGGGCAAGACGACGCTGGATTTACGGCCGTTAGACATCCCCCAAATTATCGAGCAAACAGTGGGACATTTACACGGCCGTATTCAACACGAAGAAAAACCCATGGTCATCAAAACCGAAATCACCCCTGGGTTACCCCTTGTCAATGCCGACCACACGCGCGTCACGCAAATATTAACCAATCTGGTGGACAATGCCTTCAATTACACCCCGGCCAATGGGCAAATTACCATTCACGCCAGAGCCACCGAAGCCCACGTCTACATCAGCATCAGCGACAACGGCATTGGCATATCCAAAGAAAACCGCGAAAAAATCTTTGACCGTTTCTTCCGCGCCGATGATGAAGCCGTGCAAAAAGTCTCCGGAACCGGCCTGGGGCTGGCTATCGTGCGCAGTCTTATCGAAATGCATGGCGGTTATCTGCAAGTGGAAAGCGAACTTGGTAAAGGCAGCACCTTTACCTTCAACCTGCCGGTAGTGATAGAAGACAGTGACCCAACCTGACATTGAAGGGTTAAAGCAATGACGAACATATTGATTGCAGAAGACGACAACGACATTCGGGAACTAATTATACTCACCCTGCGATTTCACGGCTTCACGGTAGACAGCGCCGAAGATGGGCTGGCAGCCGTGGAAAAAGCACAGAACAACCCCCACTACGATGTCATCCTCATGGATGTGCGCATGCCGCGCATGACCGGCTACCAGGCCTGCCGCGCCCTCAAAGAAAATGAACAAACGAAAAACATTCCCGTCATCTTCCTCTCCGCCAAAGGGCAAGAACAGGAAATTCAAACCGGCATAGAAGCCGGGGCATCGGACTATATCTTAAAACCCTTTGCCCCAGACGATTTAGTTAAAAAGATTCAAAGGGTACTTAACAAATAAGACGCCAGAGCTGGCAGGTTTTCAAAAATCTGTCAGGTCTCAACCCCTGAAGTAACTATGAGTATTACCACCATCGGTAATCACTTAATTCACTACGAAGTCCTGGGGCGCGGCCAGCCTCTCATCTTCATTCATGGCTGGCTTGGTTCCTGGCGATACTGGTGGCCTTCCATGCAGGCCATGTCTGCCCAGCATCGTTCCTTTGCCTTTGATTTGTGGGGCTTTGGTGACTCTAGCAAAGCGCCAGACATGTACAACCTGGACACCTACGTCACCATGATGGATCAATTCATTGACCAGCTAGGCGTAGCCCGTCCGGTTTACATCATTGGCCACTCGTTGGGCGCGGCCGTCGGCTTGCGTTACACTCGCAAACACCCGGAAAATGTGGAAAAGCTGGTCGCCGTCTCGCTGCCTATCAACAACAGTTACATCAATAGCAAACTGTCTGGCAGCGATCCCGAAACAGCCATGAACCGACTGTTGGGCAAAGCCAACAGTTACCCCGAAGTAGATACGGAGATACGCAAGGTTGACCCGAATGCCTTTTCCCGGCTAGTCGCTGAAATGGCGAAGATTAATTTTGCCCAGGAATTGGCCGAATCACCACGGCCCTTGCTGCTCCTCTATGGCGACCAAGACCCCATCATCAGTCCCCCCTCCGGCGAACATGAGTACCTGACCGAATCAGGCAACAATCGCTTTTTTGTGAAATTTGAGTGCAACCATTACCCCATGCTGCATGAAAAGGTGAAGTTCAATCGCTTACTGTTAGATTTCATCCTGGCCGGTAATGACCTAACCGAACTGGCTCCCAAAGAATACTGGACACGGCGAACCCGCTAATCATCTACCGCTGTACAATACATCCTCACCAACAACCAGCAGCAGCCCACCGAAAAGGATGGAAATTCCTAATTCATCCTTCATAATTCATAATTTTCACAGGAGGTTCCCATGAGTGATTTCAAGTTTGAAGCATGGCCGACCGAGTTTCGCAGCATCAACCAATACTTTGGCGCCAATCCCCACAACTATGCCCAATTTGGTTTGCCCGGGCACGAAGGCATTGATGTAATGGCCCCCAGTGGCAGCAAGATATTTGCTGTGGCCCCAGGCACGGTCAGTTATGTGCATACCAACCCCAACAACCACAACTATGGCGTGCATGTACGCGTGGATCATGTGGATGGCTGGCAGACGATTTATGCCCATTTGCAGCAGGCGTTGGTTACGCCGGGACAGCAGGTGAAGGCGGGTGATGTGTTGGGGCTGGCCGATAACACCGGTAACAGTTTTGGCTCCCACCTGCATCTGACGTTGAAACGCAAGGATCAATCTTACCAAAACTGGCCTTACCACATCTTTGACCCCACGCCTTATCTGCTACCGCTCATGGGTTTTCAACGACCAGCCGGGCCGTATACCGATGGTTGGGCCCATGCAGGTAGCATTATCACGGTGGGAGACCTGGCACAGGTGGCCTCAGGAGGGATCAATTTACGGGAAACAGCGAGTATCAACGGCCGTATCATAGACCTGGTTCCCGGCGGTACCATCGTCATCGTCACTGGGCCAGTCCACGGCCAATATGTACCGGTGAAGGTGCCCACCGCTACCCTGCGCAACGTGCCCCAACCGCCGCCGCCTGCCCCTACCCCACCACCCGCTGCTGGCGATACTACCGTTGATGGCTGGGGGTTTGCCCCTTACCTGACGCGCCAGGGGAACCAGGCTATTGTAGGCCAGTTTGGCATTAACCTGCGAAACGCCCCCCGCCGCGACGCAGGCAATATCGGCCTGGTCACGGGTGGCAGCACCCTCACCGTCACGGGCGGGCAGCAGGGTGAATACCTGCCGGTGCGGGTACGCCGTACCGACTTTACCGGCCCCATAGACGCGCCCGGCGGCAGCGCCCCACCCGCTACCCCTGCCCCCGTCACGCCACCGGCTGACACCATCCTGGGTTGGGCGTTTACGCAAAACCTGACCACCAGCGGCAACCAGGTGCGGTCGGGGCAGTATGGCACAAATTTGCGGGCACGGCCGTCACGCGATGGCGCGCTCATTGGTCTCTTTACCGAAGGCAGCGTGGCCGCCCTGGCCGGCAAAGCGGTCGGCGAATTTACGCCCCTCTTCGTGCCCCGCCGCGCCCTGCAAAATCTGGTCGCTTCCCTGCCGCAAGCACAGCAGCCTGAACCGCTGGCCACTGGCGGCGCGGCCCCGCCGCCGCCCCAACCCATCGCCGACACCACCCCCGGTTACGCCTTCACCGCTGCCATCAACGTGGCCGGCGGCATGGCTACCGCCGGACCATATGGCTTGAACCTACGCGCCGAACCCCGCCGCGACGCCGCCAACGTGGGTTTTGTGCCCGGCGGTTCGGCCATGTTGGTCATTGGCCCGGCGCAAGGCGAGTACACACCGGTACGTGTGGATGACAAAGTGCTGCAAAAGCCATTCACCCCCCTCAAACCGGTCATTGACACCACCGCCAAACCAGATGAAGTCAGCCCGGAACCAACACCATTGGGCAATACGGCCATTGGCTTACACGCATCGGCGGACCCGGACATTTCTAGCGCCGAAATTGCCGAATTTCAGGCCTTGCGTCCCGGCATGATCAAGGTGTTGTCATTCCACAACCCAGACGCCGTGCGTAGATTGGCGCAAAATCACCCGGATGCCCGCTGGGTCGTGCGCGCCTTTCTCAGCTTTGGTGGCCGCAACATCAGCCCACACCAATTCCTCAACGATACCATTAGCGATGTGCGCCGTACCCTGAACATCATCGGCCAGCGGGACGTGGTGGTGGAACTGCATAACGAGCCAAACCTGCGCGACGAGGGCATGGGCAGCACCTGGCGCAATGGGGCGGAGTTTAACACCTGGTATCAGGAAGTGCTGCGCCTTTACCGGCAGGCTATCCCTGGGATGCGCTTCATCTATCCAGGTCTGTCTCCTGGCGCTTCGGTGCAAAACATCAAAATGGATCACGTGGAGTTTATTGAAACCAGCCGCGACGCCGTAAAAGCGTCCGATGGCCTGGGCGTTCATATTTACTGGTCAAATGTTTACCCCATGGCCACAGCGCTGAATGTACTGGATGATTACATCGCCCGCTTCCGCTTTAAGCCCATCTGGGTAACGGAGGCCAGCAACAACAAAGCGGGTACGCCGGTAGCCACCAAAGCCGCCCAATATCTACAATTCTGGCAAGAGCTACAGAAACGGCCCACTGTGCAGGGCGTGACTTATTTTGTAGCCTCGGCCAGCAATCCCGAATTTGCCGAGGAGATATGGGTTGGCCGCAACATTGGCGCATTAGTAGGAAGGCGGTAAGATCAATTTGTAATAGGCGATAAATCGCCTGCTCACGGCGATAAATCGCCTACTACGAACCTTAGAAGGAGAATCTGATGGCAAAAGAATGGAAAATACCCCCGGCAATGCAAATTGACCCGAAGAAAAATTACACAGTCCATATGGAAACCAATAAGGGCAGCATTGTGATTGAACTGTATCCGCAATATGCCCCGAAAACGGTGAACAACTTTGTCTTTTTAATCGGTGAAAGTTTTTATGATGGCGTCACCTTTCACCGGGTGATTGACAATTTTATGATCCAGGGCGGCGACCCCACCGGCACTGGGCGCGGCGGCCCAGGTTATCGTTTTGAAGATGAGTTTAAGGACAACCCGTTGAAACACGAGACGGGTGTGCTTTCGATGGCTAACGCAGGGCCAAATACCAACGGCAGCCAGTTTTTTATCACCCATTCACCACAGCCGCATCTGGACGGCCGTCACACCGTCTTTGGCAAGGTAACATCGGGCATGAACGTCGTCAACAGCATTCGCACCGGCGACAAAATGAACAAAGTGACCGTCAGCGAAGCCTAATGCGCGGCGAAATCTTCTAAAATTCACTTCCGGTTTTGAGATTAAGAGAATAGGAGGTTGTCTGGAGACTTGACAAGTTTTTACACCTGAATTGCGGCAACTGCCTCTGGTAAAAAACTTGTCAAGTCTGAACGCTTACGTGATAAATAGATACTTATTCATAACCGTTCAGTTCCTCTGGAGACTTGATAAGTTTTTGCGCCTGAATAGCGGCAACTACCTCTGGTAATAAACTTGTCAAGTCTGAACGCTTACCAAACAACCATTGATTCAGAACCAGAGGCATTAACTTGTAACATGGCCGCCATTACCCCGGCTGAACGTGCCACCCAGTAAGAAATCGCCCACAACCTGGTATTCCGGCTCAGCCAATCCACCGAGGAACTGGCTGATGGATAGGCCTTCCAATTTACGGCCGGGGATTATGAGATGCTCACGCAATACATTGCCAATGAGCGTTTATGCTGCCCGTTTTTCAGGTTTGAACTGGAACTGTCGCCCCATCGCGGGCCAGTCTGGCTGCGCCTGCGAGTCGGTGATCGGTGTAGAGTGATACCGATTACTGATTACCAATCTTCAATTGCCGGGCGACCAGGCGGTCAAACCAGCGGTCGGGCAGCAGGCGGGGGAGCAGCCAGCCGGTGAGTCGTTTGCGGGGGAGGGGGTAGCGGGTTTTGGGGTGTTCGCTTTCCAGGGCTTGCAGGATCACGGCCGTGACCCGTTCCACCGGCAGCGCGGATTGTTCTCGTTTTTCCACCTGGGCGGCGAGGGGTTGCAGGACACGGCCGTAGTCCGTCTCCATGTACCGCGCCACCTGCCCGGCAAACTTACCGATAATGGGCGTGCGCACCGTGCCCGGCTCAATCAGGATCACATCAATCCCATAGAGCAGCAGTTCCCGCCGCAGTGCGTCCGACATCGCTTCCAGGGCATGTTTGGAGGCGGCGTATGCGCCCATAAACGGGTAAACGATGCGGCCGCTGACGGAACTGATGTTGATGATGCGCCCCGGTGGATGCGGCCAATTGGCCTGCGCCCCTAATAGCGGCAAAAACGCTTGCGTTACGGCCAATACGCCGGTGACGTTGATTTCCAGATGTTTGCGAAAATCAGCCAGCAGCATGTGCATCAAGGGGGCAGGTTCGGCGATACCGGCGTTGTTGATGAGGGCGGTGAGGGGAGCGGGGATTTGGGTTGCGGCCGTCGCAATCGCCCCTTCATCCGTCACATCAAACAACAAGGGCGTAAACCCCTGCCCCAATTCCTGCTGCAAACGGTCAGTATCCGCCTGTTTGCGCACACTGCCATACACCCGCCAGCCCTGCCCCACCAGCATTTTGGCCGCCTCATACCCGATGCCGGTAGATACGCCGGTGATGACGATGGATTTCATAGGGAACTCCTGTGATTGGGTAATATGGGTAATTACCCAATTACCCAATTACATTCTTCTGCATCAGAAAGCCCCACACGGCCGTCACCACACCCAACAACAACGCGCCACCGCTCATGATCACGCCTACGTCAAACCAGAACTGTTCCGGGAAGAGGCGGATGAGGCCGTCGGTGTAGGCAAATGTCCAGGTACCGGCGGGGAAGAGCAGTTCATGGAATTGCACAAAGAAGACGTCCCAGGCCAGCAGAATGAACAGGGCAATGGCTAACAAAACGACTACTGTAAAAACACCGCCCCACATGATGGTGCGCCAGCCAAAGACGGCCGTTTCCGGCTGCAATACCAATACCAATGACCCCACCACAACAATGATCCCCGCCACCAGCCAGACAGCGCGGATATTGTCGGCCACGTTTTTCACATCCAGCATATGGCCGATTTCGCGTTCGTTGTAAAGCGGCTGACCGTCCGGCAAGCGCAATTCTTCTAGCAGATAGATCACATCATCGGCGCGACCCGGCTGGCGCAAATAGGCCAGCGTTTGTTGGGCCAGGTCAAGCCGCTGTGCAGGGGTCAGGCCGTAGTTGTCGGGGGGGATACGGCCGTACTCCCATGCCGGGTAGCTGGGCCAGTTCCATTCAATCACCAGCAGTATCATGCCCAGCCCCAGGAAAAAGGGCATGGCGATGATGACGGCCGTGCGTGTGAGTTTGTGCCAGGTGGTTAGTTCCATGTTTCTCCGTCATGCGTGATGCGTGATGCATGATGCGTGAGATTCTTCCGATCACGCATCATGCATCACGGTTCCAGGCCGGGCAACCCGCCCGGCCCTTCTTGTAGCAAATAACGCAGCACCAGCGAATCAATGATGATTTCCACAGGGGCGCGTTCGTCGGTGAAGATGACGTCAGAGGGGGTAACGGGCGCGGTGTGGGCGACGGCCGTAGCTAAAGCCTCTCTGAGCAGCGGGTCAACGTTGGGACTCAGTTGTGCCAGATTCGCGGCTACGTTTTCTGGTGTGGTGGGCTGCATGGTGGCGATCAGGATGGTGTTCAACGTGCCGGGCACATCAATAGCGTGGATGGTGGGAAAAACGGTCAGCATGGTGGCGGCCATCGCCTCTACCAACGTGCGATCTTGCGGCGCGCGCCCCACATTCACCGCCACTACGCCCGTTTTCGTCAGGTGCGTCTGCACCTCCTGGAAAAATTCGCGGGTGGTCAGGTGCCAGGGGATGTAGGGCACTTTGTAGGCGTCAATGGTGATTACATCATAGCGGCTGGTCAGGCGGTTGAGTTCGTAACGGCCGTCGCCGGCGATCAGATTGATATTCGGGTCAGTGAGCGCAAAATAATCCACGCCCGCCTGGATAATTTCCGGGTCGAGTTCAATGCCGTCAATGGGAATGGGTCCAAAGACACGGCCGTATTGTTTAGGAATGGTGCCCGCCGCCAGCCCAATCACCGCCATGTTGTCCACCCGCACCGGGCCTTCGTTAAAAAACGGTGCTGCCAGCATAATGCTCCACACCGACACCCGCGACACCTCGCCACCATCACAATAAAAGGAATGGTAAGCCTGCCCCTCGTTGAGCAACAGGTAGTTGCAATTGTCGCGCCGGATGACCTGGATGTAGTTATAGGCCGATTCCGTCTCAAAAATCTGCCCTTCATACGCCTTGACCGTGCCGCGTGTGCCAAAATAGGCGACGGGTAACAGCAACAGCAGCAGCGCCAATCCCCACACGGCCGCCCGCCGCCGCGTCTGCCACAAGCCCCCCACCCCCACCAGCAGCAAAATCGCGCCAAAAATCAACGCCGTCATGCGTGAACCCGCCAGCGGAATGACCAGCAGTACCGGCAGGTACGTGCCCATGATGCTGCCCCAGGTGGAGATGGCATATATACGGCCGCTCACCCGCCCCGCCTCGCCCACATCCTGCACCGCCAGCCGTATGGCAAAAGGGGACATGCAGCCCAGCAGGGTCACGGGCACGGCCAGCGCCAAAATGACGCCCACCAGCGAACTGACAATCGCGCCCACATTCACCGCCGCCATCGCTGCCGCCGCCGAGCGTAAAATGACCGACGTGAGCAGCAAAAAAAAGACGCCGGCAAAACCGGTGATGGCGACGAGGGTGTAAAAGAGGTGGGGGTACGGCCGTTTGTCCGCCAACCGCCCACCGATAAAATAGCCCGCCGTCAAAAACAGCAGCACCAACCCAATCACATTGGCCCAAACGATGTTAGAGGTGCCATACACCGTCTGCAACATACGGCTGGTGGTGAACTCAATGGCCAGGGTACTCATACCGGCGATGAAAACGGTGAAGTAGAGATAGGCACGGCCGTGAGGCGGCGTTTGCGGGGCAGGGGGTTGGCTGGTGATCGTCTGTGTCTCCGTTATAGCAGTTGCTCAATTTCACGTATGAGAAAGGGCAAATTGGGCTGTGTAAATGATAAACCCGACGCAGGGACTCGATGATGTTTCATATCTGGGGGAATATGTTTGTGATGAGGGTGGGTGCTTGCCAGAGCCGGAATATGCGGATGTGGCTGGGGATCATACCAATACAGTTTCTCATCACCGCGCCAGGCTTCGTACCCATAAGCGGTCAATCTGACTTGTTGTAGCGCGACCAGTTCTTCATAGACTTGCAAACGCACCTGGGTGGCAAAGTGAATATCGCCCCGTACTTGAGCCGTGTAACGGCCGTACCGAATCAAAACCAGTGTAGACGTGGTGATGATGGGGTAATGGCCTGGCAGTTGGTAAATAAACTGCTCATATGATTCTAGAGAGGTAAACATCAGGCGAGGGTAGCTTGAACATAGGACTGAATGTGCCGGTTGATGGCATTACGGCCGTGGGGAAGTTCTTTTAACAAGGTGTGGTATTCGGCCGTTAATAGTTGCAGACTTTGGTACACGCCAGCCCATTCAGTAAAATCCATCACCCAGGCATCATCTTCCGGTTCGTTACCCGCGTTGTACCATTCGTAAAAAACATCTGTCAGTAAGCCATATTTGTTCTCAAACACGGCTAAACGTTCAGTTAAAGTATGAATTTCGGCCAATAAATCAGCCAGTGTGGTTTCATTCATCTCACCAATCCTTTTGTAGCCAACTGTGGGCAATTATAACCAACCAACCAGGAAAGATGAAACCCGTCTGTGTGCGTGGTTGGTAACACAGCATACAAGACGAGCCAGGCCCGGAAAATCTGGCAGGCTTACGATCTGTTAGTGAAACATACCGATAAATGGGGGGGTATGGGGACTGTTTTCTAACCAGGCCAGCGCATCCATTTCTTGCAACAACCGGAGGCCTTCATCCCAAAACATCTGCTGTTCGCTATGGTTATTCACCAGAGCAGACAAGGAGATCAAGCAGGCTGCTTCTTGCAACCGTAAGCCCAATTCTCGTGCTTGTATTAGCGCTTCTTGCAACAATCGTATTGCTTCTGCCTGTGGGTGAAATAACGCCAAACATCGCCGGGCAAACAAAGCGAGAAACGGCAAGTCCGGGAAACGGGTGATCGCTGCGGTCAGCACTTCTTCTGCCAGGGGTAGCCCTTCAGTTCTCTGGCCCATTCCCCAGTAAGCAAAGGCAAGGCTCATCTGGCAAAGCAGACTCATCACGGCGTGGTTTTGCGCCTGGTAATAGGCCAGACCGGGCCGCACATCCACCAGCCCGTCTTCATATTCACCCAGCAATAGCAACGTCGCGCCGCGGTTGATGGTGGCCCGTATGATCTCCCCTTGCTGGCCGCTGCGCTGCGCCAGTTCAACTTGCCGCTCCAGATACGGCCGTGCCTCCCGTAATTTGCCTTGCGCCATGTACATGGCCGCCAGGTTGCCCATAAATTCGGCCAGTTCGTGAAACTCTTGCTTTTCGGCGCGGGCAATGGCCGTCAGGAAAAGGGGTTCCGCCTGGGCGAACTGCCCTTGCGACCAATAAACCCAGGCCAGATCGCCGCCCACTACATCAGCCATCATGTGGTCGCCGGCCTGCCGGTACAGGTCAATGGCCTGCCGCAAATGGCGCCCTGCCTGCTGATAACGACCGGTGTTCAGGTATATCCAGCCTGCGTTTGCACAGGCCTGGGCATAAAGCGCCGCGTCCAGTTCTGGCGTCTGTTCCCATCGGCTTAACAAGGGCTGCATCAGGGATAACGCCTCCGGGAACTGACCACGGCGGCGCAGGGCGCGCACCTGGATCAAGGTGACAAAGTGGTCGGCGGCCAGGGGAATGGGTGTGGTCACGGCCGTTGCCCACCACCTGACGGCGTTTTGCGCTACCTGATCAGCGTCGGCTGCGCGACCGGGGACAACCAGCAGTTCATAGAGGATGTAACTGGCTTTGGCCCAGGGCAGAACAAAACCGCCCTGCCCGGCCAGCGCCACTGCCTGCTGCCCCGTTTCCAGCGCCGCCGTTAACTGGTTGGTCGCCCACAAGAGTTCCGCCAGATGGGCTAATAATTCCGCCTCTTGTTCAGGCCGGTTTAGCTGCTGAGAGATGGTCACGGTCAGGCGCAGCATGGGCAGCCAAGCATCGGCGTCACCCCAGCGGGGGGGCCAGGGGTGGAGGGCCATAATCAGGTTCGCCAACAGAGGGTAAAGCGGCGGATAGGGCGCGGCGCGCTGGATGAGGGTGAGGATGGTGGGCAGCAACGGCCGTACTGCTTCCGGCGGCTGCGTCTGAGCAAATTCAATAAACCGCCCCAACCGGCCAGACAGGGAGCGGTAATAGTAGGTCTGGGGAACGATGGGGGTGATCATCGTGGGGAGTATAGCGGGGGGTACGGCCGTTATCGCTTCACGATCACCCCGGCTAAATAGTCAAACTCGCCCCATGCCGCCAGGAAACCATTCGGGCATAGGCGGGCAGACAGTTGTGTTTACCGATCTGAGGGTAATGGGGCAGCGGCAGCAAGGCGGTAGGCATTTTGTTCCAGTTGGTTGATTTGGGCAGAGGTGAGCAGCAGTTCACCGCTATCCACAGCCACATCTACATCACCAACGCGACCAAGACGGCCGTTGACCGGATCCGTCACATCTACCGGCACCCGCCACACAATACGGTCAGTAATAGTCAGAGCCGGTTCCCCGGCCAGCAGCAGGTTGCCCACGTGGGTAGCCAAAAATGCATTGAACTTACGCCGGGCAGAAACGGCCGTGATATTCACCGCACTGGACAGGTTAATTTGTACTTCCACATACCCTGAACGAGGCAAAGTTAATTGTTCTACCTGGTCAGCCATAAAGCACCTCATAACCAATTGGTCACAATATAACTGAAAAGAAGTCAACCCTATACACAAACTAAAAATGGTTCCCGAATACAAACCGCCAAACCTGTCCGAATTTTGTCCGAAATCTGTCCAAAAGTGGTGGCTGACGGCCGTGTCCATTGCCTACACTCTCCACCAGCCAGACCAATGTGTGACGGGGAAACAGTTGTTCCGGTCGCCTATTGTTATTTATCAAAAACTGGCAAAAAAAGGAGTGAAAAAAATGAAAACAAAAGTCTTACTCATGGTTACTTGTTGCCTGTTTTTTTCGCTGGTTTTGGTTCATTGGGGGGTTACCAATGCAGCCACACCACTGGAAATTACCGGAACAGCTTATGGTGACGCAAATCAAGATGCCTATGCCCAATCTGGCTTCCCTAACTCAGCGGCAGGCGGCACAAGAAATATGTATCTAGGGTACGATACGCTTTACAACAAATATCGTACACGCATGTACATTAAGTATAATCTGCCATCGTTACCTTCAGGCGCGCAAATTGATAGCGCCTATCTTGAAGTCTATCAATATGTAATTGAATGTTCCAGCAACTATGGCGTGACCGTATATGAAATAACATCTGATTGGAATGAATTATCACTGACGTGGAATAATCAGCCCAGCAAAGGAGCCTCCGTCGGATCGACCACGATAACCTGCAATAATGGGTGGAAATCAATTGATATTACCAACATGGTACGCAATTGGTATCAGGGGACTTCAAATCGTGGCGTCACCATTTGGGCAAATAACGAGAACGCGCCAGGTGGTATCTATTGGGCGAAGGAGTGCTCAACATCTCAATGTCCAGGACAAGAGCATCCTAGACTAATGGTGAATTATTCAATTCCTGCTCCACCTACACCTACAAATACCCCCCCACCTCCCCCACCTACACCCATCCCGCCTCCCCCAGTTTGCAGTGTGCCTTACTTTTCTCAGCGCGATCCCCAGTGGCGGAATCACCCATTACGCACTCGAAATGGGGCCTGCTCAATCTCTTGCAATACGATTGGGGCATGTGGTTGTACCTTAACCTCTGGCGCTATGATTTTCAAACATTTTGAAGCAAACTTGACTCCAGCTTCTCTCAGCGATTGTATGGGAACCTCTGCCTGTCCGTTCTATTGGGATGTTGGAGCATCATGTAGTCAAGGACAGGCACAATTTGTAGCCAAATACGGATTCTCATGGAGCAGACTACAGACAGAGTTAAACCAGAATCATCGCCCCGTCATATTGGGAATGCACCGATATGTCAATGGGGTCTTAAACACACACTGGATCGTGGTGATCAGTGGCAGCGGAACAAATCCTGCTAACTATATTATTCATGATCCCTGGCCTATCAATGGCGCTAATATGCGTCTGAATAGTTATAGTGGTTGGTATTTTGACTGGATTTCTGTCTATGCGGGTGACACAGCCTGTGAACACCTGGTGGGAGAAACTATAGAAAATAAAGCCAACGAGGCTGCACCTGTATCTACAATAAATACAACAACAGACACACAACACGTATTGAAGACAACAGAAGCAATAAGTTTACCTGCATCCGGGACAGTTACGGGAAATGTGGAACTGTATCGGATGACGGCCGTAACCATGACCTTGCAAATTGCCACCAGCGCCAACGCCACCGAAATGTTGATATGGACAGATAATATGAGCGAAGCTGTCTGGCAACCCGTAGTAGAGTTCGTGTATTTACCAGTTGGAGAGACAATCTACGCACGTTTCCGTGATGCAGCTAATAACATATCAGATTTGGCCTCAGACACGCGTTACCCACCCAGTAACCCACCACTAGAGGCTCACAAAGTGTATCTGCCGGTAGTATTACGGCCGTAACCTCCATTAACCGCCACCAGACATCCGATTTCTCAAGCAACCTCCGGTTGCCGAAATCGGATGTCTGGCTCCTACCCAATCAACGGTAAACAGGGCGGGGTTTTGCGTGTGTGGCCTTCTAACCAGGCAGTCACCCCGCACCGTCCCAGCAGCGCCACCGCCCGCTGCCAGTAGATTTGCTGTACGGCCGTGTCCCCCACCACACCCACCAGATCAAACAAACAGGCCGCCTCGTTAAAAAGCGAGTTGATCTTTTGCGCCAGGAGGACGGCCTGCTCCAATGTGGCCTGTTTTTCCGGGCCAGTCTGGAAACGGGCCACGCAGCGCAAGGCCAGCAGTTCCACATTTTCCGCTTTCACGTCCCGGCTGAGTTGCAGGCTGTGTTGGGCAAGTGAGATGCCCGTTGCCCCCTCCGTCCCCGGAGGCCCATCTCCCAACCAGCTATAACACCAACTCATATTCACCTGCGCCCACACCAGCCAGCGGTGTGACCCCCGCCGCCGATAGCTGGCAGCACAAACCTGCAAATCGGCCAGCGCCAGGTCATAGTGGCCGCGCTGCATGTAGACCAGGGCGCGCACCATGTAAGCATCTGATAGCATTGCTTCGTCTTGTAGCTGCTGCGTCAACTCCATCTGTCGCGCCAGCCAGAGCATCGCCTCGTCTAACGCCCCACGAGCAATCAACACATCCAAAAAGATGCTGATGCTGCGCACCAGCCGCCAGTTGGCGCGCAGTTTTTCACACAGATAGATGCTGCGGCGCACGGCCGTTTCCGCCTGATCAAACTCCCCCACCGCCCACAACGGGTTGGCCTTGTCCGCATATAACGTCGCTTCCCCATACTCGTCACCCATTTGCGCCGCGCAGGCAATCGCCTGCTCCATAACAGCCACAGACTCCGGGTAGACGGCCATGCTGTACAACACGCCGCTGTGGTGAAAATGGAAATCGCGCCACAAATCGAGCGGCGCTTCCACCCAGGCTGCCAAACGCGGCCGTAATGCCTCAAGCAGCGGCAACGCCTGATCCTGAATCCCCCGACGACGCATCACAAACGTCTCCTGCAAGATGATGAGGGCATGAGCATAGAGGTAATCATCTGCTGGCAACAATGGCTGCCACCGGGCCAGCCATGCCATCTGGCGTTCATAAATGGCCTCGCCCTGCGGCCCCCGACCCAGCGAGATGAGTTTGTGTACGGCCGTGTGCCCGGCACGGCACAACGGGCGGGCCATCTCTGGTTGGTTGTCGGCAGCGGTAAAAATCTGCTCCAACACAACCAGCGCGTCCTCATACCGGCTCAGTTCAAACAGCATCTCCACCACATCCGCCAGCAGCCACCCCTGCGCCTGGGTCTGGCCCAACTGCGCCAGAATGTCGGCCACCTGTTGGCAAACGGCCAGCCACTCCTCCCAATAGCCCCACCATTTCGGCCAGGGGTGCAACGCCAATACCAGTTCGGCCAGCACGGAATGGCAATCGGGTATATCCTGAGCCACACGCAGTTGGTTGTGAATGGTGTGGAAATGGGGCCGGGCGCGCTCCGATTCACTCTGGCAATCCTGGACAAATGCCATCAACCGGCGCAGTTGTTCCGGCAACCGCCTCTGGCGGTACGTTACCCATTCGTTCGTAAACGTTGCCGGAGCCAGGTTAATCATGGCACATGATTAGTCACCATCAGACATCCGACCAAATAGTTAAGATAATTGGTCAGACGATTGGCAAGTAAATGATTTGATCTTGAAATTCATCAGCTAACGTGGCACTGGCAATTAACAGCAATTCTTCAACCATTTCGCCAACGGTCATGTGTGGGCTAATGACCAAAATGCCGGGAATATGACGGCCGTTTGCCAGGTGTTCCGCCAAATGTGCTGACATAGATTTACGATTATTGGTCACCAGGAGAAAGGCGTTAGCTTCACACCATTGTAATATGATTGGGTCTTGTGTACCTTTTGCTGGCGCACCGGGCAATCCCACATGCCAGATTACCAACTGCGGCTCACGTCATAACAATGCCGTGCGGTATCGGGGCGAGACATTCTCATCTAGCAAAAAACGGATGTCGCTCATGTGCAGTTATGCAGGGACGGCCGTTTGGTGTTCCGATTTTAACCGTTGCAAGCGCAAGATCACTGGGGGTGGATTTTGCCTTTGGGTTTCTCTGACCTCCTGACCAAATGCCAGCCAATCAGCCAGATATTGTTCCATTTGTGGCCGATTTTGCAGATAGTATAGGATGTAGATCGCTTCCAGGGATAGGGTTGGGTACCGGGCAGCAATCGCTTCTGCATTCTGTTCGTGGTAGAGATACTCATAAAGAATAGACTCAATGCCAATTCGTGAACCCTTTAACCGGATATCATCAGCGGCCAGGAAATCAAAGTATGTTTCAATTTGCATATACCACCTCTCTAATGCGGTTTCAGCCATTATAACAAATAAGACAGCAGCCATGAATTTCCGCATCACCACATCTTCCATCCTCCCAAAACATCTGCGCGTAAAAAGGTGACGGTGAGACGATGTAGGCGGTAAAGGAGGGCATCCTGTTGGTGGCTGGTTTCTAACAACGACACGTCAATCAGTTCATCTACGGCCGTGCCCAACGCCACCCCCTCCAACCCCGACAGCAGTTCCAATCCTTCCCAATTCTCCCCGTCTGGCCCAATTTCCATGATGTCTACCAACAATCGCTGTGCGGGCGGGGAGAGGGAATGCCAGGCATGGCGGTAGATGAAGATGTAAGGGTCGGTCAGATCAGCCTGTTGCAGCCAGGAAAGCGCCTGCTCATACGGCCGTCGCGCCAATTGCGCCGCAATCAACTTCAAGGCCAGCGGCAGGCCACCCACCGTCTGGTAAATCGTCGCCATCTGCGCCGGAGTCAGCGACGGCGGTTTATGCCGCCGCGCCAGTTCACTTTCAATCAGCCGTTGGCTGTCAGCCAGGCTCAGGTCGGGCACGGGCAGAATGTGAATATACGGGTAGCGGCTCATCGTGTGGCGACTGGTCAGCAAGAACCGGGTGGGATCGGCCAGCGGTTCCAATCGGGGGATGAGCATATCCACATCCGCCAGCGTTTCCAGATTGTCAATGATGACCAGATGGGGATTCGCCTTCAAAATGGGTTGCAATCGTTCTAGCTTCACCTCTGCTGGCAGCCCGGCCAGGTGTAGCTGCCCCAATTGTTCGCTCAGGTGCAGGGCAATATCGGCAAAGGTTTGGGCAGCGCGGGTGGTGGGTTGCAGACGGCCGTGTTCCACATCCAGGTTATATTGCCGGGCACTCACCCACAGCACATCTGCCCAGCCGCCCCGTTTCGCCATTTGATGGGCGGCGGCGCGGGCAATGGTCGTTTTGCCAATACCACCTATTCCCTCAATGCTGAAAAACGGCAGGCTCTCGGCCGCCACCGCCCACTCCAGCAGTCGGTTTAGCAAGGTTTCCACGCCAAAGAGGTGGGCATAATCTGGCGGCGGCAAGTGGCGGCACAGGCGGGCCATTTCCGTGCGGCCCATGGCCGTCATTTCTTGCCGGTACAACAATTCCCATAGCATATCTACGCCTTGCCGGTGACGGCGATCTACATTGCGGCGGGAGTGGGGCACGGCCGTTTCTATCTCCTTTGGCCGCAACGACACCGGACTAAAATGACGGTGGTACAGGGTACTCCACCCTTCTAACTTCTCACTATTCTGGCTGAATTCTTGAACCAGGACGGCTAAGGCAGCCGGGCGCGTGGTCGGCGGGGTGATGGGGGGCAGCCCTTCTACCTGCCGCTGCCCATTGAGCTGCTGTTGCACCATCTCCTGGCAGAGGTCATACAACCTCAGGCTTAACTCGGTGGCAGAAAGGCCCCGCAACTGCGGCCAGGCCACAAAAGATTGCCAGACGGCCGGAACCGGCTGCTGTTTCTCCCACGCCTCCAATGTCTGTTTGAGCAACCCTGACGAAACGGCTACCTCGTCCATCAATCTCTCCCCAGCAGAAAAGAAGATGAGAAATCTACACTTTTCATTGTTTACTGCTTACTGATTTCTGACGGCCGTGACTATACCACGCCCCCGTCCTTCCACAAAGGGCAAATGACTCTGGGGCCATCCAGGTTACTCCCGCGAAATGACCCCCGCTTTTTCCAATGGGTGCATCCCGTGTTGCTTTAGGGCGGGCGCGTCATCGCCGGGCAGCATTTTGCCGGGGTTAGCAATTTCCAATGGGTCAAACTGGCGGCGAATGGCGACCATCGTATCCAGGTCATCTTCGTTGAACTGGTAAGGCATGTATTCCCGCTTTTCCATGCCCACCCCGTGTTCGCCAGTAATCGAGCCGCCTAGGGCAATGCACTTGTGCAAAATTTTGCCCGCGCACTCTTCGGCTAACTCAAGCTGTCCGGGGATACGGCCGTCATACAGAATCAACGGGTGCAAATTGCCGTCGCCGGCGTGAAAGACGTTGGCAATACCCAGGCCATACTCCCGGCTCAGGTTGTGAATGAAAGCCAGCGCCTCACCCAAATGCGTGCGCGGCACCACGCCATCCTGCACCACATAATCAGGACTCAGTCGCCCCACCGCCGAAAACGCCCCTTTGCGCCCTTTCCAGATGGCGACCCGCTCGGCTTCACTATTGGCTACGCGAATCTCATAAGCGCCGGAGGCTTCAATGAGCGGCCGTAACGCCATAAACTCCTGCTCCACCTGCGCCGTCTCCCCTTCTAGTTCCACAATCAGCAACGCCTCCGCATCCTGCGGGTAGCCGGCATGAACGGCCGCTTCCGCCGCTTTAATGGCTAACCGATCCATGATCTCGATGGCCCCCGGCAGCAGCCCGGATGCCACCACCTGGGCCACCGCTTCCCCGGCCGTTTGCACGTCATGGTAAGCAGCCAGCACCGTGCGGTACAGCTCCGGCCGGGGCAGCAGCCGCACGGTAATCTCCAACGCAATGCCAAACAACCCTTCTGACCCCACAAACAGGCCAATCCAATCCGGGCCGACGCCCACCCCCTCGGCGCTTTCGCTGCCAAATTCCACCACCTCGCCATCGGCCAGCACCGCCTTGATGCGCAAAATGTGGTTGCTGGTCATGCCATATTTCAGGCAATGCGCCCCACCGGAGTTGAAGGCAATGTTGCCGCCGATGGTGCAAATGGATTGGCTGGAGGGGTCTGGCGCGTAATACAGGCCATGCGCGGCGACGGCCTGAGAGATGTGCAAATTGACCACGCCGGGCTGGACAACGGCCGTGCGCTGGGCCACATCCACCCGCAAAATTTTGTTCAATCGGTTCAGCCCAATGACAATACCCTCGGCCACCGGCAGCGAACCGCCGGAGAGGCTGGTACCGCTGCCCCGCGCCACGAAGGGCACGCCATACACATGGCACAACCGCACCGTAGCTACCACCTCGTCTTCCGTTTCCGGCAGCGCCACCGCCAACGCCTGCCGCCGAAAACCGGTCAGCGCATCCGACTCATACGCCACTTTTGACGCCCCACCGGTCAACAACCGGTCGGCCGGATACAACCTTGCCAATGCCTGCAAAAAATCCGAATCGTGCTTCTGATTTTCCTGTCTCATGCGTTTGCCCCTTCTGCCGCTCGCCAGTATACTGCCTTGATTATACCCATAAACGGTAATCGCTGACCCGATTACCGATTGCCGATTACCATGAAAAAAGTAGCTCTTTGCGTTACCTGCATTGTAGACCAGATCATGCCCGAAGTGGGCGTGGCAACGGTGAAGCTGCTGCGCCGCGCCGGGTATGAAGTGGAATTCCCGGCAGCGCAGACATGCTGCGGACAGCCCTTTTTTAACAGTGGCTTTGCGCCCCAGGCGCGCGACCTGGCCAAACGGACCATCGAGATTTTTGAGCCGTATGAAGCGGTGGTGCTGCCCAGCGGTTCCTGCACCACCATGATGCGGGTGGAATATGCCCATTTGCTGGCTGACGATGCCGCATGGCACGGCCGTGCCCAATCCTTAGCCGCCAAAACGTTTGAACTCGGCGAATTCCTGGTGCAGCAGGCGGGCTGGCAACCTGCCCCCGCCGCGTCTGCCCCCAGCGTCACTTACCACGACTCCTGCCACATGTGCCGGTTGTTGGGGTTGGGCGGTGATTCGCGGCAGTTGCTCACGGCCGTAGGCTGCACCCTGCACGAAATGGCCGAAGCCGACCGCTGCTGCGGCTTTGGCGGCCTCTTTTCGCTGCGGATGCCCGAAGTGAGTAATGCGATGACGGCCGTGAAACTGGACAACGCCGCCCAAACGAAAGCCGACATCCTGGTAACGGCCGATCCCGGCTGCCTGATGCAAATGCGCGGTCTGGCCGCTGAAAACCAGCACGTGGAACACCTGGCAACCGTTCTGGCCGCGGCATTGGAAAATCAATAACACAGGTATATAGCGAACAAAAGCAAATCGAGTTTGGTATAACCGTTTCAGCACGTCACGGTCAAAACTCGCTACAAAATATATCCCTTATTCCCACATTTGGAGGTAACCGATATGAGTCAAAATAATCGTCAACGTGTCCTTATTGCCGGGGCGGCCGGCCGTGACTTTCACGACTTCAACACCGCTCTGAGAGGTAACGACCAGGTAGAGGTGGTAGCCTTCACCGCCACCCAAATCCCCAACATCGAAGGGCGGCGCTACCCACCAGAACTGGCCGGGCCGCTCTATCCTGCCGGGATTCCCATTTTCCCGGAAAGCCAGCTAGAAGAACTGATCCAGAAGGAACAGATAGATGATGTCTATTTTTCCTACTCCGACGTGTCTCACGAATACGTCATGCATCTGGCGTCACGGGTGCTGGCCGCTGGGGCTGGCTTCCGGCTGATGAACCCGCGGCTAACCATGCTCAAATCGAGCAAGCCGGTCGTTTCCATTTGCGCGGTGCGCACCGGCTGCGGCAAGAGCCAGACCAGCCGCCATGTGCTGCGTGTATTGCAAAACGAACTGGGCTACCAGCGGGTGGTGGCCGTGCGCCACCCCATGCCCTATGGCAATCTGGCCAGCCAGGCCGTGCAGCGTTTCGCCACTTACGCCGATATGGACAGGCACGACTGCACCATCGAGGAACGTGAGGAGTATGAGCCGTATGTGGAACGAGGCGCCGTCATCTACGCCGGCGTGGATTATGAACGCATCTTGCGCGAAGCGGAGCAGGAAGCGGACATCATCATTTGGGATGGCGGCAATAATGACCTGCCCTTTTTCCTGTCTAACCTGCACATTGTGGTCACAGACCCGCACCGGCCCGGCCATGAACTGCGTTACCATCCGGGCGAGACTAATTTGCGGCTGGCGGCGGCGGTGGTGATCAACAAGGTGGACACGGCCGATTACCAGAACATCCTGACCGTACAGCAAAACATCCGCCAGACAAATCCCGGCGCGGTCATTATCAAGGCGGCCTCGCCCATTTTTGTGGATGACCCGGCGGCTATTCGCGGACAGCGGGTGCTGGTGGTGGAAGATGGCCCCACGCTGACGCATGGTGAGATGGCCTATGGCGCGGGCGTGGTGGCGGCGCAGAATTTTGGGGCGCGAGAGATTGTAGACCCACGGCCGTATGCCGTCCGCTCCATTGCCGCCACCTACCAGAAATACCCCAACACCGGCGCGGTTCTGCCGGCCATGGGCTACGGCGGCGACCAGATTGCCGACCTGGAAGAGACAATTAACCGCGCTGACGCCGATATGGTCATTATTGCCACGCCTATTGACCTGGGCAAGCTGATCGACATTCAAAAACCACATCAGCGGGTGCGCTATGAATATCAAGACATTGGCACGCCGACACTGACGGCGTTATTGCAGGAGCGGTTTGGGAAGAGGTAATTGAGTAACTGGGTAATTGGGTAATTACTAAATTACTCAATTACCTAATCACCCAATTACACAAAACCATATGATAGAAAAGGCAGCTACAGCGGAAAAACGGCCGTTAACCCACACCGAACTCACCGACATCATTGACCTGTGCCTGTGGGCCGGGCAGATGTTGTTGCAGCACGGGGCCAACAGTCTGCGCGTGGAAGAGAGCGTACATCGCCTGGGCACAGGACTGGGCTGCAACTGGCTGGACATTGTGGTGCGCACCGAATCCCTGACTATCACCGCCACCAGCGGCGACGAATTCCGCACCAAAACGCGGCGGGTGGTGCGGCTGGGCATCAACATGGGGCGCATCACTGACCTCAACAACCTCAGTCGCCGGGTGTCCGAGGGACAATTAGACCGTTTTCAGGCGCGCGCCGCTCTGGAACAGATTGACCGGCAGCCAGGCGTGTATAACCGCTGGTTGGTGGTGGGCATGGTGGGGCTGGCCTGCGCCGCTTTTAGCCGGTTGTTCGGCGGCGATTGGCCCGTTTTTGGCGTTACCTTTGTGGCGACGGCGGTGGCCATGCTGGTGCGCCAGGAGTTGGTCCAGCGGCAGTTAAATCCCTTTTTGACGGTCGCCGCCTCTGCTTTTGTAGCCGGGCTGATTGCCAGCAGCGCCGCCTGGCTGCAATTGAGCCAGCAGCCGCAAGTGGCGATGTCGGCGTCGGTGCTGCTGCTGGCGCCGGGCGTACCGCTCATTAACGCGGCCCACGACCTGATTCGTGGTTATATGAGCAATGGCGTCACCAGAGGCGTGACCGGGTTGCTCATCTCCATGGCCATTGCGGTGGGGCTGTTGCTGGCGATTTTGCTCACGGGAGCAGGCATTTGAACGGCTGGCTGGTGGCGCAAGATTTGTTATGGTCGGCGGTGGCGGCTTTGGGTTTTGCCGTGATGTTTAACGTGCCCCGCCGGTTGCTGCCGGGCTGCGCCCTGGCGGGCGGGCTGGGGCACGCTCTGCGGGCGGTGGGCATGGAGCTGGGGCTGCCGTTGGAGGTGGCTACGCTGGTGGCCGCCACGACCGTTGGTTTTCTGAGCGAATGGTTGGCAAAACGATACCAGTCACCGCGTATTGTCTTTGGTGTTTCCGGCGTTATTCCCATGGTACCGGGGGTTCTGGCCTACCAGACGATGTTGGGCGTGTTTGAACTGGCCGGGTTGATCAATCTGTCCACTGACCCGGCGGCGGATGAGCTGGTGCGCACGGCCGTACTGGGCATCAAAACCGGTCTCGTCCTCATCAGCCTGGCGCTGGGCATCATCGCTCCCAATTTGCTCTTTCGGCGGCAGCAGCCGGTGGTCTGAGGGGGGCAGGTTTATGGAAGAAGGTCAATTGGTTTTTTCTATGCGGCAGTGTGGCAATAAGGGGTGCCGGTTTCGTTTTCCGGCGGCAGCGGGGCGTGGGGAACGGTGTCCGCAGTGTGGTAATCATACGGCCGTTGTTGCCATCCCCCACAACAAACGAGAAAATGCTATCCTCCATCCCACTTCCAGTCTACACCTGGAACTGCTGCTGGATAACATTCGCAGTGTGTACAACGTTGGTTCCATTTTCCGCACGGCCGATGGCGCGGGAGTGAAACATTTACACCTGGCGGGCATAACGGCCACGCCAGAACACCCCAAACTGGTAAAGACGGCATTGGGGGCGGACAGCCAGATGGGGTGGAGCTATAGTCGGAATGGGGTGGACACGGCCGTGCGTCTGCAAAACCAGGGCTACCGGCTGTGGGCGCTGGAAGACGCGCCAGAGGCAATTTCATTGTATAGCGTAAAGAGGGATATGGCGGACGGCCGTCCCATTTTGCTCGTCGTGGGCAATGAAAACGTGGGCGTAGACCCGGCCATCTTGCAGTGGAGTGACCAGATTTTAGCGCTACCCATGTTGGGCGTAAAAGATTCACTCAATGTGGCCGTGGCCTGTGGGATCGCCGTCTACCATTTATCGTTAGCGCCATCACGTAAGCCAATGTCATAGATACCGTCACCCAATGCCAGGTTGGTCAGGGTTAAACGGCCGTTTTCATCCAACTGCTCGGCGCTTATCAACAATTAACGAACAAGAACCAGGGTGATCCCATAGTTGGGTTTCACACACGGCAGCGGAGTTCGCGCGCCCACGTGCCATACTCAATTTCCGGCGATTAATCAGTTCCCCCACCATAAACGTCTTATGGCTGCCAGGACACAACGCAGCGGCGATCATCATCCAGATCACACGTCTGCACTTCTTGCCCGTTGTACCAGACTGAAAATTCCTTGCGCCAATCATGCGCTAACGGTTCCCCCAACAATTGCGTGCAAGCGGTATTGTTAATGTCAGCGTTGGCGTCTCTGGCCTGTTTGTTTAGATGCAGGCAGGCGCCAGCAGGTAGCATGGTCTGCGGCCAATCGCTAAATCGCTGACGGCCGTCCCGCCCCCGTCCAATCTCTAGCCCTGCTAATGCCAGCGGTCCGCCGCTGCCGTTGGTCATAAACAGCGTATTCCCTTTGCGCTCGAAAATCAGGATATAAGGCAGCACAACCGGCGCCGCAGTGGCCGTGGGCGGCGGGGGCGGCGACGCCACTGGCGTCTCAACCGGTGGTACATCAGGCAGCGCCGCCGCGATCACCGGCAGGTAAAGTTCTGTACCTACCGCCGGTACTGGTGAGTCAGCCGCCGGCGGAGTAACAACGGCCGTAGCTACCGGGATGCTGCTCTCCGGGGCGGGAACTGTGGCGTCCAGCACAGGCAGTGACACATCCACCACATCGGCTGTTGCCACGGTGGAGACAACAGGACGAAGGGTGGCGGAAGGGAGAGCAACGGCCGTCCCGTTCACTACCACATCTCCTCCATCAGACCGGCCCCGAAACAGGAATATCGCCGCCACGATCAGCGCCAGCAGCAACAAACCCCCACCGACAGCACGCCACGACAAAGGAAGGCCAGACGCAGGTGGCGAGGGGGTTGTCGGCGGAGAAGCAGGCATGAGCGGTGTCACGGCCGCGGGAATGGGCGGCAGCGTTTCCATCCCCAGGGCCACGCGATCTACAATCGTCAGCGTAGGGGCGGCCATCAGGGACACGGCCGTTGGCTCTTGCAAAGCATTTTCCACTGCATCGCTCAACGCCTGCCCACTCTGGAAGCGGGCGGCCGGCTCTTTCGCCAGCGCCCGCAGCAATACCGCTTCCAACGCCGGGCTGATTTCCGGGCGGATGGTGCGGGGAGAAGGAGGCACGGCCGTCATGTGCAGCATCAACAGTTCCAGCAAATCTTCATGCACAAAGGGCAACTGCCCCGTCACCATGCGGTAGAGAATGACGCCCAGGGCATACAAGTCACTCTGCGGTACCGCTCCCGCTGAGGAAACGGCCTGTTCGGGCGCAATGTACAGCGGCGACCCCAAAATCTCGCCGCGTGTGCCCACATCGGCCAGCAGCGCCAGGCCAAAATCGGTGATGTAACTGCGCCCCTGCCCATCCATCATTACGTTGGATGGCTTCACATCCCGGTGAATGATGCCCCGGCTGTGGGCATAATCCAGCGCCGCCCCCATTTCCCGCAACAGGCGCACTACTTCAGGAAAAGGCATGAATTGACTATCCTGTTCATAACCGGTAAGAATGGTATGGAGATCGGCCCCTTCGATGTATTTCATGGCCAGGTAGAGCAGGTTTTGGGCACGGCCGTAGCGATACACCGTCACAATATGGGGATGGTCTAGCGCCGCAATCGCCCGCGCTTCTCGTTCAAATCGGGCAATGTATCCTTCATCTTGTTGATGGGGGGTGTTAATCACCTTGACGGCCGCATAGCGGTGCAAACCGGTGTCCAGCGCCCGATACACCCGCGCCATGCCCCCCTGCCCCAACAGGTTTTGCAGTTGATACTCGTCAAGCTGCGCGCCAATAAGGGGATCGGTCACGGCAGATAGACCTCACACTGGTTAGCTTCAGCAGAGGCGCTGGCCGGGCAGCGGCCCACTTCCTGCCCCTGCCACACCACGCGGAAGGCGGCCACGCCGGGCCGCGCCGTCCAAAAGACAATATCCGCATCCTGTTCGGGGGTGACGGTGGAGTTGTATTCGCGGCATGGTGACGGCCGTAGCCAGCCGGCCACTTTGGTCATCTCCAACCGGGCGCAGCCAAATGGCTCTACCAAATTGTAAAACTGCGCCCAACGCTGCCCTTCAAACCAATAACCGCTCAGATTACCGTTTTCATCCAATGACTCAAAGACAATCTGGCTAACGCGCACACCATTGGCGTTGGGGTTATACAGGTAGAAGCTGTGGGAATCATAAAACATGGCTAGACGCGGCCCCGATGGGGTGGCTGTGGGGGCAGCAGCCGGCTCAGTTGTGGGCACACCTGCACTGAGAGCGGTGGAAGTAGCCGTTGGTGGTTCTGCGGGAGCAGGCGTTGGCGGTACGGCCGTCGGTGAAGGCACATCCGCAGGTGACGTACTCGCCTCTTCTATTGGTTCTGCTGTCGGTGGTGGCTCAGATGGGGCAACGGTTGGAGCAGCCGTATCGGTCACGGCCGTATCGGTTGGCAAAGCAGCCACATCGGCCGGTTGGGTAGTTTCGGCGACGGCCGTTGGCGTGGGTGTATCGTTCACGCCCAGACCACGCAGCACAAAACCCCGCGCCAGCAGCAGCAGCACCATGATCAGACCGCCAATAACCAGCCATTTAACCGGAATGGGCGACAGGCGATCAGCTTTTGGCGGTTCAACGGGTGGGGCAAGAGTGAGTGAGGGCCGGGTGGACGGCCGTGACGGGGGTGTACCACTCGTCTGCACGGCGGGCGGCGGCGGGGGCAGATACAGGCTCACGCGCTCCGCCACCGACATCTGAGACATGGCCGGCACAGCCACACCGCCGGGCGGCATGGGCAAGGCGTCGGGTTCTGCAGTGACGATGGGTTCTTGCAGGGCCGTGGTCAACGCCGCCATCAACGCCGCGCCGCTCTGGTAACGGTCGGCGGGCTGTTTTTGCAACGCTTTAAGTAGCACATTCTCCGTGGCCATATTCAGGTTGGGGTTTAACTGGCGCGGCGGCGGCGGTGGTTGGGTCAGGTGTTGCACCGCCAGGCTCATGGGCGAGGGGTCGTCAAACGGCACCGCGCCGGTGAGCATTTCATACAAAATCACAGCCAGGGCATACAGGTCAGACTGAGGCACGGCCGTCGCCGAGTTGCGCGCCTGCTCCGGGGCGATGTAGTGGGGCGTGCCAAATGTGCCGCCAAACGACCCCTGCTGCGCATCGAGCGCTAAACCAAAGTCGGCCAGGGCGATACGGCCGTCTCTGGCCACCATCACATTGGACGGCTTCACATCCCGGTGAATGATGCCCTGGCTGTGGGCATAATCCAACGCGCTGGCCACCGCCCGGCCAATTTTGAGCACATCTTCATGGGGCATCAATTCACCCGCGTCAGCATACTGCTTCACGACCTTGCTCAGATCAGGGCCATCCACATACTCCATGGCAAAGTAATACCAATCATCTTGCTGCCCGGCATAAAAGACCTGCAAGATGTGTTCGTGCCGCCAGGTGGCTACCGTCCGCGCCTCTTGCAAAAACCGCTGCGCGTAGACCGGATTGTCGCGGTAACGGGCGTCAATTACCTTCACCGCCACCGGGCGGTGCAAACTTTCGTCGAAGGCGCGGTAAACAATAGCCATACCGCCGCGCCCCACCACCGAATCAATCCGATAATTACCTAAATGCTGCCCAATCAGGGGATCATCCATCAGCTTGTCCTGCTCTCCAAAATGTGCCACCATTATAGTAAACCAGAAACATTCGGCTATGATTCATTTTGGCTACAGACCCGCGTAACGCGATTTGGCAAATCGCGTTACGATAAAAGATTATGCGAACACCTGAAAATCAAGATGGCGACTTTTCTTTTAGTAATATCCCGATGGGTTGGCTGGTGGTTGGGTTGGGCACGCTGGTATTATGCTGCACGGCCGTCACCCTGACCAGCGCCGTCATCATCTTTATGACCAGTACAGAGCGGGGCGAACAAACGGAACTGTTACCGTTGCCAGCCACCCTCACCCCCACCACTGCTCCTGCCGACACGCCCATTCCCGCCGCCACCGTCACCTTAGCCGCCACCAACCCTGACGGCCGGGTTACGGCCGTTTACCTTTCCGCACCCCCCACCCTTGACGGCAATCTGGACGAATGGGACAGTATCCCCCCTTTCACTGCACCCCACATCGTGGAACAAGAGAGTTCCTGGGACGGCACGATGGATGTGGAATCCCTCTGGCGCATGGGGTGGGATAACCAAAATTTGTATCTGGCGGTGGCCGTCACCGACAACGTGCATGTGCAAACCCGCGAAACCAAGTTTGCCTATCTGGGTGACAGCCTGGAATTGCAGTTCGATACCAACGTCCAGGCCGATTACGGCCCCGGCGTCAACAGCGATGATTACCAATATGTCGTGTCGCCAGGCAATTTCAGTGACCAGGCAGCGGGTGCGTTCCGTTTTCGCGGCGATGCGCAGGGGGCAATGAGTGATTTTATTGGCTCTGGGGCACAGGTAGCGGCCCGGCAAACGGCCGTCGGCTACAACCTCGAAATGGCAATTCCCTGGTCAGACCTGGCCTTGCAACCGGCGGCCGGGCTGGTGTTGGGCGCGGCGTTTAGCATCAATGATCTGGATACGCCAGGCACGGCCGTACAGGAATTGATGCTTTCTCACGTAGCCACCCGCCGCTGGCTGGACCCCAGTAGTTGGGGAACGTTGGAATTGGAACCGTGAGGCGTGATGCGTGACGAGTGACGAGTGAGAAGAGGTCTCACTCGTCACTCGTCACTCGTCACTCGTCACTCGTCACTCGTCACAAAAATCGGAGGTTCGTCCATAATGAAAAAACGGGTATTGCTGATTGTGCTGTTCACGGCCGTGATGCTTTTGCTGGCCGGCTGTTCGGCTGAAACCACCGCCGAACCGATTGACCTCACCTCACCAGAAGCCATCTCCGCCACTTTGCAAAGTATTCTGATTGGCTTCTTCCTCTTTCTGCCCAAAATGCTGGCAGCCATGGTGCTGTTTGTCATTACCCTCTATCTGGCCGCCTGGATCAGCAAGTTGGTACGCTATCTCATGGAAAAACGGCGGACGGACCCCGGCATCACCCTGCTGGTTTACTACATCACCCGGTACACCATTGTGATTGTGGGCACCATTACCGCTTTGCGCCAGGTTAACTTTGAAGTGACGACGTTTCTGGCCGGCCTGGGCATCCTCGGCTTCACATTAGGTTTTGCCCTGCAAGACATCAGCCAAAACGTCATTGCCGGGCTACTGCTGCTGATTCAAAAGCCGTTTGAACTGGGCGATCTAATCCAGATTGACGAATTCACCGGCACCGTCCTCTCCGTTGATTTGCGCACCACCGAACTGCGCACCCGCGATGGGCAAAATGTGCTGATCCCCAATGCCCATGTGTTCACCAAACCCATCACCAACTTCAGCCGCCAGGCCACCTGGCGCGTCAGCCTGCCCCTGGGCGTGGCCTATGACAGTGACCTGGAACTGGTGCAGCGGGTGACGCTGCGCACCATCCAAACCCTGCCCGACGTGTTGGACGACCCGGCGCCGCTTTTTCATTTCCACACCTTTGGCGACTACTCGATAGATTTTAACCTGCATTTCTGGGTAGACAGCCGCATCACCAACCCCATCACCGCTACCCACCCGGCCATCATCGCCCTGCAAAAAGCGTATGCCGAGGCTAATATCGAGATTCCCTATCCCATTCAGACAGAGATTCAGGTGGAAGGGAACGCCAATCGTAAACCGTAAATCGTAATCAGACTTCTGGTCACGGATTACGGGTTACGAATCACGGGTCACGACTCGCCACAGCAATGCGGCGCAGATCGTGGAGATAGTTGTTTAGCCCAGCGGCGTAGCTGTCCAGGTAGTGCTGCGCCAGGCGGGTGGCGAACGCTTTGTAGCCAATGCTGGCCAGCGCGGCCACATGGGGGCGGCAGTCACGCAGGGTGATACGCATCACGCCCTGGGCGTCGGTTAGTACGCCCCAGGCCAGACCTCTCTTTTCGCTGTCCTCTTTGGCCGTGCTAAACCGGGTCAGGCTGCTGTTGGCGGCCAATGGCTCCAGGTGGGCAAACAGTTCTTGCCCTTGCATCAGGTTGTGCAGAGGGTCGAACTGATTGGGCATTGCTTCCAGAAAGCGCAGCACCGGGGCAGGCATGGTGGCCCACCGTTGGAGGGCGTCGGCGCGGGCGCTCGCGCCGTGGACGCTAATTTCCTGGGCGTGGTGGAGGATTTGCCCAAACCCGGCCAGCGCCGCCAGGTAGGCGCGCCGCTGCTGGTCAAATTCGGCAAAGGGTAATGTCCCTTGTCTGGCAGCGACGAGGGCATCCAGGGCACGGCCGTGCAGCCCCCACACATCCAACTCCCGCAGTGGCGCAACAAAGACCAGCGGATACAGCCGGTCACGCGGGCTGGCATGGGCCGCGTCCAGAGGAATAAGCACGGCCGGGACCGCCTGCCCAACGGTGAAAGCGGCCTGGGTCAAGGCCGCCGCCGTTTCATAGCGGGGCGTTTTGCTCAGGGCAGCCACTTCCGCCGCCAGTGTGGGGTCGGGCTGGTAAGTCAGCGCATGGATGGCGTGGTAGAAGATGAGCCAATCCGTGACGGTCAGGTTGAGCCATTCGCTGCGCTGCTGGCAGAGCTGGCGCGTGTTGTGCAGCAGGGAGAGGTTGATCTGGTCGGTCTCGGCGCTGACTTCCGGCGGGAGGCGCGGCGACTGCTCGATGTAACGCTGCTCGGCCGGTTCCAGGGGGAAAGCCAGCGGCTTGATGTGCATACCGCTGCCGGTGGGCGGCGGCAGCCCGCGCAAATAAACGGCCCAGGACATCGCTTCGCGGGTGAAAATTTCCGCCAGGGCCGCGCCCCAGGCGGCGTCAAAAAAGATTTGGGATTGGTCAAAAACGAAGCTCTGGCCGGTATCGAAAAGCGTCAAGGGGTGATCGCCTATGCCGCGTTCTGTCTGGCGGATGTCATTGAGGGTGAGGTGTGACGGCCGTTGGTCGGCATTGAGCAGGATGGGCACGTGTTGTAACTGCGTCAGGCTGGCAGTTAGTGTCTTGTTCCAACCCCGCCGCAGTTCGGCCAGCGCCGATCGTTTAAGAGTCGCCAGGGTGGAAAGTTTGACGGCCGTTGCCCCTGTGGGCAGGGCATGAATGGCCGCCACCTGTTCGCGCACGGCCGTAACCGTTGACGGCCGTCCGCTATCCGGGTCGCTCGCCGGAATCAAGTAATACCGCCCCTGGACGATGAGACCGACGTGTAATTGTTCCCAGAGTAACGGCCGTCGGTTTTCGCCATAGGTATCCGGTTCCAGGTAGGCCCAAAGGGAAAGCTGCTGTTGATACTCCTTGAGCGCCTGGCGCATCGTTTGCAGCCGTTCCGTCCACGCCTGGTAAGCGGCGGCGCTGAGGTGGCGGGTGGCTTCGGCCAGAAATTGGTCAAATTTGTGGCGGCGATGGGTGGCAAAGTTGTGGTTGGGGTCGGCGTCGCGGTCACGGCCATAGGGCCGTTGTTTTTCCCAGGCGGGGTACAGGTTGGCATAATGGGCGGCGTCTGGCTGCACGGCCGTGACTTCCTGCAACGTCGCCAGATATACCCGCTCGCGCCATTCATTCGCCAGCAGGTCGGGGTATTGGTGCAATGCGTGAATGGCGGCCATTAACCAGGCGGTGATGCGGTCTACCGGATGCAGGGCAATCTGGTGTTTGCCCAGCATGGCGTCAAAACCGCCCGTCTCGATGGTGTGGCGGGCGCTATCTTCGCGGCCGGCATATTGTACGTAAAACTGCCAGACGCCCTCCGGGAAAGCAGCGGCTGGCTCTTTGCCCGCCAGTTTGAGCAACTGTTGGTAGCCGCTGATGATGGCCGCCGGTCCAGCGAAAAATGCGCCGTATGCTACCCTGTCCAACGCCGCCTCTACCCCTTTGAACAATAGATTGACATCGCGTTGTACATTGGCGGCAGGTGGGCGACGCCCCGGCTGCCGCGCCAGCCCGTTCAAAATAACGCCAGGTACGTTGCCGGCGGGGGCCAGGCGGGCGATGGCGTCTACGGCCGTGTCAATCTCCGGCAGGGAAAGCTGAGAGAGGTCACGCACGGCCGCGGAATGGGCAATCGAGCGCAGGTTGTCCGCCGTTTTGATAGAAGCCTGAGCATATGGGTCAAGAGGAACCATATAGCAAGATTAACACATTTTGCGCCAGGTAAGGAGGGGGTTTGCATCGTTCCATATCACAGATTTTGTAGGTTTCACAGACAAATAATCTGCTTCATCCGCATTAACCTTGATCCTCACTTCTTTGCCTCTTTGCATCTTTGCGTTAAATTTAGTTGTATGAGTTTCCCGACAATTTTTGACTGGCTAGAGCGTTTTGCTTTTTTGCGCGGCTATCCGGCGGCGCTGGGGGTGCTGGCCACGGCCGTGATCATCGTCCTGGCCTGGGAGTGGCGCGTGGCCATTCTGGCGTTGGCCGCCCAATATCTGCTGCTGGGGCTGCTGTATGTGGATGTGTTAGACCCACGCCTGGCGGTGGTTAAGATATTGGTGGGGCTGTTTGTCTGCCTCATTCTGACGATTACGGCCGGGCAGGTGAGTTGGGGCCGCCTGCCGGTAGATGTGCTGCCGGCCGAGGCCGAACAAATTAAAGCGGAACAGCGGGTAAACATTGGGCCGCTGGCTGTGCCCGTTTCCGGCTTATTGCGGTTAGCGGCGGCGGCGGTTATGTTTCTGGTGGTGTGGGCGCTGGTGGATCGGGCCGGTGGGCTGCCCTTGTTGGCAGGCACGGCCGTACCCGCCACACCGGTCTACTTTGAATTGGCTGTTGTGGGGCTGCTGGCTTTTGGTTTGCTGGCCATGACCATCAGCCCGGAACCCATGCGCATCGGCATGGGCGTCTTCATGTTTCTGTCCGGTTTTGAACTGTATTTTAGCGTGCTGGATCAATCAGCAGCCACGCTGGCCGCGATGGCCGCACTGAATCTGTTGGCGGCGGTGGTGATTTCTTACCTGGTGCAGCGGCGGTATGCGATTCCGGCATTATTGGATTAGAGATTGGAGATTGGCAGATTGATTCACCTTCGATCTGCCAATCTCTCCCACCTTTCTATGACCTTTATTCTATTTGGCCCATTTATGAGCGCGGTGATTGCGGCGTTGTTGAGCCGTTGGCGCCGGGTTACGGCCGTGTGTGGCCTGCTGGCGGCGATTATTTTGTGGCTGCTGCTGCGGGCAGAACCGGCCATCACGCAAGACAAGACATTGTTTGGTGCAGTGCTGGTATTGTCGCCGGGCGCCCGGGCGTTGCTCTTATTTTTATATGCGGGACTGGCGCTGTTGTTTGGGCTGGCGCTGCTGTTTCCCCAGGGCGGCAAGCTGGTTCCGGCGACATTGGCGGCATACGGTTTTCTGGCGCTGGCATTGCTGGCACGGCCGTCTCTCTTTGGCGCGTTTTTTCTGGCGGCCGGGCTGGCGCTGCTGGCCGTGGCCATACAGGATGACCGCGCCGGATTGGTGCAAGGCGGAATGCGTTATCTGGCAATGGCAGCCTTAGCCCTGCCATTTTTACTGGCAGCCGGGTGGCTGCTGGATACACAGCCACCCGGCGCCGCGGAACTGGTGGGCCGGGTGGCGCTGTGGGCGGGGCTGATTCTACTGGCCGCGTTTCCCTTTCATGTGTGGGCAACCACCATTATCCGGGAACTGTCCCCTTTAGTCTGGCTGCTGCTGTTTGGGTTGGCGCAACTGGTGGTGACTGTCTTTGTGTTTGGCCTGCTGCCGGATGGGGTGAATGGGGAGATGGTGCGGCTGGTGGAGTTTACGGCCGTGCTGACGCTGTTGGTGGCGCTGCTGCTGCTGCTAACGGCCGTGACCTTGCCCCGGCTCATCAGTGGTCTGCTGCTGGCCGATATGGCGGTGGTGGCGCTGCTACTCGTTTTTGATCCGGCAACGGGTGGGCAAACGGCCGTGACAGTGCAAACGGCCCGTTTTTTTAGCCTGCTCGTGCTGGGGATCGGGCTGTTGTTGTGGTCGCGTTTTGGCAGCGGCGCGCTGACGGCTGCCGCAGAATCCGGGGCACAGCCACGCAGCCAGGGCATTGCCCGGCGCGCACCCTTCACCACCATAGGCTTGCTGCTGGGCTGTTTGTCATTGGCCGGGCTGCCGCTGACCAGTGGGTTTGCCGGTCGGTGGCAGGTCATTCAATTGCTGCTGCGCGGGGAAGGGGCGATTTTAGCCCTCTTGTTGCTGGCAACGATGGGCGCCGGGGTCATGGCGCTGCTGCGCGCCCTGCCCTACTGGTTAACACCAGCCGCGGAATCACCCCCGCAGCCCGTTGAAGCCCGCTGGCTGCAAATTTCATGGGCCATTGGCCTCCTCCTGGCCCTCTATCTGGCCTGGCAGCCACCCACCTGGCTGGCGGTTTTGAATCCGTAATCCGTGAACCGTAATCGGATTACGGGATTACCGATTACCTATCCTCACAGGTTGCCAAACAAAGGGGCATTGGCTAGACTTCTGACTGTGACTGAGGGATGTATGACAACACATTGGTACGCTTTGCGCGTTAAACCCCACAAAGAGCGAACCGTTTACGAATTATTGCAGGCAAAACAGGAATCAGTATTCTTTCCCACCGTACCGGTAAAGCCTGTGAATCCGCGCGCCGCCAGGATACGGCCGTATTTCCCCGGCTATTTGTTTGTCCAGGCAAATTTGGATGACGCCGGCATCAATGTCTTTAGCTGGTTGCCGGGCACACGCGGCCTGGTGACGTTTGGCGATATTCCGGCGGTGGTGCCGGATCATCTGATTACCGAACTCCGTCGCCGTTTACGCCAGATTGAAGCGGATGGGGGTTTGTTGAACGGCCGTTACCGTCAGGGCGACCGGGTGCGTATTATCAGCGGCCCCTTTGCCGATTATGATGCCATCTTCGACGCCTACTTACCGGGATCAGAAAGAGTGCGGGTTTTATTAGCCTTTTTGAGCCATCATCCCCAACCTGTAAAACTCACGATTGCCCACATTTCCAAAGTGAACTAGGCATCAGACACTATATTTTATTGATGCTGTTTTTGTTATGAACAGGGATTTGCCATGTGATCGTACATGGGAGATTTCGGCGCAACCGTGCAAGCTGGCCGGCGACGGGTGTAACAGGCACGCAGGTCGCTCGTAAAAGCAACCGTAAGCGTCAGGCATACAATCCTTACACCGGGCAGTTTGACCGCTTATCACCCTTTTTTTTCGGACTGAAAGATGTCGGAAGGGTGGAACGTGCCTGAAAAGAGAAAGTAATTGGGTAATTGAGTAATTGGGTAATTGCTCAATTACCCAATTACAAAATTAAAAATGAACGTCAAAGCTGAATTACTGCAAAAAATTGCTGACCGCCAGGCCAAAATCGCGGTCATTGGCATGGGGTATGTGGGGCTGCCGCTGATGGTGGCTTTTGCCGAAGCCGGTTTCCCGGTGGTGGGGGTGGATGTTGACCACCAGAAGGTGGAAAGGTTGAACCGGGGGGAGAGTTATATTGAAGATGTGACCGATGACGTGTTACGGCCGTTGCTGCAAAAGGGGCTGCTGTGGGCCAGTTCGGATTATGCCGCCGTCGCCGGCGTAGACGCCATCTCCATTTGTGTGCCCACCCCCCTGCGCAAAACCAAAGACCCGGACATCTCCTACATCATCAACGCCGCCGACAACATTGCCGCGCACGACGGCGCCGGCAAGTTGATCGTCCTGGAAAGCACCACCTACCCCGGCACCACCGAAGAGGTTATTTTGCCCCGGCTCGCCGAAAACGGTCAGCAGGTGGGGCGGGATTTCTTCCTGGCCTTCTCGCCAGAACGCATTGACCCTGGTCGCAGCGATTACAACGTATGGACGACGCCAAAGGTGATCGGCGGCATGACGCCAGACTGTTTGGAAGTATCGCTGGCGTTGTACGGCACAATCGTCGAAAAGCCGGTGCCTGTTTCCAGCCCGGCGGCGGCGGAGATGGTGAAACTGCTGGAAAACACCTTCCGCGCCGTCAACATTGGCCTGGTGAATGAAGTGGCGCTGATGTGCGACAAACTGGGGCTAAACGTGTGGGAAGTAGTAGACGCTGCCGCCACCAAGCCGTATGGTTTTATGAAATTTACGCCCGGCCCTGGCCTGGGCGGGCATTGCATCCCCATTGACCCCCATTACCTGAGTTGGAAGCTAAAAACGCTCAATTACACGGCCCGCTTTATTGAACTGGCGGCCGAGGTAAATGGGTATATGCCGGAGTATGTGGTGAGCAAAGTGGCGGCGGCCCTGAATGGCGAGCGGAAAGCGGTGAATGGCAGCCACATTCTGGTATTAGGCGTGGCCTACAAACCCAATGTGAGCGATATGCGCGAAAGCCCGGCGCTGGACATCATCCACCTGCTGCAAGCGCGCGGCGCGGCCGTGACCTACCACGATCCCTTTGTGCCTGACCTGACGCATGAGGGGTTTGATCTGCAATCGGTGGCGCTGACCCCGGCCGCGCTGCGGGCGGCAGATTGTGTGGTCATCGTGACCGACCACCGGGATATTGACTGGCGCTGTGTGGCCGAAGAGTCGGCGGTGCTGGTGGATGCCCGAAATGCGCTGAAGGAGTTGCCGGGTAACGGCCGTGTGGTGAGCCTGTGATCGGTAATCCGTAATCCGTAATCGGTGATCCGTAATCGGGCTTTGGGCTTCGATTTACGGGTTATCAGGATGTGGAGAGTGATGAACGAGTGGCGTAAGTGGGTTTGGGTGGTGGTTATTTTGTTGATGGGGGCAGCGCTGGCCTGGAGCCAGGTCCATGACGCCGCTTCCCTGAACGAGACCGGGGCCGCCGGTGGTGTTACGCCCAGGGCTTACCTGCCCCTGATTCTGAATGACTGCGACGATTTCTATGATGGCTTTGGCGACCCGGCGTCAGGCTGGCAGGTGTTGGATGATGCCATGGTGCGGCTGGCCTATGTGAATGGTGAATATCAGATTCTTTCCAGAGAGGCAGGGTATGTATTCCGGCCATTAGCGCCCACCCATGCCCGCGAAAATTACGTGGTGGAGGTGGATGCCCGTTTTCAGGCATCGCCAACCGACGGCTTGTATGGCCTGGTGTTTGGCGCTGTGACCAACGAGACGGAAGTACCCCGCTATTACCTGTATGTCGTTGAGCCAGATGCTCAAGAATATCGCCTGTATCGCCGGGAAACAGATGGCAATTTTACGACGTTAATCAGTTCTACGTTTTCGGCGGCCATTAACCAGGGCACGGCCGTGAATCGCCTGACGGCCGTGCGCAATGGCAATGAGATCACGTTGGCCGTGAACGGGACAATGTTGACCACAACTACCGACGCGGCCATCACCGGCCCCACCTTTACCGGCCTGGCGCTGAGTCCCCGTCCGGCCAATCCGCAAGCAGACGGCCGTTTCGACAATTTCCACGTTTCTATCTGTGTGCCTGGGGGCAGCAGCCAAACGGCCACGATGTCTGGTTTCACCAGCCACCCACCAACCGGCGTGTATGACGCCTTTGTCCCTGAGGATTGACTTGAAGTTTGCCATTCTGGGCCTGTTTCTGATTTTTGGGCTGATGTTGCTGGCCACTCGTGGGCCCCTGTTGTGGGATGCGGCAGGGCTGGCGCTGGCAGATTCCGTCACAGCGGCGCCGCTCACGGCCTGGGGTGAATGCCAACAGGCGCACCAGACCGGGCGGGCGCTGCTGCTGGCGGGCAGCTATGACGCGGCGCTGCCCTATCTGCACACGGCCGTGACCTGTGACAAAAGCCGCTGGGCCTGGTTTGACCTGGGCCGGGCGCAGTATGCGCTGGGGCAGGATGTTGCTGCAGCGCAAAGCTGGCAAAAAGCGGACGCCTACGGCTATGCGGCACGGCTGGCAACGCAGGCGGGGCAGCGTGAAGATTGGGCCGAAGCGCAAAGAGGCTGGCAAACGGCCGTACAAATTGACCCGCAGCAGGGACAGGCTTACGTGCAGTTAGGCCGCCTGCTGCAAGAGAGTGACCCGGAACAGGCGCGGCAGTTTTATGAACAGGCGCTTGCCGTTAATGCCGATTTCGCGCCGGCGTATTATGCGCTGGCAAGTTTGCATTTGCGCCAGTTCCAATCGGCGGCGGACGCCCTGCCTTATTTTGAGCAGGCGCACCGCTTAGCGCCGCAGAACATCGAGTATCTGGTGGTGCTGGCCCGGCAAATGGGCGGGGTTGACCCGGCACAGGCGATGGTTTACTGGCAGGAGTTGGCCGATCTGGCCGAACGGCAACGGCCGTTGGCCTACCTTGAAATGGGGCGGTTGATGCTGCGGCAAGGGGAGGCGGCCACGGCCGTACAGTACCTGCAAATGGCCCTGGAACTGCGCCCGGAAAACGCCGAATTCTGGCAAGGACTGGCGCAGGCGTATGAAGCCGCCGGCTGCCCGGCCGAAGCGCAAGAGGCGTATGAGCAGGTCCTCATCTTGCAGCCCGATTCCCCGGCGGCGCAAAATGCCAAAGAACGTCTGGCGGAATTGGGGCTGGGGGTGGGAGAGTGTTCGGTGATCGGTGATCGGTAATTAGTGGGCAGTGAGCGGTGAGCGGTGGGCAGTGAGCGGTGGGCAGTGAGCGGTGGGCAGTGAGCGGTGAGCAGTGGGCAGTGAGCAGTGGAGCGGGTGGGCAACCTCTCACGCATCACTCGTCACGCATCACGCATCACTCGTCACGCATCACTCGTCACGCATCACACCATTCCATCAGGACAACAGTGAAGGTATTAACCACAACTTCTTCGTTTGGCAAAATGAGTACACGGCCGTTGCAAATGCTGGCGGCGGCGGGTTATGCGGTGGTAATGAATCCTTACGGCCGTACCCTCAAACCGGAGGAATCCATCCAACTGCTGGCCGATGTGGACGGCCTGATTGCTGGCACGGAAAAGTTGAGCCGGGAGGTGCTGAGCCAGGCGCCACGCCTGAAGGTTATTTCCCGCGTGGGCACGGGCATGGATGGCATTGACCATACCGCCGCCGCCGAGTTGGGTATTCAGGTGCGCAATACGCCGGATGCCCATGTGGATGCGGTGGCCGAATTGACGCTGGCGGGTATGTTGGACATGCTGCGCCACGTGCCGCAGGCCCACCACCGGCTGCACCAGGGTGAATGGAAAAAGCCGATGGGCCGCCTGCTGCGGGGTAAAACGGTGGGCATCATTGGCCTGGGGCGGACGGGCAAGGCGTTGGTGGAATTGTTACGGCCGTTTACCGTCACCATCCTGGCTTATGACCCTATTCAGGATGTACCTTTTGCCCAGGCTAACAATATCACCTATTTATCGCTCGAAGAACTGCTATCCCAGGCGGATATTGTCACGCTTCACCTTTCCTACAGCACGGACAGCTATCATCTGCTGAACGGGGCGCGGCTGGCGCAGATGAAGGCCGGGGCGTATGTGGTGAACTGTGCGCGGGGTGGTCTGGTAGATGAGGATGCCCTCTTTGACTTGTTACAATCCGGCCATCTGGCGGGTGCGTATCTGGACACCTTTGAGCGCGAACCGTATAGTGGCCCGTTGACCACACTGGACAATGTGGTCTTAACCCCCCACATCGGCTCCTACGCCGCCGAGTGCCGCATCCGCATGGAGGTGGAGGCAGTGGAGAATTTGTTGGCAGCGTTTGCGCAGGTGGGGGTGAGCAGGTGAGCAGGTGAGGGGGTGAGCAGGTGATTTTCACCCCCTCACCCCTTCTCCTGCTCACCCCACTCTTGATGGCGATGATACAACGAGTGTTGGTGACGGGCGGGGCCGGTTTTTTGGGTAGCCATATTGCTGATGTGCTGACGGCGCGGGGGTATGGGGTGACGGTGTTTGATGTACGGCCGTCGCCTTACCTGCAAGCCAGGCAGCGGATGGTGGTGGCGGATATGCGCGATGGCACGGCCGTAGCCGAAGCCGTAGCCGGGCAGGATGCCATTTTTCACCTGGCCGCCCTGGCCGACTTGAACGCCGCCAAGAGCCAGCCCATCACTACCGCCGAACTGAACATCATGGGTACGCTCAACTTTTTAGAGGCGGCGCGGGCCAATGGGGTCAGCCGGTTTGTGTTTGCCAGCACGGTCTATGTGTACAGCCGTGCCGGGGGATTCTACCGGTGCAGCAAACAGGCGTGTGAGGCGTTTATTGAGGAGTATCAGCAGCAGTTTGGGCTGGAGTACACCATTTTGCGTTATGGCAGTTTGTATGGCCCGCGCGCGGATGCCAGCAATGGCGTCTACCGGCTGCTGCGGCAGGCCGCGGTGACGGGGCAAATTGAGCATGTGGGCACGCCGGAAGACAGCCGCGAGTATATTCATGTGGAAGACGCCGCCCGGTTGAGCGTGGACGCGCTGGCGGAGGAGTTTGCCAATCAACATGTGGTGTTGACCGGCCATCACCCTATCCGGCTGCGGGATTTGTTTACGATGTTCGGCGAGATGTTGGGACGGCCGTTGCACATCCAATACCAACCCGCCACCGGCCCGGAAAACAGCCATTACCAGATGACGCCTTACGCCTTCCATCCCCGCGTGGGGCGCAAACTGACCACCAATTATTATGTGGACATGGGGCAGGGGCTTTTGCAGATGTTGGAGCAGTTGTTTGAGGAAGGACATATTTCCGTGATGCGTGATGCGTGACCCGTGATGGGGTCACGCATCACGCATCACGCATCACGAGAAAAACATGCACGCAGCCATTATCACCGCCCGCGCGGGCAGCAAATCTATTATTGATAAAAACGTCTTTCTGGTGGGGGGGAAACCGATGGTGGCGTATCCCATTCAGGCGGCGCTGGATGCAGCCAAAATTAGCCGGGTTTTTATCTCTACGGATGGCGATTCGATTGCTAACGTGGGGCTGGAAATGGGCTGCGAGATTATCTGGCGGCCGGAGGAACTGTGCGGCGACCATGTGAATCATGGCGAGGTGATTAAACAGGCGGTGGAATGGGTAGACGGCCGTTACCCGGACCTGGAAAACGTGGTGCTGCTGCTGGGCAATACGGTGATGGTGGATGGCGAATTGATTGACCACAGCCTGACGATTTTGGAGGAACGGCCGGAACTGGACTCGTGCATGACGGTGTGGCAGGCGGCGGATGACCACCCGCTGCGGGCGATGCAGATCACGGAGGAGGGGTTGTTACGGCCGTATGGCGACCCCAACCGTAAAGTTTCCACTGAACGCCAATCCTATGCCCCCGCCTACTATTATGACCAGGGCGTGTGGACGTTCCGCAAACAGACGGTGCAAAGTCAGGATGGGCCAAACCCCTGGTGGTGGATGGGCCAGCGCAGTTTCCCCATTGTGCGCAACTGGGTGACAGGCCGCGACGTGCATACCCACCTGGACGTGAGCATCGCCGAATGGTGGCTGGCCCACTATCCCGAAATTAAGCTGTTATAATTGGCCCATGGCAACCGCTTTAGAATTATCACCCGAGGAATAATCTGATGGCAGTTGACGAAACTTTATTGCAGCAGATAAACCAGGCAGATGAGATAGGAGTGCGGCTGGAAATTGTGGGCGGGCTGTCCATTTGGGAAGCGTCGCCCATGTTAAAACATCAACGCGCGGTAGATCGTATTCGGGCGACGATTGCGCCGGTGGATGGGGCCGGAACGGGTTGTGGTTGTGTCCATGTGGCCGATGTGTATGTGCAGTTCCCGGATGGCTCGCTCAAACGGCCGGACATTTCCATTTTCCGCCAGGAGCCAGAAGAAGAAGACAAACCTATTACCCTGTTGCCGGAAGCAGTGGTGGAGATTATCAGCAAAGGGTACGAGGCTAAAGATTTGGAGATTGGCCCGCAATTTTACACGTCCCAGGGTGTCAAGGATGTGGTGGTGTTCAATCCTTACACACTGGTCGTTTTGCATGTTCGCCAGAGTGGGGCCGAGCGGCACATCGCCCCGGTAGATATTGAACTGCTGTGTGGCTGCCGCTGCCAGGTGGTGTAGCCCGTGAGCCGTTATCCGAAGTCCGTAAACCGATTACGGATTACCGATTACCGATTACGAAACTATGCAAGAACTGGAACAACTCTGCCACGGCCTGCGGGCGGTGGTGTTTGATTTTGATGGGGTGATTTTGGAGTCAGGCAATATCAAGACGGAAGCGTTTTTGGAACTGTTCGCCGACTGGCCGGAACACCGCGAGGCGGTGCTGGCGTTTCATCTGGCAAATTTGGGCGTGTCGCGGTATGTGAAGTTTCGGTATGTGGTGGAGGCGTTGTGGCAACGGCCGTACACCCCCCAGGATGAAGCGGAACTCGGTGCGGCTTTTGAGGGGTTGGTGCTGGACAAGGTGCTGCGCTGCCCCTTTGTGCCCGGCGCGGCGGAAACGTTGGCGGCGCTGCACGGCTGGCTACCCGCGTTTGTGGCCTCCGGCACGCCGCAGACGGAGTTGGACTTGATTGTGAATGAGCGTGGCCTGCGCTCCTCTTTCCGCGAAGTGTGGGGCACACCCTGTACCAAGCCGGACATTTTGTGGGACATTGTGGCCCGGTATGGCTGGCAGCCGGATGAGGTGTTGATGGTGGGCGATGGCCTGTCTGACTACCAGGCGGCGCAGGCAGTGGGCACGCGCTTTCTGGCGCGGCTGACGCCGGAGCAGCAGGCGGAGTGGGACAAGCTGGATGTGGTAGGGGTAAATGATTTGCTGGGGTTGGCGCAGGTGTTAGGGGTGGATACGGCCGTGTTGAATACGGACGGAGTAACCACGACCACTGTATAGCGTTGGTCTTCAAAAGTTCTACAAAGCATATGTCCCTGGAAATCACTCGTGTTGAAGTTCCATTAGCAAAGGCTGAATATCTGCTCAACTACCAGACAGAACCCGGTGAGGGAGGCGATAAACGTCGTTTCTGGCAGGAGGTAATGGGTTTTCATTCAGCGGAGATTTTGCGCAATGCATTGTTAGCAAAAGTATCCACAGATTTGTTACAATCAAGCGGGCAGAATGCTTTTGGTTATTTTTATGAGGCAAGTGTGGGGATTACCGGCCCCTCCAAGCGGTCTTTTCTGGTACGAACGGTATGGATCGTCTTGTTTGAACAGGATGTTGCCCGATTTGTAACAGCCTATCCAGAAAGGCGAAAGAGTAGGAAATGATGAACAACTATCGTTACCAGTTATTTGACTCGGTTAAGTTACGTGAGGTGATCACCCTGGCTGATGGTCAGGATGTGGCGGTCGGCACTTCTGGTGTTGTGGTGGAGTTGTTTGCAGATGGAGAGGCGTATCTGGTGGAATTATTTGGCGATTGGGTAAAGGTGGATCGTGATGGCGAACTCATCCCGGCCAGCGCTGATGATCCAGAAGCGTTTACGGAGACCATTGGCCTGGCTACCTTGTCTGAACAGCAGTTAGAATTGCTGAAACCGGCACAAAAAACAGTGGACGCCAGAACGCAATTGCTGACAGTTGTTGACGATCTCCCTGAATCACTATTGACCGAGGTGGTGGATTTTGCGGAGTTCTTGCGTCAGAAACAACGCCGCCAGGAGTTGGTATAGAGAACTTCTATGGTGTTTCCTTTGAAGAATTTATTGCCCGGCGCGTTACGCAGCAGATGAACTATAGCTGGGAAGTTGAACAGGACGCTATGGCTTGGGAGACGGCCGTGGGTGGCATTATTACCCTGGAGCGGAAATTGCAGGAATTGCGGAGCATTGACAATGAGTCAAATGCTTGAACTCAGAGAGGAAGCCAGGGAAGTGTTAGTTCGTCGCTACTCGGCCGTTCCGTGATCATTACCCATGATCTGCAACGGTTATGACCAGAAAAGAGCGAAGTGTATAAATGAATATTTTGTTTTACGTTAAAGGCAAGGGTGATGCCCATTTAGCTCATGCGTTGGCGCTCTATTTACTACGAGAATGGAGCAATGCTCGATTTTTCGCAGTTGTATATCGAGATTCGGGCGAGGGGCACTATTTGCGGAAAATGGCCGGGGACTTGTTTAAGGATTTTATTTCTGAATCAATGATGTATCGAGAAGCGGAGGAGCAAAACTTTGTCGTCTCTGAAGTTGAGTTGAAACGTCTAGACGCCATGTATGGTGCTCCAACGCTGTGGCAATATATTACTCATGATCGTTGGCTGAGCATGACCCGCAAAGGCTACCTGTTTGAATATGGCACAACACGTTCGCGCCAAGAGTTATTGTGTCACATTCAGACCCGCTTTCTAATGACCGAGGCTTTTATCGACAGAGTTAAGCCAAATCTGATCATTTATGCAGGTGTTGATGTGGGGCCGTCTTCCGCATTAATCCTGTATCATATTGCTCATGCCCGCAACATTCCTGTACTCGTTCCTATGCATACGCGCGTCGCTTCTTACATGACAATCAGCGACACGGTGTATAGCCAGTTAACTGCAATTGAAAGCGCATATCAAATAATACAAAAGCAGGAATTTGCCGAGAGCCACACCAGGCAGCAAGGGCGAGAAATGTTGCAGCTATTTCGCTCCGGACGGCTCAAGCCTTCGTATATGTATCGTATTATAAAAGATATAGAACAAAAAGACGCTCCCCCTTTGCCTGAGATTGTTAGCAGAAACGAATCTTCGTCGGGTTTCAAAAATGCCCTCAATCGTCTTCGTACAAATTGGGGAAGACCAACAAGCTCCGACCCTCTTTATACACCTTTTTGGAAACGTCGTTACGATAATGTTGTTATGCAAGCGCGTCAGTTTAGCATTAAGAGATCGAAAAATTTTCAGCTTCCTGAGCCGGGAGAACGATACATTTATTATCCTTTACACGTTGAACCGGAATTATCCCTTTTATTGTATGCCCCTTATTGGACAAATCAATATCCTGTTGTCCAAAATATTGCCCAGAGCCTGCCCCAAGGGGTTTGTTTATACGTAAAAGAGCATCCGGCGCTATTAGGGAGTAGACCATTAAGTTACTATGATCGCATGTCAAAAATCCCTAATGTACGTTTGATATCCCCCTTTGTGGATTCTCATAAGATGATCCGTCAATCAGAAGGCATTGTGACAATCACAGGGACTGTAGGATTGGAAGCTATTCTCATGGGCAAGCCGGTCATTACGTTTGGTGATGTGTATTACAACTTTTTCGATAAGGGGGTGTGGCATACCCATTCATATGAATCTTTGCCAGAGATTGTCAAATGCTTTGAGGAGTTCACCCCAGATGAAGATGCTATTATTAACTTTTTAACGGCCGTTCTCGACAATTCTGTCGCTGTTGATTGGCGTTCGCTAATTATTGGATTATTGCAAGTTCCTGCGAACCAAGCAGAAGAAAACCCCACCTTCGTTCGCTATGCAAGTTTTCTGAAAAGACGTGCGGAAGTTGTGATGGGAGACATTGCCAGATAAAGGTATGAGCGATGGCAACGAAATAAGCAACCATTATCGCCCTAAAAATCTAGGCCAAAAAGCTGCTGAAGGGATTGTTTGGTCTTACTTTTCTTACGCTATTATTCTTGTTTCTCAGACAGTGGGGCTTGTCGTTTTAGCCCGACTACTGACGCCGGAGGACTTTGGCGTTTTTGCAATTGCAGTAATGTTTGTCGAAGTGGGGCGTTCAGCCTTTGGTATGGGGCTTGGGCCATCATTAGTACAACGCGAAGGGAATATTGACGATTTTATTGATGTGGCTTGGACAAGCAACTTTTTGGTGTCCACAGTTGTAACTTTTATCCTGTTTATATGTGTGCCTTTTGTGGTTGATCGTTTTTTCGAAGCCCCAAACGCCATTTGGCCAGCATGGGTGTTGCTAACTGTTGTCATTATGGATGGTTCCCGTAACCCGCAAAATCTGATTTTAATTCGTACTTTAGACATGCGACGACACTTTTGGTTGACAATCCCCGCTACGGTAAGCCGTTTTATAGGCAGTATCATCTTCGCACTATTTGCGCCATCTGTTTGGGCATTAGTTTTCGGTTATTGGTTATGGCATTTTTTGCAGTTGATTGCGTCGTACTTGATTATGCCGGGACGGCCGCGATTTGTTTGGGACAAAAGAAAATTTCGCGAAATGTACTCGTTTGGCGGATGGCTTCAGCTAAAAAATGTGCTACGGTGGCTGTCTAGAAATTTAGACAGTGTTATTGTTGGAAATGTTTTAGGTACAACTCAGCTTGGTTTTTATAATCGCGCCATTACTCTGGCAAAATTGCCGCAACAACAGTTAACAAGCGTTGTGGACCTAATTGCGTTTCCTATGTTCGCCACAATTCAGAACAAAAGAGCAGAAAAAATTCAACAAGCAGTCAAATATAATTTTGATATTAGTTGCTTAACTTTGTTTCCACTTATACTCGCCTTATTGTTTTTTGGAAATATTCTTGTTGTGCTTCTATTAGGCGAGACTTGGGCTTATATGACCGTAGCTTTCCAATTCTTGTTTGTCGCTGTGTCTATAGAGGCGCTGACGCAATCATTCTTTCCTCTCTTACGAGGTCTTGGGTTTTCTAAACACGAGTTTGTGTTACATGTTTTGAAATTGATCGTATTGTTGGCAATTCTCTTTCCGATGACTAAACGATGGGGTATTGAAGGCTCTGCATTATCTATCGTCATTGCATCTTTATCTAGTATGCCGTTTGTGTTGTATCGCGTGAAAAAACTAGCGCAGATTCGAGTAGCTGATTGGTTATACACATTACTTATATGTTCGATAGGCTTGGCGTTAATTTGGCCCATTGTAATCTTGAGTCGGCACTGGTTTGTAACCGATGTGATATTTTTATTGATTATGTTACCTGCATCATGGTTATTTTATATCGTCTTTCTTGGGATGAGTCATTATTATTTGAATGGTATTGGCCCGTTTGGTTCGCTTGTTTATGCGCTTAATAAATTAAGGCCCAAAAGCTCATCAGTGGAGACCCCCTCTATCTAATGATGTAACAAAATCTAGAATCTCACACTATAAGTGATAAATGACTCATAAGCTCTTTTTTATACGCCCGACAATGGGACAAGGTGGCGCCGACCGGGTCACTCTAACTTTGTTGAAAATGTTGGATAGGCGTCAGTTTCACCCCACTTTGGTGCTCTTGCGTCGCGAAGGAGAATTTCTGGATGACATTCCAACCGATGTGCCAATCTATGACTTTGGTGTACCAGATGTAAGTCTGGCCTGGCCACAAGCTACCCGATTGTTGCACCAACATCGGCCTGACATCATCTTGTCCACTTCTAGTGGTACAAATGTGTTGGTTTGCCTGGCACATTACCTGTCGCGGCAGAAAAGTCGGTTAGTTTTATCTGAACGTAACATCGTTTTTCATGGCGAATATACCTTGAAAAGACGACTAATGGTGTGGCTGAAAAGATTATTTTACGGCCGTGCCGACCTCATCACCGCGATTTCTCAATGCCTTAAAGAGGATTTGGTAGAGAAACTTGGCCTGCCTGCTGACCAGATTTTTGTGGTCTATAACCCGGTTGTAGACGACGAAATACTGTTGCAAGCAACGGAACCGCTAGATCATCCCTGGTTCCAAGAGGGAATACCGGTGATATTGGGCACAGGGCGATTGGTCAAACAAAAAGACTTCCCAACTTTAATTCGTGCGTTTCAATACGTGCGGCAGCAACGGCCGTGCCGTTTGCTTATTTTAGGCGAAGGGTCACAACGTCCAGAACTTGAAACCCTGGTGCAAACTTTGGGTCTGGGTACCGATGTGGAGTTGCCAGGGTTTGATAAAAACCCTTTTAAGTACATGGCGCGATGTGCCGTGTTTGTGCAAACGCCCATCCACGAAGGACTGGGCAATGTCTTGATTCAGGCGATGGCTTGTGGCGCGCCGGTTATCTCCACGAACTGCCCCTGTGGCCCATCAGAAATTATCCAGACTGATGGGGAAGATGGTTTTTTAGTGCCGGTGGGCGATGCCCAGGCCATTGCCGGGAAAATCCTGTATTTGCTCGATCATCCAGAAAAACGCGAGGCGATGGCCGCGTGTGGTCGCCAATCAGCCGAGCGCTTCCGGGCTGAAACTATTTTGGCCCGTTATGTTGCCGCCATTGAGGGGACGATCTAATGCAAAGGAACAAGCTGAAAAATGACAAATTATAAGGTAGGGCTGGTGGGTACGGGTGTCATTTCGCCCGCCCATCTACGGGGGTGGCAGCGCACAACCGGGGGCGTGGTAGCCGGTGTGTTTGATTTAAACCGCGACATGGCGCAGCAACGTGCCGACGAATTCAAAATCCCGGTGGTATATGACAGTCTGGAACAGTTGATCATGGCCTGTGATGTGGTGGATGTCTGTACGCCGCCCCAAAGCCACGCGGCCATCGCCCAACAGGTTTTGGCTGCCGGGCGTCACCTGGTTATTGAAAAACCGCTGGTCACGGCCGTGGCTGATTGGGACGAGATGGCTGCCCTGGCCCAGGAAAAGCAAGTCACCATTACTGTGATTCACAACCTGAAAGTGGCCCGCTGTGTGGAGCAGGCCAAAAAATGGGTGGATGAAGGGCGCATTGGGCAAATCATCCGCATTCGCCGCGAATTTTTGACCAGCCCTGAAGCCGACCGCATGTTGGTAGGCAATACACATTGGTCACATCAATTGCCGGGGGGGCGTTGGTTTGAAACATTGCCCCACGAGCTGTACCTGACGCATTATTTTACCGGCCCCCTTGAGGTAGCCGATGTGCAGGCTTTACACACAACCAATGCCACCGAAGGTGCGCCGGCTGATGAAGTGGTGATCACCCTGCGTGGCGAAAGCTGTCTGGCAACCATCCATTTTTCTGCCAACTGCCGCCAAAACCGACGGGCGTTTACCTTGCAGGGCACAGAAGGGATTATCCAGGTGGATTTGTTAGGCGATTTTGCCACTTTGTCCCGGTATCAAGACCGGCGCTGGCGACGGCCGTTGGGCGGTTACATGGCCACGGAAACAGCCAGGGATGGGTTGCACTGGCTGCCCAATCGTTGTGGTTATCTTTGGTGGCAGTTGCGAGGCCAGACGCCCCATACACGAATCATTTCCGCCGTAGATCGTTACTTGCGTGGTGAAGGTGGGCCGCTCACCCCACTGGACGAGATTGATTACGTGGTGCGTAATTGTGATCGCATTGGCCGGGAGATTGACCGCCAGGTAAAACAAGTTGCCTGAGTTGAAACCAGATGCCCCAAATTGATGTTTTATTCTCCAATAACAGCCATCATGTGGCCATGTTGGCCCCGCTCGTGCAGACATTAGCGACACAATCGGAATATCAGGTACGTGTTTTATCATTGTGTGAGTTTCGCGGTCTGGTTCCGCCGGTAGAAAAATTCCAGATGCCGGGTGTTACGTTTCGGCAAATTGTGCCCTTTCGTTTCCGTTCACCTTCTGCCGGTGGGGCGCAGACCGGAGAGGTTTCCAGGCGGCGATTCCGGCAATTGGCGCGGCAGGTGAGCTGGCAGTTATTATTGCAACGGCCGTTGCGTCAATCTTTTAACCAACCTCCAGACTTGCTCATCCTGCCCAATGATGCCGCCTTCCCCTATAACCACATCGTAGCCGAGCTACAGGCGCGGCACATTCCCTTTCTATTGCTGCAAGAGGGCATACGTTTTCCTTTGCCCAATCAGGCGATTCAACCAGAGGTGTACGGTGGGGGCGGTGCGGCGGCAATTGCCGCCTGGGGCGAAAACAGCGCCGCCTACTTCCGGCAGGTTGGCGCTCCCCCGGAACGTATTCATATAACGGGCAATCCCCGTTTTGACTTTATCCGCCAGACAGATTGGCAGGCGGCGGCTACCGAATTAAGAACCCGGTTGCCGGTCGGCCAGACAAACTTGCTCCTCCTCTCCAACCCCATTGATGACCAGGGTTTTTGTACAACGGCCGAGAAAATGGAACTGGTTCGCCGTTTTATTATCGAGATCGCCCCGCTCTTTGCCGACCCGGATTTTCGGTTGTGGATCAAGCTGCACGGCCGTGAATCGTTGGCTGAATTTAAGGCGGTTACTGCCTCATTCCCCTTTGTCGCCCAAATGGTGGTATTGCAGAATGAACCATTGTACCCGCTCTTTAAGTTAGCCACGGCCGCTATTGTCCTGGCCTCTACAGTTGGCCTGGAAGCGATGCTGTTTAACCTCCCGCTAGGCGTGTTAGAGATACCGGGTACGGGTTTTGTGTTTGATTACGTCAGCAGCGGCGCCGCCCAGGGTTTGATGTGGGCACAACCCATGCTCCCCCAAATACAATCCTTGCTGACGCCCTCCCCTGACCAGGTGATAACGGCGCGGCAATATGTTCAGGCCAATCTGGCTGCGGTTGGTAATGCTACCCAACAGATTGTAGATCTGGTGGGGCAACTGGTGGAAAGGGCGGCGGCACGGCTGTTGCCCGCCACCCTGGCCCAGGCAAAATAATGTCCAAAACAACGCCGTTGATGCCCTCAGAACAGGCCGCCGCCCAACTGCCGAAAGCAGCCCGATTGCTATTAGGAGTTTTGGCGATTTCGGCCTTCTTGAGCGATGTCAAATTCATCCCTGGCATTCGCAACAACGTTGGCCCATTTGAACTCTTTGGTTTTCTCTTTATCGTGATGGTTCTCGTTCATTACTATCGGGACAACATCAAACTTTATTTTCATCCCCTCATCATTATCGTTGGTTGGTGGTTTATCCTGGCGTTTACCTCCCTGTTATGGCTGGTAGAGCCAGATAATCTACAACTGAGCCTGGTACAGGTGGTTGTTTTCCTTTTTCAATTTTTCTTCTTGCTGGTCATGTATAACGTATTGCTGAGAGAGCCAGATTTATTATTGCCTCTATTTCGTTGGTTTGCTGTGGGCGTTCTTTTTGTGGGCATTTGGGTGCTGATAGACCAGATCACCAGCGGTGGCAATCTGAACGCTGTCGGGCCGTTTCGTGGCCGTTCCCATATGGGCATCTACATGTTTGGCGCTTTCTGGATTTTATTAATCTACACATTTTGGCCCGGTTTATCCCGCCGAGAGCGCTGGTTGATTTTCCCCTTGTTGGCTATGGTAGCATATACTATTGCCATTTCCTTACGTCAATCCGTCTATACAGCCTTTATTGTAGGGCTGGTTGGCTTAGTTGCCAGCTTGCTCATTTTGCGCGGAAGCGACCGGCTTAAAATTACAATACCTGCCTTATTCGTGAGTGGGATTTTAGCTTTGTTGTTTTTTTATGGTGGAGAGTCTTCATACTCTGTCAATCTATTCCGCCGCGAGTTAACAGGTCTCGATGCTCGCTTGTCACAGGCAACCGCTTCCCTTGATGATCCGGAGAATGTTAATAGCTTTGACTCTATCCAGCGTCGTGGCGCCATACAGTCGTTTATGGATCATCCGGTACGGGGTATAGGCTGGCAGGGATTTTATCGGTCAATCTATTCTGGCACTGGTAACGAACTGCACAGCACCCCCTGGCGTCTTTTGGCTGAATTGGGATTATTGGGATTTATTCCCTACCTGATTTATCTATCAATCCTTTTATTAGGTTCGGTGAGGCTATTTTTGTTAGCCCGCCCCACACCGTACCAGTTACCGGCAATGATAATGATGGTGGCGTTCTTTAGTGTGACGGTCAGCCACTATTACAATCGCATGTTTACTGATCGACCAAACTGGTTCCTACTCGTTGTCTTTTTGATATTTGAGGCTATCGTGAGGCACGAACGGCAAAAACAGACCGTTCCCCCTAAAAACATCCAGGACAGCATTCCCCTTTATGACCCGCTTATCGCTACCCGCAACCGCCGTTAAAGTGGCCCATGTTTGCACTGTAGATATTTCGCTACGTTATCTGTTGTTGAATCAATTGAAAACAATGCAGGCGGCAGGATACCAGGTTTGGGGTATTTCTGCTCCTGGTGTTGAAGTAACCGTGTTGGAAAGTGCTGGCATTCCCCACCTGGCTGTTCCATTTACCCGATCTTCCAGCCTGACGCCGCTGGCTGATCTTCGTGCATTCTGGCACTTAGTACGCTTGTTTCGTCGGGAGCGGTTTACCATTGTTCATACACATACGGCTAAACCAGACCTATATGCTACGATGGCTGCCCGGCTGGCTGGGATCCCCGTGGTGCTGACAACCTTACACGGGTTTTACTTTCATGACCTTATGCCTGATCATTGGCGGCGTTTTTTCATGACAATGGCCCAGATAGGTGGTTGGTTTGCTGATGTAGTGTTATCACAAAATCCGGAGGATATGACCACCAACGAGAAGGAGAGGGTATATCGGCCTTCTAAAATGAAGTTTCTGGGCAATGGTATTGATGTGACCCGGTTTGACCGGCAACAGTTGGATCATACTATTCTTCATGCCAGACGCCAGGAAATCGGTATACCGGCAAACGCGCCAGTGGTGGGATTTGTAGGACGCTTAGTGGCCGATAAGGGAATTTTGGAGCTGTTAGCCGCTGCCCAAATCATCCGGCAACGAGTGCCAGAAGTTCGTTTTTTGTTGGTTGGACCGGTAGATGATGCTAAGGTGGACGTTATTACGCCGACCATTGCCCGTGAATATGGCTTGGAAGATGCCTGTATTTTTACCGGGATGCGGCAGGACATGCCTGAGATGTTTGGGTTAATGGATATATGCGTGTTACCTTCCCATCGAGAAGCGTTTCCACGTTCGTTGATGGAAGCATCGGCAATGGGCGTACCCTGTGTAGCGACGGATGTAAGGGGTTGCCGCACAGTTGTGAGCCACAACCAAAACGGCCTCCTGGTTCACGTGGGTGATGTTCCGGCGTTGGCTGATGGCATTCTTTATCTGTTGCAAAATGAAGAGGAAGCCCGACGTATGGGTGGGGAAGGGCGGCGCATCGCACTGGAACGTTTTGACGAGCAAAAGGTATTTGCCACCGTTCTGGCCGAATATGCCCGCCTGTTAACAGAAAAAAGGCTGGCAGTTCCCGCATCACCCTCGGCTTAAGAGCGAATGATGACTGCACCAGAGTCGCGCATTGCCCAAAGTTTACACGGCCGTACCGCCACCATCCCTTGGCGGCAAAAACGTGGGCAGCGCTGGCTGAAGCGACTGTTAGACCTGGCTGTGGCACTAGGGCTGCTGTTCCTGTTGTGGCCGGTGATGCTGGTCGTGGCGCTGCTGGTACGGCTGACCAGCCCCGGCCCTATTCTGTTCAAACAGGCGCGTATTGGCTTAGACGGCCGTGCCTTTCAGATGGTCAAGTTTCGCAGTATGGAAGTGTTGCTGGCCGATGGGTCGGCCGGCGTCGGCGGTGAAGTGACAACGCGTGATGCCCGCCTGACGCCCATCGGTGGCCGGCTGCGCGCCTGGCGATTGGACGAGTTGCCCCAACTTTTGCAAGTCCTCTCTGGTCAGATGAGTCTGGTAGGGCCACGTCCCGACATCTGGCAAAATCTTGGCCAATACACCTCAGAGCAAATGCTCCGTTTTGCCATGCCCCCCGGCTGCACTGCCTGGACGTTCACTCGTGGTGCATTTGCCAACGATTGGGCCACCCGCCAAAACATCAACGTGGAGTACGTGCAGCAATGGTCACTTTGGCTGGACATGAAAATCCTGGTTGGCTCCTTATTTGTCTTGTTATCCCAAAAAGATGCCAACCCAGATACGGCCGTTGCCATCGCCCCCAAATCTACCAATGCCAATGACACCTGAAACCCATCCGGGCATTTACGGTAAGAAAGTCCTACTGCGCCCGCTGACTCAGGCCGATTTGCCCATACTGCGCCGTTTTGTCAATGATCCGGAAGTGATGCGCACCTCTAACGTGTATTGGCCGGTTGACGATCTGCGCCAGGAAAACTGGTTTCAAAGCGTCAGCAAAGCTCATGATGCTGTCTGGTTTGGTATTGAAGCGACGGAATCGGGAGCATTGGCAGGCACATGTTGCCTGGTGGGCATTGATTGGGTCAGCCGTCTGGCGGAACTACGTATTCGTATTGGCGACCGACAGGCCTGGGGGCAGGGTCTGGGCACAGAGGCCACCCGGTTATTGCTGCAATATAGCTTCGCCGATTTGAACCTGGAACGCATTTGGCTGCGTGTCTATGCCTCCAACCAACGCGCCGTCCATCTGTATGAAAAGGTCGGCTTTCAGCATGAAGGACGACTGCGGCGGGCCGCCTATATTCATGGTGTGGCCGAGGATGTGTTGCTGATGGGTTTATTGCGTGAGGAGTGGCACACGGCCGTATGACCACTCTTTCCATCCACCAACCCCAATACCTGCCCTACCTGGGTTTCTTCCACAAAATTGCCCACAGTGACATTTTTGTGGCGCTGGACGATACCCAATTTCAAAAAAATGGCGTACAAAACCGCAATAAAATTAAGACGGCTCAGGGATGGCAGTGGCTGACAGTGCCCATCCATCATCGTTTTGGGCAGCGAATTTGTGAAGTGCAGTTAGACGGCCGTACCCCCTGGCCGCGCAAACATGCCCACACCCTCCGCGCCAATTATGCCCGCGCCCCCTACTACGATCAGTATGCACCCACCTTGAATGATTTATTAGACGCCGAATATGACAACTTGAGTCAGTTAAACATGGCGCTAACTCAGTGGGTCCTCTCTATTTTGGAAGTCAGGAAAACGCTATTGTGTGCATCGGCCCTGGATGTGGCCGGCGAACAAACAGCCCGGCTGGTCAACATCTGCCAGGCTGTGGGCGCGGATGGTTACCTCTCCGGGCCAGGCGGGCGGCAGTACATGGAACTGGAGCTATTTACCGCAGCGGGGATTCAGGTACATTGGCAGCAGTTTGAGCCGCCTGTGTACCCGCAATGTTTTCCCCAAACCGACTTTGTTCCCAACCTGTCCGTGATAGATGTTCTCTTTAATTGTGGCCCAGAAACGGCCCGCTTCTTGTCCATATGACCCGAATTCTTGTAATTGCCACCCATCCTGATGATGAGGTGTTGGGCTGTGGTGGGGTGATGGCCCGGCACGTTGCCATGGGAGATCATGTCTCACTTTTGGTTGTTACCCGCGCAATTGCCGAATTATTTCCTCCCCCCTTGGTCGAGCAAACGCGCCGCGAATTAAGGCAAGCCAACGCCTTGTTGGGCACCAGCGACATCCATTTTCTAGATTTTCCAGCCCCTAAGCTAGACAGTGTGCCTGGACATGAATTGGCAGACGCCATAGGGAGGATCATTAGAACAATTCAACCCGCACAAGTATATTTGCCACATGGGGGAGACATTCACGCCGATCACCGGGCTGTATACATGGCCACTCTAGTAGCTGCCCGGCCTATATTTGGTTGCCCTGTACGCAAGCTGCTCTGTTATGAAACGTTATCAGAAACAGAATGGTCTCCACCGGTGGCGAGTGAAGTTTTCATACCTACTATATTTGTAGATATATCTGCCTACTTGCCGCAAAAACTGGCCGCAATGACTTGTTACCAGAGTCAGTTGCAATCACCACCACACCCGCGTTCCTTGCCAGCAATTGAGGCTTTAGCCCGGTTCCGAGGCGCTACCGTTAGCCTGGAGGCAGCCGAAGCTTTTATGCTGGTACGTGAAATTGTTGATTAATCTTTGCAAGCCGTTTGTGACATAAATTATGGCAGATACATTTCCCCGAATTGCTTTTGCTGGCGACCGAGACATCGCTTTATGGGTATTAGAATATCTCTTGAGTAAAGATGTCCAGCCTTTGGCTTTGCTAGTTTCAGACCCACCAAAAGCGTCTCATGCTCAGGATTTGAAGCAGATGTGTTCGTTTTTGCCATCAAACAAAGTATTGACAGGAAAAATGTTTCGGGAGCAAGAAGGGATTGAACTGTTATCGCGCTTAAATCTCGATTTCATTGTTGGCATCCATTTCCCTTATATTTTTCCTCAAGAAATCTTATCTCTGCCTCGTTATGGAGTTCTCAATCTGCACCCGGCGTACTTACCCTATAATCGCGGTTGGCATACCCCCAGCTGGGCTTTGCTAGAACAAACACCCGTTGGGGCCACATTACATTTTATGGCTGTTGGTGTAGATACAGGTGACATCATCCATCAAAAACAACTACCCGTTTCACCGGGGGATACGGCCCACACGCTGTACCAGAAACTCAAGCAGTTGGAACTGGAAGTTTTTCAAGAAGCGTGGCCGCATATCGCTAATCAGCATTACACGCGGTTTCCCCAAGACCCTCGCGCAGGAACCACCCATAAACGTCAGGAGCTTTTTTTGCCAGACATTCAATGTATTCAACTAGACGAACGGGTAACAGCCGATAACCTTATTCGCCGCTTACGTGCCCTCACCACTAACGAATGGGCCGAAGCAGCCTATTATGAAGTGGACGGCAAACGATACCGTATTCAAGTGGTCATTCAAGAAGATACGACCTGACACACATGACAACTAAGCGCGTCTACCTATCCCCACCCCATATGTCCGGGCACGAGCAAGCCTATATTCAAGAGGCATTTGCCACCAACTGGGTGGCTCCCCTCGGCCCCAACGTGGACGCCTTTGAGCAGGAATTTTGTGAAATTGTCGGCGCATCACACGCCGTCGCCCTCAGTTCCGGCACGGCCGCGCTGCACCTGGCGCTGCTGCATCTGGGCATTGGCCCCGGCGACGAAGTGCTGGTCTCCACCCTCACCTTCAGCGCCAGCGTCAACCCCATCCTTTACCAGCACGGCCGTCCCACCTTCATTGACAGCGAAACCGACTCCTGGAATATGAACCCGGCGCTGCTGGCCGAGACCCTGCACCTACGGGCACAGCAGGGCACACTGCCCAAAGCCGTCATCCTCGTCCACCTCTACGGTCAGAGCGCGGACATTGACCCCATCCTGGCGGCCTGCCAGGAGTATGATGTGCCCCTGATTGAGGATGCGGCCGAAGCCCTCGGCGCTACCTACAAAGGCAAAACGCCGGGCACATACGGCCGTGCCGGTATCTTCTCCTTCAACGGCAACAAAATCATCACCACCTCCGGCGGTGGTATGTTGGTTTCTGACGATGAGGCGCTCATCAGCCACGCGCGTAAGCTGGCGACCCAGGCGCGGGACGCCGCCCCTCATTACCAGCACACCGAAATCGGCTACAACTACCGGATGAGCAACATCCTGGCCGGGATTGGGCGCGGGCAGTTGCAAGTTTTAGAGGATAGGGTACAGGCGCGGCGGGCCAATTTTGCCTTTTACCGTGAGGAACTCAGCGATTTGCCGGGCATCACCTTTATGCCGGAAGCCCCCTGGGGGCGACACTCACGCTGGCTCACCGTCATCACCATAGACCCGGCACAGTATGGCGCCGACCGGGAAACAGTACGGCTGGCGCTGGAAGCGGAAAACATCGAAGCCCGCCCCGTCTGGAAGCCGATGCACATGCAGCCCATTTTTGCCGGATATGATTCGGTCGGCGGCGCGGTGGCCGAGAGCTTTTTTGCCAACGGCCTTTGCCTGCCCTCCGGCTCCAATCTCCATCCCACTGACCGGGCACGGGTAGTGGAGATTGTGCGGCGCTGTAACGCGAATATTCACCATGAAGTTTGGAGGTGACTGTTGATTAACCGAATCCGTAACCGCCACTTTTTCCTTTTGGACGTGGCGCTGTTGTGGCTGGCAGTATATGCCAGTTTTGTGCTGCGTCTGGAGAGAGTACATCTGGGTGCGTTCTGGCCCGCTTTTATTTTGTTTGGTTGTGCGGCTGTGTTTGCCACCACCTTTTCCTTTTACCACCTGGGTGTTTATGCCCGCTACTGGCGCTACGCTTCTGTGGATGAACTGGTGCTGCTGACGGTATCCGTCGGTATTGCCACCGCAGCCGCCTCTCTTTTCTGTTTTGTGGCCCTTTACCTGCTGCCGCCGGACTGGACATTGCCCCGTTCCATTCCGGCCATCTTTTTTATGCTGGCGCTGGGAGCTACGGCCGTGCCCCGCTTCGCCGTGCGTTCTTATGTTCGTTACCAATATCGCCTGCACCGGTTTCCCCCCGGCAAAAACGTTCTCATCGCCGGCGCCGGTGACGCTGGCGCCATGATTGCCCGCGAAATGCAGCGCAACCCACACCTGGGCATGATCCCCGTTGGTTTTGTGGATGATGACCCGGCCAAGCAGGGTATTCGCATTCAGGGCGTCAAAGTCATGGGGCAGCGCGAGGCCCTTCCCGAACTCGTCTCCCGGTTGGATATTCGCCAGGTGATTATTGCCATGCCCACCGCCCCCGGCAAAACCATTCGCCAGTTTGTGGAAATTTGCGAAGAAGCGCGCGTCCAGACGAAAACCATGCCCGGCATTTATGAACTGCTGGATGGGGCCGTGCGCGTCAACCAACTGCGTGATGTGGATATTGAAGATCTGCTGCGGCGAGAACCGGTACAGACGGATATTACGGCCGTGACCACCTTCCTGCGTGGCAAACGAGTCCTGGTCACAGGGGGAGGCGGCTCCATTGGCAGTGAACTATGCCGCCAGATTTGCCGCACCGAGCCATCTCAACTCATTTTCATGGGGCACGGTGAGAACTCTGTCTTCGATATGCACAATGAACTTCAACAGCGGTACGGCCGTACCGTATCCATCGTGCCCATTATTGCCGACACCCGTTCTCCTGAACGGTTGAAGGCCGTTTTTCAGCAATACCGGCCCCAAATTGTCTTCCATGCCGCCGCCCACAAACATGTGCCCCTGATGGAACAAAATCCGGCCGAGGCCATTACCAATAACGTCATCGGCACACGCAATCTATTGCAGGTCGCTTTGGAAACAGACGTCAGACGCTTCGTCATGATTTCCACCGACAAGGCGGTCAACCCCACCAGTATCATGGGCGCCAGCAAACGAGCGGCGGAACTGCTCGTCCACCAGGCGGCGGAACGGAGTGGACGGCCGTATGTTGCCGTCCGTTTTGGCAATGTGCTCGGCAGTCGCGGCAGTGTTGTCCTTACTTTCAAGAACCAGATTGCCAGCGGCGGCCCCATTACCATCACCCACCCGGAAATGACCCGCTTTTTTATGACCATTCCCGAAGCGGTGCAGTTGGTGTTGCAGGCGGCCGTTCTGGGCACAGGTGGCGAACTGTTCATGCTGGACATGGGCGACCCGGTCAAAATCATAGACCTGGCGCGTGATCTGGTGGAATTGTCTGGCCTCAAACTGGGGCAAGATATTGATATTGTGGTCACAGGTACCCGGCCAGGGGAAAAACTGTATGAGGAGCTTTTTGTGGTCGGCGAAAACTATACCCGCACCCGGCACGAGAAGATATTTGTGGCCGAGAACGCCAGCCGTTTTGTGCCCCCTGATCTGGACGATATGATCCACGTTCTGGAAACGGCCGCGCACCAAAATGATGACACGGCCATCATACGCGGCCTGAAGTCCCTTATTCCCGAATATACCCCACTCACCGCAGAAACGGCCGTGCCCCCCCTCACCCCGATCTCCCCCTCCCGCCCCGAACAAGCCCGCCCCGCCCCTGTTATCCCGTAATCAGTAACCCGTGAGCCGTTGCCCGTAAAAGAAGGTGGTTCACGCCATATGCCAGACGCCAAACAAATCACCGATTACGAATTACCGATTACGGATTACGGATTACCGATTACCGACCACCACATCCTCTGGCTGCAAACCGGCGCCCAAATTGGCGGCACGGAAATGATGAATTTCCGTACCTGGTGCTGCCTGCATCAGCGGGGAATACGGGTGCAGGTCTGTTTTCTGGACGAGCCAGGCCCGGTGAGCGACCTCTACCGGGCGGCGGGCTGTGAACCGGTGCATCTGTGTTATCACCAACGGCCGTTACCCCACATCTGGCGCGATCTTCATCACCTGTTCACCCCCCATCCCCCCCACATCATCCACATCTTTGGTACCCGCGCCAACCTGTTGGGGCGCGTCGCTGCCCGGCGATATACCCAGGCCGCCGTCATTTGTGGGCAGCGCAGCGTGGGCAGTGGCAGTTGGTGGCCCCAATATGTAGAACGCGCCGCTAGCCGCTGGGCAGACCTCTACATCGCCAACAGCCACGCCGGCGCCCGCTGGCTGGCGGAACAGGCACACGTGCCCCCGGCCAAAATCCGCACCATTCATAGCGGATTAGACGCCGTTCCGTTTATGCAGGTGGCACGGGGGCAGATACGGCCGTCCCTATCCATCCCTCCCGACACCCCCCTCATCGTTTCTGTGGGCAATTTGCGCAAAGTCAAAGACCAGCAAACCCTCATTCGCGCCGCTCATCAGCTTCAGCAGCAGGGGCGCCCCTTCCACCTGCTGCTGGTAGGCGACGGCCAACGCCGCGCCGCCCTGGAACAACTCACCCGCGACCTGAACCTGGCTGACCACATCACCTTTATGGGTCGCCGCGCCGATGTGTCTGCCATCCTGGCTGACAGCGACATCAAGGTGCTGTCCTCCCGCTCTGAGGGGCTGCCCGCCGCCATCATGGAAGCGATGGCGGCGGGATTGCCGGTGGTGGCGACGGCCGTCGGCGGCGTGCCCGAACTGGTACAAGATGGCCTCACCGGGCAGCTCGTTCCACCAGACAACGCTCCCGCTCTGGCCGATGCCCTGGCCGTACTGCTACAAAACCCATCCTTGCGCCAACAGTACGGCCGTGTCGGTCAACAGTACCTCCTCACCCACTTCTCCTTACCCGACAAAGTCGCTGAACTTGAGCAGGTGTATCACTCACTGACCCAAGAATAATCCACAGATTCCACAGATGAAAAATCTGCGTAATCTGTGAAATCTGTGGATCAAATAAATGATAGACACGGCCGTATACCCCACTCTCTGTCCTGCCCTGGCCTCTGGTGAATGGGCAGAGGTACAGTGTGCCATCTTGCAAGACAGCCCACCGGAGGCGTTGGCCGATTGGCTTACTCAACAAGAAATCGGCGCGTTGGCTTATATGCGGCTGAAAGAGGCCAACCTGGCCGTGCCGCTGCAAACCGCTCTGGCTCCCGTTTATTGGCAGAGTGCGGCGGCTACGGCCGTGAAGCTGGAATTACTGGCTCGTTTGCAGACCGCTTTTGCGGCCGTTGGCGTGGAAACAGTGCTGCTCAAAGGCATCGCCTTTTGCCTCACCCTTTACCCTGACCCGGCCGTGCGCCCCATGAACGACCTGGACCTCTGGCTGCAACCGGCCGATTTGCCCGCCGCCTGGCGGATGATGGCCGGGCAGGGGTTCCATGACAAGGGCTTATGGCCGGACGTGACCGCCATTCCCGAACATATCACCCAGCTAGATTTTTACCCTGGTGATCTCAAGACCTCGCCGCTGAGCGTAGAACTGCACTGGGACTTATCGCAGCGGGAAGGCGTGCGCGGGCGGCTGCCGCTGGCGCGCTGGTGGGCAGAAGCTGTTTGCATCCCCTGGCGCGGCCAATTGTTGCGCGTATTGTCACCGGGGGCGGCATTGGTACATACGGCCGTACATCAATTCCTGGAACACCGCGCCGAAATTCGCTGGCGCTGGCTGCTGGACATTGACCAACTGGTGCGTGGCCGGCCAGCTTACCACCTATCACCCGTAGATTGGCAGCAGGTGGCTGCCGACGCCGATGCCGCAGGTGTTTTACCCGCAGTGCAGGCCGCCCTGCGTCTGGTGGCCCGTGAACTGGCGACGCCGCTACCCGAACCGGCGCTGACATTATTGGCGCAGGAAAGCGACCCGGCACAGTGCCAGTTGGCGCGGTATATCGCCAATCCGCACCGGTCAACGGCGGGCAAAGTGCTGCTGAATGCCCAAAACACACCCGGCTGGCGGCAGAAAACGGCCGTCATCCTGCCCACCTTCTTCCCCCATCCTACCTACATGATGCAGCGTTACCACATTCGCCACAAAGCCTTGTTGCCCATCTATTATCTGGCCCGCCTGCTGAAAGGCGCCGTTACTGCTCTGAAACCCGTAATCCGTAAATCGTAATCCGTGACCCGTAATTCGTCGGATTACGAGTCACGGATTACGGATTACGTTCCCCCCATGCTCCCCCGCCTCTGCCGCCAACTCTTGACCATCGAGTGGCTGATCCTGCTACTCATCTTGCCCTTTGCCGTGTTTCCCACGCCAGAGCGATTGTGGCTGCTGCTGCTGATTCCACTGCTGTGGCTGGTGCGGTGGGTGGGCTACGGCCGTCCCTTCACCCGTACCCCCCTCGATTGGCCAGTGTGGGGGCTGCTGCTGATGACGGCCGTTGGGTTTGCCGTGTCTGACGACCGGCTGTACAGCCTGCCAAAAGTGACGGGGTTGGTGTATGGTACGGCCGTGTTCTACGCCGCCGCCGCTTATACCCAGGCCCCACCGCGCCGCTTGTGGTGGCTGGTGGCGGCGCTGCTAACCGGCGGCCTGATTGTGGTGGGTATTGCCCTGTTTGCCGTGCGTTGGACATCCAAGTTTGCCCAACTAGACGCTATGCTGGCCTATACCCCGGCGCGGTTGTTGGAAGTGACGCCCGGCGAGGCCGGCATTAGCCCCAACGAAGTAGCCGGGGTGTTGTTGTGGGTCTTGCCGCTGGCGGTCGTCTTGTCATTAGCGATTTTGCGGTATCCGCGCGCCCTGTGGCGGGAACTTGGGGGCCTGTCTCTGGTGGCGGCCTTGTTTGTTTGGGCGGCCACGCTGATGATACTGGCCGTCTTGGTCTTGACGCAGTCGCGGGCCGGGCTGTTGGGGTTGGCTGCCGGGTTGGGGGTAATGGTATTGCTGGCAGTGGCGCGGCTGCGCTGGTGGCTGGCGGTGGGGTTGGTGCTGGTGGGGATGGGAGCGGCTACGGCCGTGTGGACAGCCTACGCCCCGGAGATCACGGCCGTGCTGGTGGAGCAAAGCGGCGAACGCAGTATTGAAACGATGCAGGGCCGCCTGGAAATTTGGGAACGGGCCATCACCGGCCTGCACGAATTCCCGCTCGCCGGCATGGGCATCAACCGCTTCCGTGTGTTGGTCTTTGATTACTACCCCACCTACTTTTTATCAGGTGACAGTGACTTTGCCCATGCCCATAATCATTTGTTGCAGGCCGGGCTGGATTTGGGTCTACCGGGGCTTATTTTTTACGCCGCGTTGTGGCTGGGGGCAGCGGCATTGGCCTGGCTGGCCTGGCGGCAGGGGGCAACGGTCTGGCGGCGGTCACTGGCGCTGGGCATTCTCTGTGCGCTGGCGGCCTATTTTGCCTATGGCCTGGTAGATGCGGTGGCGCTAGGGGCCAAACCGGGTTTCATTTTCTGGCTGCTGCTGGGGCTGACGGCCGTCTTACACGGAACGCCCCCCGGAGGGGAGGCGTTAGCCGAATCCGTGTCGGCTAAAGCCTCCCCTCCGGGTTAACCATTCGCAGGCCGCGTGGGTAATGATTCTTCAACTGCCCACCACTGGCCTTAGCCCAACCGAGGGGGAAGCCGGAGATGGTAATCGGTAGCCAGTTATCGGTAATCGGTAATTGGTCGTCGGTTATTGGTAAGGGATGGCCGGACAGGTAGGCGGCGAGTTCGGGGGCGTCGGCGGGGAAGTTCACGGCCGTGACCACCTCATCCGGTTTCAATGCCAATGCCAGCGCGTGGGCTGGTTTGAAGTAGCCGGGGCGAACTTCGCCCAATAACAGGCCGTAACGCACCAGTTTCAGACGGTCCGTTTCGATGGCGTCGGGAGGCAGCAGGTAAAGACGGCCGTTTTTCAGCAGCATCCGCTCTTCCGGCCAATCACCGCGTAACGTCGCCCGCGCAAATTCCCGCCATACTTTTAATTCCGTTGATTTTGGCAATTTAAACCCGAAGGGTTTCCGAAACCCTTCGGGTTTTTTTGTGTCCACATGCTGCATCACGGCAATGAAGTGCCCTTCGCCGGGAAAGTGGTGCGGCCAGAGGCGTGCGCACTTTTCCAACCCCTCATGTGACAAATCATCCGCGACCCATGACGGCCGTCCCCGCTCAAACCCCTCAAATCGCAGCGGTTCCACCAGTTCAAAATTGGGATGCGTTAGCAGGAAACGGGCGATACTGCCTTCATTCTCCTCCGGGGCAAAGGTGCAGGTGGCGTAAACCAGCCGCCCGCCGGGTTTGACCAGTTGCGCGGCGGTGACGAGTACGGCCGTTTGCCGCCGCGCACACGCCCACACCTGCTCCTGACTCCACTCAACGTTCGCGCTTTTCGCGTCCTTCGCGGATCCAATCCGCCGGAACATGCCTTCCCCAGAACAAGGCGCATCCACCAGCACCCGGTCAAACACCGGGCCAAACTGCTGTGCCAACTGTTCCGGGTGGGCGTTGGTGATCAGGGCGTGTCGCGTACCCCAGCGCTCCATGTTTTCCGCCAGAATGGTGGCCCGCTTGCCGTCCACATCGTTGGCGACCAGCAGGCCGCTATCCTGCATCAGCGCCGCCAGATGGGTGCTTTTGCCGCCAGGCGCGGCGGCCATGTCCAGCACCCATTCCCCCGGCTGCGGGTCTACCAGTTGTGCCACCGCCATCGCCGATGGCTCTTGCAGATAATACAGCCCGGCAGCGTGGTATGGATGGCCCCCTGGTTTGCTGGCGTCGTCCAGCAAAAAGCCGGCAGGTGCATAATCCCCCACCGGTTTCAGCGCAAACGGCGACATGGTGTTAAAATCACCCGGCGCAATTTTCAGCGTATTCACGCGCAGCCCCACGTGTGGTGGTTGGGTAAAAGTAGCAGCAAAGTCAGCATACTCATTGCCCAGCAACCGCTCCATTTTGGTGAAAAATTCAGGTGGTGGCATATTTTTGATCCGCTAAGAGCGCGAAGAGCGTAAAGAAGAGAACCGTACACAGACACTTATGGCCGATCACGCATCACCGATTACCGATTACCGATTACCGATTACCGAACTAAACTTGCCTCACGGCCGTCTCCCCCTCCCCGCCTTCTTACCCGATGGCACACAAGGGGTGGTGCGGGCGGTGGATGCCGGTGATTTAGCGGCGTGTGGGGTGACGGCCGTGCAAACGAACGTCTTTCACTTGATGCAAAAACCGGGGTCGTCTACCATTCAGGCGCTTGGTGGCTTGCATAAAATGACGGGCTGGTCTGGCCCCATCTTCACCGACTCCGGTGGCTTCCAAGTCTACTCCCTACTGCGGCAGAACGCCAAAAGCGGCAGCATCAACGATCGGGGCGCCACCTTTAAGCCCGAAGGCAGCGACCGAAAATTCAACCTGACGCCGGAGAAAAGTGTGCAGTTGCAACTGAGCTACGGCGCGGATATGGTCATCTGTTTTGACGATTGTACGCATGTGGATGACCCGCTGGCCGAGCAGGAGAAGTCGGTGCGGCGCACGGTGGCCTGGGCGCGGCGCTGCAAGGCGGAGTTTGACAAGCTGGTAAAGGAAAAGGATGGGGTACGGCCGTACCTGATGGCCGTGGTGCAGGGTGGAGCCAGCAAAGAACTACGCCGCCAGTGCGCCGAACAATTACTGGAGATTGGTTTTGATTGTTACGGTTATGGCGGCTGGCCGTTGGACAGTCAGGGTAATTTGCTGGCAGAGATGGTGGCGTTTGTGCGCGAATTGATTCCCCGCCACTTTGCCTTGCATGGCCTGGGCATTGGGCATCCGGCTAATGTGGCCGCCTGTGCCCGGTTGGGCTACGAACTGTTCGACAGCACCATGCCCACGCGCGATGCCCGGCACGGCCGTGTCTATGCCTTTACCGCCGACCCCACGACCACAAAGCTGGACGGGCGCGGTGACTTTTTCCGCTATGTCTATTTGGGCGATAAGAAGCATGTGAAGGACGGCCGTCCGATTTCCGAATTTTGCGACTGCCCCACCTGTGCCCGCTATTCGCTGGGTTACCTGCATCATCTCCACAAACTAAACGACAGCCTCTATCCCCGCCTGGCCACCATGCATAACTTGCGCTTTATGACGCAGTTGATGGAAACTATGGGTGGCATGAGTACAAAAGGTGATAACGATGAAACAGCAATTGACAAAAATAACAATTAAAGGCTTTAAAACAATTGAGAGCCTGGTAGATTTTGCACCGGGATCTCTCACTGTTTTAGTTGGGCCTAATGGCGCTGGAAAGTCAAATTTTATCTCTTTTTTCCGATTGCTTTCGTGGTCTCTAACCAGTCAAGGAGGCCTGCAAGTCCATGTTGGTGAATCGGGGGGCAGTAGCCAACTTTTGTATGATGGCCCTGAAAAAACCCGCGAGATTGAGGTGGGCCTAACGGTGCAAACGGATTTAGGTGAAAACGAGTATGCCTTTCGTCTGGTCTATGCAGCCGGCGATACATTCATTTTTGCTACGGAGCAATATCGCTTTTCTGGAAAACAGTTCTCACAAAAGGCAAGATGGATTGAGTTAGGCGCCGGGCATAGGGAATCAAAATTACAAGAACAGGCTGATAAAGGAGATAAAACAGCATCTGTTGTTTTGGGGCTGCTGCGAAAAATAATCGTGCATCAATTTCATAATACATCGGCAACAAGCCGAATTCGTCAAAAATGGTCACTACAAGACAGCCGGTGGCTAAAAGAAGATGGGGCCAATTTAGCCCCATTTTTGTATCGCCTCCAACAACAGACCCCATCTTATTACCGGCGCATTGTAGATACCATTCGTCTTATTTTGCCTTTCTTTGATGATTTTGAGCTAGAACCGGAATTTGGATTTATCTTGTTGCGGTGGCGTGAGAAAGGAAGTGATCGTCTGTTTGATGTTTCTCAGGCAGCAGATGGGATGTTACGAGCTATGGTGCTAACAGCCTTGTTGTTGCAGCCAGAACAAGATTTACCGGGAGTCCTCATCCTCGACGAACCTGAATTGGGCTTACATCCTTATGCCATTAATATACTTGGGGGGATGATTAGCAGCATATCTACGCAGGTTCAGGTCATTGTCGCTACACAATCTGTCACTTTAATCGATTGTTTTGAACCTGAAGATATCGTTGTGGTTGAGCGTCAAGAGCGGGCTTCTACATTCCATAGATTATCTACCAATGAATTGGCCACCTGGTTGGAAATGTATTCTTTGTCTGAATTATGGCAAAAGAATGTCTTTGGAGGGCGGCCGTTATGAGCATCATCCGTTTACATTTGATTGTGGAAGGGCAAACGGAAGAAACGTTTGTAAACGCCATTTTGCGCGCACATCTGGCGAATTTCAATGTTATGGCTGGTGCGCACATGATAACAACAAACCGGCGCTACGGCCGTCTGGGACGTGGTGGCATTTCTCATTATGCTCAAGTAAAACGGGACCTGGAACAGTGGACAAAGCAAGACAGAAAGAATGATATTCGATTCACTACCATGATCGATTTGTACGACTTGCCTGAAGATTTCCCTGGTTTTGCTGAAAGCCGTCCTCTAACTGACGCTTATGAACGAGTTCAAACTCTGGAAAAAGCATTCAGTGAAGATGTAAATGATCATCGGTTTGTGCCCTATATTCAATTACATGAATTTGAAGCATTGATTCTAGCCGATCCCCAAAAACTAGATTGGGAATTTCTGGAGCATAACCGGCAGATTAAGAACTTGGTGACTTTGGCATCCCAGCAAAATCCTGAACTGATTGATGATGGCGTTGAAACAGCGCCATCGAAACGCATCGCGCGTGAAATCCCTGAGTATGAAGGGCGAAAATCATCGGCCGGACCGATAGTGGTAGGTAAGATCGGGTTAGAAACTTTACGCCAAAGATGTTGGCATTTTGGGGAATGGTTGGGTAAGTTAGAAGCATTGGGAAGCCAGTCGCCAGAATGAATCAAAATCTGCTTTTGGATGAACTGCTCACGGCCGTGACCCAATCCCCTAAATATCGCGCCATGGCCCCTGACCTCATCCGGCGCATCGGGGCGGCGGAGCTGGCCAAACGGCGCAGCTTTAAGGAGGCGGTGAAGGGGACGAAGAATAAGCTGCATCAGGTGGGGGGGGCGTATTGGGACACAGCCGTAGATTACCCCAAAGCACTCGCCCGGCTGCAAAACGCTGAAGACGAGGAAACCCGCCGCCAGATCTACCGTGACCTGATGCGCCTGCACGCTTCCACCCGTGAACGGCTGCCCATCCTCGACGAATTTTACGCCACCACATTGGCCGGTTTGCCCCCTATCCATTCAGTGGTGGATATGGCCTGTGGCTTGAACCCACTCGCCATTCCCTGGATGCCCTTAGCAGCTGACGTGGTGTACCACGCTTACGACATTTACGGCGACATGCTGGTCTTTTTGCAGGAATACTTCGGGCTGATGGGGATTAACGGCCGTACTCACCACCAGGACCTCCTCAGCCAGCCGCCGGCCGAACCGGCCGACCTGGCCCTTATCCTCAAGACGCTGCCCTGTCTGGAACAGGCGGAATCCGGCGCAGCGGCCCGTTTGCTCGGCAGCATCCAGGCGCGCCATCTGCTCATCTCCTACCCGGCGCAAAGCCTTGGCGGGCGTGGCAAAGGCATGGTGGGAAATTATGAGGCGCAGTTTTGGGATTTGGTTAACAGCGCCCCTGCAGCGGCTGCGGGCGAACCCGCAGCGGCTGCGGGCCGTGACTGGCACATCACCCGTTTTGAATTTGCCACCGAACTTGCTTTTTTAGTCACCACTTCCTGACACAGGCTTTGGATAAAGGTATCCTTTACAGTATCATCTACCTGTTGACTGACAGATAAGGTTTGCCTTCTGAGGGAAAAATGATGAATTCAAAAGTTTCGTTATTATCACTGATCATTGAAGCGAATGAGGATGGTTTTTTGGCTTCTTGTCCTGATATCCAAGGCGCATTTGCTGAAGGGGATACAGTAGAAGAAGCGATTTTCAACTGCATTGACGTGGTGAAAATGATTTCAGCGTACCGTGCTGACCGGGGAGAAACGGTGGGTATAGCAGAGTTTGAATTAGTTCCCAATAGTAAAGTTGCCGTATCTTTCCCTATTGGTGTGGCGGCATGACCACCTTACGGGAGTTGAGTTATCATGAAGTGACGCAACGTCTGCGTCAACTTGGCTTCCGCTTTTACCGTCAGGGCAAAGGTTCACATGAACTGTGGGTGCGAGATGAAGACGGCCGTGTGATTCCTGTGCCCAGACATGGCGGCAAAAAAATCCGCAAAGGAACGGTGCACGCCATCATTCGGGAAGTGGGGCTGAGTGTTGAAGAGTTTATGAATTTGTAGTTATTGCTCTGGTAATAGCTTGTTGAAAATGACGCTGTTTTCATCTCCCGGCAAGAACTTGACGCCGAACCGGGTACCCTGGTGCAGCTTGTCTACACTGCGGTCACGTACCGGCAGCAGCATTTCCATCTGGAACGGAGCGCCCGGCTCCGGCTGCACTTCCACGATGATACGAAAGAGGTGAAAAGTGCGGCGGCCAGTCTGGCTGCTGCTAATGCGCGTAAAATGCTGCACCGTCGCCACCCCATTGGCCGCCCGCAAATAGCGCAAACTGATCAGAAACCCCTTGCCAAAGAGGGCGATGTACAACAGGGCAAAGACGGTAATGGCGATAGCAATGACTGGATGTAGTTGCCCCGTCAAACCACCCACCAGCGCCCAGGCCAGCCCCACCAACAAAATCACAAAAAATATCAAACCACCCCGCGAAAGCTGCTGCTGCCGTAACGCCTTGAAGGAAATCTGGTTGCTCAGGGTAGCGATGGCGGCCTGCGCTTCACTCTGATGGCAATGTGCGATTTGTTGGTAACGCTGCACGGCCGTGTCCATTTGTCCCGCCAGCAGCAATTCTTTGATCTCGGCCATGTCGGCCGTGCTCAATTGCTTTTCGGTTGTGGCTGCTGGCTGTGAGGTGTCGTGGTGGATGCGAATGGTGGAATTGCAATACAGGCAGATGCAAAGCGTCTGGCCGGGTGAATAATCAAGTGGGGCATGGCAGTTGGGGCAGTTTAATAATTCCAGGCGCATAGGTATCCTCCAGGTTGATGATTGTGTTGAGGTAGTGCCCCTATATTCTCAGATTTTTTGTGATCCTGCCAGTGTATGGGCGTGATGCGCAAAGTCTCTTTCCTCACGTATCACGCATCACGCATCACTTTCAGAAGACGGTATAGGGGCGGTTGGCCAGGGCATCTTGCAGGGCACGGCGGTGTGGCGCAATCATCTCTGGTAGTTCGTCCGGCGGGAAAAAGCGGGCGTCCAACGATTCAACGGCGTCCGCTTGCAAACGGCCGCCCGTGATGTGACAGGCAAAAAAGGTACGGGCGATCTTCACCTGGTCGCCGTTGGGGTAGGTGATCCAATCCACCGGGTCTGAATAAACACCGATAATGCGGCTAGGCTGCACCTGCAAGCCCGTTTCTTCCCACACTTCCTGGATCATCGCCTGGTCTACCCGTTCGCCCAATTCCACGCCGCCGCCGGGAAAACACCACAGCCCATTATCCCGCCGTTGCTGTAAGAGGATATGCCCGGCCTCATTCTGGATAAACGCGGCCGTACCGGCCATGATGTACGGCGCTTGCCTAATGTAGGGGCGCAGGAATTGGTAATAAGGGGTAGCAGTGCGGCTCTGGCCCGGCGCGCCGCGATCAAACGAAGCAAACGGCCGTTTGGCGGCATAATCGCGCAACATGGCCTGGTACCAGGGCTGCGTGGGTGGACATTCCGTCGCCGGCAGCCATTGCAGAGCATACCCCTCCTGCCCATCGACCTGTAACGTGCCGCCGTCTACCCGGCAGGCAAAACAAAAGGAAACCTGCTGCGCCTGATCGCCGTTGGGGTACGTCACGTCAAAATCGGGCGAAGAGTAGATGCCCACCACCCGCGTGGGCGTGACGTGCAGACCCGTTTCCTCGTATACCTCACGCACGGCGCAGGCGGGCAATGTTTCGTCCAATTCCAACACCCCACCGGGTAAGCCCCAGATACCAAAATCGGTGCGGTGCTGCCAGAGAACATGGCCGTGACCATCTTCCACACACACACTCGTATACACCAACAAGACCTTGCGTGTCCCCACCCGCTGCCGTAGCCATTCCAGATAGGCCATAAATCTCCTTCAACCTGCCCAGGCTTCTATCAAAACGGCCGATAACCTGCGCGCCATTGCCCCTTCCACGGCCGTGCGTGACCCATGCCCCATAAACGAATTACGAATCACAAATTACGAATCACGAATTACGGATTACAGATTACAGATTATGACCTACTGCACCAGTAACAAGACTACAATCAGAATCAATAACCAGATGAGGCTGCCATCACCCTCCAAAATGGCGGCGGCCTCTTCAAATGCGCCGCCCATGCCGCGCAGCCATTGGCGCAGCGGGGCGGTGTTCACCGGCAGCCGGAAGGTAAAGGCGTGGCGCACAGCGGCTACCGTGCGGTTAAATTCGGGCACAAAACGCAGCAATAAGACGCTGCCAACAGGCGCAACCAACAGCAGCAACCAGGTAAACCAGGATACGTCCCCCCACGCCACGCCACTCACCGATACCAGGCCCAACACCGGCAAGAAAATCGCCGCTTCCGCGGCCCATTCAGCCGGCGCGCCAGGCAACACATCATCTCCCCCGGCCACAACAGGCCAGAAGAGGCGCAAACCGGCCGTCAGCAGCGGGATTTCTAGCAGCAGCACCACCAACAGCGCCAGGTAACGGCCGTGCCCCACCAACCCCTCCATCAGCGCCACCTGCCCCGCCAGACCGGCCGTCAGTGGCAGCCCGGCGATAGCGGCCAGCGCCGCTAACGGCGGGATGGCTCGCCACCACAACCGGCGGCTGGCCGGTCGCCCGGCCGCCAGGTAAAAGATGCCGCCGGCCAATAACAGCACCCGCAGCATCGCCAGGACGCCATCCGGGCTGGCGGCTGTTTGATTGCCCCACACGGCCGTCAACAGCAGCAAATGAACCAGCGCGGCGGCCAGAAAACAGACGGCCATACCCGGTAAATGCAGCCGCTCCCACAACTGGCGCACCCCTTGTAACAAACCAAATAACCCGGCCAGGGTCAACAGCAGCCCACCCGCCCATACTGTTAACGAGGTTCCGTCGGCCAGCCGCACCAGCAGCACACCCCCCGCCGCCACCGGCCACAAACTGAAGATGAGCGCCACAGCCGGCGGCGTACCCGCGCTGGCCCGCCAGCCACCGGGCGG
>JABFFZ010000008.1 GCA_013112725.1 Chloroflexota bacterium
TCTTGGGCTTTCTCTGGTGTTTTGTCCGTCTCTTCATCAAGGCTCCAGCTGGTAGGCAACGCTTCAATGTCTTGGGGGCTTTACACGCCACCTCTTTACAACTGGTGACGGTAAGCAACTGTGACTACATCAACAGCCAAAGCGTGGCTGCCTTACTCCGGCAATTGGCTGCGACTTTTGCCGATTTGCCTATCACCCTGGTTTTGGATAATGCCCGTTACCAACGTTGCCGTTTTGTCCAAGCCCTGGCTGCCGAGTTAGGCATCGAGCTGCTCTTTTTGCCGCCTTACTCACCTAATCTCAATCTCATTGAACGGCTCTGGAAATTTGTCAAGAAAGAGTGCCTTTACTCCCAATACTACGAGAAGTTTACCAATTTCAAGCAGGCCATTGAAGACTGTTTGGCGGAGGTGTCAGGCAAGTTCAAGGAGCAGTTGTCCAGCTTGCTTACGCTTAATTTTCAGACTTTGGAAAATGTCAGTTTATGACCTTTTTCAGTATAAAACTTTCAAAATGGCAATAAAACGCACAGACAACAAATTCAACCAAAATTCAACGTTCCTGAAAATTAGAACTTGTGTTGGGAATCCTTGAAAGCCGACCGGCTTTTGTGTTACTGTATGCAAAGTTGCCAGATAACGAGGCATTACCAGGAGGATGATCCATGACGGTGTATTTCTATTACCATACCGCTTTCCCGACCGACACGAACGAACGGCGCGCTTTTTGCCGGGTGGCGCGGTTGCTCTACCAACGGTACGGCCGTGACCCCGCCGGCTACTATCTCATTGCCAACATTGACCCCTGGCAGGACACGGCCCTGAAGGGCCTCACCCAGCTAGACGCCTTACTCATCAGCCCTCAGTCTGTCGCCATTTTGGATTTCAAAAGTTGTTTTGCGCCCTTTGACGGCCGTGACCTGGAAGGCCCCTGGCGCACCAGCGACGGGCATGATCTTTTTGGCGGTAGTGACAGGAACCGCAATCCTTACCAACAGGCTGAGAATGCCCGTCACCTCTGGTCACGCTACCTGGGCAAGAAAAGCAACGCCTATTTTGGCGCCAGACCGGTAGACGAAGAAGATGTGAGCTGGGAAAAGGCTTGGGAGCATCTACAATCCTATGTCTTGATTCACCCCATGATGCATCCCGATGCGCAGCCACCAACAGCCAAAACATTGGAAGGCAACCATAACTGGTTTCATCTGCACAGCGTGGAAGATATTATAGAGCTGACCTTTACCACCGTTTCCAAACATCTGCAACTGGCCCCGGTTGAAGCGGAGGAGTTGATTCGCTTTGCACTCTACGCCGAACCCTGGGCGGATATGGACGAGATTCTGCATGTTCCTATTGGCTCGTTATTTGTCTATGAACCCAACCGGCCCTTGATGACGAAACAGCTTTACAGCTACGATGAAGTAACCATCGGCCGCAAACACAGCATGCACATCCGCATCGGCAACCAGATGAGCCAGGTCAGTGGTTACCATGCCCGCGTGGAAGTGCAGCAAGGTCGGGTGATGTTGTATGATGCGGGAAGTTTGAATGGCATTTACGTCAATCGTCAGAAATTGGATGAGACACAAGGTCTAGAGTTATGTCCGGGCGTCAGAGCATTTTTGGGCGGCAAAAGCAAAAACGCCTGCCAGGTATGGTTTGAGCCGATCAAACCGTTGGAACATGTGCCGCCCACAAAAAAGCGCTTGACTTTTGAGACAAACGCAAGGCCACCAACACGCAATGCCACACCAGGATAGTGAGTCACTAGAAATTCCTGCCTCTGTGGGAAAATACAAGATAATCCGGCTGCTCGGTGAGGGCGGCATGGCTACCGTTTACCTGGGCAAAGACCCAGATTTGCAGCGTCAGGTCGCCATCAAGGTGATCCGGCAAGATATTGCCAAAGACACCCATTACATCACCCGATTCCACCGGGAAATTGAGACCATTAAGCAGCTAGAACATTCGGCGATTGTGCCTATTTATGATGCGTCGCGTCTGGCAAAAGCGGGGGAGGAACAGGCACGGCCGTATCTGGTGATGCCATATCTGAGCGGCGGTACCCTGGCGCAAAAATTACAGGTCGGCCCTCTGCCGGAAACGGAAATCGTGCCCATCTTGAACCGTATCGCCGCTGCGCTGGAGGCCGCCCACAAGAAAGAGATCGTTCACCGCGACCTGAAACCGGGTAACATTCTTTTTAACGAGTATGGCGAGGCGTATCTGACTGATTTTGGCATTGTGAAGGTGTTGGGCGACGACAGCCGTTCCCAAACCCAGGGCTTTATCGGCACCCCCGCTTATACCAGTCCCGAACAGATGCGCGGCTTACCGGTTGACGGCCGTACTGATATTTACGCGCTGGGTGTTGTCCTCTTTGAAATACTGACGGGGCAGCCAGCCGACACCCTGTTTATGGCCCGGCTAAATGGCGCTATCCCCCCTGTGCAAGCGTACAACCCGGCCATTCGGGAACCCCTGGCATATGCTGAAATCCTGGACAAGGCGCTGGCAGAAACACCTGACCGCCGCTTCCAGACCGCCGGCGAGATGGCCCGGCTGGTCGCCGCCGCCGCCCAATCATGGGGGGCTTATTTTGCCGCCGCCACCCCCCAGGCCATGCCTACCCCCCCAACCACCCCTTACGTGGACACGGTCAAAAGCCCCGACCCATCGGGCACGGTCAGAAGCATCCCCCCGCCTGACACCCGGCCCGGTTCTGTACGGTGGAATTGGGGGATCGCCATCGCCGGCCTGGGTTTGCTCACCCTGGCTTTTGCCTTCCTGGTCTGGCCGGGCATACAAACGGCCGATCCGACGCCCACCGCCAACACCCTGGCCCAACAACAGCCAACTGATCCTGCCCCCACCGCGGCCAGGACACCCACGCAGACAATACCGGCCCCCCCCATGCTGCCCGCTTCACCGGAACCGGAGATCATCATGGTGTTAGACCGGGCCGCCAGCGCCGTCTGGCAGCTTGATGATGCCCTGGCGCGTATTCCCGCCGACGGCCGTCTGGCTGTACCCCCCAATCGCCCCATCCAGGTGCAATCCAGCTTTGAACCGATCCAGATGGTGCTGCCCGACCGCACCAAACTGCTGCTGGACACCAACACCCTGGTGGAAATTGCCCTGCCAGGAGATGCCTCAGCCGAAGTTCGCATCAGCCTCACCCAGGGACGGCTGCTGGTGGAAACGGCCGATTTTCCCGTCACCATTGCCGCTCCTCTAGCCACAGCCACCTTGCAGCCGGAAAGCAGCGCCGGTCTGTTTGTTTCGGCAGACGCCAACCAGTTGACGGTGGACTGCCTCACCAGCGAATGCCTGGTCCAGTCAGATGTCAGCCAGACGGCGGCGAATCTGGCAACGGGACAGTCGGCGCTGGTGGCGGCAGACGGCCGTATCTACCCCACCCCTTCAGCCGACTACAACCGCTACGTCATGCTGGCTAACGCCATTTCCAACGTCAGCACCCCAACGCCTACCCCCGCCCCCACCCTGACCGAAACCACAACCATTACCACCACTCCCTCAGCTACCATACCACCCACGCCGCTGGTCTTAAGTTTCCGGCAAAACCGGCTGGAAATTGGCCGCTCGGTGAACGGCGTGCCGATTGAGGCCATCCAGTTAAGCCAGGGCAGCCGCCCGGTCCTGTTTGTGGGCGGTATTCACGCCGGTTATGCCCCCAACGCGCTGACCCTGGTGGAAGCCATGATCACCCATTTCCAGGCACACCCGGAGGAGATTCCACCCGGTATTGCCCTGTATGTCATCCCCAATTTGAACCCGGACAGCCCCAAGATGCCGGGGGTGATAGACGGCCGTCTCAATGCAAACGGCGTAGACCTGAACCGCAATTGGGACTGTCGCTGGCAGGCCAACAACACCATCCTGGATCAATTTGTGCCCAATAGTGGCGGGGGCGGGCCGGTATCTGAACCAGAAAGCCAGGCGTTGCAGGCGTTCATTCAAGCCATTGCACCCCAGACCGTTATCTTCTGGGGAGCAGGGGGGCGGGCGACGGGCCTTTCATCACCAGGCGCTTGTGAAGAGATCAGCCTGGTCTCCGCGCCGCTGGCACAGGCTTACGGCCATGCCGCCGACTTCAACTTTGTAGATGGCCCCATCGTCCAGGCGGACACCACCCTTAACGGGGACGTCACCAACTGGCTGGACAAGATCGGCATCCCCGCCGCTTTCATCATTCTGCCCCGTTTTCAGGATTACAATTGGGAGCAAAATTACGCCGGGATTCAAGCTGTTTTTGACGTAATTCTCAACGGCGCCCTAACGGCCATATCGCCGGGCGCACCGGTCGTATTGCCCACGCCAACCACCTGCGCCATCTCCCCCGCCGCCCAGTGGGCCACCAGCTATGCCGCCTATCGCGCCCGGTTGGGATGTGCGCTGAGTACGGCCGTGACTCCCACCGCCGCTTACCAACCCTACGCCAACGGGCTGATGATCTGGCGGCAAGACAAAGAACAGGTGTATATCCTTTACCAAGACGGCACACTCAGCACCCACACCGTTAATGACCCGTCGTTAGCCAGCTATTACGTATCCGATTTGCTCAAAGGGGCGTTTGGCTATTTGTGGCAGAATAACACGGCCGTGCGCACCCGCCTGGGCCAGCCCCAAACCGCCGAACAGGTCGCCTCTGCTTTTGCCATCCAGGATTTTAGCAACGGCGCCATCCTCACTTTCGCCGACATCGGTGGCCACACCTACCTGCTACTTTTCCCCGAAACCACCTGGCTTTACCCATAATAACGGTATAATTTCGCCATGAGCGTCCACAACCCCCATGACCGTTTCTTCCGCGACAGCTTTAGCCGCCCGGAAATCGTCCGCAACTACCTGGAAGAGTATCTGCCGGCCGGCCTGCTGGCGCTGCTTGACCTGGATACCCTCACCTTACAAGAGGGTACGTTCATTGACGAAACCTTACGCGAACAGCAGTCAGATTTGCTCTACCAGACCCGGTTGCAGGACGACGGCCGTGCCCTCTACCTCTACTTCCTCTTTGAACATAAGAGCCAGCCGGAACTGCTGATTGCCCTGCAACTGATGGGCTACCTGCTGGCTATCTGGCAAGAGCAGGTGAAACACAAGCGGCCGCTAGCGCCGATCATCCCGCTGGTGGTCTACCATGGCGAGCAGGTATGGCGCATACCCACCGACTTTTTCAGCCTGTTGAACGCGCCGGCGGGCCTACGGCCGTACCTGCTAGACTTCCACTACCAGTTCAGTGACTTCTCCCATCTGTCAGAAGAAGAGATCAAGGGAGAAATCTGGCTGCGGGTTTTCCTGAGCGTATTGCGCGCCATCTTTCACCCCGGGCTGCGCTATGAGTTACGGCCACTCATTGAACTGGCCTTTGAGCTGCGAGAGAAAGAGACAGGCGTTGAATACATCCGCACAATTATGTATTATCTAACCAGGGCCACCGGACGGGTGAGCCGTGAAGAACTGGAACAGGCGCTGCTGGCTCAAGGCGCGCCAGGAGAGAAACTGATGGCTACGATTGCCGACGAATATATTCAGATAGGAATGGAAAGGGGGCTTAAGCAAGGACTGGAACAAGGACTGGAACAAGGACTGGAACAAGGGCTGGAACAAGGACTGGAACAGGGGCTGGAACGGAGTATTCTCCGTATCTTACAGAGACGTTTCGGTTCACTACCGTCAGGACTACCGGATCGATTGGCAGAACTACCGGCTATGGTGTTGGAAAATCTATTGGATGAAGCGATAGTCGCCACTTCTTATGATGCTTTTGTGGCCCGGTTAACGGCCGTTGAAAATACACCCCCTAATGCTCCCCACTCTGGTTAGTTTAGTATGGACACGGTCTTCTATTCGCCAGCTGTCAGTATCAGCTTTTCATAAATCTGATTGAATTTAGGGATAACCACCCGCCAATCGTAAGCGGCGGCGAATTGGCGGGCGGCTGCGCCCAGGCGGGTACATTCAGCAGGGTCATTCAGCAGGCGCAACACGGCCGTACCCATCTCCTGGGCACTATTCGCCAACACAAGTTCACGGCCGTCCACTACCGGAAACCCCTCCGCCCCCACTCGTGTACTGACAATTGGCTTACCCGCCGCCATCGCTTCGATGAGCTTCAGGCGGGTGCCGCTGCCCACACGAAAAGGCATGATAAACACGCGCGCACCGGCCAGGTACGGCCGTACATCTGCCACCCACCCCGTCACCGTAATACCGGGCACATCGCGCAGCCGCTCCAGACGCGCATGTGGTTTCTGGCCGACAATGGCCCAGGTCGTGAACGGCCGTGCCGCTAAAATTTGTGGCCATACCTCATCTGCAAACCAAAGCGCGGCATCTACGTTGGGGCGGTAATCCATCTTGCCACTGAAAACCAAATCAAAGGGGATGGGCAGCGGCAGGTCTTGATATTCGGTGATGTCTATGCAGTTGGGGATGACGGAAATGGGAACGTGTGTGGTCAGAGATTGGAGGTGAAGTTTGTCGGTTTCGGACACGGCCGTGACCCAATCCGCACTTTCACACGCCCACCGCTCAAAATGGGCCAGCCGCCCCACTTGCACCCACGAGTAGGTCGCCGCCGGCCAGCGCCGCGGCTGCCGCCAATCGGTCTGCATATTGCGCCGCTGCAACTCTGTCTCCGCATTGTGATTGTCAAAAACAATCTTAACTCCCTTACTGGCTACGCGAATCACATCCAGGTAACGCGCCAGTTCGATGCCTTCGATTTGCACCACGTCAAACCGGTTGGTTGCCAGCAATTGGCGCAGTTGGTCAGCAAAGGTGGGTCTGTAGAGACGGTGGGCCATGTCCGGTAGGCGGGTGGTGAGAAGCTGGCGCAATCGTTGAGCGGTGGAACGGGCCGGCGCGCGCACGGTTTCGATGTGGCGGCAAAGTTCAGTTAGCGGCGCGTTATGAACCGTTTGCCCTTCCTCTAAGAAGCTCAACAACGTTATCTCATGCTCCGCCGCCAGCCCGCGAATAATGTGAAAATTCCGCAGGCTCGTACCCTGATGCGGTGGGTAAGGGAGTTGGGGGGTGAGGAGGAGGAGGTTCATAGACGTGATGCGTGATGCGTAATGCGTGATACGTGATCTTCTCTGCTCACGCATCACATCTCATGCATCACATATTGAAGATTTCCAGTGTCATTTCCGCCGCTTTTTGCCAGGAAAAGGTCTTGGCCTGTCTGTGGCCGCGCCGGATCATGCGTTCGCGCTGTTGGTCGTCGGTGAGGACGCGGTAGAGCGCGTCTGTCCATTCTTCCTCGTCCAGCACATCCAGGATCAGCCCGGCATCTCCGGCAATCTCCGGCAGCGAACCGCGATTACTGACGATGACGGGGCAGCCGCAGTGCTGCGCTTCCAGGGCGGGCAGGCCAAACCCTTCGTAATGGGATGGCGTCGCCAGTACCCCGGCAGCGTGGTAAAGATGCGCCAACGCCTCATCCCCCACTCCTTCCAGGTGATGCACCTGCGCCGCCAAACCCAGTTCGGCGATAGATTGGAAGATTTCTTCATAGAGCCACCCTTTTCGACCGACCAACACCAGGGGCACATCTATCTTATAGGTCGCGCGCAGCCCTTGATAGGCTCGCAGTAAAAATGGGATATTTTTGCGCGGTTCCAATGTGCCCACGCAAAGAATGAAATTGCGCGGCAGGCGGTAATGAGCCAGGGTTTGGTTCACGGCCGTGTCCGTGACCGGTTGTGCATACAAGGGATTGGCCGCCAGATGCACGGTGGTTATTTTATCCGGCGGTACGCGCAAATGCTCGATCAGGTCATGGCGGGTGGCGTGGCTGTCGGCGGAAATGTGGTCGGCCGTATGCACCGCCCATTCGATCTGGTCGGCGTAGTAGCGCATACTTTCCGGTGTCAGGAATTGGGGGTAGTAGATGAAGTTCAGGTCATGCACGGTGATGATGCGCCGTTTGGCCCCATCGCCCGGCGGGATAAAGTCCGGGCTGTGCAGCACATCTAACCGGTGGCGGCGCACTTCCCACGCCAGTGCCCACCGCTCCCAGCGATGGTGGCAGGGGGTGAACAGGTTGCGGCGGCGGAAGTTGGCGGTGGCTGGGGCATAGGTACGGCCGTCCTTGTGCATCTGAAACACGCTGTACTGATTAGCCGCGTCCAATTCCGCCAGCGCGGGCAGCAGGTACAAAATGTATTGGCTAATGCCGCCCATCTGGTAAAAGGGCAGCCGGGCGTCTATGCCGATATGCATGGGAGCGATGCGTGATGCGTGATGCGTGATGCGTGACCCATGAGACTTCTGGTCACGCATCACGCATTACGGAAAAAAACTGGCCGCAAACACGGCCATCAATAATTCGGCTCGTTCTGCCGCTGTCATCTGGCGGATGCGGGCGTAATCTTCGTTGAGGCCCGTCCACAGAGCAACGTTGAGGATACGGCCGTCGTACACCGTGTAAATATCCAGAAACGTCTGGCGCGAACCCAATGACCACATCTGGTCGGCCAGCAGATTGCCCAGACCATAATGGATAAACGCGCCGTCTACAAAAGCAAATCCTTGTGGAAAGTGGGCATGGCTGCCGGAAACGGCCGCCGCCCCGGCCCGCGCCAGGTCGTTAAACGCCCGCCGCTGTTCCACCAACACGGCGTACTGATAATCCTCCAGATATTGCAAGGTGGCAAACACCAGATAGCCGTCGTCGGTTAACTGGCGGATTTGCGCCTGCATGTCACTGTAGTCGCCGCAGGGCAGCGCGCCGGGGCGCGTCTCGGTGGCCCAGCCATATTCGGGGCCAACCGGGTTGCAGCCGACAAAGGCGATTTTGTTGCCATTGTGCTCCATGAGCAACGGCCGGGCCGCATCTTCTAAATTACGCCCACCGCCAAACCATTGAATACCATTTGCTTCATACAGGTCAAAGGTGTACTGCAATGCGCCCGTGCCCCAATCATTCAGGTGGTTGCCGGTCATCTCGGCTATGTCAATGCCCATCCAGGTCATTAATTCAAAGTACTCGTCCCGGTTGCAGACGTTGTCGCTGTCGTAGGGGTCGGCGGGGGGGCAGTCGAAGGCGAAGGCGTTTTCGTTGCTCATGTGGGCAATGTCGGCCATTTGCAGGATGGGGCCGGTCTCTTCGCCGGGGTATTGGATGCCGTATTTGTCCATGCGGTCGGCGACGGCGCGGCGCATCCCGGCGGGGCCGGTCATAACAATGTGGGTGACACGGCCGTCGTCCCAATTGCCGATCTCGCCTGACCACTGTGTGCCGGTATCGGCCGTTTCTGGTTCCAACGGGATGATCAGGGGATACACGGCGGGGTCAAAATCCATGTCAATGGGGGCCACGCCGTCCACGCACAGCACCTTCAGGCGCGGCTCTAGCTGGTGAAAGGGGATGATGGTCAACACCGGCTCGGTGTAGCTGGGTTGAGCCGCCCACAAAGCGTCTACCAATTCGGCGGCGGGCACAGTCACGCCCGGTTGGTCTGGTTCGCCCCACCAGGTGCGCAGGCGCACGGCCGTCTCCTCATCCAGCAGCAATTCCCCCGCCTGCCACATCGCCTGCAAATCGGTCAACGTAATTTCGTCCGGGATGGTGGCAAAGGGGGCGGCAACGGCATAAACCCACGCTTCAGCGGCAACAGCGGCGACTGTTGGCAGAGGCGAGGGAGTGGGCGGGGGTGAGGGGGTGATAATGGGGGTGGGCGGCGGGGTGTCTGGGGGTGGAGGTGATGAGTGGAAAGTAAAGGTGGGTGTAGGAGATGGGGTGATATGGAGTTGGGGTGACGGGGTGAAGGGCACGGCCGTAGCCGTCACCGCTATCTCCTGTGGCCCACAGGCAACCAATCCACCCAACAGCATCAACAAACCAACAACAAAAAACCTTCGCGTTCTTCGCGTCCTTCGCGGATCTATTCCCATTTTTACCCCCACCGCCACAAGGCAAAGGCCGCCACATACCGGCCCATGGCGATAACCGCCAGCGCCCCGGCCAGGCTGGCGCCATCGGCCAGCAACGGCCCTACCAGCGCGCCCAAGAGGATGGCGGCGTTGAAGGTGAGATGATACCAGGCCAGGTGATACGGCCGTTCCTCCTCCGGCGTCCTATCGTAAATGTAGTTGCTCAGCGCGCCACCGGCCAACGACCAGGCCACGCCGCCCACCGCCGAGGTGAAGAGAAAGAGGGAGAGGTTGGTGGTCACGGCCGTGAGCGCCGGATATAAACTCATCAACAGCACCCCCATCACCAATACCTGCTTGTGATTGGAACGCGCTGTCAGCCGCGCCAACTGCATCGAACCGAGCAGCACGGTGGCATAAAAAACAGCGTTGCCCATACTGATTTCCGTATCGGTCAGCCCCAGGTCATTCACCCAAAACAGCGGAAAGAGGGGAATGGCCAGGAATTGGGCCAGGTGAAAAGCAAACAACAGGCCTAGCACCACCCCAAACGGCGTGCGGAAAATTTGGCGGTTGATAGAAGGCCGGGGGCGGCTGCGGGCCATAAAGCGCAAGCCCACCGACAGGCGTAGCTCCTGCGCCCAGGCGCGAATAGCGCCCGGATGCGCCCAGTCGCCCAGGCTGCGCCCCACTCGTGTGGTGGGTTCATGCGGCAGCCGGATCAAATACAAATGCAGGCTGCTCATCATTGCCCCCACAAAACCAATGGCAAACACTACCTGATAACCAGTTGGAAATGGCATTCGGTCTAAAATGACGCCGCTGATGAGGGTGGTGATGATGAAAACCAGCGCCAGCAGCGCATTGCGCACACCGACGACGTGGCTGCGCCATTCGGGGGGCACCACTTCGGCAAACATCGAGTTAAAACCGACCGCCAGCGCCGTGCCGGGAATACTCATCAGCAGCACCAGGGCAATGAGCGCCCACACCTGCAAATAGGGGGCTAAAAAGAGGGGTAAAAAGACCCAGGCCAGGTAAAAGAGGCGGTGCCAGATGGATGTCCAGAAGACGGTGCGGGTTAATGACCGTTTTTGTAACCACTGCCCCGCCGGTAAGGTAATGGCCAGGCTGATGATGGCCGGAGCGGCATTGAGCAGCCCAATTTGAAAGCCATTGGCCCCCTGCCGGGTGGCAAAGATGGCCATAAAGGAAATGGCGGTGCCGTTTAACACGCCAAACCAGGCGATGTCCAGATATAAATGCCAGAAGTTGGCGCGATGTTCGGCGGGAACGGCCGTGCCCTTCCGCCGGAACAACGATAAAGTTGTCATATGGTGTTACTCCGTTTTCAGACCTGATGGGTTTCTTAAACCCGTCAGGTCTGAATTATACGCAGGCGCGGCAGGGCAGACATGGGTACTTTCAGGTAATCGTAATGCGTGACGAGTGATGCGTGACGAGTAATGCGTGAACCGATTACGGATTACGGATTACGGTATACGGGTTACGGATGTATAATCGGCTGCATGATGCCGAAAATCACGATTGGCTTCCTGGCCGATTATCCCGATTCCATACCCACGTTAGCAAAGTGGTTCCGCGCGCAGTGGCCGGATTATTTTGCGGATATGACACAGGCGGAGATGGAGCAGGATTTTCTGGAAGATGCCGGCCGTGATCGGCTGCCAGTGCGTCTGGTAGCCTTTGTGGTTGGGAAGCTGGCGGGCACGATTGTGCTGCGTGAACCGGGAAATGTGGCTTTAGCAGAGTTTCGGCCGGAATTGGGTGGGTTATTTGTGGTGGCGTCTTGTCGTGGTCAGGGCATTGGCACGGAATTGGTGCGGGCGGGCATGAAGGTGGCGCGGGATCAGGGTTATGAGCGTGTTTTTGCGACGACGGTGACGGCCGTTGGTATTCTGGAAAGTTTGGGTTGGGAGTATATCAAAACAGTCACGTATGAAGATGGGCCGCAGAGATTGTATCAATGTAAACTATAAACACAGCCACACGGCGGATGCCGTCAGGCCCCTGGCTGTGGAAGGAAGGCGTAAAAATTATGGCAAAAAAAGCTGTTCCCGTGAAAAAGTCAGAGCTTATTGATGGCTATACCATTAAATACCACGCCAACGGCAAAACCAGATGGTCTAAGGGAAAAATTGTGGACGGACAAACTGAGGGGTATTGGGAGTGGTATCGCCCCGATGGGACGTTAAAACGTTCAGGCTATTTTGACAAAGGGAAACCTGTTGGTGAGTGGATTACGTATGATGACAAGGGAAATGTCTATAAAGTTGAAACGAAAAAGGCACAGGATTTAACAGATAACAGCGAAGTAATCTTTTGTCCGACAGAAGTCTCGGACACGAGTGATTCAACAAAATAAGAAATGAATTTAGGAATGGCTTTCCCCTACTGTGGCATGATCTGTCAGCCACCTTTGTCTACCAGTGAAAGGACACGGCCGTATCCCCTCTCCCTCTCTCCTAACCGTTTCACACCATTCCTATAAATGACACCTAAAGCAAGGCACTTTATGAGTCAGCCCCAGCAACCCTTTGGTTCTCAAAGCCAAAAACAAAGCTCCGCCTCCCGATAAAATAGTTCATGGACAGGTTGACAGATGAGAAAAATGGCGCTATTATGTAAGAGCTTACATTATTAGTTAAACACTTTCTGATTTATATCTTTACCGAGGATAACTCACATGGGCAATGCTACAATCTATGATGTATCCGAACTCGCGCAGGTCAGCATTGCCACCGTGTCTCGCGTCTTGAACTCGCCGGATCAAGTCAGCGAAGAAACGCGGTCTCGTGTGATTGCCGCCATAGATGAACTGGGCTTCGTGCCCAAATTTGAAGCGCTTACCCGTGCGCGCAAGGCGATTGGCCGAATTGGCATCCTAACCCCTTCTTTTACCTCTGACTCATTTGTAGACCGCCTGCGTGGGCTGATAACTGCCCTTTCCGGTATGGCCTATGAGCCGGTGATTTATGACATTAATTCGGCCGCCCAACGGGATGGGTATCTGACTAACCTGCCCATGTCCCGTCAGGTGGACGGACTTATCGCCATTGATTTGCCGATTGATGAAACGGCCGTAGATCGCCTCCTGAAGTACAAACTGCCCACTGTGCAGATCGTTCCGTCCAGCCAATCCAGTATCAGCCGCAACATCACCACCATCATTCACGATGACAAAGAGGGGGGGCACATTGCCGCCGAATATCTGCTGGCCAAGGGGCATAGTAGACTTGGTTATGTGGGAGATACCGGTCAGCCCGAATATTTAGGGACGTTCCAGGATCAAAAACTGGACACCTTCCGGCAGACTCTAGCCATCAATGGGGTGGCTCTGCCCGATGATTACGTGCGATTAGGACTGTTTGGCATGGAATCGGCCCGCCAACTTACCCATCAGTTGCTGAACATGCCGTCTCCCCCGACAGCTATCTTTGCCAGCAGTGACACGCAGGCAATTGGGGCGATCCGCGCTGTCCGCGAAAGCGGCCTAACAATTCCGGCGGATGTGGCTGTTATGGGGTTCGACGACATTGAAGTCGCGGCCTACATTGGCCTGACGACCATTTGCCAGCAGTTAAAAGAATCGGGACAGCTTGCGGTTAAGTTGCTGCTGGAATTGTTAGAACAACGTCAGGATCAGGCAGCGCAATCAATTACTTTGCCCTTCGCCCTGATGGAACGAGATACGGCCTGATTTTTCTGGCATAACACTGTTTCATAAAAAATTTTTCTCTCTTATGTAAGAGTTTTCATTATAAAGTAAGGACTTTTACCGTTCTATGAATACCTATCAACTCAACAATCTCCCCGTACTTCTCAATCCACCGGACACCCATGCCGATAGTGGAGCCTGGTGGGAAAACTGCGTCATTTATCAAATCTACCCCCGCAGCTTTCAAGATAGCGACGGAGATGGGGTGGGTGACTTGCCAGGCATCATAGACCGGTTGGACTATCTTAAGGAACTTGGGGTAGATGCCCTCTGGCTGTCGCCGATATACCCAAGCCCGATGGCCGATTTTGGCTACGACGTAGCCGACTATTGCGACGTCGATCCACTTTTTGGCTCGTTGGCGGTGTTTGATCGTCTGTTAGCGGAGGCCCACGGCCGTAACCTCAAGGTAATTCTGGACTATGTGGCTAACCACACTTCCAGCGAACACCCCTGGTTTAGAGAATCGCGCCGCAACCGCGACAACGCCAAACGGGATTGGTATATCTGGCGCGACGGCCGGGAAAATGGCGAGCCGCCCAACAACTGGGTTTCGCTTTTTGGGGGGAGTGCGTGGACGTGGGACAGCGAGACGGAGCAGTATTATTTGCACCTCTTTTCGCCGCAACAACCGGATTTGAACTGGCGCAACCCGGAGGTGGCGGCGGCGATGCACGACGTTTTGCGCTTCTGGCTGGATCGGGGGGTGGACGGCTTTCGGATGGACGCGGTGACAATGCTGATCAAACATGCGGAGATGCCGGACATGCCACCTGCCGAGGGTCTGTTGGGGGCGGAGTTGCTGCAAAAACATATCTACGTCCACAACCAGCCGGAAGTCCATGACCTGATTCGTGGGTTTCGGCAAGTGTTGGACATGCTGAACAGCCGTTTGTACCTGGTCTACTTTTATTTAGGCTTTGGGGTTGCCCTTTCCACATTCATGTATCACGGGTTCATCAAATCGATCCCCATGGCGCTAGATGAGTCGGCGACCATTGAAGGAGCGAACAAATTTCAAATTTACCGGCACATAATTCTGCCCATGCTCAAGCCCATTACCGCCACCATCGTCATTTTGAATTCGCTGTGGATTTGGAATGATTTCCTGCTGTCCTCATTGGCCTTGTTTCAAAAATCGCGGACACTGCCTCTTTCCACGTTCTCCTTCTTTGGCCGCTTCACCACAGACTTTGGTCTGGCGATGGCTGGCCTGGTACTGTCCATGCTGCCGATTATTATTCTCTACCTCGCTCTGCAAAGACAGATCATCAGCGGCATTTCAGAAGGGGCCGTTAAATAGCACATGGCGAACGCCGCCGGCTGGTTGAGGTTGTGGGAAATCACGAAAGGTTGGGAAGAACGGCCGTTTGCGTCGGCACAAAAGTATGGAAGGGGGAGTTTGCCGTTAAAAACCTTGGGCAATAGCAACCGCTCTATCTGGCCGAGTCAGTCGGCTCCGGCGCAGGTTTTAACAAGTTTTACTCTGGAAGCAAGGCCAGCGTCAGGCGGGCAGCCCGCCTAAATAAGGTTCCAGGTGACGCTGGCGCTACCCCTCGGATGGCTTGCTATTTAGTGAATGGCAAAGGCGTTGGACAACCGCGCCAGCGCACCTGAACCAAGCGTTAGGCCTTCGCTAGATAAGTGAAGCCTCACGGCCGTACTCCCTCCCCCATCTCCACACTCAACCCCACCTGCACAGCCAAACGCCGCCGCTCACCGTGAACCGGGTCACGGCCGTTATCGGCGACTGCCTGATCACGATAACACCAGCCATCATCAACGCACCCCTGGTGGCGGCGCCATTGAATCGCCCAAACTTTGACCATTCCCGAACATTTGTACTACAATCACCTTGCTCGCCGACAACACATGCAAACTCAGAATGAGAATCCACAGATTCCGTGGAATCTGTCCTGATATGAGGCCATTATCAAGATATGGGTTCATAAGGAGAGTGAAATGCAGCAACAGCAAACGACACTGGATGTAATTTACGAGAACTGGCGGAACTATAACACCAAACTACATACCGCCATCGCGCCGCTGACAGATGCGCAGCTCAAGCTGCAACCTGCCGCGCGTATGTGGCCGCTGGGTCAGATTGTGCAGCACATCATCAGTGTAAGGGCCGGGTGGTTCAGCGGCACCCTACAGGACACCGACGAAGTGATGGACGCCTACATGATGTGGGGGCAGCGTGACTCGCCGTCACGCAGCGCGGCGGAACTGGCGCGTGGTCTCGATGAGACATGGGCGTTCATCGAAACCCGCTTGCAGCGCTGGACTCTTGAAGAGTGTGCCCTGACATTCCCCGACGAGTGGGACGGTCAGACGTATGATGTATCGCGCAGTTGGGTGATCTATCATGTGCTGGAACATGACCTGCATCACGGCGGCGAGGTCTCGCTGATACTCGGCATGAACGGCCTGCAAGCGCCGGATATTTAGACATGTAGACAAGGAGGCACACAATGGATATAGACTGGAAAACGATCATCTGGCAGCAGTTTGGGGCGGCCATAGATACGCTCGATGACACGATAGTGCTATGCCCCGACCATCTCTGGACGGCCGTGCTGTGGGATGACCCGGATGGCGCTGAGTATGGGCAATTCTGGTTTGTCGCTTACCATACCCTGTTCTGGATTGACCTGTACCTGGCCGGTTACTATGAAGGCTTTACTCCGCCAGCCCCCTTCATCCGGGGCAGACTCCCGGAAAAACCGTACACCAAAGAGCAGATTCAAACCTATCTCGCTCACTGCCGCCACAAGTGCCAATCCACCCTCGAAGGGCTGACGGAAGAAAGAGCCAACCAGCACTGTACGTTTGCATGGATCGAAGCCAGCTTTGTGGAAATGCAGCTTTACTGTATGCGCCACGTTCAGGAACACGCCGCGCACCTGAGTTTCCTGCTCACACAGCACGGCGTGACCGGTTTTGATTGGGTGGCGCAGGCCAGGAACACAACCGCTTCCGGCCACACATCTCTATAGCGACCCTATCTGAAATGTGGACAGTCGGAGGAGAGCCTTTAGGCGAACCGCGCATCGGCTAAAGCCTCTCCTCCATCCACAACTCATTTGGGAGTGCTATATCATAGGCCATTATGCTAACCATCAACATTGAAACAGCCCGGCGTTTTGTTCTGGGCAAACAAGGCTTGTGGCCGGGGCGGCGCTGGCACGGCCTGGCGGGCACGGCCCAGGCCATGCGCGCCATCGAATACCTGCAACTCGACCCTCTGCAAATCATCGCCCGCAGCCAGGATATCATGCTGTACGGCCGTGTCCTGGACTACACCCCTGGCCTGTGGGAAGAAGTGACCTACCAGCAGCGCCAATTCTTCGATTGGGGCGGCTGGCTGGCCGTCCGACCCATGGACGAACTGCCCCACTGGCGCGTGGTCATGCACCGCGAGCGGGATGGGAACTATGGCGACGCCCGCATTCGCCAGATGGCCCACGACCACGCCGAGGCCATCACCGAGATGCGGGCCATATTGCAGGAACGTGATGTCGTCAGCAACCGCGACTTCAAGATGGAGACACGGAAACGCACCGACAGTTATCGCGGCCGTAAAGATAGCTCATTGGCGTTGTACTATCTGTGGCGCACCGGCGAAGTGATGACCCACCACCGGGAAAACTTCGAGCGTGTGTATGCGCTCACAGAAAAGGTCGCTCCCGCACACCTGATTTATGAGAGCAGCGAGGCTGCGGCTGATCGCTTTCTGATCAAAAAGGAAGTCAGCTGCAGCGGACTGTCGCGAATCAAACGTACGAGTGAAGCATGGGGGCGTGGCGAGCCGGATCGCGCGGCAAGGAAGATGCTTGAGGGGATGTTAACTGATGGTGATCTGATCGAAGTGAAAGTGGAAGGGTGGAAAACCCTGCACTTGGCGCTTGGCAGCGACGCCGGGATATTGCAAGAGTTGAGCGCCGGGCGCGTGCCGCAGGCATGGGCGCCGCTGGACACAACCACGACGGAAGAGGTTGTCTTCCTGGCGCCGCTCGATCCCGTCAGCGCCCGGGGGCGGGCTAAAGTTTTGTTTGACTTTGACTACGTGTGGGAAGTGTACAAGCCGGTGGAGAAGCGGAAGTATGGTTATTACACGCTGCCGATTTTGTGGGGCGACCGGCTGGTGGCGCGGTTTGACAGCAAACTCGACCGCCCCACCAACACCTTTATCATCCTGGGCTTTTGGCTGGAGGAGGAAACTCTGGGCCAGGATGAGGTATTTGCCGAGGCGCTGGCAGCCGGTTTTGCCCGTTTTGTCAAATTCTTGGGCGCAAGCAAGCTGGACGCAGAAGCGATTAGCGAACCACTGCTGCACCAGCGGGTAATTGATGCGTGATACGTGGCCGGAGGTGGCTCACGCATCACTTTTCTTCACTCTGTGCGCTGAATTTTGGCGCCCAGGGCGCGTAGTTTTTCGTCCACGCGCTCATAACCTCGGTCAATTTGTTGGATATTGTGGATGGTGGTTTCCCCTTTGGCGCACAACCCGGCCATGATCATGGCCATACCGGCGCGGATGTCCGGGCTGGGCACACCCTGCGGGTTGGCCTGCATTCCGTTGCCGCCCTGCACCAGTACGCGGTGTGGGTCACACAACACAATCCGCGCCCCCATAAAGGCCAGGTGATCCACAAAAAAGAAGCGGCTTTCGTACATCCAGTCATGCAGCAAGATAGAGCCATTGGCCTGGGTAGCCATCACCAGGGCAATGCTCATCAGGTCGGGCGGGAAACCGGGCCAGGGCATGGGCTTGATTTCGGGAATACGGCCACCGAGGGCATGTTCAATTTCTAATGATTGGTCGGCGGGGATGATGATATCATTGCCGTCGTCAATCCAATGGACGCCCAATTTTTCATAGACCAGGCGGATCATACCCAGGTTGTGTGGTTCGGCGTTTTGGATGCGCACTTCGCCGTGGGTCACGGCCGTGGCCCCAATAAAACTACCCACCTCCATAAAATCTGAGCCAATACGGAACTCGGCCCCACCCAGGCGGTCAACACCCTGCACCATCAGGCGGCTGCTGCCAATACCGCCAATTTGTGCCCCCATGCGGTTGAGAAAGTGGCATAAATCCTGCACATGCGGCTCGCTGGCGGCGTTGTCAATGATGGTTTCCCCCTTGGCCAACACCGCCGCCATAAGCGTGTTTTCGGTGGCGGTGACGCTGGCTTCGGCCAGCAGCAGATAACCCGCGCCGCGCAGCCCATCCACGTTCATATTGAAGTGACCGCGCGGGTACATGCTCACGTCCACGCCCAATGCTTTGAGGGCGCGGATGTGGGTGTCCAACGGCCGTCCGCCAATCACATCCCCACCCGGCAGCGGCAGTTCCACCTGCCCCATCCGGGCCAGCATCGGCCCCGAAAAGACAAACGACGCTCGTGTGCGCCCCGCCAGACGACTGTCCAGCTTGCTTTTTTGCACGTGGCGGGCATGGATGCGCCAGCTTCCCTCGCCCAAATTTTCCGTTTCCACCCCCAGATCATGCAAAACGTCAAAGGTGGAACGCACATCTTGAATATCAGGTATGTTGTGTAAAATGACCGGCTCATCCGTCAGCAGGCAGGCAGGCAGCAGCTTCAGCGCGGCATTTTTGTTGCCGCTGGCTGTCATTGTGCCGCGTAATGGATGGCCCCCTTCGATGATAAATTTCCCCATGATTCCTCGTTCTCAATGAAATTGTGATTGCTTCACCAACCACAATTTCATTGTAACCAGCCACCATCACCCCGGCAAACAGCGATTGGCCTACGGCCGTCGCCGTTCATGCAACGGTCATCTAATGCGTGATGCGTGAAGTTGCTGGTCACGCATCACACGTCACACGTCACACGTCACGCATCACGCCCCATTCGCGCCAAACACATTCTCCAACTGCACCCGCAGCTTGTGCCGCAGCAGGCTGAAGGAATAATGGTGCCGCGCCAGTTCATAATTGCGCGCCACCATCGCCTGCCGTAACGCCGGGTCATCCAGCACCGCCTGCGTCTGCGCCACCGTCTCGTCCGTCACAAACTCATCAAACTCAATCACCTGGAAACCTTTAGGCCGGATGTCGGTGGAGTAAATGGAGTAATTGTTCACCACAATCGGCTTGCGGAAATAAATAGCTTCCAAAAACGCATTGCCAAACCCCTCAAAAACGGAAGGGTACGTCACCAGATCGGCGTGGTTATAAGCGTCCCACAGGTTATAGACTTTCTGCCCATCGGCCGTGAGGTCACGCACATCATCAAAAATATCGGCGCAGAAAATGGTGGGCACACCCAACATGGCGGCATATTCACGCACCCGCTGTTCATACTCATCCCCCTCGTCGCCGGAGGCATGGCTGATGACCAGGCGCGCCGGCCGCTGCAAGCGCCGCACCAGTTCAATGGCATGTTCAATCCCTTTGCGCTGCACCACCCGCGTTGGCTGCAACACCAATAATTCATCAGGAGCAATCCCCAATCGCTCGCGTAAATCGGCCGAATAGTCGTCAATCCCCGGCGGCGGCGTCTCGTAATCCATCACATTGGGGATGATGGCCGACCCCACGCCGCGCCGCCGCGCCAGTTGGTGCTGCGCCTGGCTGTTGATGACCACGTGTGAGATGGAAGGCAAATCCGGCGGGAAAGCCATGTTGATGTAATCCTGGATGCCGTTTACCAGAAAGCGTTTACGTTCCCAGGCAAAGTCGTGATGATGGGCGATAGTGGGGATGCTGGTTTCGGCGATCACTTCCGTCAGCGCCAGCGCCAGCGGCACATGCAGGGGAATCGCCAGCACGTTTTCGGGAATGAGAGCGTCAATTTTGAATTTATCTATAAAGCGGTACAGGTGCCGCCGGAAATTGCCACGCCAGTGGTGAATCCACAGCGTATCTTCGCGGGTGCGACGGCTCAGGGCAAAAAAGCGGTCATGCCGCTCTTTGATTTCGTCATGACGGTAAAATGCTTCGGGTACAACCAGGCTCCGTCTGGCCGGCCGGTCGCTGTAGCCAGCAAAGTAGTAACATTTGTGTCCCATCGCCTCCAATACTTCGGCCCACTTGGCCGTTTCCAGAGAGACGCCGTCGGTGTCGGCAAAACGGGTGGAGACGAAGCCGATATGGAGAGGTTGGCGATTGTTTGGTTGGTGGGTCATGTGCTGTTTCCTTGTGATACGTGATGCGTGAGAAAGTCACGCAACACGTATCACGTTAACCCTATTTCTTCTACTTGCGCATTGGGGGGAATCAGGTCCCAAACCTGGTGAATCGGGTGGTTGGTGGCTTCGGCTTTGATTAGCGCCAGCGCCAGACCGTGCGCCACCACCGCCACCCGTTGGCGGGGATATTTCTGACGAATATCGGCTACGGCCGTCAGCACCCGCTCCCGTACCTGCCCCACCGTTTCCCCACCAGGGGGGGCCACGCTCAAGGGGTCGGCTTCACGGGCGGCAAATTCGGCGGCGTACTTCGCTTTAATGTCCGGGAAATACATGCCTTCCCAGACGCCCTGGTCAATTTCGCGCAGGCGGGGGTCGATATGGACGGGCAAGTGGAAGGGAGCGGCAATGATCACGGCCGTGTCCCGCGCCCGTTCCAGATCAGAGGCAATCACCACGTCAGGCGGGTTATCAGCCAATTGCGCTGCTGCCTGCCGCGCCTGCGCCCGCCCCGTTTCATTGAGGGGAATATCAGACTGGCCGGTGTAACGGCCGTCTACATTCCAATCGGTCTCGCCGTGGCGAATGAGGAGTAAAGTGGTCATCAAAAACTCGTAATACGTGATGTGTGACCCGTGAATAGCCGTCACGCATCACGTATCACGCATCCCGGAAAATTGCCGAATTCATATTCTCCGGCAACAACTCCAGCGGTAATCCCCGCATCTGCCGGTATTCGGGAATCTCAATCATGGGCAGGCGTTGCAGTTCCGTCACTTCTTCTACTTCCAAGAAAAGATGGCCGTGATCCTGGCGCACCCGTTTCATGGTACGGTTCACATCTTGCAGCATGGTATGGCCGTAGCGCCGTTCCAGTTTGCCAAAAAAGGTCTGAGCGATGGCAAAAGACATTTTGCTCAGCCTTTCCAGCGATTGATTACGGTGAATGCGCTCCACCATGTCCACCTGGCTGATCGCTCCCAGATGCACCTTTTCCAACACATCAATCAGCAGGCCAATTTCCACACCATACCCGGAAGAAAAGGGCAGTTGTTCTAGCAGGTCGCGCCGCCCGCCATATTCGCCGGAGAGCGGCTGCACAATGCCGGATAGTTCCGGGTAAAAGAGATTGAGCAACGGCCGGGCCATCAATTCCGTGACCCGTCCCCCCCGGCCACTTTTTAACTCCGTGCCTATCTTCAACGGCCGTCGGTAAAACCCCTTCACAAATTGCATTTTTGTCCGCTGCAACAGCGGCCCCAACTGCCCATAAATAAAACGCGGGTGAAAATTCGTCACATCCGTATCTACCCAAATCAAAATGTCGCCATGTGTCACAAACAGGCTTTTCCACAAAGCCTCCCCTTTGCCCCGCCGCGCCCCATACTGCGGCAAAATCTCCTGGTGAATAAAAACGGGCACGCCCAACTCGGCGGCAATCTCCCGGGTGCGGTCTACCGAATTAGAATCAATCAACACAATCTCATCCAGCAAGGGAACTTTTTCCATACAGGCGCGCTGCGCCACCCGAATCACCTCACCCACCGTCTGCTCTTCATTCAACGCCGGTAACGCCAGGCTAATGGTCATCCCCCGTTCTTGTTTCAACGCTAGCAGATGGTTCAAATCGGCAAATTCGTCGGCGTGGAAGGTATTTTCGGCAAACCAGCGGTCTACCAGGATGGAGATCGCCTTGGCGCTAAAGCTGACGCCCTGCTCCGGCATGGCCACCCGCTTCGTTTTCACGGCAATCACGCTGCTGGCCGCCTGTTGTAACACCACATCGGCAATCTCGCCAAACGACCCCGTACTCTGCGTGGGCAATGAAGATGTGCCCAAAATCACCAGATCGGCCGTCTGGGCTATATCCAGAATGGTCTGACTCTGATCGGCCGTTTCCACCACCTGCTGCTTCACCTGGGGCATTTCGGCCAACACCATGGCGATACCGGCAAACGTCTGTTCAGCCTGTAATGTTGGCGCGCCAGTGCGCAGGCGCACGGCCGTGACCTGCGCCTCGTCATGGGCCGCCAATGTCAACGCCAGATAGAGCGACCGCTCGGCATGGGGGCCGCCACGCATGGGCACGGCCACCCGCTGCAAACGTTCCGGTAGCGGGCCGCGCAGCAGGGCCACATCACATGGCGGGTGCGACAGGATTTCGGCCGGCGTTAGTTGCAGCGCCTCCAGGTGATGGGGCCAATCCAGCACCAGCAAGTCAATGGTGGGGTCAGCGAACAAAATGGCCCGGATTTCATCCCAGGGATTGTAGGAAACGCGAATACGGGGTTTGGCGCGCAAGCTCACCCGGTCAGCATGTTCGTTCATCAACAATCGCAGCTCCCGCGCCTGCCCCGCGCCCGCGCTCAAATTTTCGCCTTCCTGAATGGGGACAACACCCACCAACAAGACCACAATTTCATGCGCCAGCCAATGAGCCAGCCGCAGCAGCGACTCATTATCACTGCCCGGCATCAGCGGGATGAGTACCTGGGCCGGGCGGCGCAGGTAAACGGGCAAATCCATCACCTCACTCTCTTCCATTTCATCAAATTCAAACATCATTTTCCCTCCAACAAGGGTGCGATTTTTTCGGCGAAAATGCCGCGCCAGGTATATAAACGGCGCACCCGCTGGCGCAGTTGGGTGGTGGCGCTACTGGCCAGATAATCGCTTATCATTGCGGCCAAATCAGCCGGATCGCAGTCCGGCGAAAAGTAAGTGGCGTATGGCCCGGCAATTTCGCGCAGCGACGGAATGTCGGCGCAAAAGATGGGCAACCCTAGCAGCCCCGCTTCCAACATGGGAATGCCAAAACCCTCTTCGCGGCTGGGGAAAAAGAGGGCGTCTGCCAGCCGGTACAGGTCGGCAATCACCTCGTCAGGCACATACGCCACCGTGATCTCTGCCAGGAAATGCACCTGGTCTTCCAGACCCAGGTCGGCGCGAAGCTGGCGCAGTTCGGCAAAATAGTGCTGGTTGGCGGGGTTGTGGGGGCCGGGTGGCCCGGTCACCAGCAGGCCGGCCTGGGGCATGGTCTGGCGCAAAGCGGCGATGGTTTGTATCGCCAGTTCGATATTTTTGCGCCGGGTGATGCGCACCGGCAGCAGCAAACGGGGGCTGGCCTCTCGCCAGGATAGCTGCCCCAGCAGGTCGGCCGTATCCCCCGCCAGCCGCAAAAACTCATCACTATCCAGACCGGACGGTATCACCTGAATCGTTTCCGCCGGTATGCTCAACAATTCGGCCAGTTCGCGGCGGCGCTGTTCAGAGACAACCACGTGGGTGGTGGGCACATCGGGCCAGGGCTGGCGCAGTAAATCCCAGGGCCAGCCGGGGTGCAGTTCCGCCCGGTAACGGGGCGTTGTCCAGGCCAGGTCGTGGTGCCACAGGATGAGGCGCGGCGCGCCGGGCCGGGCACATACCTGGCGCAGGGCCGCCGTCAGCGCCAGGTTTTTGTGCAGGGAGCAGACGTTGTGAACAATGAGGACGTTGGTGTGGGTCACGGCCGTAGCCAATTCCCCTGCTACCTGCCCCACCAACGACGCAAAATCGGCCGGAATTCTCCCCTGGTCTAGCTCTGCTTTCGCCGCCAACACTGCCGGGTGCAGCGAGTCGGCCAACGGCAGATGCACAAACGGGATAGGGCCGTCTGGTTCCCCACCCCGCCCAGCCAACAGCCGCGCCGGATAACCGGCGGCGGCCAACAGGCGGGCGTGGTGGGCAATGACACTTTCCACGCCGCCCACCACAGGCGGCGCGGTATAGTGGAGAATTCCAATTGTCTTTGGCTGTGGTTTGAAATTCATTGGCTCTTTTCAGCCGGCGGCTGACCTGGAATGGCGGTGATGTAAATGACGATGCTGTGGTTATTATTTGCAGAGGAGGTTCAACCCCTTACCGGCAGATTGTACCACATCGCGCGAGCTTCCCCAATTTTCGGGAAATATAAAGAGGCGACCTGTTCGGGTCGCCTCTCAATACGATGCGCCAGACCCGAAGGGTTTGGCAAACCCTTCGGGTCTGAAGATGTGTTACTCGTTGCGCAAGATAATGGGCAGGTAAACGGTAAACATCGGCTCCTGTCCGGCCACTACCGTTACGGTAATGGTGTCCACCGGGCCAAGCGGTGTGTGATCAGGCGCCTGCAATTGCGCCGTAATCACGTGTGTGCCCACCGTCAACGTGATCGTGGTGCTGTCGCCAAACACCGGCCCGGTATCCACGCTATCCAACCACAGATGCCAGTGACCATCATCGGGTATGGTGAAGTTAGGCGTCGTGACCACAATGGTCGTGGTGATATTCACGCCATTGGTAGCCGTAAGGACGGCGCCATCGGCCGGGGAAAGAATGATGATGTCGGCGCCGACCACTTCCACCTGAATGGTATCCACCGGGCCAACCGGTGTATGATCCGGGTATTGCAATTGGGCGCTGATGACGTGTGTACCCACCGTCAGTGTGACCGATTGCGTGTAATCGTAGGCCGGCCCCGTATCTACGCCGTCTACCCATAAATGCCAGTGCCCATCATCGGGTACGGTGAAATTGGGGGTAGTGACGGCGATGGTGGTGGTGATATTGGCGCCGTTCACGGCCGTGAACACACTCCCATCCAGCGGCGATGTAATCATAATCTCCGGCGGTGGCGCCACCGTCAGGCTAACGGGCACAAACAGTTCCGGCGTGGTCAGGGCATTACTGCCAATGCACAGCGAAGCGGTGTATTCACCCGGCGTCAATCCGACCGAATCAAAGATAACAGTGACGGCCGTGCTGCCACCCTCGGCCGTCGCGCCGCTCGCCGGAGACACAGACAGCCAGGGAATGTCCGCCGGTGTGTCACACGGCGCGGGGTTCGGGTCTGGCAGGGAAGTGGGCTGAACGATAAACAACCCTTGCTCAATGCCACTGATGATGACCACACCACTGGCAAAGTAAGGATAAGTACTCCAGGCCCCATTAAAGCTGGCATTATTGTTAGCAGGGTAAATGTCAAAATAAGCTTCTTCAAACAAATTAGCATTGGCGACGTCGTTAATATCCAGAATACGCAGTCCACCGCGATAATTCGCCTGAAACACATAGTTGCCCCGGACATACTGATTATGATCAATTGCCCCAATCGGCGATGTATAGTGCCCAATCAGCACCGGACTATCCAGATTGGATACATTCCAGACATAGGTGCGCGTATTGTGCCCAAAACTTTGTTCATCCAATTCATCATCTATCAGGAAGTACACCTGGTCTTCGGTTAGCCAGCCTTGATGGGTATAGGCGCTGCCCGCATAGCCGGTGCGGGAAAGCTGCGCGGGAGCCGCTTTGTTAGTGACATCTACAATGGTCAAGGTATCTTCATTGGAGTTGAAGCAGATTTCTTTGCCCTGATGTTGGGTATCGGGGCCGTTGTAAATGACGCATTGGGCATCATGCGTGTATCCGTCGCTGCTGAAACAGCCAGCGTTGGTGGGGCTGAGCGGGTTTTGGATGTTGACCATGTGCAGTCCACCGCTGCAAGTGCTCGTCCCCACCCCATAGGCAAACCCGCTGTCTTCGTTGATCACCAGGTTGTGGGCATTGCCAAAACCATTGTAATGGGCCGAATTGGAGAAGGTGACGGGGGGGCTGGGGATATTGCACAGTTGGGTCAAGTCAAACACTTGCATGCCATGACCGCTGGCCTCGCTGACGATGAAGGCATAATCATTATAGGTCTTAATGTCGCGCCAGGTAGAGTTGCTGGTGTGCGTAGGCAGATTGCCCAGGTAAATAGGATTGACGGGATCGGTAATTTCGACGAAGGAGGTGCCGCTGCTACGGCCCATCAAGGCAAATTCGCGGTTGCCACAGCCTGTCCAACCCCAACTGTCATTGCCGTTACCGCCGCCAATAGTGGCCAGCGGCAGGAAAGCCAATAGATCCACATTTTCACAGGGATAAGACCCGGCCATGCCACTAACACAGGCGGTAAAACCCATTGGCTGTAGATTTTGTGGCGGCTCTTTATCTCTCAGAAATGCCTGCATACGGGGGGTCAGGTTTTCGGCGCCTTCCGTTTCTTCCTGGTATGGCTGCATGGTCAAAGTATCCATAAAGGTGGAAGGCGGATATTCGTTGATGGTCCAATCCAATGTACCCGTGCCGGTGTTGCTGATGGTGAGCGTGTGGGTAACGATGGTATTGGTTTGTTGTGTGCTGCTGGCACTGCCGGGTTCAACGGCTATCTCCGGCGCGCAGAGATTCAGTTGGACGGTAATTGTATGGGTGCTGGTTGGCCCCATCCCCACAATATCTATGTCGTAGTCGCCTGGGGTGGCCGCGCCGGTATTGCCGATGGTCAGGGTGCTGGTGTAAGGAACGGGCTGGTTATTAACACTGAACTCCGCCGTAGCGCCACCGGGAAAGCCGCTGGCGCTCAGGGTAACGGTTTCGGTATAACCAACGGTCGAACTTACATCAACAACGTAGACGGCATCGTGGGGAATACAGATTTGTTGGCTGGCAGGCTCGGCAGCCATGGTGAAATCGGTTAGGCCACATTCGGGAATGGTAAAGACACCGATTCTTGTTTTCCAGGTGGTGCTGCCGCTCGTCGGGTAATATTCGTTGGTATACCAGAAGGAGCAGTCATTGGCCGGGTCTATGCCCATGCCACTGTAGTCGCCCCAGCGATTAGAGCCGGTTTGGGCGCCGCCGCCATTGATGAGGACGGCTTCAGCCTGCAATGTGCCTAATGGATCAGATGCCAGACGAGTGGCATAACGAATGGCGGGGAACATGGTGCTGCTGGACACGGTGTAACCCAGGGCGATATTCCCACTGCCATCCATGGCGATGCTGCCTACGGCGCGGTCATGCCCATCACCGGGGTCCTGGGTGCCTTCCTGGTAGAGTGACCAACCGCTGCCGGTATTGCGCAGTTCAAACCAGCGGATGGCCGCACCCACATCCCCTGTGCCGCCGCCAATGGTGAAGTTGCCGACAAGGGCCTGGTGGTCGCCAAAGTTGCGGTAGGGGAAGCGGAACATGGGCCATTCGGCAATGGCATCCAGGCGCTGCGTCGTGCCCTGCTGCCGGAGGCAGTTAAAGTTAAAAAAGCCGCAGGGGGTATAGGTGAAGGAGGTGATGGGGATGTTGTTGATGAGCGTAAAGGTGCTGTTGGCCGGCGTCACCCAATCCACATCAAAGGCGAACAGTTCCAGGCGGTCTGTACCGCCGTGGAAGGAGTTGTCTTTGAAGGTGTAGAAGAGACCGGGGGCATCAGCGGGGGGAGGTGTAGGGCCGTCCACGTCGGCCGGTAAGAGCAGATTACTCTGACCGGTGAATTTTTGAAAGGTGGCGGTGGGGTCGCCGACGAGCATTTTGGCGCGGTCAAAGGCGTAGGCAGTGTAGCTGCTTTCGTTGGCGGACATGTAGTAGGCATCGGGCCAGACGCCAAATTTGAAGTAGTCGGGGAAAGAGCCGACGTTGAAGGTGTAGAGATGGTAACTGCCCAGGGGATCGGCCGTTTGCGAAATGGCGATGCACATGTGGCTGGGGCCGGCGAACTGGCTTAAGAGCCAGCGGTCGGCCAGAGAGTCATACAACACGATGGGGTCGCCGGCGTTGCCAGTGCAATTGCCGCTGCTCCACAAACTGCCCAGGTTGAAGGGGGCGTTGAGCGGCGTACCGGCCTTGTCGAAGATAGCCACTTTGGTGGCATTGACCATCTGGATGTAGTGGTTGAGGCCCACATCACCGACGGTATCGGGCGGGGAACAGGTACCGCAGCCGGTAGGGTTGCCGGTACCTTCAAAACTAAAGTCGAGAGCGGGGGTCTGACTGCTGTTTTGTGAATTGATGATCAGAGGATCGGTGGGTACGTTTTGCCGATTCCAGGTGCCGCGTTGGCCCATGTCCGGCTCAAAAGCCAGGGGATTGTGGCGGGGATTGATTTCGCGGTCGAGGGTGAGGCCGCCACCATCTGGCCCCAGATTACGGGCGGGGGAACTGAGTTCGTAGCTGACAGTCTGGCCGGTGCTGAATTGTTGTGGGGCAGGCACGGCCGTGTCCGGGATGTTAGCGGAAACGGGGTTTGCGCCCGGTCGGGTTAACAGAAGGCCAACGGCCAGGAAAATAAGCATGGGAATAGAGACTTTGAGAGCTGCTTTCATCATTTGGTTTTACTCCGGGTTGTATGTACTCCACCAGTATCTTCTATAGTGAGGCAAATGTCGGTAGGGGACGTATTGTGTCACTTTCGGCCAATTTGGGCAAAAATCCAATGGTACCGGCAGGGAGGCGGTTACAATAAATGGAATGGTTATGATGAAAACTTTCAAAAAATTCGAGAAGGGCAACAGCCCTGCCCTGGCCCGCCGCCCCGGAAAGGGCGGGAACAGACTGCGCATTGCAGGAAGGCTTTTGATGAGGCAACTGGTTTTCACGGCCGTTACCTTGACCATGACCCTATGCACCGCCTGCACCACCGCCCCACTACCTGCCCCTACCGCAGCCGCAGCCACAACCACCGCGACGGTTCTGCCACAACCCGTCGTCACCATGTTGTTTACGGCCGTCTCCCCCCTCCCCACACCCCCACCGGCAAACATACCTGACGCCACACCTGAATCCACGGCAATGGTCTCGTCGCCAACTCCCCTATCGCCAACACCTACCGCCACATCATCTTCGCCAACCACCATCACCGCCGCTGATCCCCGGCTCAGTTACATTGGCCGCTTTAATTTTGCCAACCCGGCCGCGCCCACGTTTGACTGGCCGGGCACGGCCGTGGAACTGGCGTTTACCGGCAGTTCTCTCACCGTGCTACTGGAAGACGGGGGCAACTGGTATGACATCACCATCAACGGCGAAACCACCGTGCTGCAAACGATCAAAAATCAGGAAAGCTACGTGTTAGCCACAGGTTTGGGCGAGGGGGTGCATACCGCCCGGCTGTTCAAACGCACGGAATCTATTGTGGGGCAGGCCACTTTGCAGGGGTTTGTGCTGTCGCCCGGCGGCGCATTGCAAGCACCGCCGCCGCGCCCGGAACGGCGCATTGAGTTCGTGGGCGATTCGATTACAGCGGGCTACGGCGTGGAAGGGGAGTCGCCGACCTGTCCGTTTAGCGTGGCCACGGAAAATGTGGCGCGCAGTTATGCGGCCATAGCCGCTCAGGCGGTGGGAGCAGAGATGATGATCACGGCCGTGTCCGGCCTGGGCGTCATTCGCAACTATAATGACCCGGAAATGATCTCCCACGATGCCATGACGGTACGCTACGGCCGTGCCCTGGCCAATGAGCCGCGCCCGCTGTGGGATTTTCAACGCTGGCGCGCCGATCTGGTGGTGATCAATCTGGGTACGAATGATTTTTCCACCAACCCGCAGCCCACCCAGACCGTTTTTGTGCAGGCATATATTGACCTGCTCAATGACATTCGCCGCCAATATCCCTTTGCGCCCATCATCGCCATGGCCGGGCCAATTTTGCCGGATTATGCGGCGGGGTATGTGGAGACGGCCGTATACCACATGAACAGCGCCCAACAAGACCAGCGCATCCATTACCTACCCGTGCCCAATAACCTGGTGCTGCCCGCCGACTATGGCTGCGACTATCACCCCAACGTCAGCGGGCAGCAGAAGATTACGGCCGTCCTGCTGCCCAAAATTCGGGAGGTGATGGGGTGGTAAAGGATACGGATGATAAAAGGTAACAGATTCTGGCAATTCCGATAGTGATATAGCCGCCGGTTCCACGAGTGTGACCAGATTTTTGTAGTCAGCCATGAACGTAACGGCCGTTACATTGGCAGCTTGCAGACGGGGCACAAGTTTTGGACGGGTCATACGCGGACATCCCGTCCCAGGTTTTGGGCGCGCGGGCTGGCACGCTCATTCATCGTGACTCGTTCCTCGGCCGTGAATCTCATGTGGGTTTCTAATTCAGCCGTCTTATTGTGTAAAATTACATCATCAGATTTGGTAAGACAAATTCTACATAAAACAGTCTCATGTTTCACCACCTTCACCTTCGTTAATTGGCCCGGCAAGAATATGCCCAGGCGCGAGGCACGGCGCACAAGCAACTCTTGTCACAGGCCAAAAACCATATCCAGTCGCTCTATCAAAAAAACCTCAACAAGGGCCGCGAAGCGGAGACAAAAATCAAAGCCTTAAGCGCGAGAAGGGAGCAGGAATTGGAGAGGGTTTTGGTGCGACATCTGGTGGAAAACCGGTTGCAAGAAATACATGGTATTGGCCCCCAGCAAAAAACGGCTATTCTGCAGCAAGTTTTCCGCGGCAAACTAAGCGATTTACAACACGCCTCTAAAACCGTTCCCGGCATTACCCCCAAAATACAGTATGAGATTAACCGGTGGGTTGCTCAAAATCAAAAGGCATTGCCTGATTTAATTAACCAGGATTTCCCAGGCAAAGCAGTTGTTGACGGCAAATACTACCCCGAAATTGAATCTCTAGAATGGTTAGCACACACACTGGAAAGTGAAAACCGACCTCTTCAGGAGAAATTACAGCGGATCGACGCAGAACTGACCTGGTTGAACCAGATTACACCTAATACGTTTTTGAAATCTTTGCGAAGGCCGGAACAGGTCAACCCGGAATTAGATCGATACTTGTATGGCGTTTTTGCTGAGTGGGAGCCAGTACCGGAGTGGTTTCGGGAAATAGTCTCTTTTTCGGGCAAATCGCCAGAAACCTTGTTAACAGTTACGGCCACATCTACTAAAGCTAGACCTGTAAACGAAGTAATTAGTAAACCCAACGCCGACTCACAACCATCGCCGCCACACTCCACCTTGCGAAAGGCTGTTGAGTTGGCAATCATTATCGGCGCAATCACAGGGATGTGCTTTTTTTGTTTCTGGCTGGTTTTGAGCGTGGATGTGACAAGAACAACGGTTTCACCAGCCGCACCAACCTTTGTGGCGACGAATACGCGACGGCCGTCAGCCACGCCTAGCGTTACGGCTACACTACGCATACTTACCACGGCACAACCAGACCCAACAGCCACCTATACTCCTTCAGCCACACAAACGAATTCCCCTACTGTCACGCCAACAGACACGGCTACCGTAACGGCCGTCCCCCTACCCCAGGTACGTGTTATTATCAGCGCGGCGAATTTACGCGCCGGCCCAGACGCCAGCCAGCCAGTTGTTGGTATTGCTCGCGCTGGCGATCTGTTGGCGATCATAGATGCCGAAGATGATGGGGCATGGCTGCTAGTACAAACAGGCGATGGTCTAAGAGCATGGATTGGAAGTACCGTTGTGGAACCGGTAAATGAGGAAACGAATTGAGGAAACCCCATGTGGAACTGGTTGAGCAGACAATTTCGCCGCACTGAAACCCAAACTATGCCGCTAAAGTTTGTCATGGATCGCACCAACGATGGCTATCACGTAGTGCAGATTTACAAACAGAGTGACGACCGTGACGAAATTCTGACCAACCTAAATGACCTGTGGCAGTATGGCTACCAGGAAAGAATGGAGACGGAACGAAAAGTCACCATCTTCAGATTGGCCGAACAAGACCGGCAAACGCTTTTGGGGCTACGCAGCCTGAACCCGCAGATAGATGGGGACGGCCGTTTGCGATTTCCTTTTGCCCCGCCCATGCTTAATTACTTGCGCAATAAAGACAATCTGGATGAAACGGAAACGTCGGCAAAATTGCGTATCAGCCAGACCGCGCCACAAGCTGTAGCGCAGATTGATTACACGCCCGGCGGCGGCCTCACAATAGAAATGGGGTACCAGGTTGAGGACAGACAGGAAATCATCCGCCCAGAAAGCCAACAGCATACATCTGATGGCAACTATTTGTTAGTTGACGATACGTTTGTCCCTGTACCCAAGAGTCAGAATACGGCTGTACAGGAATGGCTAAAATGGCCAAAACGCACTATTCTTCGTGAAGACATTCCCGAATTTTTCCAACGCGATTTGGTGCTGCTTAAGAAGGAATTTACGGCCGTTCTTACCGATCTGGCTGCCCAAATCCGCATCGTGCAAACGCCCCTTACTCCGGTTATCAAAATAGATACGAGTGAACGGGGTTGGCTAGACTTTGACGTCAGTTATCAGGCCGGGGAATTCACATTGCCACATAGCTTGTTGACTGAAAGGAAAGATGAACCATTTATCCCATTAGATGACTTTACTTAGGTGAAAAACGACCAGAAAATCGTGCAAAAGACAGAAAAACGGTTGCGCGATTTAGAAGCTGAACTGACCCTGCATGGTTATCGCAGCCCAATTTCTCAGTTTGCCACGCTGGAAGATTTTATTGAAAGCATTGGCGGCAAAGCGGAGTTGAGCGCCGCATACCAGGCATTTCTGGACCAGTTGACCAGCTTTAAGGCTGATGAAAATTTCCGCCTTTCACCAGCAGCTGAGCGCCAGTTGAAAAAGGCACATATCGCGTTACGGCCGTACCAACGCGCTGGTATCCACTGGCTAGACTGGCTCTTTAACAACCACTTGCATGGTCTTCTCGCTGACGACATGGGATTAGGTAAAACGCTGCAATCTATTTCTCTGCTTCACCGTGCCTATGAACAAACCAACAGCCGCCAACATAGCCTCATCCTGACCCCCAAATCCGTCATTCACCACTGGAAACGCGAACTGGAACGCTTTTTTCCAGATATCCGTACATATGAATATCACGGCCCCAGCCGACGTAAAGATTACCTTCAAGCAAGCACCCCCATCACCTTCATCTCTACCTACGAAACAGTGACCAATGACCTGGACACACTAAAAACCGTCCCTTTCTTTTACATCATCCTGGACGAGGCGACCCGCATCAAAAACCCCGATTCTAAACGTGCCCAGGCTGTTAAAGCGTTAAACGGCGCTCATCGCCTGGCACTTAGTGGTACACCAGTGGAAAACCAACCAGCCGAAATGTGGTCACTGTTTGATTTTCTTATGCGCGGTCACTTGGGTAAACATGGTACATTCCAGCGCGTTTTTGAGAATCCCATCACTGCTGGTGATAATAAAGCAGCCCAAAAACTCGGCCGCCGCGTAAAACCGTTCATGCTGCGCCGTATAAAAGAAGATGTAGCCAACGACTTGCCCGAGAAAATCCCCATGGACGAATGGTGCGAGTTATCCCCTGAGCAACGCCAGCTTTACGGCGCTTTGCAAGACCAGGCAAAACAAATCCACGAATCGCTGCGACGTGGCGAATCGGTGAATTATGCTGCTAATATTTTGCCACTCCTAACAAAGCTCAAACAAATCTGCGATCACCCCGCTCTGATAACGCAGCAAAACATCCCACTCATGGGCCGATCCGAGAAATTTGACTGGATTGTGGATAAGATTGGAGAGATTGTGCAACAACGGGAACAGGTTGTCGTATTTTCACATTTTCTGGGAATGCTCAATCTGCTTGAAGAGGCATTAGGTCAAAAGAAGTTGTCTTATATCCGCATTGACGGTAGCACCAACAAACGGCAAAACCTTATTGATAAATTTAATCGCAGAGAACAGAGTGTTGCCTTATGCAGCATTCAGGCCACAGGTTATGGCATCAATCTCATTGCCGCTAACCATGTTATTCATGCCGACCGCCGGTGGAATCCGGCTACGGAAAATCAAGCGACCGACCGTGTACACCGTATTGGACAAGAAAAAACAGTATATGTCTACCGAATTATGGTGAGAGGTACATTGGAAGAGCGCATTGATGCGCTGCTGTCATCAAAACAAGAAATAGCCGATACGATTGTCAAAGCAGCCGGTGAAGGCGCCCGCCAATGGTCACGTGAAGAGTTACTTGAACTTTTGCGGCCCCTGGACTGACAACATTCCAGTTCAACACTCCTCATCCGTCCGCCCGACACGCCTGTTCACATGCGCTTCTAGTCGTCGTATGGCAAACCTTGAAATCTCAGTGCTTCCACCAACCCTGCTCCGGCGTGGTCTTTCATGGGCGGCTGTGGCCAGCGTCCCCGCCGCGCCACACCTGTTTTGCGCAATGTGAATGTTGGAATTAAACGGCCGTCGCCTCACTCGCCTCGCCTACGGCCGTGCCCCCTTCCTCCTCGTCCACCACCTGCACATGGTCAGGCAGCAGGTCTTCGGCCTGGCGCACCACCGGGACGGTGTAGGCGATGACGGCCACCAGCACAATCATGATCCCCGTGAAAAACATGATCAGGCTCATGCCCGAACCGGTGGTGTTGCCCACCAGCCCGCCAAAGGTTTGCGCCAGCACCCCCTGCGACTGCATCGTCGGTTCCATCAGATTATCGGCCAGCGGCCCGGCAATCAGCAGCGCCAGCGGCGAAGAGACCCAGGCAATCAGACGGCGAATGGAAAAGACCCGCCCCTGCACATCCGGCTCCACCTTGGCCTGCCAGATGGCCTGGTTGGAACCGTTAATAATGGGCGTCATAAAGGAGAGGGCAAAACCGGCAAACATCCACACCGGCAGCGCCTGCCCCAGCCCAAAGACGCTCTGCGCTAGGCCCACGGCCACCCAACCAAAAATCACGCCATAGACCAGCCGTTTAGGGCCGCCCCAGGCTGTCATCACCAGGCCGCCCACCACGCCCCCCACTGCCGCCGTGGACTGCACCGAGCCGAAGATGAGTTCATTGCTGTTGGTGCGCGACAGCACCATGGGGGCCAGCAGGGCAAAGCCGAGGTTATTAAAAAAGTTGGCGGAGAAGAAGACAAGTTGTAAACCTAGCAGCGACGGCCGTCGCCAGATATAGCGGAAGCCAAACACCGATTCCAACAACAACGACCCCTGGCTCTCTTTGCCCGTCGTCGTCTGTTTAGGTTGGGGAATGTTCACCAGCAGCAGTGCGCTAATGGCAAACACAAAGGAAATAATATCAATGGCAAAAATCGTGACCAAGCTGGTCAGGCTGAGTACCGCCCCGGCCAACACCGGCGCCAGAATGCCCGACCCGGACTCCGCCAGACCAATCATGGCATTGGCGCGGGCAAACTGCTCTTTGGGCAGCATGGTGCTGATGGCCGCCGAATAGGCCGGCCATTGGAACGTCTGGAACGTGCCCATGATGGCCGCGCCAATATACAGATGCCAGATTTGCATCATGTCGTTGTAATACAGCAGCATGAGGGCAATTGTCACCAGACCGGCAGCCAGGTCACTGAGCATCATCATCATCTTGCGATTGCTGCGGTCTACAATGGCCCCGGCCACCGGGCTAAAAAAGAGCAGCGGCGCTAAGAAGAAAAAACCAATCAACGCCAGGTCGGTGGCCCGGCCCGTTTGCTGAAAGGCCCAGATGGTCAGAGCAAAGTTAGTCATGCTGGTGCCCAACAGGGAAACCAGTTGGCCTATCCAGACGATGGAAAAACCGGACATACCGGAGCGGATATCTTTGTGAGGGGAGGGGGGGGGCATAGGTAATTGAGTAATTGAGTAATTGAGTAATTGGGTAATTACTCAATTACCCAATTACACATCTTATTCAGGCTGCACGGCCGTCACCAACGGCACGGCCGTATCCGATTCTATCACAACAGGGGGTTCGGCGGGGGTACGGCCGTTTTCAATGCCCAACAATGGCCGGTTGACAAAACCCGTCAGCGCCACCACCAGGGTTAACACGCCGCCCATCATAAACCAGGTGCGCACACCAAACGCATCGGCAAACGGCCCGGCCACAATCAAACTCAGCGGCGACATGGCCATGGCCGCGCTGTTGAGCAGCGTAAATACCCGCCCCTGCATGGCCGGATCCACTACTGCCTGGAAGATAGCCATAATCGGCCCATTGGTCAGGGAAATCATACTACCGGCCAGCAAGGCGCTGCCCACCGCCAGCCAAAACATGTTGGCCGGGGCCAAGCCCAACAAGAAAATGCCGATGCCCAGGCCCACTAATCCCACCAGGGAAGTATAAATGCGCTTCTGGAAACCGCCCCACACCCCTAACAAAATGCCACCGGCCACAATGCCCAGACCAAAAGCGGCCTCCAGCACCCCCAGGTGGATGGCCTCCCCTTGAAAATGTTGCGTAATCAACAACGGTTGCAAGGCCGCCAACGGGGTCAACAGGAAATTGATAAACATGGCCATGCCCATCAACATCAAGACAGCCGGCCAGGAGAGGATGTAATGAAATCCCAGGCGCATCTCCGTCCAGAAAGAGGTTTTGCCCATAACGCCAGCCGCAGTCGCACCTGCACTGAGCGTAGCCGAACCGGTCGCCTCCGCCTTTTTCGGCTGCGGCACGGCAATGAACAGCAGGGGCACAATGGCAAACAGCGCCGTGACTACATCAATTGCCAGCAGCGCGGGCATGGTTAATACGCTCACCAGCAGCGCGCCTAACGGTGCAGCCACAATGCTCATGCCGCCCTGCAACATTTGGTTCAAACCTTGAATGCGGGTCAACTGTTCGGCCGGCACCATCAGCGGTGTGCTGGCCTGCATCGCCGGCCAATGGAACGCCCCACCCAACGCCCGCACAAATAACAGGGCAAACACGTGCCAGATTTCCACCGCGCCCGACCAGAAAAGATAGGCCAATACCAGGGAGGCCAGCGCCACCAGGCTGTCGGCCACAAACATTACCCAACGGCGCGGCCAGCGGTCTACCAGCACCCCGGCAAACGGCCCTAACAGCACTTGCGGTAGCAACCCCACCAATGAAGCCGCCGCCAGAATGGTGGCCGAACCGGTAGCCTTCGTTAGCCACCAGATCAAGGCAAACTGCACAATCTGGCTGCCAAATAAAGAAACGGCCTGTCCACCCCACAAGGTGAAAAACGGCCGTAACGACTTTACATTCTCAGTTGTTGTTTTCTGTTCCATCGGAGAATTCATCAGTTCACTCCATTTGCAGATATATTGCCCATGATGAAATGTCTGGAGACTTGACAAGTTTTTACACCTGAATAGCGGCAACTGCCTCTGGTAATAAACTTGTCAAGTCTGAACGCTTACAGATAATAATGGCCTGTATTCAATTTGTCAATACTTTTGTTAATTTTACTGATATATAAATGAATTTTCTTGATTTTTTCGGAGAGATTCTTGATTTAGACACAAAAACATCGTAACCGTTCAGACCTGACAGGTTTTTTACCAGTTCAACTTGAAACTTTGCAGGCCAAAAACCTGTCAGGTCTCTTGAGGGACTGAACACTTACAAAACATCCAGACGCCTGGGTTTCCCTGGGTTTAGAAACCCACGCAGATCTGGATGTTCATTTCACAATGGCAAAATGTTCGGGGAAATCCTATATTGTTACCGTAACCAACAACAAACCAATAGACCGATCACCGATCACCGGTCTCAACTGGACAGGCGATGATAAAACGGCAGCGTAAACTCCGTGCGATCTACGTTCAGGGTGATGGATTTGCGTTCCGTCTCGCTGCCAAAGTCACGCGGCCAGGTCACATCCACATCATACGTCAGCCCAGAACGCACACGTACCGGCAGTTCACACAGGAACACGCCATCCCGGTTGGTCGTCCCGGCCACAAACGCTTTCACCCCCTGGCAGCTTACCTTCACCTGCAAGCCATACAAGCCCGGCCCATCCTGGTACTCCTGCACCACAATGCGCAGTTTGACAGCGCGCATGGGTTCTTTGCTGCCAAATCGCTGCTGCACGGCCGTGTTCAAATTCCCACTCGACCCTGACGACGGCGCCGACGGCCGTCGGCTAGTGGACACCACGCGCGGTATCTGATCTTCTGTAATCTGGATCGGTGGCATGGTAATGGGGCGTGCCGCGGGCGGCGTCACTTCCCCTTCGGAGATGGTAATGACTGGGGCCGGCGTGGGCGGCAGCGGCTCAAGCGGTGGTTCTGGCTCCACGCGCAGCGTCTCGCGGGCATATTCCGGGTAACGCACCGGCACCGGCGAGCGGAAATAAGGCGGCACCGGCGCAATCTCCGACTGCGGCAATAGCTGGTCCAATGAAGGCGTTTGTGCCGCCATGTCACCCGGCGCATACGCCAGTTTACGCCCCCACTTTTCCCGCTCCGTGGCGCTGCGCTGCACCTGCTGGCGAATGAAGTTGGCCGCCCGCCGCAGCAGTTGGCCCGCCGGGCTGTGTTCACCAGGCGGCGCGGCCGGGTCAAGCTGGTAGAGCGGATATTCGCTTTTCCAGGCGTGGGCGGCGATAGCCAGAGAGAGCCAGGAGATTGAAGATTGGGAGACCTGTCCTGAGCCTGTCGAAGGATTGGGAGATTGGGAGATTGGGAAGGCGTTGCTGGCGGCAGCCAGGGCGCGGACTTCATTGTTTTCGACCAGGCCAGTGCCGTCCAGCAGATCATACAGGGCCAGGCGCACGGCCGTAGCCCCCTCCACCAATCGCCCAAAGTCGTTCAACGTGGGGTCGTCTATAAACCCACTGGCCCGCAACAGCGCCTTGGCCCGTGACTCGGTAAACACGGGCACACTCTCATCGCTGCGGTTCAAGTCAGCCACCAACCACTCGGCTAACCGCTGCCCAAACAGCCCCAAATGGGCATCATCAAGATAATTTGAAATGAGGATCGTTGCCTGTTCCCCCATACGCTTCTCCACAAGTGGAATGGTTCAATCTTTGAGATTGAACATTCTGTCTAACTTTACACATCCGGTATCCAGATTTTTTTGGCGGTAATCAGCTCGGCCTGTGCGGGTACGGGCAGTTTCTCCGGTGATTTTGTGTAAAAGGCCAACCCCTTATAGCTCACCAGATATTGATAATGTTTGCTCAAAACACCGCCGACACCCATGACAACCAACGGTTCGGCCATTTTTTCCACCAGATTCAACCAATCATCCGGGTCAATGTGAACGATAGTGCCGGTGGCCTTGGTGGCGTTGGCAACGGCCGCCGCCGCCGCAATAGCTACGTATGCCATAAAAGACTCACAGGTGGAGGAGTTTGCATCCTCAGATGCAAACTCCTCTCTTCTATATCACCACACCTGTTTCCAGCCGGTGCAACCCTTCCCAGGTGCGCATCAATTCTTCCATGTCAGAGACGTTTTCCAGGTCAATCTCCATGGCCGCGCGCAGTTCCGGGTCATGCAGATTGCGATCATGGTTTTTCAACATCGGCTTGACGAGGTGGGTGTTAAAGTCGCGTTCCGCCTTGGTCGCTTCTAGCCAGAAGAGGCGGCGCAGCCGGGGCAGTAGCTCATCATCGCTGAACAGGTCGGTGATGATGTCGCCAAAGATGCGGTTGACCTTGACGGCCACGTTGTCCAGCCGGTCGGCGTAACTGGCTTCCAGATCGGCCGTCACCGCCGGGGCGCTTTTGCCCTCACCCAGGAAACTGATGTCGAAGTCAGGCGCGGGCTGGCCGGCCGGTTCGTCCAGGATGGTGATGGCAAATTCATCGGCGGGTTGGGTAGCAACGGCCGTTGCCGCTGGATTACTATTAGCCGCTGGCGCTGGCGCAGCGACCGCTATCTCCTGCCGCACCCGTTCCACGCCATACAAGGCCACGTCCAGCAGCCGTTCGTTGGTATTCAGCGCGAGTTCCCGTTCGCCCTCATCCAGCCGGTGATGGACGGAACGTTCCGGTTTCATCAATTCATACATGGTGGCCTGCTGGCACACATGGCGAAAACTTTGGGTGACACGGCCGATCAACTGGTTGTAAGCCGCCGCCAGGTCCAGGGGATCGTCGCTGCTGACGCCGGGGATGGTGTAGGTATAGGCACGGCCGTAGCTGGCCCGCTCCAACCGGCTGTAAATCTCGTGCGCCTCCAACGTCCGCTGCAACTCCGCCGAAATCAGGTCGGCCGCTTCCGGCATAAATTTAGACACCGAATCCTGCATCACCAGTTCCACCTGGAACAAGATACGCTTGATAGGAATTTCAATGCCGCTGGTGCCCCAGATCAGGTTGTCATAGGTCACGTCACGGTCATCCCAATACTCGGTGCCATAACTTTCCAGCAGCGTCTCCACTTCGCGCTGCACCGCATCTTGCACCATGCCCTTAATGCCATTCAGCGTGGGGCGCAGCAGATTGCGGAATCGTTCGTCGCTGTTGCTGCGTGAACTGAGTTCCAGCAGGGCATTGTGGAAGGCCCGCGGCAGCTCTTTTTGCTGGCGCGCCAACACATTCTCAAAACGCCGCTCTTGCAGCTGCTCCCAACTGGTGGCAAAGGGCGGCTGCACACCACGATGCGCCAGTTGTTTTTCGTAGTAGAAGCGCAGCGATTGCAGCGAATTGCGGATACGGGTGGCCGCTTCCCGCAGTTGGCTGCGCACGCGCTCCGTCTTGATAAATTCAATCAGACTGTCGCGCAGCAAGGGGACCTCGCTGAGGTTAAGCAGGGCTTCGGCCGTGTCCGGGGCCAGCGGATCTTTGGCGTCAATCTGGCCCAGTTGATCGCGGAATACTTTGAGGATACGCTCCGTTTCACTGGCAAACTCCTCCGGCGCGTTGTCCGGGTCTTGCACGTAGAGGGCGGGCGGAGCCATCACCAGGAAGTAGGGGCGGTTGTCGCCCCGGTCGCGGTATCGTTCCCAATAGTTGGGGGCGATGTAACGTGTCACTTCCTTCACTTCTAATTCCGCCTGGGGCAGGCCGGAATTGAGGCGGTCAAACGCCTGGCGCACATTGGCGCCGTTCACCGCCAGGAAAATTTTAGAGGCAGCTTCATCCAGATCGCCGCCGCTCAACCCAAAGAGGCGGTTTTCTTTGATCCAGTTGACGGCCGAAAGGGATTTCATCTCATCCACGCGCTGGCGGCCGGCGTCCGTCACCAGCACAACCATGGCGTCTTCGCGTTTCATCTCTTCCAGGGTAATGGCTTCGTGCAGCTTCATGCCCGCGCCCAGGCCGGGCACGTCCACAATGCGCAGGTAGCCATTCATCAGCAGATTTTCTTGCCCGGCGCGGGGATGGATTTTGAAGGTAGCGGCTTTGATCAGGCGAATCTGGCGCTGCTCGGTGCCTTTGAAGCCGTCTTCGCGCAGGTGTTTGAGGGAATGTTCGTCATCCAGGATAAGGCTTTGCGGCGGCGGCGTCCCGGCTTTGAAAAGCTCTTTGTTGTTTTCGTAGGAGTGCATACAATCGAGTATGATTTCCAGGTATTCGTCGCGTTCGGTTTTGGCCTGGCCTTCGCTGGCGGTGATAATATCTTTGATGTCGCTGCGCGCCTGGTCGCGTTCGCCGTCGTTGGTAATGTCGAAGGTGGGCAGTTCGGCCAACTGGCAGAGGCGGCGCACCCGCCCGGCAAATTCGTCCTTGCTCCAATAGTTGAGCACCAGGGATTCGGCCTCGCCTTCTTTGGCTTGTTCGATGTAGACGATGGTGCCGGTCACGGCCGTGACTGCCCCCGTCGGCAGCAAATTCCGCCCCAGCAGGGCGTTGATGAGCGTGCTTTTGCCCACACCGGTACCGCCAAAAAAGACCAGTGTGTAGGTGCGCTGCGCCAGGATTTTCTGGGCTTCGTCTATGCTTTGTTGGGCCTGGGGGACGGCGCGAATGAGGTAGTCGCGGGTCTGGTCAATGGTTTGTTGCAACTGCACCCACTGTTCCACCTGCGCCGGGCTGATGTGGGGGAGGGTTTCTAGCTGCGTGCGTAGTTCTATATATTTGTCTGCTTTTTTGGACATGGGGTCTCCTGAGGAAATTATGAATTATGAAGGACGAATTATCATCCCTGGGGCTACTGCCTGTGTCGTCTCCTGGTTATGTATTGCGTATTGCCTGCTGGCATACGATATTTTTTGATGTGGCTGGTGCTATTGTACACCATCATGCAACCTGTTGGGATGCATCACACAGGTTTATACGCAAACGAAAAAAGCCGGTTGCAGCGGTAATCAGTAATCGGTAATCAGTAATCGGTGACCCGTCACCCATCACTCGTCACTCGTCACTGCCATCCAAGCTATTCCATCATCAAGTTACCGGTCACGGATCACGGATAGGGACAAATTGTCCAGGTAAGATGGTTAATGCTCTGTGGGAAAGGGGTTGATCTGGACATTGGCCTATGGTATGCTGCACTTTTGACGCAGTGCGTCACGGAGGTGATAGAAAAAATATGTTCATGGAACGTAAGATGATGCATCAAAAAACGATGCAAATGGTAACAAAAACGGGGAAACAGATAACAGCACGGCCGTTGACCGCCTACGATGCCCCCTACCTGGTTGATATCTTCGAGCACATGTCAGCGGAGAGCCGCTATCGCCGCTTCCAACAATCCTTAGAGAACCCCAACCCGAAGCAGGTGTGGGAAGAAGCGGAAAAAATTGCGCAGATGGAAAGCGAACAACAAGGGGGGTTTATGGCCTTTTGGCAGCGAACATTCCTACCAGATGTGCCGGTCGGCGCGGCGCGCTATGTGCGGCTGGACGAGAACACGGCCGAAATGGCGATGTCTATACGCGACGATATGCAGGGGGAAGGTATTGGTACCTGGTTGCTGGGACTGGCCATAGACGATGCCCGCGCCGCCGGCGTTCGCCAATTGGTTGGCAGCGCCCTGAATGACAACGACGCCATCTGGCGCGTATTGGACAAACTCGGCTACCCCTACCGCCGCAAGCCAGACGGCCTCATTTCAGAGATTGAAGTAGATATCGGCGAATAACAGTAACTGACCGCCTGTTCGACGAGTTCTTCTAGGGCGGCGGAGGCAGCGGAATGGTGCTGCGCATGTAGCTGCCAGAACCCCGCGCCAGGACACGGCCGTCCCCATCCACTGCCTCTGCCTCGGCAATAAACAAGCGGCGCGATTCATGCACCACCCGCCCCACCGCCCGAATCTCCCCCGCTGAAACGGGGCGCGTGAAGTAAATGTTGAAGGCAGCCGTTAGAATGGCAAAATCCTTCACCAATGAACTGACGGCAAAGGTGCCGGCGTCATCCAACAGCTTGAAGTAGACATAACCATGCACTACGCCGCCACCGTGTAAATAATCAGGGCGAATGGGCAGCACAATTTCCGCTCGCCCCTCGCTAATGTCAATCTGCGTGGTGTAATGTTGGTTACATGGATTGGTGCGGTAAATCCACTTCAGCCGGTTGAAATGCGCCTCGTTGAGCATCAAGCAACTCCTCTCCCGTTCGTAGTAGGCGATTTATCGCCATCAAACGGCGATAAATCGCCTACTACGAACGACAAACGTTTAAGGGGTTTTGGGGAAAACAGTAATTACAACGGGTAGACGAGTGAAGGCGGGAATGACAACTTCTGGCCCGGTCAGGTGCAGGCCGGTGGAGGTACCACCATCCAGGTTCAAGGCGATGTCCAGGTTGAGGTCTGATTCCGCCAGCCAGACGCTTAACTGATGTAGGGTAAAACTACCCCAGGGGGCCAGGATAAAGAGGACACGGCCGTCCCCATCCTGCGCCACCACTGTCCGCCGTGCCGCTGCCCCATCCTCATCCGGGTAGCCGACCTGCCCACCCGGTTTTAGCAGCATGGGAAATGATTGCAATGCATAAAGCAGGGGTTCGTTGGGGTTGTACGGCCGTGCCCCCAACCACCGCACCGCCGGCCCATCAGCCGTCACCGCAAACATGCCGGCAAAATCGCCATAGCTACGGCCGTTGGCCTGCCCCTCTATCACCGTCAGCCCGGTGGCCACAAATTCCTCGGTGAAAAAGCCGCCATTCACCACCAGCAGCGCCCCCGTTTCTGCCTGCCACTGCGCCAGCGTTTGTGGTCCGCCGGGGCGGTAGGCCACCCGAAATTCATACAGCGCCGGGTCAATGCGGAAAACGGAGAGTTCCTCCTGGACACGGCCGTCGGCCGCCAACAACCGGACCACCCGCTGCTCCAGGCCGGGGCGCAGCGTTTGCCAGCCGGTGTCGGGAGGGGGAGAAGGGGTGGGTAGGTGAACCGGTGAAGGGGTGAAGGCGGCGAAGTCGCCGGGGTGAGGGGGTGAAGAGGTGGGCGCAGCGGAGGAGGTGACAAGCATACATCCCATCAACCAGATGAGGCAGGCCACACCACCCACCAGCCGCTTGCCGCCAGCCACCTTCCTACTCATCTTGCAGCACAATGCGGGTGCGGTGGATGCGCGCCGCCAGTGGGTCAATGCTCAGCGCCAGCAGCACCTCATCTGGCCGGCCGGTGAGGGATGGTTGCAGCAGCAGGCGCATTTGCAGATGGGGCAAGTCACCGGCCGTATCCAACAGGCAGAGGTCGAAGAGCAACGGCCGTAAATCATACACCTTCAGCTTGCCCTTCTGCTCCCGTTCCCGCAGCAGTTGTGGCGCCGCCAGTAGTTCCGCAACCCGCCCAGCCAATTCCTGCCGGTCAACCGGGTCTAGCGGAGTAGCCACATAGGTAGATTCCACCGTGCTGGCCTGCAATGAAGGCGCCGGCAAGGGCACATCGGCCATCTGGTACACTTCAATACCGGGGGCCATGCGGGTCATCAATTGCTGCCGCGCCTGTTCCGGCTCCACCCATTCCATCATCAATACATCCGCCAATTCATACTCACTGGTATACCCCAATGGCAGCGCCGCCGCCATTTGCAGCCGGGGACGGCGGTTAAAACCATGGGTGTACGCCACCGGCAAATTAGCCCGGTTCAGCGCCCGCTCCAACGCTCGCGCCAGGTCTAAGTGACTGATAAAACGCGCCGGGCCGCCTTTACCAAACGTCATGCGTAATCGCTGTACATAGTCTGCTTGCATAGTGGCGGCAATTGTAGCCCGTGCCTCTCATTCGTGAAAATGGCCCAGCCGGGTTACAATCGCCCACTATGAAACGCTCACGAATGATGGATTACCTTTTACGCCTTACGCTCTTTGCCTTTCTATTGGCTGCCTGCGAACGGCCCGACCCGGAAGTGACGATTTTATCCACCGGTGGCCTCACGGCCGTGCCCCCCACCCTGGCGGCGATCTCCTTTGAGCAGCTCGGCGTGGCGCCGCCAGAAGCGGCAGCCCCCATCGTGCCCCTCGCTGCGACTGTAGTAGACGCGCCAACCCCCACGCCAGACCCACCTCGTTACGATCCACACAGCGTAGGCGGCCAACAGACGCACACCATCAGCCCCGGCGATACCCTGAACTACCTGGGGCAGTTTTATGGCGTTTCACCTGAAGAAATCGCGGCCCTCAACCAGATACAGCTAACGGACATTCTGTATATAGGCCAGCAGTTACTTATCCCTGGGCAGGCAAGCCAGGTGGGGCCTTCCTTTAAGATTATTCCTGACAGTGAACTCCTGTTTGGCCCGGCGGCTAAAGGGTTTTATGTGCGGCAAACGGCCGTACCCCACAACGGCTTTCTGCTGCGTTACAGTGAAGAGGTGGAAGGGAAACGGCTGGAAGGCCCGGAAATTGTGGAACTGGTGGCCCACCGTCACAGTGTGAACCCGCGCTTGCTGTTGGCGTTGTTGGAATACCGCAGCGGCTGGCTGACCCAGCCGACCCTGTCCGAATCGCAGCAGAAATATCCGTTTGGCAAGAGCGGCGCGGCCTATGAGGGACTGTACCGGCAGCTGAGTTGGGCGGCAAATGAACTGAATTGGGGATATTACGGCCGTGCCGAAGGCAACCTGCACACCTTTGCCCTGCCCGATAAAACCCGCATCACCTTCGCCCCGGACATCAACGACGCCACCGCCGGTGTGCAGCGTATGTTAGGCGGCGCGGACACCATCACCTTTGAAAACTGGCTGCACGATGCCGGGCCAACCGGCTTCTTCGCCACCTATGAACGGCTCTTTGGCAACCCCTTTGCCCTGGCAATTGAACCGGTCTGGCCTTCGACCCTGGCGCAGCCCACCCTCCAACTGCCCTGGGCCAATGGCGAGACGTGGTACTTCACCGGCGGGCCACACGGCGGCTGGAACAGCGGTTCTGCCTGGGCAGCCCTGGATTTTGCCCCGGAGGCTGATGTGCTGGGCTGTTTTGACTCTGACGCCTGGGTCACGGCTATGAGCGATGGCATTGTGACCCGCAGCGGTTTTGGCGCGGTGGTGGTAGACCTGGACGGCGACCGGTATGCCGGGACGGGTTGGGCCATCATCTATATGCATCTGGCCGACCGCGACCGCATCCCCACCGGTTCACCGGTACAAACGGGCGACCGTCTGGGGCATCCTTCCTGCGAAGGTGGCTTTTCCGATGGGACGCATGTGCATATTGCCCGGACGTATAACGGCCGTTGGGTCTCCGCCGACGGCGATCCCACGCGCGGGGGTGTTCCTTTTAATATGGGTGGTTGGGTTTCCCAGGGCGTGGGGCGCGAGTATGATGGCTTCCTCATTCGCGGTGCGGTCAGCAAAGAGGCATGCGCCTGCCGCGAGGCGAGTAATGCCATTACCTGGGAGTAAGGGAGAAGGTAAGCCGTAATCCGTTATTCGTATGCCGTTATCGGTAATTGGGATGGGGTTGGTCTGGCGATTGTTCCCCAGAACCGTTCCTCCGTCACCCTGTCAACTACAGTAAGTGGTGCATCATGCCGGCAACGGCCGTGTACACCGGTGAATCATCAGGTAGCTCAATCAACGGCCGTCCGCTATACTCAAAAGCTACCAGTTCCTCATCCGCCGGTACCAGCCCCAACAATGGCACATCCATTTGCCCGATGCGCTGCTGTAACGACAACGGCAGTTCCAGTGGCGCACGATTAAGAACGAGATAGCTATTGGCAATGCGAATGTCTAGCTCGTGCCGGAATGCGGCGATCCGCTCCGCGGCCACAATCCCCCGTTGTGTGGCGTCGCTGACGATAATCAGGTGATCCACATCCCGCGTGGTGCGGCGGCTGAGATGCTCCATGCCCGCTTCGTTGTCAATGACCACATAACGATACTGGCGGCTGAGGCTGTCTATCACCTCGCGCAAATTGTGGTTTACGGCGCAATAACAGCCCGGCCCTTCCGGCTGGCCCATGGCGATCAGGTCAAACCGGTCGCCCTCCGCTAACGAGGAGCGCACACTGTAGTCCAGGTACTCCCGTTTGCTCACGCCGCCAGACAGTGCCCCCATGGCCGCTCCCGTCGCCGTGAGTGATTGTTTCACCTGCGCCAGCATATCTTCCCGGATTTCACCAATCGTCCAGGCCAGTTCCAACCCCAACACCATGTTCAAATTACTGCTGGGGTCAGCGTCTATCGCCAGCACCGAACCCGGCTGGTTTTGCGCCAGATATTTGATGATCATGCCGGCGACGGTGGTTTTACCCACCCCGCCTTTTCCGGCTAAGGCAATGGTTGTGGTCATGGTTTTGATGAGATTAGGAGACTGAGAGATTGGGAGATTGTCCCTCCAATCTCTCAATCTCCTAATCTCCTAATCTCCTAATCTCCTAATCTCTCCATCATCCTCTTTGCTTCTTCTCTTAAAACAGGCATATGGTCATACACGGCCGTACCCACCCGATCCGCCTCTTGTACCCCCCAAGCCAACGGCAGCAATCCTAACACAGACATTCCAGCATTGTTTTGGCGCAAGAACGCCGCTTCTTCCTCGCTGCCCACCTTGTTGCCCACCAGCCACAGCCGTTCCAGGCCAATGTCGTAGGCGAGTTTTTGAATTTGTACGGCCGTGCCCAGACTCCGCTTCGTCGGCTCCACCACAATCAACAGCGCATCCACAAAATCCACCGTCGCCCGCCCCAAATGTTCCACCCCGGCATACATATCCAGGATCAGCACATCATCTTTGCGAAAGAGCAGATGGGTAAACAATGTCTTCAGCATGGCGCTCTCCGGGCATATGCAGCCGGAGCCGCCCGTCTCCACCGCCCCCATTTCCAGCAGCCGCACACCGCGATGCACCACGCTAAACCGTTCGGGAATATCATCCACCCGCGGGTTAAGCGTAAAAAAGCCACCAAACGACCCCGGCTGCGCCCCGGTGCGCTCGGCAATTAGCTCTTCCATCTCCACAATGGGATGCAGCCGCGCCCGCAGTTCCGCCGGGAAACCCAACGCCCCCGCCAGACACGGCGACGGGTCGGCGTCCACCGCCAACACCTGCTGCCCGGCATCCGCATAAGCCTGCGCCAGCAGCGCCGCCAACGTGGTCTTGCCCACCCCACCTTTACCGCTAATCGCCAGTTTCATGTTTGTAAATAGACAGTGACTTGTTTGCCAAATTCGCGCAGGTCAGCACGGCCGTTTTGCAGAATTTCGCTCACAATCACCGGATCAACCACCAGATAATCATGCACCAGGATGTTGCGGAATCCGGCAAACGGCGCCAATCGCGTCGCTAATTCAGCTCCAATCACGCCCTTGTTGCCCAACTCCACAATCGCCTGACGATAGCTTTCCACCGACACATCAAAATCACCGGCCACAATATGCATGGCAATATCCACCACGGCCTGAGCCGCCAAAAGCAAACTGTGTTGGGTAGCCCGGTACTTCACAAAATCAGCCGTCAACTCTTGCAGGCTGAATTGGGCGTAGTAATCCAATTCCTGGAGATAATTCTTCAAGGCGTTCAGTCTTACCAGAACAGTTTCTTGATCGGTCATGGTTAATCGGCGAAATAGGCCAGGGTGTATTTTTCGTTGACGCGGCGGATGGGCCTGGTATCTTCATAATCGCGCATCGTGTCCAGGATAAATTTCACACGGACAGCATCATCAGCACAATAGAGGACACGGCCGTCCACGTACACCCGATGTCGCAGCAGCGGCGAGGCTTCCGCTAAATCAACTACCTGCACATCATCACGCTGCCACATGCCCCCCAATTCCCCGCTGAGATCGAGCCGTCGCCTGAATCGCGCCTGTTTGCCCAAATGCGGCGCAAACAGCACCGCCACATCCACATCCGACAGCAAACTTGCCCCCCCTCGCGCCTGGGAGCCATACAGATAAGCCAGCAAGACATCCTGTTGGGCAAATAACCAGGCCACCGCCTCTGATTGAAATTGTTCGCTGCTGTGGTTCATGCCCCTATTATAGCAGACCGTGATGCGTGATGCGTGAGGTCTCTCTGCTCACGCATCACGCATCACTTGTCACGCCGAACCCCACAAGACCGTCAATTCAGGCATATCTCCGGCTGCGCCAGTTGCGGCCGTGCCAATCCCGCTTCGGTGACAATACGCGGCACAATCTCTTCCCAGCCCACTGCCATCAGGTGAATGCCGTTCACGCCCTGCTTGCCTTTAATGGCTTCAATAAGCTCCAGGGCGATTTGCACCCCTTCTTCGGCCACGCCGTCCCCGGCCGCTTCCAGCCGTTTGAGGATGGGCTGCGGGATGAAAACGCCGGGCACGTCGTCATTCATGTAGTGGGCCATTTTCAAGGTCTTGAGCGGCGTGATGCCAATGAGGATGTACACTTTGTCCAGGATATTGCGTTTCGCCAGTTCATTCAGCCAGATTTCCAGCCCGCCCGGGTCATACACCAGGTTCGTCTGGAAGAACTGCGCCCCGGCGTTCACCTTTTTATGCTCACGGATCGCCTGATATTCAGGCCGAGAGGCAAAGGGTGCGCCGGCCGCGCCCAGGAAAAATTGGGGGCGGAATTTGAGGTCACGGCCGTCCAGATATTTCCCCTCATCCCGCATCCGCCGCAAAATCCAGAGCATCTGCACCGCATCAATATCAATCACGTCCATCCGGCCCTGCGGCGCTGGCCCCATACGCGCATGGTCGCCGGACAGGCACAGGATGTTGCGAATGCCCAGAGCGCTGGCCCCCAACACCTCCGCCTGCAAGCCGGTGCGGGTGCGATCTCGCGCCGCAATTTGCAGCACCGGTTCGGCGTCGTGTTGCAGCGCCATCGTGGAGCAGGCAATGGAAGACATACGCGGTGTGGCCGAGGGACAATCGGTGAAGTTGATGGCGGCCACATACGGCCGTACCAACTCCACATTCCGGCACATCGCCCCCGTGGCCGCGCTCAGCGGCGGCGCCACTTCGGCCGTGACCACAAATTCGCCCGCCTTCAACCGCCGCTCCAGTTCCGAGGCCGGTTCATCATAAGCGGGGGCGTGGTACTCGGCGTCACCCTGCCACCAATCCGGCTGGCGCACCGGGCGGAAGACAGCGTCCCAGGTGGCAGCGCGGGCTGTTTTGTCCCGTTTCACCAGGCCGGTGAACACCTTTTTCGTGCCCACCACCTTTACCTGCCGCATCACATCGCCCCACGTCTCGCCGCCCACTTTGTCCCAATCCAACGGCGGCAGCACTTCCAGCAACATCTCCTGCCGCCCCATTTTGAAGGCGCGCTCGTAGATTTCATACCAGATGCACGGCCGTGTCTCGTCCACGTAACAATGCGCTTCCGTCGAGCCGCCGCACGGCCCATTGCGCGCCCCTTTGGGACACTCCATCGGGCAGATAAAGGCCGTCTCTTGCAGCAAACAATTGCCGCACATGCGGCAACCAAACAGCGGCCCTTTGCTCACGCGCTCCACAAAGGCCAGCGCCTGCTGGCTCTTGCTCACTCTCTTAAACGGGTAATAGGCCGGCTGCCAGCGCCGTCCTGGGGTAAAGAGAGGCATAACAACCTCCTAAACACGTTTGTAGCAGGCGATCCATCGCCTTCTGACGGCGATAAATCGCCTGCTACAAACAACGAAACTACAACATCGGCAGCAAATAGTCATACGCACTCAGCGCCGCCTTCACGCCTTCGCCGACCGCCACCAACACCTGCTCGGCGTAAATGTTGGTCACGTCGCCGGCGGCGAAGATGCCGGGCACGCTGGTGCAGGCGTATGGGTCTACTTTGACAAAGCCACGGCCGTCTAGTTCCACCAACCCCGCCACCATTTGGGTGTTCGGCCGTAGCCCTTTCTCCACAAACGCACCGTCCGTTTCCAGCTTCGTTTCCTGGCCCAGCCGGTCTTTCACCACCACCGTATGGCAGTAGCCGTTGCCTTCCACGCGCGCTACCTGGTAATGAGGCAAGATAGTGACGTTGGCCGCCGTCTGTAACTTCTGCCCCAACGGTGTATGCAGCGCCCGCTCCGACGGCCCCACCACATGCACGTGGTGGGCCACCGTGGCCAGTTCCGCCGCCGAACGCAGCGCCAGTTCGTCCTCGCCAATCACCACCGCGTCCTTATCAATAAACAGCGGCGCATAGCTCAAAGCGGAGTAGCACAACCCTTTGGACAGGTACTCCCGCTCGCCGGGCACATTCAGCCACTCCTGCCGTGTGCCCGTCGCCAGCACAATCGCCCTCGCCTCCAGTTCGCTGCCCTGCATGGTACGCACCACAAAACCATCGGTCGTTTTCTGTACTTGCTCTACCCGATCCATCAGCCGGGTAAAGTGCAGGTATTCCAGTTCACTCTTGAACTTATTCACCACCTCAATGCCGCGAATCACCTGGTAGCTCTCCACGTCTGGCAGATTCAGGTGATAGTTCGTCTTGCCGCCCAAATCTTCGGAAACGAGCAGCACGTTCAACCGTTTACGAATGGCGTAAATGGCCGCCGTCAGGCCCGCCGGCCCACCACCAATCACAATTAAATCGTACATGGCAAACCTCCATGAGGAGTGATAGTCACTTTGAAAGTGACTATCGCTCTTCAGGTACAGGAGCTATAAACCCCTCATCCATCATCATTTGCGTCAGGTTGCGGGAACGGCCGATCATCATCAGCGCATGTTGGTACAGTTCATCGTAGCTCTTCGTCAGGCGAGCCACGCCCTGCGCCTGCGCCTTCATGCCCACGGCCGCCGCTTCACGGGCAAACACCTGCCAATCTTCCATGCTCGGCAGCAGATGTTCGTCGTCCAGGTCATCGCCAATAAAGTCGGCCAACGCCTCGGCAGCAGCGAAACACATCTCGTCCGTAATCGTCTTCGCCCGTACATCCAGCGCGCCCCGGAAAATACCAGGGAAACCAAGCGAGTTATTCACCTGATTCGGGAAGTCTGATCGGCCCGTAGCCACAATGCGCGCCCCCGCTTCCAGCGCTTCCCAGGGCCAGATTTCCGGCACCGGGTTGGCGCAGGCAAAGATGATGGCGTCCTTATTCATGCGTTCCACCCACTCTGGCAAAATGGTGCCCGGCCCCGGCTTGGAGAGGGCGATAACCACGTCCACCCCTTCCAACGCTTCGGGGATGCCACCCTGGCGCAGTTCGCCGTTGGTGATCTGGCACAGCCGCCACTTGTCCACATATTCGTGGCGGCGCATTTCCAGGTCCCGCCGGTGCGGCCCCAGGATGCCTTTGCTGTCCACCATCATGCATTTGGTGGGGTCGGCGCCCCGGCCAAAGATAAGGCGGGAACAGGCCACGTTAGACGCGCCGCTGCCGACAAAGGTGATACTGACATCTTCTATGCGTTTGCCCACCAGCTTCAGGGCATTGATCAACCCGGCCAGGGTGACGGTGGCCGTACCTTGCTGGTCATCATGCCAGATAGGGATTTCCGCCTTTTCGCGCAGGGTGTCCAGGATGCGGAAACATTTGGGTTGGGAGATGTCTTCCAGGTTGACGCCACCAAAGGCCGGTTGCAGCATGAGTACGGTTTCGATGATCTTGTCCGGGTCTTTGGTGTCTAACATGATGGCCACGCCATCCACGCCGCCCAGGTACTTATAGAGCAGGGCCTTGCCTTCCATCACCGGCAGGCCGGCTTTGGGGCCAATATCGCCCAGCCCCAGCACCCGTGTGCCATCGCTAACGACGGCGACGGTGTTCCACTTGTTGGTGTAATCAAACACGCGCTCCGGTTCAGCCTGGATCGCCTTGCAGGGAGCGGCCACGCCCGGCGTATACCAGATAGAAAAATCATTCAAATCACGCACGGCGCATTTGAGTGCCATCTCTACTTTGCCCCGGTAAAACGGGTGCAATGCCATGGCGTCGGCCGACGGTTTCTGCGCTTTTTTGAGCAGTTCGTCTATGTCAACGCGCTTCTTGTCGGTGAACATATTAGCCTCCTCAGGCAAACGCCATTTGCCCTAAATAGGCGTCTGCATAAATGACTTTGTTCAATAAAATTTCTACCGTTTTCCAGATGGCCACCTGTTCGGGGTCGTAGAGGTCTACGTCGTTGATGTCTGGCTCTTCCATGTTGGCGATGTGGTCATGGATGGAGAGGTAGAGGCGGTTCACGGCCGTGCTCCCATCCCGCGCCTCAATCACCCGCACCACCTCTTTCAACTGGGCGTCAAAGGGGTCGGCGATCATCATTTGCAGCCCCACGCCCATGAGCATGGCGCAGTAAACCCGGTTGATCAACGGCCGGTTGTCACGCGGCACGGCATTAGAAACGTTGGACAGCCCCACGGAAATGGGCGGCGGTGGATCCCAGGCAAATTGCAGGGTGCGCACCGCTTCAATCAGGTGTGGGCAATACTCCTGGCAGCCGGAAACAGTCAGCACCAGCGGGTCAATGATCAGGTCGCTGATGGGGAAGTCAATTTCCAGGGCACGGGGGATGAGCGATTCCAGGGCGATGTTAACCCGTTCGTCGGCGGCTACCGGGATGCCGCTCTTGCCCATCGTCAGAGCGATCAGGCGGGTGTTGTACTGCTTGGCGACCAGGGGCACTCTTTCCAGCCGTTCCGGTTCGGCCGAGGTGGAATTGATGATCGGCTGCGCTTTTGTCACCTTTTTCAGCCCGGCTTCAATGCCCACGATGTTGGTGCTGTCGAAACAGAGCGGCACGTCCACCACTTCTTCCATCAGTCCCACCATCCAGGGGAATATCTCCTCGCCATCCGCCTTGCGCGGCCCCAGGTTCAGGTCAAGCGCATTGGCCCCGGCCGCCACCTGAGACACAGCCAAATCTTGAAAGAAACGGCCGTTCCGCTCCTTGAGCGCCTCTTTGACATTTGCGGAAATGATGTGAATGTTTTCACCGATGATGTACATAACTTTCTCCCTTCAGACATCCGATTTTTCCAAAAAAATCGGATGTCTCTCCATGCACCGCCATCTCCTGCACCACCGACGGAAAACGAACCATTTCCGTATGCGGCAGGAACAGGGCAGAGGTAAACGCCTCATAAAAACTGTTATCGGCCGAGAGTTCAATGTAGGTCATGCGGGCGGCAATATCGCTAATGCGCTGTTGGGCAGTCTGGCTGAGCAGGGCGTAATACGCGCCCAACACGGCCGTATTGCCCAAAAACTTAAAATTCTCCCAGGGCTTATCGGGCAGCAGCCCAATTTGAATGCCCTTCTCCACGTTGATGTACTTGCCAAATGAGCCGCCAATCAACACCTGTTCCACGCTGTCTAGCGGCACACCCACGCTCTCGGCCAGCACTGCCATCCCGGCATACACGGCCGCTTTGGCCCGGATGAGATTGTCAATATCCACGTGGGTGATGGTGATGTCACGGCCGTGCCACGTCTCATTTGCCCAGGCCACCACATACTCCCAACCGTTCTCGCCCTGGCGGATACGCTTTGTGTTCAGGTGTTGGTTCAGATGCCCTCCTTTATCAATCACCCCGGTCAGGAACAGTTCCGCCAGCAGGGAAATAAGGCCGCTGCCACACAGCCCACGTGGTTTGTCGTTGCCAATGACGCGCCAGGTGGGTTCGGCGGTACGGCCGTCAATCCACACTTCCTCTATCGCCCCCCGCGTGGCCCGCATTCCGTCTTGCACACCGGCCCCTTCAAAGGCCGGCCCGGCCGAGCAGGCGCACGTCACCAGCCAGTCACGGCCGCCCAACACAATTTCGCCGTTGGTGCCAATGTCCATAAACAGGCTCACCGCCAGGGCATCATCCAGCCCGGACGACAGCGCCCCGGCGGTGATGTCCGCGCCCACGTAGCTGGCAACGCCGGGCAAACAAATCACCGTTCCCGCCGGGTGTATGTCCAGGCCAATTTCGGCGGCGGTGAAAACAGGAGGATGGTTCACGGCCGTGACAAATGGACTCAACCGGATACTCTCCGCCGGAATCCCCAACAGCAGGTGCATCATAATGCTGTTGCCGACGATGGTGGCTTTCACAACTTGCTCACCTGCCACCTGCAACCTGCTACTCCCCTTTTGCACCACCCGCTCAATCAGCGTATTGATACTCTGCAACACAAGTTGTCTTAATTCCGCCTGCCCGTTGTTTTTGCTGGCATAGATAACGCGGGAAATCACGTCCTCGCCGCAGCGAATCTGGCGGTTGTATTCGGCCGCCTGCGCCAGGACTTCGCCGCCAATCAAATCCACCAACCACACGGAAACGGTGGTCGTGCCGATGTCAATGGCCAGGCCGAAGAGGGGTATTTCGGTGTGGCCGGGGAGGAGGGTGACCAACCTCCCGGAGGTTTCATAACCTCCGGGAGGTTCACCTACATCTATGACGGCCGTGACCCGCCACTCCCCTTCACGCAAAACAGAACCTATCTGCCGTAACAGGGGCAGCGAAATCTGCAAATTTTCCATACCGGTTTGGGCACGCACGGCCGTTTGCAGGCGGCTCCAATCATCCCGCTGGTCATCTAAACTTGGCGGCGGCAACGTCAGGAAAAGCCGCCGGATTGTCTGGTCGCACTGCGGGTCATACCCGGCGGGCGCGGTTACTTCGGCCGCCGTGCGATCTGTCGTCAGGGTGCGTTCCAACGTTTCCTGGGCGGGCACACTGACCTGCGCATCCCCTTCCACCACCGCCTGGCAGGCCAGCGCATAGCCGGCAGCCACGTCTGCCACGGACAGGCGCAGCGTGCTGCGCCGCCGCACCCCACCGTTCAAAATTTGTACGGCGCAGCGCCCACAGCGCCCCTGCCCCCCACACGGCTGCGCAATCTGCACCCCGGCACGCACGGCCGCTTCTGTCAGCAGCGTACCACCTGGTACCTGAACCGGGCCAAACCCGTCGAAGGAAACGGTAAATTCGGCCATGATGGGGTATTGGGTAATTGGGTAATTGGGTAATTACTCAATAACTCAATTACCTGATTACTTCTTCACGCCGGCAGTCTGCCCATCGCGCCCAAGACCCATTTCATGCACTTATGACCAAAGTCAAAGAACATCAAGGGGCAGCCGCCAGCAATGACGGTGATATTATTTTCACGGCACACGGCCGTGGCTTTTTCCGATACGCTCGTGCCGCCAAAGGTATTATTGTGCATCCACACACGGGGCACATGGGCAGCCACACAATCCTGCACCACCTCTTCCGTCACCGCCGGGCTGGTAACAATCACCATGCCATCTACCCCACCCGGCACCGCCTGCACCTGGGGATAGCAGGGGTCGCCATCCGGCGTAGCCGTCATGTTGGGGTTGACGGCAAACACCTCATACCCTTTGTCTCGAAATGCTTTATAAATCAGGTTCGCCGTCTGCTTCTCGTCCCGCGAGACGCCGGCAAAGGCAATTCGCTTTTGCGAAAGAAATTCATTGGCTAATTCGTTAAAGTTGCTCATAAAATTGACCTGTGACGAGTGACGAGTGATACGTGACAAACATCACTCGTCACTCGTCACGCATCACACTAACACCTGCTTCATAAACTTGGGCACGTCCACCGCTTCGCGCGGGCCGACCTTCACTTCCCAGCCGGGCAGTTCAACTTCCACCTCGCCGGAGAGTACGGCCGTGTGCCCCGGCAGCACCAGGCGTTTGTGGCTCACCTTGTCGGCCACGTTGAACCGCTTCACATCTTTAGCAATGCGTTCGGCGTCAAATTTACCCGCCGCCCATGCCGTCAGTACGCTCATCCCCTCGGACTCGGTGACCAGCAGCCAGGCCGGCAAACCTGCGCTCTCCACTTCATTCTTCACGCTGAAGTAGGTGATAGAGAAGTTGGTCGTCACCAGCACCGGGTCATCCGGGCCAGGATTGTTGATTTCGTACAGGCCGGGCTGCACCTGGATCGGCTTTTGCGGGTCGGTGTAAATGTTTTGGCGCAGCACCAGCAGCGGGTAGGCCGTCTCCGGCGCAAAGTGATCCAGGATGATAAAACTGCCATATTTGCCAATCGCCTGCGCCGCCAGGATGGTTTCCATTTCTGGCGTCGGCGCATCACCGGCGATGTTGAGGATGGGATAACCCAGGGCGCGGAAGGTCTGTTTCAGGGCCATGCGCCGCGCCGTGCTGTTGGCGATTAGCGTGCCGTGCAGCCCGCGCTGCGCCGGGCAAATGACAATGTCATCTACGCCCGCCGCTTTCACTTTTTCGGTCAACTCCACCATTTCATCAATGGTTTCGGCCTGCACCGCCAGCGCCGCCGGCCGGGTCTTGGCCAGTTCGGCCATCGCCTGCCAGTTGTTGGCGGCGGCAAAGGCCAGCAGCAGCTTGCCCTCATCCAGTGTCGCCAGCGCCGGTTTGAGCGCCTCCGCTTCACCGATGAGGATGAGGGGGAGGTGGGTGATGGCGCGCACGGCCGTGACCGCCGCCACAAAATCGCCACCCCGGGCCTGCACCGCAATGCCGTCCCATTTCAGGTCAATGCCCACATAGTCAACCGTGTAGTTGGCAACGGCCGTGACCTTCCGTTTGATCTCCTCTACCGGGTCATCATCATACACACGCAAAAAGAGACCGGTGGGGCTGAAAAAACGCTTCTCGTGCCGGAACAGGGCCACTTCATTGCCGGACAGCACTTCATAACCATTGGACTTCAGCGTAATCGGCCGTACCGGCGGCGCAGCCGCTTCCGACAGTTGCGCCTTTGCCTCTTCGCTCACCGTCGGGCAGAGAGACAATTCCACCTGCTTGGCCGCCAGCTTCATGGCAAAGGCCAGACAGGTGGGAAAGCCACACTCCTTACAATTCGTTTGTGGCAGCAGTTTGTAAATTTGGATACCTGAGAGAGCCATGTTTTACTCCGTGATGCGTGATGCGTGATGCGTGACGTGTGAAGACTCACTCGTCACGCATCACGCATCACGCTCTACCCATCACGCCTTCTTCGTTAAATCGGCAATCGCCGCCCCCACCCGCCGCACCGTTTCCGGGTGGCGCAGGGTGAGGATATTGGCGCCGGATTCGATGAGCATGACGGCCGTGACCGTTTCCCATGTAATGGCCCGTTCTGCCCAGTCGCCCCAGGCCGCCGGGACGCCAACGCCGACTTTGGCCTCCTTGGTCTTCCACGCCTCTTCGCCGGGCGTGACCATCATTGGTAGTTGGGTCATGCCGTCGCCTTGCAGCGCCGCCAGCCGCAGCCGCTCCATCACCGAGTAGCCATACTCAAAGCCGTAGCCAAGCGCGCCCGTCGTCGGGTCCATAATCACCCGATCCAGCGGCAGACCCATATCGCTGATGAGGATGTTGAGCTGCTTGGCCAGGTTCACGTCCATGGCCGTGCGGGCAATCACCAGGTGGTCGTTAGCCATAGCGGCGGCTACGATAGTGCGGTAGTTTTTGTCCTCGCAAATGCCCAGCGCCAGCCTTTCGCCTTTGAAGGCGTCAGCAATGGGCGCCAGCAGTTCGTTATCTTTATCGGCCTGGCCCGGTCCGACGACGATGAGAGGTAGACCGGTGGCTTGCAAGACGGAGCGGACGGCGGCAACGGCCGTATCCACCCCATTCTCCAGCCCCAACGACAACTGAATCAGCCCCGCGCCGGCTTTCTCGGCCGCCTGCGCCCAGCGCACCGGGTCGGCCACTACGTCACCCCACGCTTCCAGCAGCAGCGGCGACCAATCCGCCGGTTTGCGGGCTCTAATCTCCACGGCAATCACCGGCGGGTGGGGCATCACCCCTTCAAAATCCAGAAACGGCATGGCCGTCTCACCGCCCACCGTCACCGTTTTGGCCCGTGTGCCGCCCTGAGCTTTGGTCGCCCCTAACGTAATTTCACGCACCTTGCCCGACCATTTTTCTTTGGCGAGTGGGGTTTTGCTGGTGGGGGGGAGCCAGGGTTTGTCGGGGGGGGGTGATGCGTGATGCGGGACGTGTGACGTGTGATGCGTGATGCGTGAACCGTCAGGGGTTGGTGGAATATTGGGCTTCGGTTCCGGGGCTTTGGCGATGATGGGGACTTCTTCAACGACCGGTGGGGGCGGTTTTATGGGTTCGGGTGTGGGGATGGATATGGGTTCAGGTACGGCCGTTGCCGGGGCCACGCCGCCCAATGCCCCCAACGCGGCCGTTAATGCCTGCCGCAAACTTTCCACCGCCTCCGCCGGCGTAGCCAGTTGCGCGGCCATTTCTCTGGCCTGGCCCAGCAACTCCGCCTGCCGCAGCGCCTCACTCGCTGCCTGCTGCAACGCCTGCGCCTGCCGCAGCGCGGCCACCTGCGCCTGCTGCAGGAGGTCGGCCTGGGAAATTGGAGATTGGGAGATTGGGAGATTGGGAGATTGGGGCGGTTCAGCCATTGTCATTCCGATGTCCGCTACTGTCATTCCGAGAGCCTGTGCTGAGGCGGCCGAAGCATCTTCCGAGGAATCTCCTGTCACCAATTGTTCGGGTGGGATTCCTCGCTCCGAAGAGTCCGCTCGGAATGACACTTCTTCCACTTCTTCTTCCTTCGCGCTCTTCGCGTCCTTGGCGGACAAATCTTCTTCTTCCTTCGCGCTCTTCGCGTCCTTCGCGGATAAATCGGCCATGGCGGCTTCGACTACGGCCGTTGCCTGCACCATCAGCTCCTCATCCGGTTCCGGCAGTTGCGCCGGTTCCCGTCCCATCGGCCCCAAATCTAGCACCGGGTGATGAACCTCCTCCACCCAATCCATGAGCTGCTCTACGGTGGTAATCTTGTCACCGTCGGCAATCCGGTCAATCAGGTCGGGGATACCTTCGCGCTCCGCCACATGCTGCAACTCGTCGGCCATCGTCTCCTTGATCACCTTGCTCAGCCACACCACCCGCTTAAAGCCGCCGTCGGCGGAGATAAACTTGGGGCTAACCAGGTAATACTTGCCCACGCCCATCACGCCGGGCGTTTGCACGCCGCCACCGGCCATACCCGCCAGCGTACTGAACTTCATGCCCGCCGGGGTCATGCCCACGTCCTCGCGGCTGACCACCATCACCCCTTCCACCTCTGGAATGTACATGACGATGCACTCAAAACAGCCGCAGGCCGTCATCGGGTTTTCCATGATGCTGTACATGGAAACTTCCTGCACCGCGCCATGTGACCCTTTGCGGGCGTAATCAATGGTACCGCTCCAATAGCCCACTTCGGGGTCAAGCAGTTTGCCCAGTTTGATCGGCTGGTTGGGGCCGGTGGGATTGATGCTGTAGCTGGCTTTGCAGTCCAGCCAGTTATACGCGCCGCACAGCCCCAGCCGCTCCGGGCTGACGATGCACACATGGTCGGGGGCAAAACTCTGGCAAAGGGTACAGGAGTAGAATTCGTTCACGGCCGTGTCCGTCAGATCCGCCAATCGCTGATTGCGGAAGTTATACGCCTCCCGCGCCCTTTCCAGCCATTCCGCCAGCGCCGCCGGGTCGGTGTACAGCGTCACCTGCACCTTATCCACAATCGCGCCAAAATCAGCATGGAAACGGGCATGCAAAATTTTGCCCAGATGGGTCAGGTCGAAACCTTTGTCTACCGCCGCCTGGGACAGCCGAATCCAGGCAATATCCCGCTGCCCAATGTGCTGCACCCCAGACGCGCCGTTGACAAAATAATGGATTTGCCGCTCCAACACCGGCTCAAAATCCTTCTGCATTTCCCGCCCTGCCACCTGCACCACAATGCCCAAATCCATGGCCCCCTTGGCCGGAATCTGGCTGAAATCGGGGCCAACAATCTCAATTTTGCCGTCGGTGAGGGCGTTCAGGTCGGCCATGGTCAGGAACTCAAAACAGCGGGAGTGTTGCCCGCCAAATTCCACGCGCATATCGGCCTTGCGCACCACTTCCCCTTCAAAGGCCGAGCCATACGGGACGGGCACGGGCACGTCCGTTATCTTGATCTTCACGCCGCGGATCTCGATGCACTTTTGCACCAGCCGCTCTGCCCGTTCCAGGTCATCCGCGCCGGAAATCTCGTTAAAGGGCATGCTGACCACATGCTCGTAGGTGGTGATGCCGGTGGGCAAAATTTCGGGGATGACCGTATCAGCGATGACCGGGAAGCCAAAGTTGATGGCTCCCGCCGCCGCCGCATATTTCAGATCATCCACCTCGCCCAGAGCCAGCACAAAGGCAAAAACGCGCTCCTTGTTGTAGAGCAAAATATCCTGCGCCTGCCCCGGCTTGAGGCCGCCAAAAGTGAGCGCGGAGCGGGTGGCAAAGCCCAGGGCGTAAATGGCGCTCAATGTGTCGGTGCCAAAGGGCACGGTGTAGGTGTCGTAGCCCAGTTCCACCCCTTCTTCGTGCAGTTGATGGATGATGGAACGGCCGTTCACATTCCCCGACAAAAAGGTCAAAATGTTGCGCCGTTGCAATTCCCGCACCAGTTTGACGGCCACCTCGTTTGATTTGGCGCAGCCAACGATGGCCGCGAAACCGGGCATACGGCCGTCTACCAACTGAATCCCCCACGACCGCAGCTGAATATCGTCAATAGGGCCGTTCAAATGGCCGTCGCCGTTTTTGAATTTGGCCTTGCCATTGTCCGGGCTGGTAAAGGCCGTGCCGCCGGAGAGGTGAAAACCGGGCATTAACTCCGGCTGCGCGCCATAGACAAAACGAATGGCCTCAATCACCTCGGCGGCAATCAGCGCAGCCATGCCGCTGTCCAGCGTCTCGCCCAGGTAGGGCGTCCAGTTTTTCGCCGAGGGCAGCGGATGCAGCAGTTCATGGGCGTGGGCCAGCGCCGGCTGTAAATCGGCCAGCGTCTCCACCTTTTGCCCGGTCATGCCATAAATCAGCGGCAGGTAATAGGCGGTGTTGGGGAAGGAGACCGGCGTCGCCGGCTTCTTTTCCTTCAGCGCCTTTTGCAGCATCACCTCCGCTTCATGAACCAGGGCATTTGCGCCCCGGATGGCTCGTGTGGCTATGTATCGTGACATGGTTCCTCCATGACGTGATGCGTGATGCGCGACCTTTCTCACGGATCACGCATCACGCTGTTACACCGTAAAGCGCCGCCCGCCGTTCAGCCAACGGCAGCGCTTCCAATTCCATCATCCGGTCATCGCCGCTATCGCCGAAGTTGTGGGGGTTGTACGGCCGTAAACCCAACGCCGCCCGTTTCTTGTCAATATGCGCCAGCGCCCGGCGCACCATCTCGTCCGGGTCGCCCACAAATTCCAGCTTGCCGCCGTACAGCTTCTCCCAGCCTTCGCTAATGTAGTGGGAGACGGCGTCGCTGTCGCTCACCTTATCCGGCATCCCGCTGACCGGTGACGCGCCGCCAAACATCACATATGCGCCGGAAGCGACACAGTAGGTGCCAATCGCCAGCGCCTTCTCGCTCATCCATTCGGGGGCTAAACCCACCGCCGGAATCTGGTCAATGTCGTCGCCCAGGCCACCCTCTTCCACCATTTGCGTCAGCACGGTCAGGATGCGGGTGTTGTCCACGCATGACCCCATGTGCAGCACCGGCGGAATGCCGATGGTCTGGCACACTTCGCGCAAGCCCGGCCCCACCTGATCCAGCCCGGCTTCACCCAGCAGCAGCCCCAGTTTAGCGGCGGCAATCGCGCCGCAACCCGTTTCCACCACCAGCACATCCTGTTGCAGCAGGTCGCGGGTGACTTTGACGTGCAGGTAATCCTGTTTGCTGCGGGGATTGTTGCAGCCGACGATGGCCACCACACCCCGGATACGGCCGTCCCTGATCGCATCATTCAATGGCCTGAACGACGCCCGGTAGCTGCCACCCAACATGTAATTGATGTACTCATGCGAAAAACCGGGGATGAGTTTCTCTTTCACCTGTGGGATTTTGGTCTGGCCGCGATTGGCGTAGTTGTCAATCGCCACCTTGAGGATGCGTTTGGCCGTTGTCAGCGCGTGTTTTTCGTCAAATTCAATATGTGTGGCCCCCTTAATTTTCACCTTCGGCGAGGTGGTAATCACCTTCGTGTGGAACTTTTCCGCCAACCCTACCAACGCCTGCATAATGCACTGCACGTCCACCACCATCGCCTCCACCGAGCCGGTGAGGATGGAGAGTTCCTGGTGCAAAAAGTTCCCGGCGGCAGGGATGCCCTGGCGCATGAGGATTTCGTTGGCCGTGCAACAAATCCCGGCCAGATTGACCCCCTTTGCGCCTGCTTTTTGGGCATATTCGATGATCTCCGGGTCTTGGGAAGCGGCCACGATCATCTGGCTCAGCGTCGGTTCGTGGCCGTGGACGATGACGTTGACCATATCATCTTTGAGTACACCCAGGTTAGCCTCGCCCAAAATGGGGGCGGGTGTGCCAAACAGAATGTCGGAAACGTCAGTCGCCATCATGCTGCCACCCCAGCCATCGGCCAGGGCGGTGCGCACGGCATGGTTGAGGATGTGCTCCGGGTCCTGGTCGTCGCCAATGTGGGTGCGGTGCAGCGCCTCCACCACTTCGCGGTCAATGCCGCGCGGGATGACGCCCAGTTCGCGCCACAGCTTGAGCCGTTTTTCGGGCGCACGGCCGACAACCACCACTTCTCCTTTCTGCTGCCCAAATTGGGAAATGTACAGGTCGGCCAACTCATTAGCGATCTCTTCAGGCGGGCGACCTTCGATCTCGATACCATATTTCTGGGCAACGATGCGCAGTTTGGCGATGTCGCGGATGCGGTAGCCTTCCGTTTCGCCGTTGGCGACCGCTTTGAGAGTGAAGGCCATATCACGGCCGTGATCGGAATGGGCCGCCGCGCCCGCCGCAATGGCCCGGATCAGGTTGCGCGCCTGAATGGTGTCAATGGTTGCGCCGCAAACGCCGGTGTCGCCCTCTTTGGTCAGGCGGCACGGCCCCATACCGCAAATTTTGCAGCACATGCCCGCGCCGCCGATGTTGCAAGGCGCCATCTGGTCGGCGCGGCTAAAAGCCGTGCCAATTTCCAACTCGTCCGCCCAGACCAACATTTGTTGGGCGGCCAGGTCAATGGTGCGCTCTTCGGGGGTTCGCATTTTCTTTGCCATAGTTCTCTCTCTTGGGGTTCGTTTGTAGCAGGCGATTTATCGCCTTTTGACGGCGATAAATCGCCTACTACAAACGTTTAACCGATTACTTTTCCAGGCCAGGGCAAGGCCACAACGGCCGTGCCATTTCCGGCACATCCTGGGCAAAGGTGATGGTGCGGTCGGTTTGGAGGAAGACGGCCGTGTGGCGGAAAAACGGTTTGCCCTTTTCAACTGCCGGGCCGCTGCCAAACTCCACCGCCACCGGCAGTTCCGCCAGATAACCCGCCTCGGCCAAAACCGAACGAATTTCCTCTTCGGCGCACCGGGTTTCATCAAAGGACACATCAACAACCTGAAAACTGCTGCTGGCATACACATCAACAACGCCGGGCAGAGCCAATAACAATTGGCGCACGGCCAGCACATGATGATCGGCATACATCATGGGAAGTGAAAGGGAAAGTGTGGTCATAGGGGTTTCTCCAAAGCCTAAGTTTAAGGAAGCCACCAGTGGGAAGGATATCGGCAGCAAAGTGGGAAAACGATAGAAACCGCAAAAACTAATTTGATCTTCCACTTTTAGCAAGTGGCTAGTCAAGTGATAATTTCCCTCCCTTACAGTGACAGATGTCATCTGTTCAGACAGTCGTTTGTCAGCCACAGCAAAGCCAGCCATAGGCAATTTGGACTACAGACAGGAGGGCGGCCGTCTATTTACCATCTTGGCAAATAATGAAAATTCATAATTCATCCTTCATAATTCATAATTTTCAGAGGAGCATCTGATGAAACGAAAAACCTTTTTACTGTGGCTGACGGCCGTCTGTTTATTGTTTGCCGTTCAGGGGTGGGGCGGCACGGCCGTACTCCCTCTAGCCGCCGGGGGCATAACCGCGCCCACGCTCAAGTGGCAGTTGGGCGGTTGTAATGGCATCTGGTGTGAAACCGGCTGGTACTCCTCCCCCGCCGTCACCGACCTGGACGATGACGGCGCGCCAGAAGTAATCGCCTCCACCTATGCCCTCTATGCCCTCAATGGCGAAAACGGCTCGGTGCAATGGCAGGTTGACCCGCCTGGTGGCCGCACCTGGCCGGGCGTGGTAGTGGCCGACATTGACAACACCGGCGATCTGGAAGTGGTGGTAGCCCAGGGCAGCGGCTACCTGACCGTTTACGATCACCTGGGCAACCAGGTATGGAACCGCCGCCCGGAAACCAATGAACTGCGCGGCCTCTCCGCCTATGACCTGGACGCCGACGGTTCGCTGGAGTTGATCGTCACCGTTACCGGCGATGGGTTGAATACCTACGTCTATGAACACGATGGCAGCCTGCGGCATGGTTGGCCGCAGCTCAATAACGACAGCGGCTATGCCTGGGGCGTCTATAATGACAACGCTGCCATTGGCGACCTGGATGGCGATGGGCTGGGCGAACTGGTCATCCCCGCCGATGTGCATTACATCAACGCCTATGAAGCTAACGGCAGCCAGATACAGGCCCATGCCATGTATGGCGACAAAAGGTGGGGCAAAGTGGGTATTTGGGAAAGTCCGGCGACGGAGCTGCGGGGTTGGGGGGAGTGTAATGGCGTGCGCGCCGAGAGCTACCGCACCAATTTTGCCGATGGCCCGGCGGTGATTGCCGATGTAAACGGGGATGGCGTGAACGAAGTGGTGGCGACGGGCAATGTTTATGACTGCCACGCCGGGTATCCCCCCAGCCGGTACATTGGCCTTTACATTTTTAATGCCGACCGCAGCCGCTTTAACCAGGATGGTTTTGACTGGCGCACGGTGCCGGTGGACACGGGTGCGCCGCTGAGTGAAGATTACAGCGTGATCGAGAGCGCCTTGCCGAACCCGGTGGTGGCCGACCTGGACGGCGACGGCCGTACCGAGACCCTTTTCGCCGCCTATGACGGCCGTTTGCACGCCTTCTGGCTGGACAAAACCGAACATCACCAATGGCCCTACAACGTGGCCGCCACCGGCCCTGGCATTCGCTTCGCCTCCGAACCGGTCGTGGCCGACCTGGATAATGATGGCTTCGCCGAGGTCATCTTCACCTCCTGGCCGCAAAAGAGCGGCAACTATACCGGCAAACTGCACATCCTCAACTACCAGGGACAGGTGATCCACGAGGTTAATTTGCCGGCGGCTTCGGGCAACCCCAACTGGAACGGGGCATTGGCCGCGCCGACTGTCGCCAACATTGACGCCGACGCTGACCTGGAATTGGTGCTGAATACGGCTCATGCGGGGGTGGTGGCCTATGACTTGCCGGGCACGGCCGTTGCCAGAGTCTTGTGGGGCACCGGGCGCGGTAATTACCAACGCACCGGCTCGTTCCTGGTAGGCAATTTGCAACATTCCAGCGTCAACGCCGCCCCGGCCACCCCCGCCGCCGGCGACACCGTGACGTACACTATTCACCTGCAAAACAGCGGCCCCACCCTGTACAACGTCACCGTCACCAGCACAATCCCGGTGGACACAACGTATGCCGGTGGCTTAACGGCATCGTCGGGCACGGCCGTGTACAACGCCGGGCAGGTCATGTGGAGCGGCGCCGTTTCGGCACAAACGCCGGTCATCATCCAGTACGGGGTTACGGTAAACGTGGGTATCACCCAACCACACCCCATCTGGGGAACTGTCTTGATCAACGATGGGGAAGGCACTGTTCACACCCGGCAAACTTTGGTCATCGCCAATGGGCAATCGGTTTATTTGCCGGTGGTGAGACGGCCGTAAGAAATGGTGGCTGGGGGTAGAGGCTGGTACCAGCTTCAACCCCCATGCCGCAGCGATACATCTATGGCCGGGACAGGATCAGCATCGGCCAGTTTCAGCTTCACAAAAAGCCAGGGAGCATAATAAGCAGCCCAGATGACCACCAGAAAATAACGCAAAATACGGAACGGGATGGCTACGGCTATGGGATCGCTGGGAAAAACCTGGCGCAGCCCGGCCCAAATGGCTACCAGCACCACAATACCGATCAGATACCGCACCACTCGTTTCCACCAGATGCCATCAGACCGGAAACGCACCCGGCTGTTTTCCAGCACGATGCCCACGCCAAAACCCAGCAGCAGACCAAACGCCTGGGCGGCGGCGCTGATGCTGCTCTCTTCGGCGGCGGGAATGTAAGAGGCCCAGGGCACGGCCGTGTCCGGCGCGCCAATAAGCCAACGAATCAGGATAAAGCTGACGCCCATCATAAAGGGAATCAGGATCATGACCAGTAACCGCTGCCCTAAAATGCGCTTGTTAAAACTGCTGCCCCACCGCCGCTCGATCACCACAAACCCGACCAAGGTCAAAGCCGCCAATAAAAAACCGGCGACTGTATCGTGAATAAAATGCACGCCTAAATAAATGCGGCTGAGCGCCATCAACAACACCATGATGATCGCTGCCACCCAAAACCAGGTGCGGCTCACCCAGGCTGCCAGGAAAAAATAGAAGACAGTCGCATTTTGAGTATGACCGCTGGGAATGCCGTACCCCTCCTCACGAGTATCCAGTCCCGCTGTCTGGTCCACCCAAAACGGCCGTGGCCCCCGAAATGCCTGCTTAAAAATGGCGTTGACAAACACCGTAAACAGGAATAAATACCCCAATTGCTTGCCTAATTGCTTATGGATGCACCAAAAAATGAGAGGGAAAACCAGCAAATAAAACTCTTCCCGCCCTAAATCAGTAACAAAGAAGAAAAAGCTTTCCAACTGCGGGTATGTTGTTTGCAGCCAGGTAATAAACACCAACCCCCAATCCCAGGCCTGTTGCCACATTTGGTCCATCATATCCTCCTTCCATCCCACCCCACATCTTCCTGATTCACATTTTAACCCTCCATGTGAGAAAGTGGCAAACGGCCGTTGCACCCGCTGTATGGCATACTATAATCCCCTATAAAGGGGGTATGAACCATGAGACATGGTTCATATTCACCAGTAACTTTTCCATGGAGGGAAACAGATGACAACAAGAATTTTAGTTATCGAAGATGAAGAACGCATCCGCCAATTTTTACAACGCGGTTTGACCTATGAGGGGTATCGGGTGGACACGGCCGTAGACGGCCCCACCGGTCTGGAACTGGCCCGCGAAAACCCACCCGATCTAGTATTGCTAGACATCATGCTGCCCGGCATGGACGGCCTGGAAGTATGCCGCCGTCTGCGCGCTGTCAGCGAAGTGCCCATTCTCATGCTCACTGCCAAAGAAACCATCGAAGATCGTGTGGTAGGGCTAGACGCCGGCGCCGACGACTATCTGGTGAAACCATTCGCCTTTGACGAACTGATGGCGCGTGTGCGCGCTTTGCTGCGCCGCACGGCCCCCGCCCAACCCCAGGTCTTCCGCTTTGCCGACCTGGAACTGGACACCGGCACCCGTCAGGGACGGCGCGGCGGCCGTATCTTTGACCTGACCGCCAAAGAGTACGAGCTACTGGAACTGTTTATGCGCAACCCCCGCCAGGTACTCACCCGTGATCTCATTTTTGACCGCGTCTGGAATTACGACTTTGGGGGCGAAAGCAACATCATCGAAGTCTATGTGCGCTATCTCCGCCAAAAAACTGAAGAAGGCGGCCAATCGCGCCTTATCCACACCGTGCGTGGCATTGGCTACGTCCTTCGGGAAGAATCATAAATTTGTCCATTCAGAACCGTTTATTCGTCATCTATACGGCAATTTTCATGGTGGCTTTTCTCCTGTTCACCATCATTGTCTATTACCTGCCCCTCAGCCGCATTCGGGCTGAAGTAGACCGTGATCTGGTTGCCCTGGCCACCGAAATCCAACGCCTGGACATTGTAGTCAACCCCGATGGCTCAATGAGCATCGCCATTGCCCCAGATCTTCCCACATTGCGCACAGCCTCTACCTTTTTTATCATTACCGATTTACATGGCGGCGGCGGCATCAGGTCCGGCAACCTGGTGAGATTTGAAGGATTGTTAGACCCGGAAGGACTAAACGGAGAAACACAGGTTTTCCATGATGTGACACATGGCGACACCTCACTGCGGGTGGTAACGGTGCCGCTTTATAAGTCCGTGGCCGGCCAGCGCGTGCATATAGGCTATGTGCAGGTAGCCCGCCTGTTTGATACTTACGAACGCTTTAGCCGCTTTCTGGTGCTGGCATTATTTGTTGGCTTTGCCGGGGCTACGGCCGCGCTTTTCCTGACCGTCCTGGTGACGCCCAGCTCCTTCAAACCATTGGAGGATATAGCTGATGTGACCCGGCAAATTACCAACGCCGATGACCTGAGCCGCCGTGTGCCCTATACGGAACGCGAAGATGAAGTGGGCATATTGGCACGCTCGTTCAACCAATTGCTGGAACGGTTGGAGAATCTATTTCAAACGCAGCAGCGCCTATTGGCCGATGTTTCCCACGAACTACGCACGCCGCTCACCACCATTCGCGGCAATGTTGACCTAATGCGCCGCATGGGTGAGGTGGATGAGGACTCGCTGCAAATCATCCAGGAAGAAGCCGAACGCATGACGCGCCTGGTGGGCGATCTGCTGTTGCTGGCGCGGGCGGATGCCGGCAGCCTGCCACTGGAACGGAAAAAGATCGAGCTGGATGGTTTGTTTTTTGAAGTGTACCGGCAAGTCAGTTTGATTGATAAGACGGTCACGGTGCAGATGAAAGAGATTGACCAGGTGTGCGTGATGGGGGACCCCGACCGGTTGAAGCAGTTGATGTGGAATCTGATTGGCAATGCGCTGAAATATACGTCGGCCGGGGGACACATATCGCTTAGTCTTTCGCAAAAGGATGGCTGGGCCTGCATTGAAGTCAGCGATTCGGGTATTGGCATTCCGCCGCAGGATTTGCCTTATATCTTTGAACGTTTTTACCGGGTGGATAAGGCGCGCACACGCCATCAAGGGGGATCAGGGTTGGGTTTGTCAATTGCCCGCTGGATTGCCCAGGCCCATGGCGGGCGCATTTCGGTGGTGAGTGAGGTTGGGGTGGGCAGCACCTTTAGCGTATGGCTGCCTGCCATCCATACCCATGCACTTGCGGCTGAAGATAATGGGGACTTAGAGTCAACCCGGCCTGGAATGCGGGTACTCAGTGGGCCGTTCCGACGGCCGTAGCCAACGCCTGTTCATCTTCAACGACCATTTCGCCGCGAAAACAAATAGACACCCACACCAATAATCAGCAGCGGCCAGAAAAGGTCACCCAACCAGCCCCACTGATTGGCCAGGAATAAGAGGCCTAACAAAATCAGTACCACCCCAATGGCCGATGGTTGCCCCAGCCGTTTGACGCTGTGGCCCATATCATCCAGGTTCTCCTTGAGTACGGCCGTGCCCCCACCTGCGCCGTCCATTTGGGGCATTATCAACCATAGCACCAGGTAAATCACCACACCCATGCCGCTGGCTAACGCTAACAAGACAAACAGCAAACGCACCCAGATCGTCTCAATATCCAGATAAGTGGCAATGCCCCCACATACCCCGGCAATGACCTTATCCCGTTCACTGCGTTCCAATTTGTTTTCAGACATAATAGCCTCCAGCTTTTTAAATTGCCCCCTATACGCCTGGTGTGGGGCGTGGTTGCAATGGATGAGCAGTGCCCGGCACAAGGCTTGTGGCATTCCTCTGCCCAGGCGATTGTGCCCCGTGCCCGGCATGACCCTATTTGACTTTTACCCTGGCGTATGGGAAAATTTTGTCCGATGCGCCCCTGTAGCTCAGAGGATAGAGCGTTGGTCTCCGAAGCCATGTGCCCGCGTTCGAGTCGCGGCAGGGGCATACACAAACGAACACAAAAGGCCACCCCAGGGTGGCCTTTTTCTTATGTATTGGCCGACAACTCCGTCAATAACACTTCCAATTCAAACTGGTTGAAGTAATATGCTTCGTGGCAGTAGTGGCAATGGACAACGGCTTCGCCTTCTGTTTCTAACAAATGGGCAATTTCCGCCGCGCCTAGAGTAGCCAATGCCTGGCGGGTGCGATCCCAACTGCAATCGCAGGCAAAGCGCAACGGCCGTTGCTCCAGCACCTCGTAGGGCATCCCGGCAAAAACCAGCGCCAGCACCGCTTCCGGCGACTGACCTTCAGCCAACAGGTCTGCTACCGGTGGTAACTCTTGCAGCCGCTCTTGCAGCGCCGCCACCACCCCGGCCTGCCCCTGTGCCGGCAATTCCTGAATGAGCAGACCGCCCGCCGCCACCAATTGCCCGGTCTCATCCAGCACTTCACCCACCTGCACGGCCGTGGCAATCTGCTCCGACTGATCAAAATAAAGCTGCAAATCTTGGTTGAAATCACTGGCCACCAACGGCGTCACACTCTCAACCATCTCTTTCAGGCGCAAATCTTTCACCACCGTCAGCAAACCGGCCCGGCCGATGGCGGATTCTAAATCAACCTGCTCATTGACCAGCGGCAGGTCAACGGTGGGTACATTCACGTAACCCCGCACACGGCCGTAACTATCCGCTTCGGCCAGCACTTTTTGCAGGGGGCCGTTGCCTTCATATTTCAGAGCCACGCGCTGTTGCACCTTCAACAGTGCCCCTAACAACGCCGCCCCTGTTAACGTTCGCCCCAACGCCACACCCGCCACCAGGCTGGCCTGGTGCCGCTGCGTCGCTTCCTGCACCAACCCGGTGGTGACGCAGGCAAATGCCCGTACCCCCGCTTCTTTGGCGATGATTCTTACCAGATAATCTGCCATGCAATGCCTCCAACAAAGAGTTTGAAATGTAGTTATACGGCCGTTTGCCAGGGGCGGCAACGGCCGTCCTATGAATTTCGTTAGCAGGTAGGGGCAACAGCATACTTGCCCGTTCTCCCAATTTGCGCAAAATTAAAGTATTACAAATTTCGCGCCATGCGGGGCAACTTCACCGACAGGAGAGTTCATGGACAGCAGCCTACCCACAGGCATGAAAATAGGACACATCTTTTCACTTCTTATCCGCGTCATCCACGTGAATCTGTGTCCTATTTTCAGAGGAGACATCGAATGGAAATGATGACTTACCTGGGCTGGCCCAACTGCACACGGCTGGCAAATGATACTATGGAACTGTTTGTTACCACCGACGTTGGCCCGCGCATTATCCACTTTGGCTTTGCCGGCGGCGCCAACGAATTTGCCACCGTGTCCAACCAGTTGGGGCAAACCGGCGGCGACGAGTGGCGCATCTATGGCGGGCACCGTTTGTGGCACGCGCCCGAAGCCCAACCACGTACCTATTACCCTGACAACACCCCCATCACGGTGGAAGCACACGATGGGTTTGTGCGGTTTAGCCAACCACCAGAATCAACCACCGGCCTGCAAAAAGAGATAGATATTGCTCTGGCGGCTACCGGCGCCCAGGTGACTGTAACCCACCGCATTCGCAACCATACCCTGTGGCCGCTGGAACTGGCGCCCTGGGCTTTGTCGGTGATGGCGCCTGGCGGCACGGCCGTACTCCCCCTGCCGCCACGTGGCCGCCATGAAAACAATCTGCTGCCCAACACCCAACTGATCCTCTGGGCCTATACCAACATGGCCGACCGTCGCTGGCATTGGGGCGAACAATACATACTGCTACGGCAAGAACCGGGCAATACCACTCCCCAAAAAATAGGCGCTTTTGTGACGGATGGTTGGGTGGGTTATGCGCGCGACGGCCGTTTCTTCCTCAAAACCTTCGCCGTTCAGCCAGACGCCCCCTACCCAGACATCCACGCCAACGTAGAGTTATTTACTTGTGACTTTATGCTGGAAGTGGAAACGCTGGGGCCATTGGTAAAGTTGGATCCGGGCACGGCCGTGACCCACACCGAACATTGGTTCCTCTTTGATGGCATCCCCACCCCCACCAATGACGCTGGGGTGACGGCCCACATTCTGCCACTGCTGCCAACTCGATAAGACAATGAGAGTCAGACAACTTACAGGCTGTTTGGAAACTCAGATGACTGACAGGGCGTGAGGCGTGACGTGTGATGCGTGATTAGAGAGACCTCACGTATCACACGTCACGTCAAATCCCAGTAATAACTGGCAATTCCTATGCCGCCGGTTTGGCCAGGCTGTTGCCGATAAACGCCCCCAACGCGCCGGTGACGGCGCCTATGACGCCATAAAAGACAATGCTGCAAATAGCGCCTACGGCCACCATCACCACCATCATACCGCCCATCTGGTCAAACATTTGCGCCACTTCCGGGCCACCCATTCTGACAATCTGCCCCATAAAATCGCCGATCAACGGAAAAATGACCAGCAGCGAAAGAATGGTGCTGACCAGATAGCCGGCGATGACCGCCAGTGCGCCGGCCACAGCGCCGGCCCCCGCTTCACCACCCATCGCCTGCGGGTCATACCGGCGATGAACGGCCACATAAACAGCGCCGGCAACGATGCCGGAAAAAAGCCAACTCAAACATTGCAGCATGTTAGCCACGCTGGAAAGCACCATCATGCTTTGAAAATCTTCGCCAAACATGGCAGCCAGCGGATCAGCCGAGGTATTGAGTTCCTCCAGATAGGCCGGATCAAAAATGGGAGAGTTGATAATGTTTTGGAATGAGCGATAACCGATAAACAGACCGAGCAAACTGCCCACCATCCAGATAGCCGCGCCAATGGCGACGGCCGTTACCAGCGGTTCCATACGTATTTTCATCATTCCTCCATTGTCGCCCTGAAATATATCCCGCCATTTTTTGGCCGCAACTCTTTCAAGATGAGAATAGCGTCATCCCCTTCATTTTCCGGGCAAAGCTGGCTACAATACCATCATTCGTAGTGCTGAAAAGTTTATCTGGTTGTTGTCCTTTTGCGTACAGGCCAACGTCTCATATTTTCGCCTTCAATCCCCCTCTGAGATTGGCCGCTTTGTTTTTTCCAGCTACTTTCACACCACACGCCGCTTTACCAGAAAAAGAGGCAGCAACCAGACCAAGGTTGTACACATGATTGACCAACATCTGGAAGAAGCCCAAGTCATCACCGTGCCCGTCTCGCTGGAAACGGCCCCGGATGGTTTTGCCCTGCGCCACAAACTGCGTGGCCATCACAACATTATTTACGAAATCGCCTGGTCACCCGACGGCCGTACCCTGGCTTCCGTCTCTGCCGACCGCACCGCCCGCCTCTGGCGGCTGCATGGCGACCAGATGGTAGGTATTCCCGTCAGTCATGCTGATTATGTCTTTTGCGTCGCCTGGTCGCCCGACGGCCACATCCTGGCTACCGGAGCCAACGATGAAACAATCCGCCTGACCAACGGCCGTACCGGCGAACCTATCCGCGACCTGACCGGGCACACCGGCCCCATTTACAGCGTAGCCTGGTCGCCCGACGGCCGTGTCCTGGCTTCCGGCTCCTTTGACCGCACCATTCGCCTGTGGGACAGCGCCAACGATTGGGCCAGCCAGGAATTTCGCGGCCACCAGGACTGGATTATGAGCATAGCCTGGTCGCCCGACGGCCACATTCTAGCCACTGCCTCTCGTGATAAAACCATTTCCTTCTGGGATATGCGCCAGGGCAAACTGTTCCGCAAACTGCGCGGCCACTTTGACATCATCAACCATGTCGCCTGGTCGCCCGATGGCACACTGCTGGCTTCCGCCTCTGACGATATGACGGTGCGGTTGTGGGATGCCGCTACCGGACGGCTTCAGGCCGTATTGGAAGGGCACACCGACCTGGTGCTATGTGTGCGCTTTTCACCTGATGGCGCCCTGCTGGCTTCCAAATCCCGCGATGGCACGGTGCGGCTGTGGCGCTGCGACACCTGGGAACTGGTAGCCACGCTGGACGAACCGCTCAAGTCGGACTTTAATGCCGGCCTCTCTTTTCACCCGCAAATGCCGCTGCTGGCGTCGCTGGGCGCAGGCGACCGTACCATCCGCGTCTGGCATCTGGATGATGTCACCCTGCTGGGGGCCAACTTCACCACAGAAACCTGGCACTACCGCAACGCCAAAGTGATGCTGGTAGGTGATACCGGCGTGGGCAAATCGGGGTTGGGGCTGGTGCTTTCGGGCCGCCCCTTTGTCCGCACAGGGTCTACACATGGCTGCAAGGTATGGACCTTTGATAACGAGACGATTACACTGCCAGACGGCCGTCAGGAAACCCGCGAAACATTGTTGTGGGATTTGGCCGGACAGCCAGGCTACCGCCTCACCAACCAACTTCATCTCAACGAAGTGGCAGTCGCCCTCGTCGTATTTGACGCCAGCAACGAAGTGGAGCCGCTGGCCGGTGTGCGCCATTGGGACCGGGCGCTGCGCCAGGCCGCCCATCGCCAGGGAGGCGCCGCCCTACCCATGACCAAATATCTGGTAGCCGCCCGCGCCGACATCAGCGGCGTCTCGGTGTGGCACAGCCGCCTGCGCAGCCTGGTGCGTGAAATGGGTTTTGATGGCTACTTTGAAACCAGCGCCAAAGAAGGCTGGCAAATCCCCGAACTGCGTGAGGCCATTCGCCAGGGCATTGATTGGGAATCCCGCCCGCACGTCAGTTCCAATGAACTGTTCCAGGCAATCAAACAATTTTTTATCGAGCAGAAAAAAAGCGGCCATATTTTATCTACCACCGACGATCTATTCCGCCTCTTCCGCCAGACACATCCAAACCAGACGGCCGGAGATTTGCAGGCGCGGTTTGAGACGGCGCTCAGCCGCATGGAAAACCGGGGGCTGGTGCGCAAATTACGATTTGGTAGTTATGTACTGCTGCAACCAGAACTGCTAGATGCCTATGCTTCTGACCTGGTCAATGCCGCTCAAAACAGCGCCGATGGCCTGGGCACATTACCGGAAACAGAGGCGTTAAACGGCCGTTACCTCACCCCCACCCATACCAACCACGTCAATCCACAGCAGCAAAAATTATTGCTCATCGCCACCGTTGAAGAACTCATTCGCCACGAAATCATCCTCAAAGAGCCGGGCGAAACAGGCGCCGACCTGATTTTCCCCTCCAAGTTCACCCGCCCCGGCCCAACCGTGCCCGACGTGCCCGGCAAAACGATCCGCTTCACCTTTGAAGGCTCTGTACGCAACATTTATGCCGTCCTCACCGTACGCCTGGCGCACAGCCATCTGTTTGAGAAAAAAGAGATGTGGCAAAACGCGGCCACTTTCACGGCCACCGTCGGCGGCATCTGTGGCTTGCACCTGCGTGAACTGGAAGAAGGTACGGGGGAGTTGACGCTCTTTTATGACGAAGCTGCCAGTGAAGCTACCCGTTACCAGTTTGAAGATTATGTGGCCGTCCATCTGGAACGGCGGGCGCTGCCCGGTTCGATCACGCGGGAACGGCTGTTTATCTGCGATCACTGCCGGGTGCCGGTGACGGCGCAGCAGGTGACGGCACGACGGGCGCGGGGTCTGAAGCAGATGAACTGCCCGGTATGCGATCACCCCATTTCGCTACTAGACGGCCGTGAACGACTAGCGCAGTCGGTAACATCGGTTGTGGCCGAGATAGATGAGGCTGCCGACGCCCGCCGCGACCGGGATGTGGCCGAACTGATCCTCAAGGGCAAGGTGACCACCAATGATTATGATGTCTTTCTATGTTACAACGATGCGGATGCAACGGCCGTGAAAGTGATTGCCGATCAACTGCGGGAACGAGGCGTCTTACCCTGGCTACTACCGCCCACCCAAACCGTCACCGCCGACACACTGTCTCAAATTCGCTCGGTAGCCATTTGCGTCGGGCGCGGCAAAGTGCCCTGGCGGGATAATGAAACGGTCAAGTTGTTGCAGCATTTTGTCAGCCAGGGCATTGGCCCGTTTATCATTGTGGCCTTGCCCGGCTGCCCAGACGGGATGTATTTCCCCGATGGCATTTTACAAGTAAACTGGCGCGGTCAGGAAGCCGCCGGGGTAGACATGTTGGCCTCCTTCATCCAGGCCAAACCAAAATATGAACTGGAAAAGTAGCCAGTACCTGACCAGATTAAGTATAATGGCCTAAAAATTAGGACAGAAAAAACGGCAACTTTAAGGTTGACCTTCCCCCAATTTTATGGACATCCAATTAAGGCTAACTGATGCAACGGTCGTCAATTACGAAGACTACCATTGAGGTTAAATAAAATGATGCAGATGTATAACCCTCCTCATCCCGGGGAAATAATCAAGGAATTATGTCTAGAACCGTTAGGAATCACCGTTACCAAGGCGGCAAAGGCTCTTGGCGTGAGCCAGAAGACGTTGTCGGCTATTTTGAATGGACATGCAGGAATTAGCCCAGAAATAGCTATCAGGCTTTCTATTGCTTTTGATACCTCTGCCGAAAGCTGGCTCAACCAACAAACCCAATACGATTTATGGCGTACTAGACAAACACAGCAAACCTTTAATGTTGAAAGGCTTGTGGCCGCCTAACAAACACTTCCAGCCGACCGCCTGGCGGCGTATAATATCCGGGCATTGGACGGCTCTGGCAGCTGAAGCAAAGCGTTAGCCGCTGCGCGGTGTTCGTCGACAAGTGACAATCCAACTGGACGCCAAACTCGGAGTAAAATCGTATGGGACTTCTAACCTTCAGCCTCAACGTAACCCTGGACGGCTGCGTCGACCACCGGGAGGGGATCGCCGACGACGAGACACACGCTTTTTTCACTCGCCTCATGGACGAGGGCGGGGCGATGTTGTGGGGGCGCGTTACCTACGAGATGATGGAAAGCTACTGGCCAGCGGTCGCCCGCGGCGACGTGGAAGCGCCACCGGCGATCCGCGAGTGGGCGGTCAAGCTGGAGACCAAGCCAAAGTACGTGGTATCTTCCACGCGAAAGGACTTCCCGTGGACCAACAGCCACCACATCGCCGGCGACCTTCGCGCGGGCGTGCAGAAACTGAAGGATGCGACTCCAGCCGGCGTGCTCCTTGGTAGCGGCAAGCTCGCGACCGAGCTGGATCGGCTAGACCTGATCGACGAGTACAAGTTCCTCATCCACCCCAGAATTGCCGGCCACGGCCCGACTCTGTACCAGAGCGGGCTACCCAGCACGCGATGGCTTGAGCTGATCTCGTTGACGCCGCTCCGCAACGGCGCAGTTGCTATGCACTACCGGCGCGCACGCGGCTAACGTGAATAAGATGCAGACCGGCAGTTAAGATGGGTATTGATTCCGCCCACAGGAGCCGCTGGAAAATTGCCGAAGTCGTTTTTGGGCTCCCCTTGCCTGTAAGCATTGGCCTGCAATTGGTAGCCCCATTTTCCCTACCGCAAGGTATCTTGAGACAGGCGCTCCTCATCCTGAGGATCGCCCTCATCATAGTCGGCATCGGTTTGATCGTTTCGGCTCGCCGCGAGTTTGCGCGTTACGGTCAGCCGACTGACCCTGGTCAGCCGACGAGTCAGGTGATCAAGACCGGTTTGTTCGCCATAAGCAGAAATCCGCTTCATCTGGGGAGCGTCATTGTATTCTTGGGCATAACCTTCACCTTGAATAACCTGTGGGTTCTGGTAACGTTGCCACTTTCGATCATTCTCTGCCACTATATTCTGATCATTCCTGAGGAGCAGTATTTGGCGACAAAGTTTGGCAAAGAATATGAAGAATACGTTGCTTCTGTTGTAGATGGCTAGGTCGTAAACGAACGACAAACGAGATAAAAGGTCATCATGGATGAAAAATATAAGATCGTCTACGTTGATAAGCCCGAAGAATCCACCTGGAAAATCATTGGATGACCCGCGCTATCGCCCTGGATATCTCCCAGGCGCACTTCTCCATCTCTTCTCTCCCCCACCTCCCTTAAGGTCTTCCCATAGAAGCTATTTAGTTGCCAAAAATGTGAGATAATCAACCATACTGGGCTGTTTCTAGCGGCCCGGCATGAAGGAGTCTGGTATGAGTCGAGACGAGTATGACATCCCCGAAGTGTTCCGCCGGGCTATGGAAGAGGCCGGCTGGGACACCAGCCGCAAGGATGATGAAGGCGGCCAACGGCCACCCCTACCACCGCGTCCGGAGGGCGACGGCCGTCCCAACCGGTTAATTGTGATCGCTGGCCTTGTCCTGGGCGCGATCTTACTGGTGGGCTGGCTGGCCAATGTGTACACCGAATGGTTGTGGTTCAACTCGGTGGATTATCAAGGAGTCTGGCTGACGCAGTGGGCGGCCCGCCTGGGCATCTTTGTCTTCTTTTTTGGGTTGGCGCTGCTCATTTTGCTGCTCAACTGGCTGGTCGCCCGCCGTCGCGCCCTGCGCCATACGCCCCCCTTCAACCCCAAGTTCCTGCAAATCCCCCATATGAAATGGCTCATTACCGGCATTGCCGCCTTTATCGCCTTTGGGTTTGCCAGTTCCATCGCCATTTACTGGAGCGATTTGCTGCGTTATCTGCACCGCGTGCCCTATGGCCTGGCCGACCCCATTTTCAGCCGGGACATCAGCTTTTATCTGTTTGAACTGCCCTTGCTGACCCTGGTGCAGCAGTGGTTCGTTTCGCTGCTGGTCATCACCCTGATGGGCGTCATTGCCATCTATGCGGCCAACCATGTGCCCGAAATTCAGCGCGGTACCTGGCGGCCACACGAGTCCAAAATTTTCCGGCAACATGTGGCGCTGCTGGCGGCGCTGATACTGGCGTTATGGACGGTGGGTTATCTGTTTGATCTGTTCGAACTGGTTTATTCATCGCGTGGCGTGGCTTTTGGCGCCAGTTATACCGATTTGAATGTGCAGGTGTACGCCATTTATGCCCAAATGCTCTTTATGGGGCTGGCGGCGTTGGCGATGCTGCTGAATGCGTTCCGGTTTGATTTACGGCCGTTGCTCATCACCGCCGCTTTATGGTTAGCCGCCACCCTCATTTTGGGCAGCCTGGTACCTGGTTTTGTGCAGCGTTATTCGGTGGAACCCAACGAACTGGTGCGGGAGACCCCTTACATTGCCCACAACATCGCCTTTACCCGGCTAGGGTTTGGGTTGGATGAGATCGAGACACGGCCGTATGAATTAGGCGCCCCGCTGACATCAAGAGACATTGAACGCAACACCGCCATCGTCAAAAACATTCGCCTGTGGGATTACCGCCCGCTGCAAGCCACCTACAAGCAGTTGCAAGAACTACGCACCTACTACCAGATTGGTGAAATTGATATTGACCGCTATCAGATTGGCGGCGAGTCGCGCCAGGTGATGTTGGCGGCCCGCGAGCTCAACAAGGCTGGCCTGGAAACCCGCACCTGGGTCAATACCAACCTGGTTTTTACACACGGCTATGGTGTGGTGATGAACCCGGTGAATGAATTTACTACCGAAGGCCAGCCCATCTTTTTCATCAAAGACCTGCCGCCGCAAAGCACCGTCCCCGAAATTGACGTGACCCGGCCAGAAATTTACTTCGGCGAACTGACCACCGACGTTGTCTTTGTCAACAGCCGCCAGGAAGAGTTCGACTATCCCCTGGGCACAGAAAACGCCTACACGCGCTATGCCGGGCAGGGCGGTGTTTTGCTGGATAGCTACTGGAAACGGCTGGCCTTTGCCATTCGCCTGGGGGATTTCAACATCTTGCTGAGCAACGACATTGACGATACCACCCAGGTTTTGCTGCATCGCCAGGTGCAAGAGCGCATCCGCCAGATTGCCCCCTTTTTGCTGCTGGATCAAGACCCGTATCTGGTGGTGACGGACAACGGCCGTCTCGTCTGGCTGCAAGATGCTTACACCATCAGCGACCGCTTCCCCTACTCCGAACCGGCCACCCTGGCCATGGGCAACCTGCGTTACCGGGTCAACTATATGCGCAACGCCGCCAAAATAGTGGTGGACGCTTATGAAGGTACGGTAAGCTACTATATCGCCGACCCGGACGACCCGCTGATTCAGGCGTATGCCGGCGCCTTCCCCGGCCTCTTCCAACCATTGAACGAGATGCCCGCCAATTTACGCCGCCACCTGCGCTACCCGGTGGATATGTTCTCGCTGCAAACCAAACAATACTTGCGTTACCACATGACCGATACGCGCGTCTTTTACAACCAGGAAGATGTGTGGCAGCTTCCCCAAGAGCTTTACACCGTAGATGGCACCGCCAACAGCAAGATGGCGGTGGAGCCGTATTACGTCAGTATGCCCTTGCCGGGCGAGGCCGACCCGGAATACCTGCTCATCCAGCCGTACACGCCGCTGGGCAAAGATAACATGGTGGCCTGGCTGGCAGCGCGCAATGATGTGCCCAATTATGGCGAACTGGTGGTGTATGAACTGCCCAAACAAGAATTGGTTTTTGGCCCGCTGCAAATTGAGGGGCGCATTGACCAGGAGCCGGAGATTTCCGAACAGTTTTCCCTCTGGAACCAGAGTGGTTCACGAGTAATTCGCGGCAATTTGCTGGTCATTCCCATGAACGGCCGTTTCCTCTATGTGGAACCGATCTACCTGCTGAGTGAAACAAATGCACTGCCGGAACTAAAACGGGTCATCGTGGCCACCGACGCCCGCATTGAAATGGCAACAACGTTGGCGGGGGCGTTGGCCGTCTTATTAGACGCCGCGCCGGAAACGCTGGCCGAAGCGATTGGCGAAACCCTACCGCCACTTACGGAACCATCAGCAGGCACAGGCGACACGGCCGTGCCCCTGGACGCTACCATCACCGCTCTGATCACTTCTGCCAATGCCCACTACGAAGCCGCCCAAACCGCCCTGCGAAACGGCGACTGGGCCACCTACGGCGATGAACTGGAAGCCCTGCAACAAGACCTGGCGCAGCTCATGACGTTGGTGGGAGAGGAGTAAATAGTGGCTGGTGGCTGGTGGTTTGTACCAGCTACCAGCCACCAGCCACAATTATGAACTACAACGACTTCCAACACATTCTCTTTGAAAAACGTGACCACCACATTTTGTGGTTAACCCTGAACCGGCCCGAACTGCTGAACGCCGCCGATGCCCGGCTGCATACGGAACTGGTGGAAGTATGGCCGCTCATTGACCGCGATCCGGAGGTGCATGTGGCCGTTGTCACCGGCGCCGGGCGCGCCTTTTCCGCCGGCGGCGACCTGCAACTGGTGGCAGACGCTTACCGCAATTACGAGGAGATTTTGCGCATCCTGGATGAGGCCCGGCTGCTGGTGTACAACATGCTGCATTGCCGCAAGCCAATCATCTCGGCCATCAATGGGCCGGCCGTGGGCGCGGGGCTGGTGGTGGCGCTGTTGGCGGACATTAGCATTGCCGCGGAAACAGCGCGGCTGGCCGATGGGCATGTGCGCATGGGCGTAGCGGCGGGCGACCATGCCGCCATCATCTGGCCTCTGCTATGTGGCATGGCCAAGGCCAAGTATTACCTGATGACGAGTGATTTTGTAGACGGCCGTACCGCCGCCGACATTGGTTTGGTGAGTATGGCCGTGCCGGATGAGCAGTTGCTGGGCAAAGCCATGGAAATTGCCACCAACCTGGCCACCGGGCCACGCCACGCCATCCAGTTCACCAAACGCGCCCTGAACCAATGGCTGCTCCAGGCCAGCCCCATTTTTGACCATTCACTGGCGTTGGAAATGCTCAACTTTTTTGGCGAAGATATGATGGCGGGGGTAGAGGGGTTACGGGGAAAGGTACGGCCGTTGTACCCATCGAGTGGGGGAAGGTAATTAGGTAATTAGGTAATTAGGTAATTAGGTAATTGGGTAATTGGGTAACTGGGTAATTACTCAATTACCCCTTCTTATTTTCATAGGCAGCCGCTCGTTTTTCGGCGGCGCGGGAAAGGTGACGCCAAAAGCGGTAACTGGGGGCGGCGCGCCAGGTGTAAATGACATAGGTACGAGCGATTTTGTCATGCCAGCCCTGGCGTGAATCGCTGATCAGTATCCAAAAAAACCCATAAAAAATGGCAGCAGGGAAAGATAGTAACCGAGCAAACGTTTGATTGCCTGGCCGAATGTCAACGGCCGTGCATCAACGCTCACCACCCGCACCCCCATCAACATTTTCCCCGGCGTTTGCCCCACCAACATCCAGAAAAAGATGAAATAGCCAATATAAAAGGAGAGGTTGAGGAGAAGACCAAGACCCAACAACAAGACCCGCATCAGTTGCGTCAGGCCACTGAAATTGCCGGAAAATGAAAACACATCGGAAACGGTGAGTTGGAAAAAATTCAAGGCCAACATCACAACGGAGTTCACCGCCACGATGATGCCTATCACCAACAGTTGGTCAGCGGCGAAAGCAAGCAAACGGGTAGCAAACCCGGCATATTGGCCTAACAAATGGGGGTCAGAATGGGCAAGCGGTAAACGACTCACGGTTAACCAACCAGATAAACCTGACAGGTTTTTTGAAACCTGTCAGGTTCTGAGGGACTACATAGTTAATTTCACTCTTCTATCAGGCTGACACGATCTGCTTGAGCCATCACTTCCGGTGCGGGTGGGGGCAGTTGTTTGCGCGGGGGGCGGCGCAACAAGCCACGCGCCAGCCGTTCTAACACGATGTCCGCCGAGAACCGTGCGGCCACGCACACCACCCACAATTTCATCGGCAATGCCCGCTGTTTGCTGTGTGACCAGACCGCGCACTTCCGGGTTTTCCGCCAGATGTTGGATCACTTCATCTATGGTCAGGTTAACGGCCTCACAGGCCACCAGGCGGCTGCGAGGTTCTTCGGCGCGGCCCCGTTCAATCCGTTGGGTCACGGCCGTTTCTCCCTGAGTCACCAGACTTTCATAACGGCGGTGAACGGGCTGCATCATCTGGCTGTTGGTCACCGGACGAGCGGCGCGCAGCAGCCGCCCGGCCGAAGCATTCATCAGGCGTCCAAAACGGGAAGCGCCCGTTCGCGCCTGATCCGTGGCCGCAAAAGCCAGCCCCACCAACGCATAACGAAGCTGATCCGTCGCGGCGGGGACAGGCGCCAGCTTACCGGTGTTACCGGCTTCGGCCACCTGCGTTTCCCACTGCTTCAGCCGGGACACCAGCTCGGCGGGCGCTTCAATGCTGCCGCCCACCAGCAGCCGCACCAACGATTCCAGCGCGTCAAACTCGGCTTCCGTCAGCGTCGTTTCCACCGGCACAAGGGCGCTTTCTGATTCTGTTGTTTCGGTAGCCATAAGGCAAGTATCTCGTAAATTGGGTCATTGGGTCATGACCCAATGACCTTCTATCATTCCTATCTAAACGCAGGTTTACGGCTGAATGGCATTTGCAACCAGAGCAATTTCCAACAGAACTTCGTCGGTGACGTTGGCAACGCCTTGCACCTGGGGAATGACCAGGTTGAAATCACTACGCAGCACCTGGGTAGAAGCTGTCCCTTCCAGGCGATCCGCAGACACGGCCGTGACCGTCACCACAAATGTCACCTCTTGCGTAATGTCCCGGATGGTCAAATCACCCACAATCTCAAAGGTCACCTCCTGCCCCACCTCTGCGCTGTCCGGCAAACCGTTGATAGCGGTGGGGATAAAGGTGATAAATTCATACTGGTTACTGTCCAAAATCTGGTTGCGAATGGCATTGTTGCGGAAATTATTGTCTGTCAACAAGGTACGGGCATTCACCTGAATGATGCCCACCTGCGTGGTAGACAAATCGTTCAAATTAACAGCAATTTGCCCGGCCACCTGGTTGCTCAGGCCAACAACGGTGGTGCGGATACCGCGCAAATCTTCCTGCAATGTGAAACTGACCTGTGATTCATCCTGGCTGATTTCATACAGGCGCAGGCTACCGGGATCAGGGGTGTCGGTGGGGGGCACGGCCGTTGGCGTGGCGGTGGGTTCGGGCGCGGTCGTTGCGTCCGGTGGCGGGGTGTTGGTGGGCGGCACGGCCGTAGCCGTGTCTGTCGGTTGGGGCACGGGCGTGGCGGTATTGGTGGGCAGTTCCAACGGAATAGCGGCTATGGGTTCGCTGGCCTCTTCTGGCGCGCGCAGCACAAAAAACCAGATGGCGCCAATGACCACCACCCCAATACCGGCCAAAATCAGCCCCCCGATCAAGGTACGGTTACTGTTCATGTTGTTTTCCTCACTTTTTTGAAGCTGGTTGTTGAATCAGGGGTATTGTAGGGGTGGGGCGGAACCGGCTCAAGCGGCAGGGAAATGGTCTTATTGATTTCTCACGGCGGGAGTAAATGGGTAATTGGGTAATTGGGTGATTACCGAATTACCCAATTATCATTAGGCCGCAATTTCGGCGCGCAGGGCGTCAGGGTCGAGGATGGTAATACGGCCGTTGCTCATCATAATCCATTGCCGTTCACGGAAGTCACGCAGCACCTTGTTGGTGCTTTCGCGGGTAGCGCCAATCAGGGTCGCCAGTTGCCCCTGGGTCAGCGTGGTATTGATGAACACGCCTTCCTGGGTGGCCTGACCGTAATTTTGAGCCATTTCCATGAGCTGCCGCGCCAATCGCTGTGGCACCGGCATGGTGGTCAGGGTGTCAATGTTGCGCGTGTTGTGGCGCACTTTGCTGCTGAGTTCCTGCATAAAGTTCAGCGCCAACTGCGGATTCTGGCGCATATGGTCACGAAACGCTTCCCGGTTGATGGTTAGCAGCACGGTTGTTTCCATGGCCACGGCCGTAGCCGAGCGCGGCAGCCCATCAATAATCGCCAGTTCGCCAAAGATGTTGCCGGGCCGCCCCAGCAAAATAACCGACGTTTCCGTGCCATCCAACCCGTTGATGAAGATACGCACCTGCCCGGACTTCACCAGGTACAACACGCGCCCCGAATCACCCTGGCGAAAGATGATGTCGCCCTGGGCAAACGGCCGTTCCACCACATCATCCAAAATCTGTTTTAAGGCAGATTCGCTGACGCCACGAAACAGGTCAGTATTTTGCAGAAAGTTGAGGTTATCCATACGTCTGCCCATTTTAGCTGAATCCAGTGGCGCGTGCGCCAAAAAAAGCGTTGAATTCATGGGAAATACCTCCCGCTGTCCGTAAATCGTAATCCGTAATCCGTAAACCGACGGCTCACGGATTACGGTTCACGGAATACGGATTACCGATAACCGATTACCCAGAAAACCAACCCCACCGCCACCGCCAGACTCACGCTGGCGAGCAGTTCGGCCAGGTAAACGGCCGTTTGCTCTTCCTGCACCGCGCGGGGCATTTCCAGCAAAAAGCGGGGCAGCGCCACCAACGGTACCAGATAAAACTGGCCTAAAGCGACGAAGGTGACAATCAGCAACCGCTCCATCATCGCCGGATATTTGTCACTGCCGCCGAATTCCGGCGGCGCGCCTTTCACCAGACCATAGGCGGCGAACTTCACCACTACCCAGGCCGGCATGGTGACAAAGGCATAACCTAGCAGGTAGATCATCACCATCTCTTGCGATAGCTGGAAGCTCAACACGCCGCTCAACTGCCCCATCTGGAGATAACCACCACCGGCCAGCGCCAGGGCAATTACCACAAAATGGGCGACTTGATCGGCCACAAACCGGCCCAGCGGTGAAAACGGCAGTTTATACAGCAGCCCCACCGCATCAATGACAAAGTGCAGGGCACAAATGAAGAGCGCCCAGGGCAGAAAGACGGGGTCTACCAGCACAGCAAAAAAGAGGGTCACGGCCGTCAGCACCAGACAATGCGCCGCCACCCCTTTCAACTCCCGCGCCTTCCACACCGCCAGCGAATTCCATTGCAAAATATAGTCGCCAACCAGATGAGCCAGAATCATTGCCAGTACCATCGTATAGTACCTCCCAGTTATCGGTTATCGGTTATCGGTCACTGACTACCGTTTACCAGTTACCCCTTTCTACTGCCAGTGTAGGTCACGGCCGTGACCGCCGCTGTGAAATGGATCACAACCCCAGGCTAAATGACAAATGTCATACCCTGCTTGTGACAATTGTCACTAATGAACGGCCATCTGGTTAGGTAAATTTCTGTCATTCATAATGTTGAGTATGTTGGTCAACAATGTCCATTTTTCAGATCAACCGCCGCACCGATTATGCCCTACGCATCCTGATTGAACTGGCTGTGCAGGCTGATGTCTGTCTGCCAGCACGGGAGATTTCGCAGCGCACCAACGTGCCTAAAGCGTTCCTGCACAAAATTATGGTCGATCTGGCAAGGGCCGGCCTGATCCAAACCCAACCCGGCCCCGGTGGGGGGCTGCTGCTCTCCGTCTCCACCAATCAGATCAACATGCAGCAAATTCTGGAAGCGATGGAAGGCCCCATTTGCCTCAACGTCTGCCTGCTGCGGCCCCATGAGTGCCCCCGTGACCAGATTTGTCCGGGGCATGATTTTTGGGGGCGGCTGCAAACCACCATTGTACAGCAGTTACGTGCAACCACTTTAGCTGACCTGGCGGCGGAAGCCGTGCAGCTCCGGCAGCAGCCGCGCCGCCGCGACCATATTCCTTATGTGATCCCCGGCCAGGATGTGGTGGTAAACAGCCTGCCGCTGCTGAGGAAGGGAGAGGCATGACCTCGACCACCACACCGGCGGCACGGCCGTCTAACCCCTTCACCGCTCCCGTCTGGCTAATTTTTTACAGCTTGCTGGCGCTGGTGGCGTTATTTGTTGGTATTTTTATTGTCTTACGCCCGGTGGTGGTGTTGCCGCGCATCACCCTGGCCCCCGGCTTCCGCCTGACAGACCAGACTGGGGCGCAGCTTTCCAACGAGGATTTACGGGGCAGCATCACCCTTTACACCTTCACCCATACTGGCTGCCAGGACAACTGCCCCCAAACCAGCGCCGTCATGGCCCAGGTGCAGGCGCGGCTGGATGAACTGAATACCGGTGATATTCCGGTGCGGCTGGTGACCATTTCCATTGACCCAGAAAATGACACGCCGGAACAACTGGCGGCTTACGCGGCGCAGCTTGGCGCAGACCCGGCGGTGTGGCAGTTTGTCACCGGTTCACCGGTGCAAATCAAGTCGGTGGTCGGCGGTGGGTTCAGCGTTTATTACAACACCAGGGAGGATGGCATTCGTTTTGACCCGGCTTTTATGCTGGTGGATGGCGCCGGCCTGTGGCGGGCAGAGTACCGCACGGCCGTGCCTGACGTTGACATTATCTTGCGCGACATCAATCTACTGGCCGAGGAGGCCCAACATGCTGACGGCCCTTCGCGGTTAGCCTACGAAGCAGCGCATTTGTTTTTGTGTTACCCGCGTTAAGGCGTGAATCGGTAATCCGTAATCGGTCAGAGTATGGCGACTATTAGCGAAGGTGTGGAAAAGAAAGGAGGCAACCGCCGCCTGATTTTGCTGGCGTTGGCAGCGTTGGCAGCGGGGGTATTGTTGGGTTGGGTCGTGTTAGGTTGGTTACGGCCGTATACCTATCACGGCCTGGAAGTACACGCCAACACACCTGTGACCAACTTCACGCTCATCGGGCCAGGCGGTCAGCCGGTCAGCCTGGTTGACTTTCGCGGCCAGATCGTCTTGCTCTACTTTGGTTACACCTTCTGCCCCGATGTCTGCCCGGCCACCATGAGCGAACTTAAAAAAGCCATGGTCGAACTGGGTAAACAAGGCGAAGACGTGCAGGTGATTATGGTATCGCTCGACCCGGAGCGGGATACGCCAGAGAAACTGGCCGAGTATATGGCTTATTTCCACCCGTCATTCATTGGTCTTACCGGCAGTGAAGACGAGATCGTTGCCGCCAGCGCCCCTCTGGGCATCTTTTATGAACGGCATGAAGGCACTGCCAGCTCTGGCTATCTGGTTGATCATACGGCCACGGTGATGGTGCTGGACAGAAACGGCCGTCTCCGCCTGGTCATCCCTTTTGACACCGCCGGGGAAGACATCGCCGCTGATCTGCGCCATCTACTGCGCGAATAAATTGTGGTCCATGAAGGTAAGTGTTCAGTCCCTCAAGAGACCTGACAGGTTTTTGGCCTGCAAAGTTTCAAGTTGAACTGGTAAAAAACCTGTCAGGTCTGAACGGTTACCCATGAAGGATGAATTTCATAATTTTTAATTCATCCTTCCTAATTTTATAAGGAGGTTGATATGGATAAGGACAAGAAAGAATACATGGTTCCGGCAGGCACAATCGCTATTTTAGTGATTTTTGTGCTGCTCATCATTGCGTTGTGGGGCAGCACCTATCTCACGCTGCTGTCCCGAGGAGCGACAGGATAATGCACATAGATACCCGTGAACGCAACTATATTGTCCTTTCGGTTTTGTTGATGCTCATCTTTGCTACGGCGTTGATGGTTAGCGCCTTTGCCTATGGCATTCAGGTGCCTGTGCCTTACGAGCGCGTAGACCCGCGCACGGTGGCCACGCCCGGGGCGTCTCCCTGGGGCAACCCGGTGGAAGAGCGGGTGCGCGAACTGGCGCCCAATAAATATGAGGCGTACATCCTGGCCCAAGCCTGGGTTTTTTTGCCTAATAAAATCACCATACCCAAAGGTTCTTCATTGACGCTCTACGTGACCAGCAAAGATGTGCAACATGGCTTCAACATTCAGGGCACCAACATCAACATGATGATCTTGCCCGGCCAGGTTTCTACCCTGACGGCCACATTTGACAAACCCGGTACCTACAACATCGTGTGCAATGAATACTGTGGCGTCGGCCACCAGACCATGTATGCCACGATTGAGGTGCAACCATAATCAGTAATCCGTAATCTGTAGTCTGTAATCCGATTACCGATTACCGAAAGAGAGGTGCTGGATGGACGCTCTGAATGAAATGGTACAACCGGTAGCGGTACCCCGGTCATTATGGAAAACGGCCGTCACGCTGTTCAAACTGCGCGTTGTCTCCCTGCTGCTGCTGGCGGCTTTTGGTGGGGCGGCATTGGGCGCGCTGATTGTGGAGTCGATTTCCCTATGGGCCTGGCTGCTGCTGGCAGTCACCGGTACATTGTCTGCCGGGGGCGCGTCAGCCATCAACCAATACCTGGAACGAGAACGAGACACCCACATGCGGCGCACGGCGCGACGGCCATTAGCCAGCGGGCAAATTGCCAACCCTGGCATGGTGCTGGGCATCGGCGTGAGTATGGTGCTGTCAGCCGGCGGCCTGGCGCTGCTGGCGGGTAATTCGGCGCTGGCCTTCTGGGTGCTGCTGGGCGCGACCATTTACGTGGGCGTCTACACCGTCTGGCTGAAGCCGCGCACCACGCTCAACATCGTTATTGGCGGCGCGGCGGGTAGCTGCGCCGTCCTCAGCGGTGGCGCCGCAGTGGGCGCCTGGAATGTGTGGGGTGTCTGGCTGCTGGCAACGCTGGTGTTTGTGTGGACACCGGTACATTTTTGGGCGCTGGCCATCGCCTACCGTGATGATTATGCCGCCGCCGGTTTTCCCATGCTGCCCGCCCGCGTGCCGCCGGTAACGGCCGCGCGTTGGACGGCGCTGCATACGGCGTTAACGGCCGTGTGCGCCCTGGCGCTCGGCTTCTGGCCCCAGGTAGATGTGTGGTATTTGCTGCCGGTGGGTGTGGTTACGGCCGTGCTCATCCAGCGCACCATCATCCTGCTGCAAAACCCCGGCCAACGCCGCGCCGCTCTGGCCCTCTTCCACCTCTCCAATCTTTATCTGGCACTCGCTCTTGTCGTCATTATGCTGGCGACTTTATGGAGGTAAATTCATGTACAAAACATCAGACAAACTCACTGCCTGGTATATTGGCATCGGCATGGCCGCCCTCTTTGTGGGTGGTTCCCTGGGGCCATTGCAAAAACTAGAACACGTGGGCATCAACCTGTATACCGCCCTCAACAGCATCGGTCTCGCCAGTTACTACCAGGGTTTAACCATTCACGCCGTTCTCAACGCCCTGGTCTGGACGACCTTCTTCATCGTTGGCTTCTTCACCTTCATCATCCCCCGCAGCCTGGAAAAGCCGCTGACCATGCCCAAACTGAATGGCCTGTCCCTCATCCTCATGGTGGTGGGGCTGGTTATGGCCGCCATTCCTATCCTGATGAACCTGGCAACCGTCCTGTTCACCTTCTACCCGCCATTAAAGGCCAACCCCTTCTTCTACATCGGCCTGGTGCTGGTCGTCGTTGGTTCCTGGGTTGCCGGTTATGGCTTTTATGCCACCTACCTTTCCTGGCGCAAAGAACACAAGGGGGAACAAACACCGCTCATCGCCCTGGGCAGCATTATCACCATGGTCATGTGGCAGATTGCCACCATCGGCGTAGCTATTGAATTGCTCGTCTTCGTCATCCCCTGGTCTTTCGGCCTGGTTGCAGGCACAGACCCACAGCTCAACCGCACCTTCTTCTGGTTCACCGGGCATCCACTGGTATATTTCTGGCTGCTGCCGGCTTATATTTCCTGGTACTGTATGGTACCAAAACAAGCCGGCGGCAAACTGTTCAGCGAACCGCTGGCGCGGCTGGTCTTCTGGCTCTTCCTGGCGCTCTCGGTACCGGTAGGCTTACACCATCAATTTGTAGATCCCGGCGTACCGCAAGGTTGGAAAATCGTCCATTTTGTGCTGACCTTTAGCCTGTTTATTCCCAGTATGATTACCGCCTTCACGGTGGTGGCCTCGCTGGAAATTGGCGGGCGGGCGCGTGGCGGCACGGGCCTGCTCAATTGGGTGCGCTACCTGCCCTGGGGAGACCCCTCCTACGCTGCCCAAAATCTGGCCATGATTCTGTTTGTGTTTGGCGGCATCGGTGGCCTGACCAATGCCAGCTATAACATGAACTTAGCCATCCATAACACCATGTGGGTACCGGGTCATTTTCATCTAACAGTGGGTTCGGCCGTGACCCTCACCTTCTTTGGCATCGCTTACTGGCTGGTACCGATGTTGGCAAATAAACCGCTGTGGAGCGCCAAAATGGGTGTCTGGCAGGCATGGACGTGGTTTGTGGGCATGTTGCTCATGTCCAACGCGCTGCACATCATCGGTCTGAACCTGAGCGTACCTCGCCGCACCATGTTAGGCGCAGCCCCCTATGCTGCCACCGACTGGCAGCCCATGTTGATTGAAGCGGCCATTGGCGGCACCATTCTGGGCATCAGCGGGCTGCTCTTTTACATCAACATGATGGGTACGGTTTTGCAGAAGAAACGGCTGGAAACGCCCATCGAAATGCCGGTGGCGGAAGTGTATCATGCCGAAGAGCCGGTACCCAACTGGCTGGATGCCTGGCGCCCCTGGATTGTGGTAACAGTTCTGTTAATTGTGGTGGCATACGGCCCGGTTTTGGTAAACTTACTATCCAATATGCAGTTAACCTCACCTGGGTTTAAGCTGTGGTAAAGTCTGGTGTAGCGCCGTAACATCCGTCACGACGCTGCACCAAAAACACGATTTGTACGGAGGTACTTTAATGCGTAAGTTTAGTTTAGTGGTTTTATTGGTTCTGGCTCTTTCTCTGCTTCTGGCAGCCTGTGGCGGCGGGGGCAGCGAACCGGCCAGTGATAGCGCGGCCGTCGCGCCGCGTTCGGGTGGCAACGCCGCCAATGGCGAAAAGCTGTACAAACAGCCCGTTATCGGCAAAAACAGCGCGCCAGGCTGCAACACCTGTCACTCATTGGATGAGGGTGTGGTGTTGGTAGGCCCATCCCACGCCGGGATGGGGACACGGGCGGCAACGGCCGTGTCCGGCCAATCCGCCGAAGATTATCTGCGTGAGTCCATCACCAACCCCAACGCCCATGTGACGGAAGGGTACGCCCAGGGCGTCATGTATCAAAACTATGGTACGGATCTAACCGAACAGGAAATCAACGACCTGGTAGCCTTCTTAATGTCTCTCAAGTAATTGCTTAACGGCGGATGGAGATGGAATGATGCCATTCCATCTCCATTCGCCAATACCCATGACCCTCCTCAAATCAAAAGACCCCGAACTGCTGCCCGGAGCCGACCCAGACACAGATTGCCAGATTATACCTGAACCCCCAATTGCCCCCGCACCTGATGAGGACGAGGATGAACACGAACACGCTGTCACCTGGACGGCGTTGGGGGATAGAGATCGGAGCATACAGGAAGGGCTGCAAGGTTGGCGGCGACGGCCGTCGCCCTGGGCCGTCTGGCTGGAAAAAGTGGCCCTGGCTGTAGAAAAGCCGGTCAATCACGCCATCGGCAACAGCCGGCTGAACCCCTTTTACCACACCGGCCCCATTGCCCTCTTTCTACTGCTGGTCGTAGGGCTGACCGGATTTTACCTCTTTCTCTTTTTTCAGTATGGGTACGAAGCGTCTTACCAGTCTGTGGTGCGTTACGACAACCAATTCATAGCCCGCGCCATACGCGCCATCCACCGCTATGCTTCCGGCGCGCTGGTCATCACCACCCTGCTGCACGCTTACCGTACCCTGTTTATGGAACGGTTCCGTGGCCCGCGCTGGCTGGCCTGGGTGACGGGCATTGTCCTCACCGCCATCATCTGGCTGGCGGGCGTCACCGGCTATTGGCTGGTGTGGGATACGCGGGCACAACTCATCAACGACAGCTTCATTCGCTTTTTGGATGCTTTCACGCCCTGGGCCGCCGGTTATGTGACGCTGCTGGTAGATGCCGAGATCACGGGCAAAAGCTGGCCCATTTTGCTGGTCATTTTGGCGGTGCATGTGCTATTGTTTTTGGTGGCGGCGCTGTTTTTCTGGCTACACATTCGCCGTCTGAAGCGGGCCAAATGGTGGCCGGAAATGCACTGGCTGGCGGGGCTGACGCTGCTGTTGGTGACCACAGGCATCGCCTTTCCGCTCACCTTGCTGCCAGCGACCAACCCATTGACGCGGCCAATGGGCGTGAACCTGGACCCGATATTTCTGTTCTTTTTACCGGTGGCGGGGCAGGACACGGCCGTACTCCTCTGGTCATTTCTGGCGGTCGTCACCCTGTTGGGGTTGGCGCTGCCCTGGCTCACTCGTGACCGGGCGCTGCAACCGGCGGCCAACCAACCCAATACACTGCCCAAAGTACACATCATCAAAGATCGCTGTACCGGCTGCACCAAATGCGCCCTGGACTGCCCCTACGGGGCCATCACCATGGTGGAGCGGCATGATGACAAACCGCACAAATATATCGCCATTGAAGACCCCAGCCTGTGCGTTTCCTGTGGCATTTGTGTGGGGTCATGTGATGGCGTGGCGGTGACAATGGGCGATTTGCCGCCCGCCCTGCTGTGGGACGAAATTGCCCTGCGCCTGTCATTGGCGCGCGCCAAAGCCGAAGAGCCGGTCAAACTGGTCTTTACCTGCGAACGCCATGCCACGCATAATGGACGCCTGATTGCCAACGAGCAGCAAAATGTGGAAATTATGGCCCTGCCTTGTGTGGGCGTGCTGCCGCCAGACGTGCTGCCGCGCGCGTTGGCATCGGGCGCGGGTGCGGTGCAGGTGATTGGCTGCCCGCCGGAGGACTGCCGCAGCCGGGAGGGGAATTTGTGGACGGCGCAGCGGCTTATGCGGCATCGGGTGCCACGTTTGAAACGGCCGTATGCCCAGGCCCCCATTACGGCCGTGTGGCAGCCCCCCAATGAGTTTGCCCAGGCGCTGCAAACGCCGCCGGTCATGGTCGCCGATGATTCCGGCCAGACGAAACCCGATTATATGGCCTCGCGTCGTTATTATCTGCCGCTAACGTGGCGGCATTATGTGGTGGCGTTTGGGCTGCTGCTGCTGGTGCTGCTGGCGCAAATCTGGTTGACGGATGTGTGGGCAGTTACGGCCGTGACTCACGCCCCGCGTATCGCCATTATCCTGCCCGACCCGGCGGCATCGCTGGCGCTGCCGCCACAACAACCGGTGACACTGCACCTGGCGCTGAATGGTCAGCCAGTTTTTAGCCAATCGCTTACCGTTGATGCGTTGGGCGCGCCGTTTTTCGCCGAGCAACTGGTAGAGCCGGGCACGGCCGTGGCTGAATTGTGGCTGGAGTTAGGGGATGGGAACGGCCGTGTCATCCTATTTGACGATACCGTAACGCTGACTCCGGGTATGGTGCTGCGTTTGCAATTCAAACCAGACCACACCACCCACTGTTTTAACAACGCCTGCGCTCAATAATCCTATCCTATAACCGATTTCGCCAGGTTAAAAATCCAGGCACTTTGGGAACTCAGGGGGTTGACAGGCCCCTTCAACAAGCTCAGGGCAGGCCGTGATGCGTGACGAGTGATGCGTGACCAGAGAGAGCACACGCATCACTCGTCACTTGTCACTTGTCACTCGTCACTCGTCACGCTGAACCCCATGAAATCCTGTAGAGCCAAAATCTAATTCCATACCCCCAACACCTCTGGCCCCCGATCCAATTCCCAGGGATAAATAATGTAAGCGTCAGTAACGGCGGCGTAATAAGTGGGCGTAATACCCGGATAAAGGGAAGTAGACGGCTTGTAGTGCAGAACGCAAGTGTCCGGCATCCCGCCGGCGACATCAATCCGGTTGGCTACCGTGACCATGTTGCGCCCTTTGGTCCAGACATCATCCACCACCAACACCCGTCGCCCGGCAAGGGCGGCGTCTGCCGGAAATTGAATAAATTCGGGAATGGCATATTTTTCCGGGCCAGGGATTTGCAGGCCGGGGAAATCTGCCGGGAACCGCACAGAGGCAGTCAGCACATAGGTGATATTGAGCGCTTCGGCCAGCAGCCCGCCCGGTATGATACCGCCGCGGGTGATGATAACCATACTGTCATAACGGCCGTGAATTTGCGGCGTTAGATAATCAATTAATTTGTCTACATCAGACCACGTGAGAACTTCACGACGCATGGGGTTCTCCTGTGAAAATTATGAATGATGAAGGATGAATTAGGAATCTTCATCCATCGCAGCGAGTCCCATATAGGGGGCTACTTTCCTTGATAAAAAATGCAGGCATACCCGGTTTGGGATATGCCCGACGTGTTATGCTACCCGTTTGGGGGAAGACTGTCAACTTCCCGTAATCCGTGAGCCGTAATTCGATTACGGATTACGGCTGCACCACCGGCAGTACCACATGAAAATGGCTGCCGGGCAGGGTCTTTTCGTCGTACCCGGCGCTGTCGGCCCATACTTTGCCATGGTGGGCCTCCACAATGCCGCGCACAATCGCCAACCCCAGACCAGAGCCGCCGCCTTTGAATTTAGTCTTGCCGCTGGAGTGCAGCGCGATCTGCCCGGTCTGGTAAAACTTAGAAAAAATAAGTTCGCGGGCATCAGAAGGAATACCAATACCGGTATCACTGATAATGATTTCGACATAGCCGGGCACATCTGCAGCCACCGTAGCGCTATCGGCAACCACATCACTATCGGCAGCCGGCAGCAGGGCATGGGTTATGGTAATGCGCCCGCCATCGGGCGTGTATTTGATGGCATTCAGCAGCAAATTGGAAAAGACAGAACGCAGCCCTTCCAGGTCGCCTTCAATGTCCGGCACGGCCGTCATCGGCTCCACCACCAGCAGTAAATTACGCTGCGCCAGCGCCTCCGCCAGCGAAAGATGTACCCGTTCCAGCAATTTCCCTAAAGAAATAGGTTGGAAATGCAGTTCTAATGCCTGGTTGTCAATTTTTGCTACATTAAGCATGTTGTTGACTACCTCATGCAAACGCAGCGCCCCTTGAAAAATACCTGTCACCAATTCATGGTGATAGGTATTTCCGGTAATATCCGCTTCTTGCAGCAGCATCTGGCTATATCCTCTGATCGTCGTCAACGGGGTACGTAATTCGTGCGCCGCCACATTGATGAAATCCGTCTTGGCCTGATCCAGCCGTGCCAGTTGAATCACCGCTTCGGTGCGCTTTTCCACTTCATAGGCAAGCTGGCGGTTAAACTGATCAATGCGGTTATACAGTTCGGCGTTATGCAGGGCCACGGCTGCCTGCACGGCAAATGTAGTGGCTGGGGCCGTGTCTTCCTGGCTGTATGCTTCATCCCGTTCCCGCACCAACGACAACATGCCAATGACTACTTTTTCGTGAAGGAGCGGTACACCCAACCAGGATTTAGCCTCTGGCAGCCCGGAAACATGGGTCCAGTTTGGTTGTTTAGAGACATCGGGCAAAACCAGCGGTTTTTGGGTGCGGTGAATGGTGAGATAAACATCCTCTTCGTCGGTTGTGTCCAGGGAAACACGAATTTGCAGCGGCTGGCTGTGAGCGGGAAACCCGCGCGCGGCCACAATCTCTAATTCGTTATGGTCGTGCAGCAGCAAAGCCGCCCGGTCATACGGCACCACAGAGGCCAACTGCTCCAGAATGTTGCCCAACACCTCTTCACGATTGAGGGTACCGGAGAGAGCCAGGCCAATTTCATACAGGGTTTCGGCCATATGCCGCCGGCCGGATTCCCGCTGGTAGAGGATGGCATTGCGAATGGCCACGGCCGTTTGCGCAGCTAACGATTGCAAAGCCAACATATGGTCTGCTTCAAAAGCCATAGCCTCCCGGCTTTGAATGTCTAGCACCCCCATCATTTTTTGCCCGGCTACCAGAGGCAGCGCCAGTTCGGAACGCATCCGGGGCAGCAAATGTGGGCTGATGCCGGGCAAGTCGCAAACGCCATTATTGGCGCAGACGGTTTCTTGCTGCCAGGCAGCCGCACCCATGGCCTGACGGCCGTCTAAATACGTGCCAATGGTATAGGTATGGGAAACAGTACCCGCCTGGGCAAACCGGGAAACCGAGAGGTCTTTTTCCAGCAGATAGAGACCCACATAATCAAACTGAAATTGTTGATGTAGCAGGTGAACAATAGCGGTCAGCAAACTTTCAAAATCGGGGTTGGCCGTGATTTCCTGGCCCAACGCGCCGCTGGCTTCGGCCTGGCGGCGCAGCAGACTGAGGCGCTGATAGGTGCGGTAGCGGGCGATCTCGATGATGAGGGTGAGCGTTACGGCCGTGATCACCAACCACAGCACCAATCCCCCACCGGAAAAGCGGGTAGCCAGCCAGGCCACCACGCTCACCCCGGCCAACGCCGCCATAAACACCAGCAAAATTTCCAGCCAATGGCCGGTGATGATTTTTGCCAGCCGCCGCAACCAGAAGCTCATGTTTTATTCCGAGAGAGGGAAACGTCTGCCTCCCTCTCTCCACATTTAGCGAATGGTGATAGGAATTTCGTTTGATAACGTAAGAAAGGTTCCTTGCCCATTCATGCAGGTTTGAAAACCGTCAAAACAGACAACCGTGCGTAAAGTATAATTGCCCGGCTCCGGTAAGGAAAGCCAGGAAGCCCAGGTTAATCCTTCCGGCGGCATCACATCGTTGTTACCGCCCCAATTGTTCTGGTACCACTGTGGCCGGTCTACGCCATCTTTGCGCGGCAAGACACCAATGGTGGAATAGGGCACACCGGCGCCGGACGTGTTGGCAATGGTCCACTCATACCAGATCTGGCCGTTCACAGTGGGATTGGTGCGCCAATCTTGCAGCACAAAACTGGTAGCAGTCAGTCCCCGGTGATTGCCCGGCTGGGGGCCGGGTGGCGGCGCCGGCGTGTTGGTCGGCGGTACCAGGGTGGGCGTGGCGGTGGGAAAAACAACCGGTGCGGGCGTGTTTGTAGGGGGTAAGGCCGTCGGCGTCTCGGTGGGCGGCGGTGTGTCCGTCGCTACCGGCGTGTCGGTGGCCGGAATCGTTGGTATGGGTGTCACCGTCGCCGGGATGGCGCTGGTGACAGTTGCCAACGCCGCCGGTGGCTGTTCGGCGGGTTGGGTAGGCGGCAAAGCTGAAACGGTGGCCACAGTAATGGCGGCCACTGTTTGCGCGACCGATGTTTCAATACTCTGTGTAGGGGCGGCGGCAACGGCCGTGCCCACACTCCCGGTCTCGGTTGTTTGTTCCGCTTGCAACCCCGCATACAATAAAACGCCCCCGGCTACAAAGAGCAAAAGAGCTAGCAACAAAATACCAATCATCAAAGCGCGTGAATTGTTCATATCCTCCGATTGTACCAATCCTTGCCGGGCAAGGCACAATTCAGAACTTGACCATTATGTCAATTGACATTTTACCCTAAAAGGCGCAAAATAATCACATCATCCGGTAGAACAAAAAAAGGTGAATTCCACAACCGGAGTTCCCCACCCACACAAGAATCTCAAAGCAGAAACTTTCATCCTTCACCATTTCATTTTCGCAGGAGAGATTTACATGGAATCAACAAACGAGACCAGCCGCCCGGCTATTCTGGAAAAAGCGTGGATGCACCACGCGGAACTGGACACAAACGCTGACAGGTTGAACAAACGTCACCTGAAATTGCGTAAGTGGGTGATCAGTCTGGGCATTGTAGCTACATTTCTGGCCATCATCACAGACATTATTAGCAGCCAATGTCCCCAAGGAATAAACGCAGATACCTGCCAGGGGGTGCGCGCGGTTCTCAGAATCCTCCTCATTCTCACGCCGCTGGTTGGTTCGATGATTGCCGCGTTTACCAGCCGGGAATTGGGCGACGGCCGTTGGCTCTCCATGCGCGCCGGCGCCGAAGAGATTAAAAAGGAAATCTACATTTACCGCACCGTTTTAAGCCATCATCCCCAGCGTAACAAATGGCTCAGTAACCGGCTGGCCTACATCCAGCGCCAGGTATTTAAGGCCAGCGGGCGCCGGTTAGATACCGAACCCTACAAAGGGGTCTTACCGCTTTATTATTCACCAGACGACCCCAAAAGCGATCCCGGCTTTAATGACTTGACGGCTGAAGAGTACATTTCCTACCGGCTGCAAGAACAGCTTTCCTGGCATGAAGGGCGTATTGTGCGGTTAAGCAAGGCCAAACGCAACCTGACCATTGCTATTTTGTTGGCCGGTGTGGCTGGGGCACTGCTGGCCGCGCTGGGCGGCTCATTTTCTGTCTGGGTGGCGCTGACCGCCTCGTTCACAGCGGCGCTAACCGGTTGGGAAGAACTGCGCAACCGGGACAAAACAATCCTCAATTACAGCAAAGTCAAATTGGAGTTGTCTATTGTCCGCGATTACTGGTACAGCCTCTCCCCAGAAGAACAAACAGATTCCGAATTCTACAAGATGGTGCTGGCTGCCGAAAACGTGATGTTTGCCCAAAATGGGGAGTGGCTGCGCTCGATGCAAGAAGCGCTGGCGGGCGCTGAAGACGAAGACAAGAAGCTGGTAGAGGAAATGGTGGAATTGTCGGCCACCTCCCATGCGGAATTGCAGAGAAAGTTGTTGTCTGAATCTCAAGTTGTTTTTGCTCAAGCCACCGAACAGTTGTCGGCGGTGGCAGCAGACGCCGCGGCGACGGTGTCTGGCATGGTCACGGCCGTGTCCGGCGAAGCGATGGCGCTCAATCAGACCATGGCCGCATCGGTAGACGCGGCCACTGCCGAGGCTGCCGCCGCCCGCCTGGCCCTGGAAAGCAGCCGGGATGTGGCATTGCAAGAAGCATCTGCCTGGCGGGAAACAGCCCAGGACAGCGCCACCATCATGGCGGCCCAATCCGCTGCCGCCCGCCAGAGTGTGGCCGAAACGGTTGACGCCACCGCGTTAGAAGCAGAGGCGGCGCGTGTGGCCTCCAAAGCCCAGCGCGCCGCCTCTGCTTCTACGGCCGTGGCGGCAACCGCTTCGGCCCCACTCTCGCTGGCCGCCGCGGGCTCGGGCGCCATGCTGGCGGCGCCGGCCTCGGCCGTTTCCCGCCACGGAGACGATGCTTGCAAGTCC
>JABFFZ010000009.1 GCA_013112725.1 Chloroflexota bacterium
TATCTTCCAAGATGATTGGTTGCATGAGAACCTCCTTCTGTTTTTCTTATTGGTTGCTACCCACAAGAATAACTGATGGGAGGTTCATCTTCATCTTTCCCTTTTCCCGGACTTTGGAATTACCCTGGGTCAGTGGTGAACTATTTGATAGACCGTTTATAGGGCAGGCTGTATTTGTCAATCCAGGCGGCAGCCAGGCTTTTTTTGCTATTGCCTTATCCAGAGATTCTGACGTGTGGCTCACCAGCGGCGCACCGGCTTTTGCGGCAATGATGGAATCCGTGGAATTTTTACCGGCTACCACCGATGGTGGAGAAAGTGGTTCGACAGAAACTGGCCCTTGCGTTGTTTCTACCGATCCCACCTATGGATATACAGAGGTCAATGCTATTCAAGTAAGTGGCGGCGCCTTTGGGGGGCCACCGCGTGAACGTGCGTACCTGGATAATTTGCTTGGGTCAAATGGCGAGTCAATTATCTACGAACGGGCAGGATCAGTACTGTATGAAGATACAATTTTAGATATTTATTCGCTCAATGTAGGTGGTACATCTGTGATTCTATATCTGGATCAATATAGTTGGAGTGAGCCTCAAGCGCCAGTTGATTTTACCTGTGCTGGCGCTTTCCCACTTTCACCCCCGTAGCCTTGGAGACCAGACAGGTTTCCAAAACCTGTCTGGTCTAATACGCCAGGATGAGGAGCAGGCCGCAGGCGAGTTCTACGCCGACTTCGGTGAAGCCGAATTTCTTGATGTGGGGGATGGGCCGTGGCTGGGGATAGGCCCAGAGGGCGCGCCCGGCCAGGGCGACAAAGGGGAGGATGGTCAAATAGGGGATGTGGCCGGTGAAGGCTACGGCCGTGACCACCCCCACGCCTGCCAGATGTGCCACTAACATTGGTCGCCGATCAGCAGGACGGCCGTGACTGTCTGCCAACCGCAGCCGTACATACAGCACGCCCAACACATTCAGCAGCGCCAGCAGCCCCCATAGCCACCAGGCAACGGCCGTCATCTGCCCGGTAGCGGCGATCATCGCTGCCGGAGCTGTCAGCGCCAGCCCGGCCGCCCCGGCTAACCCCATCCACAGCACCCGCACGCTGGTCTGGCGGCCCAGTGCAGCGGCTACATAGACAGCCAGCAGCCCGGCTACCGGCAATGCCAGCCAGAACACGGCCGCGATCCCCAAAACCAGCAGACCCAACAGACAAAGCAGCGCCACCGCACTCAACCCCATCACCAATCGCCTGACGATAGGTGCGTCACTCTGGCGGCCACGCCCCTGGCGAATGCGCAGCCAGACGGTGACCGGTTGGCGCAGCAGGAAAAGCGCCAGGCTGCCCACCAGTACCAGCAGCGTTGCCAGATTGAAGACGCCGGCGACGGCCGTGCCCACCAGATACGGTACTAACAGCCACGACCACGACCCATGTTCGGCCGGCAACAGCAATTGTTTTCTAAACTTTCCTTTCACCTTACTTTTTATCACTTTGCATCCTCAGGTTTACAGTAGTTGTTCGTAATGCCTATTTCAGTTGTGCAGATTCCAGGAACCGAATGTATTGTTCCTTTACTTTGAGAGCTTCCTCTAAATCAGCAACTTGTCTTTCCAATATCTGAACTTGTTGTCTTAAAAAAATGTGGAGTTGTTGCGTCAAACGATACTCAACTCAACCAATTGGGGACGGTTGAGATGAAGAAGATTGATGTGAAACATGCCTGTGGGAGTTAAGGCTACCAGATAGCCTGCTTCATCGTTTGCAGAAATATGTATGGAAATATCGTCGTTAAGCGGATGCAAAATGCGCAAACCTTGTGCCAATTGCTGGGCGGTGGGCCAAAAATTATGTTTGTATTGGTTACATTTAGTGCAGGCGTATACCAGATTGTCGTCGGCTTCCGTGCCGCCGGATGCGTGAGGTTGATAATGATCAATCGTCAATTCGCTACCGGCGCTTGTTTCCGTGACGCCACAATAGCCGCAAGCGCGCAGGTATTTTAGTCGCACAAACTCAAACCTGGGATGACGCATGGACTACTTCAGAAGTTGATAACCGGTCAGCGTCTGATACGCCTTTTCCAGTTTTTTGATTTTTTTGTCCAGTTTGCCGTTCTCCAGGACAAGTTGATGATGTTGGGTATTTAGCTCATCAATACGTTGGCGTAATGGTAGTAGCTGTTTTAACAGATTTGCGCTGAGTGGGTCTTTTTCTTCTTGTTCCAATTGTAACAGACCAGCTTGATATACCGGTTGTTCCGCAGACGATAGCGTCTCCCCCATTGCAACTCGTAGATGAAGTTGCCACCATTGTTCGTATTCTAGTGAATTCATGCGCCTAATGCTCCTTCAACTATTCCAGTTTACCACATTTAGCTGTGATGGCGTGAGGCTTCCTCGCCAGTGGTTTGGGCGGCCAAATTACGCCAGCGGAATTTGGGTAGCCAGGGGTTGACCTTGCCTTCCACGGCGTCAGCGATCAGGTCGCCCAGGACGGGGGCGAACTTGAAGCCGTGCCCGCTGCCGCCGGCGGCCACCGTCAGCCCGGTTGTTTCCGGGTGGCGGTCAATCCAGAAATGTTCGTCTAGCGTGTCGCAGTAGAGGCAGCGGCGGGTGTAGACAATGGGCGCGTCGGCCAGGGCGGGGAAGGTGGCCGCCAGGAAGGCACGGAAATTTTGCTCATCTTGGGCCGTGACCACCCGTTCGTCGTCGCGGGGGTGCAGCCGCAGGCCAATGCCGTGATTGGCAATTTTGACCACCCCTTCGCGGGGATGCAGCGGGAAGCCGTACCAGCCGGTGCGGGCCACATCGGCCGTGAACACGATAAAGTTGGGTGCCGTAAAGAGTTCTGGCTGGGCCGGTTTCAAATGGAATACGGGGTGGCCGGTGGATTTCATCACCGGGGCCAGTTCGGGCAGGAGCAGGTGTGTCCACGTTCCGGCGGCGACGAGGGCGTGGTTGGTGGGGAAGGTGTCGCCTTCTTGAGTGCGCACGGCCGTGACCCTGCCCCCCTGTTGGGCAATTTCTACGGCCGTTTGCCCTGCCAATATCGCCACACCTGACTGCTGCGCCTGGGTAATCAACGCCTCCACCACACGGCCGCTTTCGACGTAGCCACCCTGCGCGTGGTAAAAGCCATCCACAAATGCACCCGGTTTCCAGGCCGGAAAACGGCGGCTGATCTCGTCGCCATTTAACCGTTCCGGGTGATGGCCTCGTTTCAGCAGCATCTGGTAACTTTCATATTCAAAACCGCCGGGGGCCATCGGCTGTTGGGTGAACATGGTCACACCAATTTCGTGGAAGAGCGGGCCGAACCTTTCATTCCACTGCCGCCAGCCCCCCAATGAGGCTTCCACCATTTCCATGTATTGCGCGTCTGTGCCATATTCCATGCGCACCACTTTGCTGATGTCGGTAGAAGCGGCCAGGGGATGGGGCAGGGGGCCGGGGTCGAGCACGGCCGTGCGCCAGCCGCGTTGTTGCAGGCTCACGGCCGTTGTCACGCCAAAGATACCGCCGCCGATGATGATAATGTCGTAATTCATGATTTTTCCTTTAGGGATGACAGAGTGAAGGGGTGACAAGGTGAGGGGTTGATCTGCTTGCATGGGATAATTCTATTCTGGTTACGGCCGTTGTTCACGTATATCATTGGTCAAAACCGGACTTTGGCTTACAAATGATCAGTGACGAGTGACGAGTGACGAATGAGCAACAGGATAAAAGCAATCATTTTTGATTTTGGCGGAGTGATTTTGCGGACGCAGGATTGGTCGGGGCGGCGGCGTTGGGAACAGCGGTTGGGGCTGCCCGAACACGGCGCGGAACAGTTGGTGTTTAACAGCGACATGGGGCGGCAGGCGCAGCACGGCCGTATCACCACCAATGAACTCTGGCAGTGGGTAGGGCAAACATACGGCCTGCCGGCGGTAGAACTGGCCCAATTTCAGGCTGACTTTTGGGCGGGGGATGTGTTGGATAGGGAGTTGGTGGCGTGGATACGGGGGTTACGGCCGTTTTACCAGACCGCCCTCATCAGCAATGCCTTCGACGATTTGCGTGACGTGCTGACCACCCAGTTCGCCATTGCCGACGCTTTTGATGTGATCGTCATCTCCGCCGAAGAAGGCATTATGAAACCCGACCCGCGCCTGTACCAGATCGCCCTAGAACGGCTTGGCTGCCGCCCGGAAGAGGCGCTATTTATTGACGATTTCGCCCACAACATTGCCGGGGCACAGACCGTTGGGCTGCACACAATTCATTTTAAGCCGGGGGTTGATCTGATGGGGGAAATTGGGAGGAGATTGAGTGATGAACAGTAAGCGTTCAGACTTGACAAGTTTATTACCAGAGGCAGTTGCTGCAATTCAGGCGCAAAAACTTGTCAAGTCTCCAGAGGAACTGAACGGTTACTATGAACAGACATCCGATTTCTTTGAGAAATCGGATGTCTGACACGAACGAGTGGAATATCATTTCCATAAGAGATTAACCATCTCCCCATCTCAGCTAATCGTGAACGTTGACCAGGGTGCCGACTGACGCCCAATAATAAATCCATTCGGCGTCACTGGTTTTCAGGTTGACGCAGCCGTGGCTCATGGGGGTGCCAAAATTGCTGTGCCAGAAAGTGCCGTGCAGGGCGTAATCGCGGTAAAAGTACATGACGTAAGGCACATTTTCCAGGTAATAATCATAGCCGAGCAAACGGCCGTCCATCGTCTGACTTTGATAAGTGAGCCAGATGCGGAATTGGCCGGTGACGGTGGGGTGGTCACGTGTGCCGGAAGAGATGAGCGTCTGGAAAACCAGCTCATTGCCCATATAAGCGCGCAACGTTTGTGTGGAAAGGTCTACGTCAATCCACTTTTCGTCGGCGGCCACGCCAAACGGCCGTGTCAGATACGCATTGCCCGATTCGCTGACAAAGGTGGGCGCCCAGGTGGGCGTCGGTGTGGGAGTGGGGGTGGGCGTCGGCGTTACCGTCCAGGTGGCGCGGGGCTGGCTGCTCCTGTCGGCCGCCAGTTGTTTGGCAGGCACAAAGGGAGTGGGTGTTTCCGTGGCCGGGCTGAACATGCTGTTGGCCGCCAAAGGGACTGATGCGATTTCTTCAGGCATGACAGCCGCGCTTTGCAGTTGCGCTGGGGCAGGGTCGGCCACGGCCGTGGCCGACCGCGCCTGCCACATCACCAGACTCGCCGCGCCCACACCCGCCAGCAAAATCACCAGGAGCAGTACGCCCCAAAGCATGGGTTGGCCTCGACGTTGGCGACGTTTTTTAACGGGAATCGGTGTGGGTGCGGTTGAGGCTGCTTTAGCCAGACGTTCCTCGGCCCAAATCCGCGCCTCTCTTACACGCGGCTCATCGGGGCGCAGCCGTTCGGCGCGCTGCACATAGTCCAGACTGGCCTGCGGCGTAGGGGCTACGCCCGCCAGCCAAAGCCACACCCGGTAATCATAGGGGTCTATGCTGGCGGCTTCATGCAGCAAATGGCGCGCCTGGGCGCGGTCGCCAGCCTTGAGCGCCTGGCGCGCCTGGTGTATTAACTCCGCCGCCGAAAAGGATGAGGAGGGAATGGCGCTGCTCATCGCACTCCCAGCTGGGCCAGATAACATTGAATGCCACTGGCGATGCCACCCGCCGGTTCATGGGGACGATTGGTCAGGATGTCGCGGTCTAAGTTCATAAAACCGACTTCGATGATGATGGCCGGTACGCCCAACGGGATTTCGCGGAAGGCATGATAGTCGGTCATGTGTTCGGTGATGGTATGGGGGTGGTAGGGGAGGTTGGTGGCACGGCCGTACTCTTGTTCCATGCACGCTTCCAAAGCCGAGGAGTTGGTGTAGGAAGAACTGGCGATCTTAAAACCGGTTAACTGCTCGTGGTAATAGATGCACGAATCGGCATGGATGGAGACGACGGCCGTCGCCCCATAACGTGGCAAACGCGGGTCAAACTCCTTCAAAATATCCACCGGAATCCCGTCCGCCTGCAACTGCGCCGCCACCAGGTTGGCGATGTTCTCGTTGATTTGCGCTTCTGTTAACCCATCAGCGCATACCGCGCCGCTGTCATTGCCTTTATGCCCGGCGATCAGGCCAATGCGTAGGGGGCCAGGGCTTTGCGCCAGCCGTTGCAATACCGGCTGCTCTGGAACTGCTTTGTAAATAGGGGCTGCCAGACGCCCCTGCGTGGTGGCGGCAATAATCTCTGCCGTTGCCTCTTCCGGGCTGAAATACCAGTACACCAGCAGCATACCCGCCAAAGAAGCTACCAAAAAGACCACAATGCGGATATTCGCTAACAGCAGGTGCAGCCAGGATGAATCGGGTTGCCAGGAGTTTTCTTGATTCATTTGCATTATGTTGACTATTTTACACGAAAGTAGGGCAAATGTCTGCAAACAGTTTTTGCCTCCAGCAATTCTCAATTTGCCAAGAGCCAGTTACCAAGAGCCAGCGATTAAAATCGCGCCTACAGAGAGCAAAGCCCACCCTTCAACAGGTTCAGGGCAGGCTCTACGTGGGCTAGTCACCAGCCGGCGCCGGCCGACTTTGCCTTTTGTAGGTGCAGATTTATCTGCCGCCGCAAGCCATATTTCGAATTGCTGTTTTGCCTCTTGACAAAGTGTCAAGACAACACTATACTGCCCGCAATGTGATTTAGTGTAGCAATGACACGAAAGGAGAGCAATAGCATGAACCAATTCCCAACCTTTTACCAACCACAGCGCATCGGCACGCTCTATTACCCAGACTACGCGGCCATAGCTGCTGAAGCGGCCGCGACGAACCTGCCCCCGGCTACGGAAGACAAACAAAACATTCATCTGGTCATCATTGATATGCAGGTGGATTTTTGCCACCCGGATGGCAGCCTGTTTGTGCCCGGCTCAGTGGGGGATATTCAGCGCACGATTGAATTTATCTACAATAATGCCGCCCGCATCACCAACATCACCTGCTCGCTCGATTCCCATTTGCCACACCAGATTTTTCACCCGGCATGGTGGGCGGACGAAAGCGGCAGTCACCCGGCGCCATTTACGCTCATCACCTATGCCGACATTAAAGCGGGGAAGTGGCGGCCTCTGGTAGCCCCGGTGCAGTCAACCAACTACGTTAAGCAACTAGAGGAGCAGGCCAAAAAGACGCTGACCATCTGGCCTTACCACGTGATGATCGGTAGCATGGGTAACGCGCTAGACCCGGAACTGTTTTCGGCGATCTTGTGGCATAGTCTGGCGCGCAAAACGCAGCCCACCTGGTTGACCAAAGGTACGATCCCGCTGACAGAGCATTACTCCATCATCCAGCCGGAAGTGCCCGTGCCCAACCACCCCATGGGCGGCAAAAATAAGGCGTTTCTGGATACGCTGGCGGAAGCAGATGTGGTGGTGATTGCCGGGGAAGCGGAAAGCCACTGTGTGCTGGAAACGGTGGAAGACCTGGTGGAGGATTTTGTCACGCGCCCGGATGCGCTGCAAAAAATCTACTTCCTGCGCGACTGCACCTCACCGGTCATTCATCCCGATGTAGATTTTCACGGTATTGCCCTGGCCCGTTTTGCCGAATTTGAAAAGCAGGGGGTGAATTTTATCAACAGCACAGACTCGCTGCCGTTTTAGTGCGGTTAACGGTGAGCAGTGAGCAGTTTTCTTCACTGTTCACTGCCAACTGCTGACTCCTCACTTTTTCATGGAGACATCAAAATGACAAACAATGGACTGGGCAACCTGGATGACTTGTTTCAAGCGGCGCAGGATGATGGCCTGACGGCCGATACCCTGGATTTGGTGGTGGCGAATTTGAATGGGGTGGCGGTGGCTACGGCCGTGCACACCCCCCTGGATCAACTGGCGACCAACGACGTCACCCTGGCCATGAATATTCTGGACATGAGCGGCTCCATGTCGCCTCACGCCCAAGACCTCATCCGCGCCTATAACGATGATTACCTGGCGGCCATGGCCGGGTCGCCCGCTGCCGACGACATTCTGGTCAGCACCCTGATCTTTGAAGACCGCGTAAAAACCTTGCATGGTTATGTTCTCCTGGCCGATACACCACGCCTGACGCCGAAAGAGTACAATCCCGGCGGCAGCACCGCTCTTTATGACGCCGTTGCTGCCGGGCTGACCAACCTGGTACTCTACGCCCAACAACTGCGTGGCAGCGGCATCATGGTGCGCGGTGTGGTCATCGTTTACACCGATGGCGAAGACAACGCCTCTAAACAGCGCGCCAAAGATATTCAACGCGCCGCCGCTGACTTGCTGCGGCAGGAAGTGTATACGCTGGCGCTGGTTGGTTTTGGCCTGCAAAAGCCTATCGGCTTCAGCGGCATGTTCAGCCAAAGCCCGGCGCAACAACTGGCGGCGGACATCGGTTTCCCCATTGGTCTGGACGCCGGCCTTGATCCCGCCGGGCTGCGCCGCATCTTCCACATGGCCTCTATGTCCACCATTCAGGTGAGCCAGATGGGGGTGTTTGGCAATTGAGTAATTGGGTAATTGGGTAATGACGTCATTACCCAAATTACTCAATTACATATCCACCAGGTGTACCATGCTGATTTCTCTCACCGCTCTCATTACCATTACCACCATTGCTTTTATGTTGGGCATGATTGTGGCCTTTCTGCTGATGGTGAATGCTATTGCGCGAATGAAGGGCAAATAAAAAGAGGGACGGCCGTGACACGGCCGTCCCTCCAACCTCCTGATCACGCAAAATCGTCGTTTTTACTCTAACTCCGCCGCCGATTGAATAATCTTGCCCACCAGACCATACTCCTGGGCCTCTTTGGCCGACATCCAGAAATTGCGGTCGGTATCTTTTTCCACCTTTGCCAACGGTTGGCCGGTCTGGTCGGCAAAAATCTGGTTTAGGCGGCGGCGCATTTTGATGATTTCCGTGGCTTCAATGGCAATGTCAGACGCCTGCCCCATGGCCCCACCGGCCGGTTGGTGCAGCAAAAAGCGGGTGTTGGGCAGGCTGTAACGGTCTTCCTTGTCGGCCGCCGCATAAATCAGCGCGCCCGCGCTAGCCACCCAACCTGTGCCAATCACCTTAACCTTCGGTTTGATAAACCGGATCATGTCAAAGATCGTGTCACCCGATTCCACATGCCCACCAGGGGAATTGATGAAAACCTTAATCGGCTCATCGGAGTCGGCCGCCAGCAGAAGGAGCTGTTGCGTCACATCCTGCGCCTTTTTCATGTTGATTTCGCCAAAAATGGTGATGGTGCGCGTTTTCATCAGCCTGTCAAAAGGGCTGGCCGATTTTTCCGGCTGGTCGTTGTTTTCTTGAGGCTGTTCGGCGGGTTCTTGGGGTTCGTCGTCTTCTTCGTTAAATCTGTACATAGCGGTTTCCTTTTTAGGCTGGTAAATGAGCCGGTAGTGTAGCCGGGTTGGGTTAGATTTGTATTAGTGGACGGTGGTAAGTTGCAGGTAGCAAGTTGCAAGCGATTACCTGCGACTTTGCTACCTGCAACTTAATACTTGCTACATCAGGTTTGTAAACGCCTTCATCCCCGGATAATAGGCACTGTCACCCAGGTCATCTTCAATGCGTAGCAGTTGGTTGTACTTGGCCACACGGTCGCTGCGGGCGGGCGCGCCGGTCTTGATTTGTCCGGCATTCAGGGCTACGGCCAGGTCGGCAATCGTGGCGTCTTCGGTTTCACCACTGCGATGGCTGACGACGGCCGTCCACCCATGCCGGTGTACCATATCCACGGCCGCAATAGACTCCGTCAGGGAGCCAATCTGGTTCACCTTGCACAACAGGCTGTTGGCCGCTTTGCGCGCAAAACCCATTTGAATGCGTTTCACATTAGTCACCAGGAGGTCATCGCCCACAATCTGGACGCGGTCCCCTAATTTTTGTGTCAGCAAGGCCCAACTGTCCCAGTCATCTTCATGCAAACCATCTTCAATGGAGATGATGGGGTATTTGTGCGCCCAGGTCACTAACAGATCCACCATCTCCGGACCGGTCAACACTTTGCCTTCTGTCTTCAAGTGGTATTTGCCGTCCTCGTAAAACTCGGAAGCGGCCGGATCCATAGCCAGCATAATCTGTTCACCTGGCTTGTAACCTGCTTTCTCAATGGCTTCCAGGATGAGGTCAAATGCCTCACTATTGGCTTTAACTTGTGGCGCAAAACCACCCTCATCACCCACCAGGGTGCGGTGGCCTTTGCCTGCCAGTACCTTTTTTAAGCTGTGGTAAACTTCTGCCCCCCAGCGCAGCCCTTCCCGGAACGATTCTGCGCCTACGGGCATGATCATAAACTCTTGCAAATCGGTAGCCCCGGCAGCGTGTTTGCCGCCGTTCATAATGTTCATCATCGGCACCGGCAGGGTGTGGGCAGAGACGCCGCCCAGGTAACGGTAGAGGGGCAGCCCCAGGCTGTCGGCAGCGGCGTAAGCTACCGCTAATGAAACACCCAGGATGGCATTGGCGCCCAGGTTGCTCTTATTTTCCGTGCCGTCCAGTTCCAACATGGCCTGGTCAATGCCTACCTGATCAGTGGCGTCCCAGCCCACCAGTTCTTCGGCGATGGTTTCGTTCACGGCCGTGACCGCCTCTAACACCCCCTTACCCATATATCGCCCTTTGTCGTCGTCTCGTTTTTCCCATGCTTCATGCACACCGGTTGACGCGCCAGAGGGCACGATGGCACGGCCGTAGCCGCCATCAAACAACTCCACTTCCACTTCAATCGTCGGATTCCCACGCGAATCCAACACTTCCCTTGCGTAAATAGATTCTATGTAACTCATTGTCACTCCTTTATTTGTAGCGCGATTTGCCAAATCGCGTTACGACATCATTCGCAACTATACAGAACCCACCCCCACCCGACAACCAAAATGGCTGACAAAAGGTACCAATTTAACCGGACATATTTCGTAATTTGTGACGTGTGATGCGTGATGCGTGAAACAATCACACATCACACGTCACAAATCACACGTCATGCATCACGCCCGGTACCACGTACCCTTGTCCTCTTGCCAAGCGTGCCCCGCATGGCTATAACTTCCCCTGTATGATGAATGAGGCCCCAACCCTGACGAACCGGCATGTGCATCACCTATGGCAGGCGCTGTCCGCTGAATTGGCCAGCGTGTTTGATGCGCATGGCGTCTGCGCGGTGGTTGCCAGCGAAGTAGCCGCATTTTGTGGCGTCACGGCCGTTGTTGGCATCAGCGATCCCTTCAAAAAATACTTCGACGTGTGGGTGTGCGGGCCGGACGGCGCCATCAAGCAAAGCCGGTGGGACAATGCCAAAGCCAGCTTTTACCCCCTCATCGAAGAAGGCCAACCCACACTGGCCGATAAATTCAGCCGCTCCCCGGCCGAACTGGTACACAGCGCCCTCTGGCAGATCCCTCGTGAACAAATCCTGGCGCTGCCCTTGCCTGCGCCTGGCGAATACCAGCCACTTACACCGCCCGGCCTCCTCTGTCTGATAGACCCGCCACCTGATTGCCCGCTTACCCTGGACAACCTGCCGCCGTTGGGCATTTTCATCACCACCATCCTGGATCGGGCCTTTTTGCGCCATACAGTCCACCGCCAGGACATCGAATTTGCCGTCGTCTCCGACATCAGTTTTGCCCTCACGTCCACGCTCAGCCTGCAAAACATTTACAAGCAGCTGATGGGGTCGGTAAAACGCACCCTCAACGTCGGTTCCGTCTCTGTGGGCCTGATTGACCCCCCCACGGGTGACATCATCTTTGTGGATATGTTGTTGGGTGATATGTTCAAAGATTTGCCACCCTTGCGCTTGAAAAACGGGCAGGGCATTGCCGGGTGGGTGGCCGAAAATCGCCAGCCGCTCATCATCAATGATGTCTATGCCGACAACCGCTTCTTTGCCCGTTTTGACCGTCAGTCCGGCTTCCACACCGACTCTATGATTTGTATCCCCTTGCAAGTAGAAGAACGGGTGATTGGCGTCTTACAAGCAATTAACAAAGTCGGCGGTGAATTTATTGAGAATGATTTGCGTCTGCTGCAAGCTATCGGCGGCCCATTAGCCGCCGCCATTGAAAATGCCGGGCTGCACGCCGAAGTGTTAGCTGAAAAACGGCGCATTGAAACCATCTTCGCCAGTATGTCTGAAGGCATGCTGACGGTCAATGCTGATGGTTTTGTCACCCATGCCAATGACGCCCTGCTCAGTCTGCTGCGGCAAGAGGCCGACAATTTGCTGGGCCAGCCCGTCCACAAGATGATCCGGTTTTCCACCGGCGACCTGCCAGATTTTATGCAGCAGGTCTTGCAAGACGCCGATGAATACCCGCAACTGGCAACTAATTTGTACCAGAGCGATGGGCAAATGGTGCCGGTGTTGGTCAGCGGCGCGCCCATTTACCATGATGATGGTACGGTCAGCGAGATCATTTTTGTTTTTAGCGACCTGCGCCAGATTCGGGAAGTGGAGCGGATGCGGGATGACTTCTTTCATGGCATTATTCACGAACTGCGTACCCCATTGGCCACCATTTTGATGTATGCCCGCTTGTTGCGCGAAGGCAAGGCGCAGCAAAAGGAGAAATCTGACCGTTTCCTGGGCGTCATTGAGCGGGAAAGTGACCGGCTGCAAAAGATGGTGCGGCAAATGTTGGAACTGGCAAAAATGGAAGCGCGCGAATTTCAGCGCGGCGCGGAGCCGGTGCTGCTGAACCCGTTATTTGAGGAAATTTTGCCGCCGTTGGCTGACCGGGCCTCTGAAAAAGGGTTGACCTTCCGCCAGAAAATTCAGCCAGACCTGCCGCCGGTGTTGGGCAGCCAGGATTCTTATCATCTGGTCATCAAGAATCTGGTGGAAAATGCCGTCAAGTTTACCCTGTCAGGCACAGTCCGGGTGGATGCCTGGAGTGAAAACGGATCGGTGCTGGTGAAGGTGCAGGATGAGGGCATTGGCATTCCCGAACAGGCAATGCCCAATTTGTTTGGCCGTTTTTTCCGGGCGCAAACGGCCGTAGAACGCGGTATTGCCGGTACTGGTCTGGGCCTCTACATGGTCAAAGAAGCGGTCGAGAATTATAATGGCACAATTACGGTTAGCAGCAAAGAGGGGAAGGGGACGACCTTTATGGTGAAATTGCCGATTACAGAAGAGTAGCGGCTTGCGTATGGCGGCATTTGTCCAGGCGCAAGCCGCCATATGCAAGATGAAACAAACACACATTTACCTCGATCACGGCGCCTCGACGCCGGTTCACCCCCAGGTGATTGAAGCGATGATTCCGTTCTGGACGGATTATTACGGGAATCCGTCGTCGGCGCACGCCCACGGCCGTGACGCCGGTTTTGCCCTGGAAGAAGCCCGCCGCACCATTGCCGATCTGCTCTACGCCCAACCCAACGAAATTGTTTTCACCGGCTGCGGCTCGGAAAGTGATAACCTGGCGGTGCGGGGGGTGATGTGGGCAGCCCGGCGGCAAGGGCGGGGTAACCACATGATTACCAGTTGCATTGAGCATGAGGCGGTGTTGGAAACGGCCGTGCAACTCCGCGACTTCTTTGATTTTGATGTAACCATTTTGCCGGTGGATGAGTACGGCCGTGTCTCCCCCCATGATGTGCGCGCCGCCCTGCGTCCCGATACCGCTCTCGTCTCCATTATGGCCGCCAACAACGAGATTGGCACAGTGCAGCCGATCCTGGAAATTGGGGACATAACACGGGAGCATGGCGCGTTGTTTCATACGGATGCGGTGCAGGCGGGGGCAACCACGCGCTGGAATCTGGTGGAAATGCCCGTTGATTTGCTCTCATTGGCCCCGCACAAATTCTACGGGCCAAAAGGCGTAGGTATTTTGTATGTGCGCGACGGTATTCAGTTGGTGTCGGCGTTGACGGGGGGCGGGCAGGAAGACGGCCGTCGCTCCGGCACCGTCAATGTCGCTTTTGCCGTAGGCGCAGCCCAGGCGTTACAACTGGCACAGGCGCAATTGGATGAGCGCGTAACTCATTACACCACCTTGCGTGACCATCTCATCGTTGGCGTATTGGCGGCCATTCCCGCCACCGATATTTGTTTGACCGGACATCCCGGTGAGCGTTTGCCGCACCATGCGAGTTTTGCCCTGTGCGGTCTGAGTGGGAATGATTTGCTCATTCATTTAGACATGGCCGGCTTCAGCGCCAGCAGCGGCTCCGCCTGCAAAACGGGTAACCCCAGGCCCTCAGCCATCTTGCAAGCCATTGGCCTGGGCGCGGAATGGACATTGGGCGGCCTGCGCTTCACCGTTGGCGCACAGAATACGCTGGCCGATGTGGACGCTTTGATTGCCGCTTTGCCCCGCGTAGTGGCCCAGGTGCGGCAATTTAGTGGTAATTGGTAATCAGTGAACAGTAATCGGTGAGCTTCCTGAAAAAACCACAGAGGCATAGAGACACAGAGAATTTTGACCATAGAAAACTCCGTGCCTCCGTGGTAACCGTTCAGACCTGACAGGTTTTTTACCAGTTCAACTTGAAACTTTGCAGGCCAAAAACCTGTCAGGTCTCTTAAGGGACTGAACACTTACCCTCCGTGTCTCTGTGGTGGCTTTTTTCAGTGGTCTCATCGGTAAAATTTTTGGAAATCAACAAAAGGCGCGAAGAAGCCCACAAAGGGTGAAACACAAGGAGTGAAACACATTCATGTGTTTCATGGAACGCGGGAACGTGTTCCACTCCTCGTAGCAGACGCCGAAATCCATTCGGCGAAAATAGGGAGTAAGGATGAAAAATTTACAGGCCGAAGTACGCCCAGGGGCATATTACGATTCGGTGGTATTGATGCAGTTGCAGAAGGGGTTGGCCGCCCTTCCGGGCATTATAGACGCAGGCGTGGTCATGGCCACCGACGCCAATAAAGAGTTGCTGGCGGCGATGGGATTGCTGCCAGACAGCGTGACCGCCAAAGCCGATGACCTGCTCATTGTGGTGCAGGGCCAAAACGAACAGGCGGCGCAGGCGGCGTTGGCGCAGGTGAATGTGTTATTGCAGCAGCGGCAGGGCAGAGCGGCGCAAGCATTCCGGCCAAAGAGTCTGGCTACGGCCGTTGCCCACCTCCCCACTTCCCAATTCACCCTCATCTCCGTACCGGGCCGCTACGCCGCCGCCGTCGCCGAAGACGCCCTGAACCTGAACCAACATGTCTTCCTCTACAGCGACAACGTATCCCTGGCCGACGAAGTGCGCCTGAAACAACTCGCCCGCGCCAAAGGGCTGCTGTTGATGGGGCCGGATTGTGGCACGGCCGTCATCAATGGCATTGGCCTTGGTTTTGCCAACCGCGTCCGGCGCGGGCGTATTGGCATTGTGGCCGCCGCTGGCACCGGCCTGCAAGCCCTTACCACCGAAATCCACAATTTGGGCGGCGGCATTTCCCAGGCCATTGGCGTGGGTGGTCGTGACTTGAAGGAGGAAGTGGGCGGTGTTACCACCTGGCAGGCATTGGATCTATTGCAGCGGGATGCGGAGACGGCCGTGATCGTCCTTGTCTCTAAACCGCCCGCCGACCAGGTAGCGGCCACATTGCTGCGCGCCGCCCAAAGTGGCCCCAAACCCGTCATCATCAACTTCATCGGCTATGCCCCGCCCGGACGCCGCCTGGGCAACCTCTTTTTCACCTCCGGCCTGGTGGATGCCGCCGAACATGCCGTGCGGCTGAGTGGGGAAGTGGTGGCGCTGGTGGAAAAGCGACGGCCGTTAAGCGGCTACCTGCGTGGTCTCTTCTCCGGCGGCACCCTGGCGTATGAGATGCTGCTGGGGCTGCAAGCCGTCCTCGCGCCGCTGTACAGCAACATCCCCATCCGCCCCCACCAGCAGTTGCCCGACCTGATGCAAAGCCAGGGGCACACCATTCTCGACCTGGGCGAAGACGCCTTTACCCAGGGCCGCCTGCATCCCATGATGGACAACGATTTGCGCCTGCGTCGCCTGCGTCAGGAAACGGCCGATCCTGACGTAGATATGATCGTGCTGGATGTGGTGTTGGGCGAGGGGGCGCATCCCGACCCGGCGGTGGAACTGGCCCCGGTCATCGCCGAAGCTGTGCGGGCGGGCAAGCGGGTCGTCGCTATCGTTGTTGGCACAGAGCTAGATCCCCAAGATCTGAACAGTCAGATCGAACGGCTGGCGGCGGCGGGGGCGCACATCTTCCCCAATGTCAGCGAGACGCTCGATTACGTGTACAACCGGCTGCCGCCGCCGACCCGGGATTTCCCGCCGGTGTCATTGGCCGCTTTTACCGGAGAGGGGCTAACGGCCGTGAACGTCGGCTTGGAATCATTTTATGAGAGCGTGATAGGACAGGGCGGTGGCGCGGAGAACGCGCGGGCCGTGCAGGTGGATTGGCGCCCCCCAGCCGGCGGCAACGAAAAACTCATGGCCATATTGGCTAAAATGAAGTCGCAGTAACAGCGCAGACCTGCCTGCGGCAGATGCTCCACCTGCAACTGGCAATAGACACGCCCACCTACACCGAAAACCACCTGCTATGCGGCCTCAAAAGCCTGCCTGTCACATTTTAGTGGTTTGTAAAATGGAGATTGAGTTGTGATGTAATACGATTTGCCAAATCGTGCTACACATGCACCGAAGACTTCGCTCAGAATGACACTCTGATAAAATTTGGATCGACTGAGATGAGGAGATTGAGATGATAGACATAGAACAAGCTAATCACACGGCCGTGACCCGCATGATGTCCGCCCGCCCCATTTTACGCACGGTGGCTACCGCCCGCGAGGTGATACCAGGGATGCGGGATGATTTGCTGTTGCACGCCGGGCCACCCATCACCTGGGAACGCGCCTCCGGCCCGATGAAGGGGGCCATCGTAGGCGCTCTCATTTTTGAGGGGCGGGCAACCGATTGGGACAGCGCCGAAAAGCTGGTAGCCACCGGTGAGATCAGCCTGGAACCGTGCCACGAACACAACAGCGTCGGGCCAATGGCCGGCGTCACCTCTGCCTCCATGCAGGTGTATGTGATCGAAAACGTCACACACGGCAATAAAGCGTACTCCAACCTCAACGAAGGGTATGGCAAAGTGCTGCGTTACGGCGCATACAGCCCAGAAGTACTGGACAAGCTACGTTGGATCAACGATGTGATGGGACCGATGCTAGCCGAGGCGCTGTCTCTCAGCGAAGACGGCATGGACATTCGCGCCCTGCTGGCCGAAAGCCTGCACATGGGCGACGAAGGGCACAATCGTAACAAGGCCGGTTCGTTGCTCTATACCGCCAAACTGGCCCCGCTAATCGCTCAAACCGGCGCATCCAACACCGAGAAGGCGCGCGTGCTGCAATTCCTGGCCGACAATGCCCTCAGCGTGCTTAACCCCGTCATGGCCGCCTGCAAAGCGATGGCCGACGCCGGCCATGGTGTGGCCGGCAGCACCATTATGACCACCATGGCCCGCAATGGCACCGACCTGGGCATTCGGGTCAGCGGGTTGGGCAATCGCTGGTTTACCGGTCCGGTGGGGCAGCCGGACGGTCTTTACTTTCCCGGTTATACCGCTGCCGATGCCAGCGGCGACATCGGCGACAGCACCATCACCGAAACGGCGGGCATTGGCGCGTTTGCCATGGCCTCCGCCCCGGCCATTGTCACCTTCATCAGCGGCACGCCGGAGATGGCCGTGAATACCACGCTGGAGATGTATGAAATCACCACGGCCGAACACACCGCCTTCACCATTCCTGTGCTGGGATTCCGGGGCACGCCGGTGGGGGTGGATATTCGCAAGGTGGTGGAATTGGGCATACGGCCGCAAATCAATACCGGCATCGCCCACAAAGACCCCGGCGTGGGGCAGGTGGGCGCGGGGCTGGTGCTGCCGCCGATGAATGTATTTGAAGAGGCGCTGCTGGCGTATGCAGAGCAGTATGGGCTGCTTTGAAAGAATAGAATGATTGTCAGTGGTTAGGAGATTAAATGGCAACCAGACATCCGATTTCTTAAAGAAACCGGATGTCTGGCAAGCATGAGTGGGAAATTCATCTCCATAAAGAGAAACATGCCTAAACAAGACTTTCTGATGCGAATGATAGAGCAGTTGCGCGGGCTGCTGCCCTATGTGCTGGATTTGGCCCGGTCAGGCAATTACGCTGAAGCGCACGCCGTCATTGACCAGGCGGTGCGGGAGCTGGCGCGGATTGGTACGGATGGGCTGGCGAAGTTGCCGGACGAAGCTATTCTGGGCAGGCTGCAAACGGATCACGCGGCGGCCTGGGAAGACAAATGCCAGTTTCTCACGGCGCTGCTGGTGGAGGAGGCAGACATCTTGATGCAAGAAGGTGAAGAGGAGGCGGCTTACGGCCGTTACCTGAAATCCCTGCATCTCCTCCTTTACCTGGCGCAGGCAGAAAGCGACCCCCTGCCCACAAACGATCTGATACCCGACATTGACCGGGTAGTGGAGTCGCTGGCCGACTTCCATTTGCCCGGCGAGACATGCGTGCGGCTGTTGGGCTATTACGAGCAGATGGGGGATTATACGGCCGTAGAAAACCTCCTCTTCGACTGGCTGGAAAACAGCCCGCCCGAACTCTATGGTGAAGCCAACCCGACCCAGACCGGGCTGGAAATCTTCGAGCGGTTGCTCCAACTACCCGATGCCACCCTGGAGCAAGGCGGCCTCACCCGCGAAGAAGTGCAGATAGCCATACAAGAGTTGTTGGAATTGGCGGAATAAGAATTTGGTGGTCGGTGGCTGGTGGCTGGTAAAACGTTATCAACCAGCCACCGATCCCTGACCACCATTTTGGGAGAAAACCATGATTCGCAGAATTGTCGGCGTTATCTTTATTATCATCGCCATTATCGGCGCGGTGGTGGCTTACCAGGGCATGCAGCTTACCGACCGGTTTATTGACAATCTGGCGGCGAGTATGAAAAGCGCCCTGCAATTGACCAACGAGACGTTGACCAACGTGGAAAATACGCTGGTGGTCTCCAAACAAACGCTCACCGACCTGGGGACCACGCTGTCTACGATGGAAACGACGGCCGGGGATATGGCAACGGCCGTGCAAGACGCCGAACCCCTCATCACCCAGGTCAGCACGGTGATTGCTACCGACGTGCCCAACAGCATTGAAACCCTCCAAGCCACCATACCCACCCTGGTGGAAGTGGCTACCGTCATTGACGACGCTCTGACCACCCTCAGCCGGTTTGAGATTGACCAGACCATACCCATCGTCAATTACCGCATCCAATATGACCTGGGCATCAATTACAACCCGGAAGTGCCCTTTGACCAGGCGGTATCCGAGTTGGGTGGTAGTCTGGACGGGCTGCCAGAAACATTGCGTAGTTTAGAGGCAGAACTGGCAACCACCCAGGCCAGCCTGGACACCATGGCCGGCAACATGGATCAATTAGCCACCGACATGGCCACCCTGAACGCCTCTATTACCGAAGTGCAGCCCATCCTGGATGAGTACATCCGCATTGTCACCGACGTGAATGACCGGCTGCGCCTGTCCCGCCAGCAAATTGACGATCAGGCTGCCCAGGTGAAGCAGATTTTTAACTTCATCTTTCTCTGGATGCTGTTGTTTCAACTGGTGCCGCTTTATCTGGGGCTGGAAATGGCCGCCGGTGAGCGGGGCATTGCGCAATATGTGACCGAAAAAGAGTTCGCCGAACGGATGGCAAAGTACGAAAAATTACTGGCGGAATCAGAAAACAGCACGGACGATAGCCCAGACACGGCCGTATCGTCGGCCTGACATATGGCAATCGTAGGGTCTGGCACGGCCGTATCCCGGACAATCGCGCCTATGATCACTGTGATAGAACGCGGATTTACGCGGATGATACGGATTTACGCGGATATATCAAAAAAGACTGCGTTTATCCGTATTCATCCGTGTCCCATGCTTTTCCTGCTCCTCTGGTTATTGGCTGCCTGTACAGAACAGGAGGCCCGACCAATTGCTCAGGAAATTTCGCACACGGCCGTACCCACCCCCACCCTCGCTGCCGGGTTGCCCACCGTCCCGCCACCGCCGCCCACCCAGCCACCCTCAGACACGCCTGCCCTGAGTGGTGGCGCAGGGGCCGGCAACCCTACCATCGAACCATTGCCCACGCTCACGGCCGTGCCCACCGTCACTCCCTTACCCACGCCCACCAATCTGCCTTCGCCCGTTGAACGAGTGGCCCAGGCAGGCGTGAATCTGCACAACGGCGATTACGCCCAGGCCATCACCCTATTGGAAGCCAACGCCCGCCAGCCAGACGCCTTCACCCCGGCGCAGCAGGCGGAAAATTTGCATAACCTGGGCATTGCCTACCGGCGCGCCGGACGGTATGCCGATGCCCTGGGCGCCTTTGACCAGCTCATAGCCTTAAGCGGGGAGCAGACGCCTACGGCCGTCCACTTTTTCATCGGCCAGGCGCGGGACGCATTGGGCGACTATCCCGGCGCGATCACCGCTTATCAGGCATACCTGGCGGCCAATTCTGACCTGGGCGCTTACGTCTACCCGCTCATCGCCGCCGCTTACACCGCTACTGGCGACACCGCCAACGCCCAACAAGCCCGCGAAGCAGCGGTCAACGCTCCCGCCCACCGCCTGACCGAAATTGCCAACCGGCGTACTTTGGCGCGCCTTTACCTGGACGCGGGCAATTACGCCGCCGCCATCGCCCAATACGACGCCATGCGCGACCTGGCCCTCACCGAGATTACCAAAGGGGAAATGACCTATCTGGCGGGCAGCGCCGAACTGTTGGCGGGCAATACCGAGGCGGCTTACGGCCGTTTCCAGCAGGCCCTCACCGCCTATCCCCGTGCCTATGACACCTACCTGGGGTTGGTGCGGCTGGTGGAAGCGGGGGTACCGGTGGACGAGTACCAGCGCGGTCTGGTCAACTTCCACGCCAAGTCCTACGAGCCGGCGGTAGCCGCTTTTGCCCGGTATGTAGCCGCCAACCCGGAAAGTTACAACCCGGACGCCCACCTGTACGCCGCCTGGAGTTACGAAGCGTTGGGCAATTTGCCCGCTGCCCTGGCCGAACTGGACCGCTACGCCAGCAGCAACCCGGCCACGGCCGCTTTTGAGCGCGGCCTGATGCTGGCCCGTGCGGGCGACCTGCCTGGCGCGTTGAGCAATTATGACTTTGCCTTGCAGAACTTCCCGGACGCCGAAAATGCGCCGGCAGTGGCCTGGCGGGCGGCGCTAAACGCCGAAAATCAGGGAGATGTGGCTACGGCCGTGACCCGTTACACCGCCCTGGCCGACACTTACCCCTGGTATGAAAACAGCCCGGAAGCGTTGTTCCATGCCGGGTGGTTGGCAAACCGCAGTGGAGACGTGGACACGGCCGTGACCCTCTGGACACGCGCCGCCCAGACCTACCCCGCCAACGAATACGGCAGCGCCGCCCTGGTCTGGTTGTTGCGCGTCTTACCCGGTTACAGCCCCACCCACGCCGAAGATGGCAGTAGCGTTCCTGACCCGCACAAATTGTTGGAACAGATACAGCAGCAGGCAGGGGGGGGCACGGCCGTGAACTACTATGCCCTCCGCGCCAGAGACATTGTGCAGGGGAACGAGCCATTTACGGCCGTTGGCCCCTTCCGTGTGCCCACCGCCGGCGAAGAGGCCGCCGCCCAGGCCGAAGCCGAAGGCTGGCTGCGCCGTTGGCTGGGCCTGGAAGCAGGCGCCGATATTCGCAGCCTGTCGCCTGCCCTGGCCAATGACGGCCGTCTGATACGTGGCCAGAAATTGTGGCAATTGGGGCTATATGAAGAAGGCAAACGGGAATTAGAAGCGGTGCGTGAAGCATATGCTCAGGACGCCCTGGGAAGTTACCAACTGGCGCTCTTCTTTCGTGATTTGGGGTTGTATCGCTCCTCCATTTTGGCGGCGGCGCGGCTGCCCGGCCTCACCGGACAGACTGTGTTTACCATGCCGCGCTTCTTCGGTCATCTGATGTATCCGGTGTATTACAATGACCTGGTGCTGCCGCTGGCGCAGCAATACAACTACGACCCCCGGCTGCAATTTGCCTTGCTGCGGCAAGAGAGCCTGTTTGAAAGTTTTGCCACCTCCAGCGCCGTCGCCCAGGGTCTCAGCCAGGTTATCCCGGACACAGGCGCGTACATTGCCCAACAACTCAACTGGCCAAACTATAAAAACGAAGACCTGTACCGGCCCTATGTAGGGCTGAACTTTGGCGCATTTTATCTGGCGCAGCAGCTGCGGGCTTTTGATGGCGTCGCCCACGCCGCCCTCTCTGCCTACAATGCCGGGCCGGGCAACGCTGCCCGCTGGTACGCCGCTGCCGGCGCCGACCTCGACCTCTACATTGAAACCGTCAATTTCGCCGAAACCCGCCTCTACATTGACCGCATTTATGAGGGATACGTCATTTACCGTTTTCTGTATAGCGGCAACCAGTAACTATACTGCCAAAGGGTATAACCTGACATCTTTATTGGACGCGGATTTACAGGATTTTCGGATTCTCACTTGACCAGCTTGATCTGTTAATCCTGCCAATCCATGTTCTATTGCCTGACAACAAAATGTCATTTTATGGCCTTGCTCAGTATATTTTGTATCCAAGGGGGCAGGAGACTAAAAGATTCGCAATCTCCTAATCTCCAATCTCTCGTCCTTTTTACGCTATTCCCAATTGCCGCTCTGCCCGGTGTGGCGTATAGTTGAGGCATGGAGAACCCCACCGCTTATATTCCCATGGATCGACGGCAAGCCCTGGCGCTGGGCGTTGACCTGCCAGAAGTAACGAGCGGAGCGGCGCTTTTTGCCGACATTTCCGGTTTTACGCCGTTGACGGAAGCGTTGGCTCAGGAACTAGGCCCCCGGCGTGGCGCGGAAGAACTGACCGGTTATCTGAACCGGGTGTATGATGCCCTGATTACCGAGTTGCATCATTTTGGCGGCAGCGTCATTTCGTTTGCCGGGGATGCCATTACTTGCTGGCTGGATGGGGATGATGGGCTGCGTGGGGTGGCCTGTGCGTTGGCGATGCAGCAGGCGATGGCTCAATTTGCCGCAGTGCTGATTCCATCAGGGAAAGCGGTGTCGTTGGCGGTGAAGACGGCCGTAGCCATTGGCTCTGTGCGGCGTTTTGTGGTGGGCGACCCCCAAATTCAACTGCTGGACGTGTTGGCCGGGGAGACGCTGGAATGGCTGATGGCGGCTGAACATGTGGCCCGCAAAGGGGATGTGGTGCTGACGCCACAAGCGGCTATCGCTCTGCAACCCCACCTGGTCATTAGCGAGTGGCGCACCTCCCCTGAAAATAAGGCGCAATTTGCAGTGGTGCGGGAACTGCTGCCGGCCGTGCCCGCCCAACCCTGGCCCCCCCTGCCATATCCGCTGCGCGATGAGCAAATTCAGCCCTGGCTGCTGCCCAGCATCGTTGAGCAGTTGCAGCACGGCCGTGGCGAATTCCTGGCTGAACTGCGCCCCGCCGTCGCCCTTTTTATGAAGTTCACCGGCATTGATTACGACCATGACCCGGCAGCGACGGTGAAACTTGATTGGTACATGCAGGCCGTGCAGCGCATCATCCAGCAGTATGATGGCGCGCTGCTGCAACTGACCATCGGCGACAAAGGCAGTTATCTCTATGCCGCTTTTGGCGCGCCTATTGCCCACGAAGACGACGCCGCCCGCGCCGTAACCGCCGCCTGGGACATCATCCACACGGCGGCCATGCCGGCCATTGAATCGGTGCAAATCGGCATTGCTTCTGGGCGAATGCGGACGGGGGCCTATGGCGGCAGCGCCCGCCGTACCTATGGCGTGTTGGGAGACAGCGTGAATCTTTCGGCGCGACTGATGGAACAGGCCGCGCCGGGCCAGATATTGGCGACGGTGGAGATTCAGCAGGCGGTGGACAGCTTCGAGTGGGAGGCGCTGCCGGCCATTGAGGTGAAGGGGAAGAGTGGCAAGATGCCGGTCACAGCCGTTGTTCGCCCCCGGCCCCGTTCCATGATGCGCCTGTTAGAGCCGGAATACGCGCTGCCTATGGTTGGTCGGGAAGCGGAAATGGTGATGATTGCCGAACGGATCGAGCACGTGTTGACCGGACAGGGGCAAATCATTGGCATAACCGCCCACCCCGGTATGGGGAAGTCCCGTCTGGTAGCCGAGGTCATCCGGTTGGCCCATGAACGGGGCCTGATTGGTTATGGCGGTGAGTGCCATGCCTACGCTTCTAAAAGCAGCTACCATGTCTGGCATACCATCTGGCGTGGCTTTTTTAACATCATAGGCGACCCCCCGTTGGAGGAGGTGATCGCCCAACTGGAAGCCGAATTGGCGCAGATTGACCCGACGCTGCTGCCTCGCCTGCCGCTGCTGGGCATGGCCCTGAACCGGGCCATTCCCGACAATGATCTCACTCGTACCTTTGACGCCAAATTACGCAAAGCGTCCTTAGAGTCGCTGCTGGTGAGTTGTGTGCGGGCGCGGGCCGCCACACGGCCGTTGCTCTTTGTGTTGGAAGATTCCCATTGGATTGACCCCCTCTCCCATGATCTGTTGGAAATTCTGGGTCAGGCCATGGCCGATATGCCGGTGCTGCTGGTGCTGGCTTACCGCCTGGTAGAAGTGGGTGGTGATATTCCCCCGCGTGTTAACAAACTGCCTTATTATTCCGAAGTGATGTTGACGGAGTTTACGCCGCAGGAGGCGCGCCACTTGATGCAGCTCAAGGTGGCGCAGTTGTTTGGGGCAGACACGGCCGTGTCTGCCGCCTTTGTTGACCGCATTGTCACCAAAGCTGATGGCAACCCCTTTTACATTGAAGAACTGCTCAATTATTTGCAAGACCGGCGCATAGACCCTCAGTCGGCCGATGCCCTGGACACGCTTGATCTGCCCGATAGTTTGCACAGCCTGATCCTCAGTCGCATTGACCAACTGACCGAAGGGCAAAAGAACACCATCAAAATTGCCAGCGTTATCGGCCGTTTGTTTCAGGTGGCGCTGTTGTGGGGCGCTTACCCGGAACTGGGTGACGTGGCCCATGTGCAGGCCGACCTGGAGGCGCTGCGCCAGATGGAACTAACGGTGTTGGATACGCCGGAGCCAGAACTGGCCTACATTTTCAAACATGTTGTCACCCAGGAAGCCACTTACGAGAGCCTGCCCTTTAGCACCCGCGCCCGGCTGCATACTCAGATTGGCGCATACATCGAACAGGCTTATGTGGACATGCTGGCAGCATATGTACCCATTTTGGCGCATCATTATGCGCATGGCCTGGACGAGGCCAAAAAACGGCACTACTTACTATTGGCGGCGGCCGATGCCCAGGCTAAATATGCCCATGAAACGGCTATCACCTATTATGAGCGGGCCATGCCGCTGGTGCCGGAAGCAGAAAGAGTGCCAGTGATGTTGAAACTGGGTGAGGCGCTGCAAACGGTGGGCCGCTGGCCGGAAGCGGAAACGGTGCTGGAACAGACGCTGGCTTTGGCGCGGCAGTTGGGAGATTTACACGGCCGTGCCGCCGCCCAGACCGCCCTGGCCGAACATATGCGTAAGCAGGGGCGTTATGACGAAGCCGCCGCCCGCCTGCTGCGCGCCCGCCTCAATTATGCAGAATTAGGAGATGAAGCCGGTACCGCCCAGGTGCTGCAATTTTCCGGCATATTGGCCGCGCAGCGGGGTGATTATCAGACCGCCCGCGCCCTTTGGGGTGAAAGCCTGGACATCCGGCGGCGATTGGGTGACAAGAGCAGCATTGCCAGCTTACTCAATAACCTAGGTATTGTTGCCCGCTATCAGGGTGAATACGCCACCACCCAGCGGTTGTATGAGGAAAGTCTGGCTATTCGTCAGGAGATTGGCGATAAGTCGGCTATTGCCAATTCGCTGAACAATCTTGGGTTTTTGGCCCTGAATTTGGGTGACTTGGGCACCGCCCGGCAGCGGTTGGAAGAGGCAGTCACGTTGTTGCGCGAAGTGGGTGACCGCTGGGCGTTGGCTAATTCACTCAACAATCTGGCCAGCGTGGCCCGCGATCAGCGTGACTACCAGCGGGCGCGGGAACTGTATCGGGAAAGTTTGCGCATCAACCGCGAATTGGGCGACAAAGGGGCGCTGGCATACCTGCTTGAAGATATATGTTGCCTGGCGGCGGCCGAAAATGACCCGGAATCAGCGTTCCGGCTGTATGGCGCGGCGGCGGCGTTGCGCGAAGAGATTGGCGCTCCCCTGCCGCCCAGCTACCAGCAAAAAATGGATGAACTGCTGGCCCCGGTGCGGGCGCAGTTACCCGAAGAACAGGAACAAACCTGGCTGGCCGCCGGGCGGCGGTTGTCCCTCGATGAGGCGATTGTGTATGCCTTGCAGTTGTAAATAGCAGACCTGACAGGTTTGTGAAACCTGTCAGGTCTAGAGGCGCATTTCCACCATGACGAAACAACCTTTCAACCAATCACCGCCCATGTTGGGCAATCAGTATGATGAGGATCGGGTGTTGCGCAGTTATCTGCGGCGGGCGCTGCCGCCGGAGGCATTGGCCGCCATTGAACCGGTGCTGCGGGAATTGGGCGACCTGGCCGGGGGACGGCTCTACCAAATGCAGTTGGCCGATCGGTTGAATGAGCCAACGCTAACGCAGTGGGACGCCTGGGGCAATCGCATTGACCACATTGAAGTGACGCCGCTGTGGAAAGAGGCGGAACGGCTGGCGGCGCAGTTTGGCATTGTGGCGGCGGCATATGAAGGGCGCTACGGCCGTTACGACCGCATGCATCAGTTTGCCCTCACCTACCTCTTCCATCCCTCGACCGATGTCTACACCTGCCCGCTGGCGATGACCGACGGGGCGGCGCGTACCCTGCTGCGCTCCGGCAATCGGGAATTGATTGACCGGGCCATTCCCCACCTGACCAGCCGTGATCCGGCCCAGTTTTGGACGAGCGGGCAATGGATGACGGAATCTACCGGCGGTTCAGACGTGGGGCTGAGTGAAACGGTGGCGGTGTTGGATGAGGAGGAGACGTGGCGACTGCACGGCCGTAAATGGTTCACCTCCGCCGCCACCGGGCAGATGACGTTGACGCTGGCCCGCCCGGAAGGGAATCCACCCGGCGGCAAAGGGCTGGCCCTGTTTTACCTGGAGACGCGGGATGGGCACGGCCGTTTGCAAAATATGGAAATCCTGCGCCTGAAAGACAAACTGGGTACCCGCAAAGTGCCGACGGCTGAAATTATGTTACACGGTGCGCCAGCCATGCCGGTATATGCCCTGACGGATGGCGTACGCCACATCGTGCCTATGCTGCACCTGACGCGTACCTGGAATGCCGTTAGCGCCATCGCCTTTATGCGGCGCGGGCTGGCGCTGGCGCGAGACTATGCCCGCAAGCGGGTGGCTTTTGGCGCGCCGCTGGCCGAAAAGCCGCTGCACGTGGATACGCTGGCGCGGCTGCAAGCGGAATTTGAAGCTGCCTTTCACCTGACGTTTTATGGGGTGGAGTTGATTGGCAAGGATGAGGCGGGTGAGATTTCCGCCGAGGAAACCGCCTTGCTGCGCATGTTGACCTCGATCAATAAACTGGTGACGGGGCGGCAGGGGGTGGCGGTGACCAGCGAGATCTTGGAGGCGCACGGCGGCGCGGGTTATGTGGAAGATACCGGGCTGCCGCTGCTGCTACGTGACGCGCAGGTCTTGCCTATTTGGGAAGGCACGACCAATGTGCTGGCGTTGGATACATTGCGGGCGCTACGCGATGGCGCGGCGCTACCTGCTCTGGCGCATAGGGTGGCGGCTTGTGCGGCGGCGGTGCGCGATGAACGGTTGGTCACGGCCGTGACCGTTGCCCAACAAGCCCTCTCTCATGCCACAGGCTGGCTCACACAAACGGCGAATCGGGAACCGGCATTATTGGAAGCAGGGGCGCGTCGCTTTGCCTTGACTATTGGCCGGGCGCTGGCGCTGGCGTTGTTGGCGGAACACGCCCAATGGTCGCTGGATGTGGAGGGGGACGGCCGTGCCGCTACCGCCGCCCAGTTGTTTGTCCAGAATGGGGTGGATGTGGTGGTGGATACGGCCGTGATGGATATGGCTGCGCTGGCAATTGAGTAATTACCCAATTACCCAATTACCTAATTACATTTTTTCCCCCATACGCGGTATCATAATAAAAACCATAGGGCGATTTGCCAAAGGGTGCGTTTGACATGAGTTGAATCGCCACTAGAACACGGATTTACAGGATTTACGGATCAGGGTAAGTCAAAGAGCAAATCCGCAAATCCTCCCCATCCGTTGTTCTGTTACCAACCGAAATGAAACACGCCCTTTGCCAAATCGCCCTACATTTACGCAGGAGGAAAGACGTGAAACGCAGTACCTTATTCATCTTCTTAACCCTTTTCATTATGTTTGTGGCCTGCCAGCCTAAGGAAGAGGTAAACCCGGACAAACTGCCGACGAATTATGATTATGCCGCCGGTGATGCCTCAAAGTCGGTGACGCTAAAAGGTGTCACCATTCAGGTGGATGAGACCACTACCCGCCCCGGTAATGTGTCTGCCGACCAGCCGCTTAAGCCGGGCTATGTGTATGTGGTGGTGAAGATGACCATTACCAACCAGAGTCAGAAATCTGTATTGGCGACAGAATTTCGTTTGATTGATGAATACTTGAATCTGTATGAATCGTGGCAGACCAGCGCCCCGTTTAGCCGCGATCTGACGGCGCTGCCGGCCGAAATTGGCCCAGGGCAGTCGGCGACGGGGGAGCAGGTGTTTATTGTGCCGCAGCCGGCGTTAAGCGCCAATTTGCGGCTGCGCTGGCAGTCTGGCGTGCATGAATCGCGCATTGACCTATCGCTGGGCCAATTGCCTATGCCGCAATAAGGGAGTTTGAACCACGGATGAAACGCATGAAACGGATTTTCACGGTTAAGCATCCGCGTTTGTCCGTCTAATCCGTCTTATCCGTGATTCTATTGATGTGTCCAGGTTAAGTCGTGATGGGTTTGTAGCGAAGGTGGGGGAGGGAGAGACCAGTTTCTCTAACCTGGACTTGTCTGGCATGGTGTAGCAGCGGCTGGCAGCCGTTTGTCGTAGGCGATTTATCGCCGTAAGAGGGCGATAAATCGCCTACGACGAACGAAGAACGGGAAAGGATTCGACTGATGAAACGGACGTTGTTTGATGACGAACATTTGATGTTTCGGGAGGCGGTGCGCCGGTTTGTGGAGAAGGAGGTACGGCCGTACCACGAACAATGGGAACAGGACGGCATTGTGCCCCGTGACTTGTGGCTGAAGGCGGGCGCGGCCGGTTTTCTGGCGATGGCCGCGCCGGAGGCGTATGGCGGGTTGGGGCTGGCCGACTTTCGTTACAACGTGGTGCTGGCGGAGGAGCTAACCCGCGCCGGAGCGTCCGGCGTGGGGTTCGGCCTGCACAATGATATTGTGCTGCCTTATATTCTGACCTATGGCACGGAGGAGCAAAAACAACGCTGGTTGCCCAAGATGATCAGCGGCGAGACGATTACGGCCATTGCCATGAGCGAACCAAACGCGGGCAGCGACCTGGCGGGGATTCAGACAACGGCCATGCGCCACCCTGACCACTATCTGCTCAATGGCCAAAAGACGTTCATCACCAACGGCATCAACAGTGACCTGGTGATTGTGGTGGCCAAGACCGACCCCTCGGCCGGGCACAGCGGCGTTAGTTTGCTGGTGGTGGAACGAGGGATGGCGGGGTTTGGGCACGGCCGTAACCTGGACAAAATTGGCCTCAAAGCGCAGGACACGGCCGAACTGTTCTTCCACAACGTCAAAGTGCCGCTGAACAATTTGCTCGGCGGCGAGGGGCAGGGTTTTTACCAATTGATGTTCCAACTGCCGCAAGAGCGGCTCTCCATTGCCGTTATTGCTGTGGCGGCGTGTGAGACGGTGCTAGAGATGACCATCAAGTATTGCCAGGAGCGGGAAGCGTTCGGCCGGCCGATTGGCAAATTCCAGCACAACCGCTTTAAGCTGGCGGAGATGAAAACAGAGATCGAAATTGCCCGCGTCTTTGTAGACCGTTGCATCACTGAACTGAACGCGGGCAGTTTAACGGCCGCCGAAGCCGCCATGGCCAAATGGTGGACAACGGAACTGCAAAAGCGGGTGGTGGATGATTGCCTGCAACTGCACGGCGGTTATGGTTATATGATGGAATACCCCATTGCCAAAGCCTTCTTAGACACCCGCGTGCAAACCATTTACGGCGGCACGACGGAGATTATGAAGGAGATTATTGGGCGGGCGATAGGGTTTTAAGTGACGAGTGACGAGTGATGCGTGAGAAGATCACTCGTCACTCGTCACGCATCAAATAAAGGAAACTATGAAAGGAATTATTCTATCCGGCGGCATGGGGACGCGATTGTATCCGTTGACCATTTCGCTGTCGAAGCAGATTTTGCCGTTGTTTGATAAGCCGATGATTTATTATCCGCTATCGGTGTTGATGCTAGCCGATATTCGGGAGTTTTTGATCATCTCCACGCCGCAGCACATCGCGCTGTACCAGGAGTTGTTTGGCAATGGGGAGCGGCTGGGGCTGCACATTGAGTATGCGGTGCAGCCGCAGGCCAATGGTATTGCCCAGGCGTTTGTCATCGGCGAGCAGTTTGTGAATAACCAGCCGTGTGCGTTGATGTTGGGCGACAACTTTTTGTATGGGCATGGGCTGTCGGCGCGGCTGCGGCAGGCGGGGCAGTTGGCGGAAGGGGGGCTGGTGTTTGCCTACTACGTGCAAGACCCGGAGCGGTACGGCGTGGTCTCTTTTGATCAAAATTATAAGGCGCTGACGATTGAAGAGAAACCGAAACAGCCGAAGTCCAATTATGCGGTGACGGGGCTGTATTTTTATGATGCGGATGTGGTGCGGATTGCCAAGGAGTTACGGCCGTCGGCGCGCGGCGAATATGAAATTACCGATGTGAACAACATTTATTTGCAGCGTGGCCAGCTACGGGTGGAGGTGCTGGGGCGTGGTTTTGCCTGGCTGGATACCGGCACCCATGACAGCCTGTTGGAAGCCAGCAACTTCGTGCAAACCATCGAACACCGGCAGGGCTTAAAGGTCGGCTGTGTGGAAGAGATAGCTTACCGCAAAGGGTATATCAGGCCGGCGCAGCTCCTGGAAATTGCCAACCGCTCGAATGACAATCCCTACTGCCAATACCTGCGCCGCCTGGCGAATGAGAGGATTGAGACGATTGGGGATTGAATGATGCCAGACATCCGATTTCTTAGCAACCCCTGGTTGCCGAAATCGGATGTCTACTCAAACGTATGAACGACATCACACTACGCGACTGCCAGCAAACGGTGGACGAATGGGTGCGGACGGTGGGGGTGCGCTATTATTCGGAGTTGACGAACACGGCCGTACTCATGGAAGAAGTAGGCGAAGTGGCCCGGCTGATGGCCCGGTTGTATGGCGACCAGAGCTTCAAAAAGACCGACGAAGCGCCCAACCTGGCCGACGAAATGGCCGACGTGTTGTTTGTCCTCATTTGCCTGGCTAACCAGACCGGCGTAGACCTGACGGTTGCTTTCCACGATAACATGGCGAAAAAGACGGTGCGAGATAAAGAGCGCCATGCGAATAATCCGAAGTTGAAGTGATGCGTGATGCGTGACCAGAAAGGTCTCGCGCATCACACATCACGAGTAATCCAATGACCATAGACGTAAACAAAGTGTTGGGATACCGGTTCAAACCGGTGGAGACGCGATATACAGAGCGGGATGTGAGCCTGTATGCGCTTTCCATTGGCGCAGCGGCGGATCCGTTGGATAGGGATGAATTGAAGTTTGTCTATGAACTGAACGGTGCCGGCTTTCTTGTCTTCCCCACCTTTCCTATGATCTTCCCCTTTCCGATGATGTGGCAGATTTTGGATGTGCCGGGGCTGGAATTTAACCCGATGCTGCTGCTGCATGGGGAGCAGGAGATGGTATTGAAACGGCCGTTGCCCCCATCCGCCACCCTCACCACCCACGCCTACATCAGCCAGGTCTACGACAAAGGCTCTGGCGCCCTCATCGTCCTGGATATTTCTACAGTGGATGAGCAGGGGAACCAGGTAGCTTTTAACCAGCTATCCGCTTTCATTCGCGGCCTGGGTGGTTTTGGCGGTGAACGGGGGCCATCGGGCAGCGCCCACACGCCGCCAGAACGCCCCCCGGATGTGGTGGTGAGCCAGACCACGCAGCCTAACCAGGCGCTTTATTACCGGCTGGCATCCGGGGACGGCAACCCGTTGCACGCCGACCCGCAAATGGCGGCTATCGGCGGGTATGACCGGCCGATTTTGCATGGGCTGTGTACGCTTGGTTTTGCGGCGCGGGCGGTGCTAAAGACGTTTGGCGGCAATGATCCGAACCGTTTTCAAAGCATTCGCGCCCGCTTTAGCCAGCCCGTGTTCCCCGGCGAAACGGTGATGACGGAAATGTGGGATGAGGGGCACAGCCGTGTCCTCTTCCGCGCCCGCATCCAGGAACGGGGTGGGGTAGCGGCGATTACCAATGCGGCCGTAGAGTTGAAATTATGATCCGCGAAGGGCGCGAAGGTCTTCGTGAAGGACACGAAGGGGCGCGAATCTTATTTTCTGCACCTCCGTGTTTCTGCGTTAAAAAGAAGGAGGGAACATGTTTCAAGATCAAGTAGCGATTGTGACGGGGGCGGGGCGCGGGATTGGTGCGGCGGCGGCGAAGTTGTTGGCGCAGTATGGGGCCAAAGTCGTCGTGAATGATCTGGATGCTGCGCCGTGTGCGGAAGTGGTGGCGGAGATAAAGGCAGTGGGTGGGGAGGCTACGGCCGTGCCCGGCAGCGCCACCGATCCCCAATTTCCCGCCCAACTGATGCAGGCGGTAATAGCTGCCTATGGCAAGATCAACATCCTGGTCAACAATGCCGGTTTCACCTGGGACGGCATGTTGCACAAGATGAGCGACGAACAGTGGCAGGCAGTGCTGGACATTCATGCCACCGCCCCGTTCCGCATGATTCGGGCCGCTGCCCCCTACATGCGCGAGGCGGCCAAAGCGGAAAAAGAGGCCGGCGGCCCGGTGGAGCCGCGCTGCATTGTCAACGTTTCGTCCACCTCCGGTTTGCATGGCAATGTGGGGCAGATCAACTATGCCACCGGCAAAATGGGCATTGTGGGGCTGACCAAAACGGTCGCCAAAGAGTGGGGCGCGTTTGGCATTCGCTGTAACGCCGTCGCCTTTGGTTTCATTGACACGCGCATGACCCAGGCCAAAGAAAAGGGGGAAACGATTGCCATTGGCGACAAGGAAGTGGCCATTGGCATCCCCGACCAGATGCGGCAGATGGCCCCGATGATGATCCCTCTGGGACGGCCCGGTACGCCGGAAGAGGCAGCGGGTGGCATCGTGCTGCTGGCCTCGCCGCTGGCCGCCTATATCACCGGGCACACACTGGAAGTGACGGGCGGATCGGGGATATAGTCCCTCAGCCTATGAACACAGACGGACAAAACGTCATCCGCGTCTGGCAGCGGTTGTGGGTCGTGTTGGTTCTGATTGGGCTGATCGCGTTGGCGATGGGTATTTTTGCCCTGCTCAATCCGCAGGCGACGGCGGCGCTGCCGGTGCAGCTATTGGGCGGATTGTTGGTGTTGGATGGGGGGTGGCGGATGGGTACGGCCGTTCTCCACCGCCATACCCATTGGGGCAATCAAGTGCTCTCCGGGCTGATTGAAATCCTGATCGGTTTGCTCGTCTTCATCTTTGCGCTGCCCATTGTCACGGCGGCTTTTACCGTCATCCTTTACCTGGCCGGGTTTGGCCTGCTGATTAGCGGTGGTGTGAGTGTACTGCAGGCGGTGCAGAGGCGACGGCCGTATACCGACATTTTCATCGGGCTGCTGTTGCTTGGTTTTGGTGTACTGATGTTTGCCCTCACCGGGCCGCTGGCGGTCAGCCTGGTCTGGGTGACGGGCATTTTTTCTCTGGCGGTTGGTGTATTGCTGCTGGTGGTTGCATTTCGCGTGCGGCAGCAAGGTGGCCTGCTGCGTGGGCAGATGTGGACAACCCAGGGGGATGGTGTGGTGGTAGAAGGGGAAGTGATTGATGGCGAGGTTGTGCCTGATGAGGCGGATAGGGAATGGCCGATGGCGCTGCCGGACGGTCGTGAGGACGGCAATCCGTAATCGGTGAAGGAGGTGAGGATGAGGTGGTGGCGGGACACGGCCGTGCGGCAAGGTTTGATCATTTTCATTGTGCTGCGGCTGTTATTGACGGTGTGGACGGTGGTGGTGCTGTTGGTGCAGCCCTTACCGGCGGAAGCGGATGAGGTGCTACGGCCGTATCAGGGCCAGCCCATCCTGGACAGCGGTATGGCCGGACTGCTGCTAGGTCCCTGGCAGCGGTTTGATGCCCTGCACTACACCGCCATCGCCGCTAACGGCTACCAAAGCGAGGCCGACTCCGTCTTTCCCCCGCTTTACCCCTGGCTTATTCGCGCCCTCGCCTTCCCCTTGGGCAGCAGTCACACGGTGCATATGGCTGTGGCCATCCTGGTGGCCAATCTGGCCTGCCTGGGGCTGTTCATTTTGCTGCACAAAGTGGCTGCGGCCGAAATTGGCCCGCAACATGCCACCCGCTCTGTCATTTATCTGGCCTTGTTTCCGACAGCCTTTTTCCTCCTGGCCCCCTATACCGAATCCCTCTTTTTGTTGCTGGCGTTGGCTTCACTCTGGTCGGCAAGACGGGGCGCGTTTTGGCAGGCGGGGCTGTTGGGCTTGCTGGCGTCGCTGACGCGGCTGACGGGCTGGGTGCTGGTGGCGCCGTTGGCGTATGAGTTTTGGCGGCAGCGCTGGTCTGTCGGTGTGGTTAAAGATGTGAGAGGAGTGGGGGCGGGCACGGCCGTGTTGCTGCCCGGCATTGGCACCTTTCTTTTCCTTGTCTACCGTTGGGCGGCTGGTTTGCCTCCCCTGAGCGACATCTACCGCATCTATTGGTACCAGCAAACCGGCCTGCCCGGTTATGATTTGCTGCGCGCTCTGCAAAGCATGTTCCTCGGTGCGCCCGCCCGCGCCGGTGAATTTACGTTGTGGTTTGATTTTTTCTGTGCGTTATTATTACTGGCGACCACCATACTGGCTTTCCGGCAACTGGGTATCACCTGGGGCTTATACGCGGCGCTGCTGCTCTTTTTCATGCTGTTGCCCACCTCGGAATTAAAACCGCTCTACTCCTTTTCCCGGTACGCCCTGGCCTTTTTTTCCACTTTCCTGCTTCTGGCTCGCTGGGGGCAAAACCCCTGGATTAACCGCCTTGTTTTATACCCTTCCCTCATCCTCTACCTCTATTTTAGTGGGCAATTTTTCATCTGGGGGTGGGTGGCATAGGAAGTGTCAGGTGCTTGGGTGTCAGGTGTTAAGTATTGCCCACGTGACACCTGCCACCTGGCACAATTTGGAGAATTTTATGCTGCGTTATTTTGTAATTCCTGGCATCATTGCTCTGGTTGGGGCGTTGGTGTTGATGCAACTGATTGATGTGTTGACTGCGCTATGGGCATGGCTGATCAGTATTACCATTGTTACATTTTTCACCTATGGCTACGACAAACTGATTGCCGGGTCGGCGCGTTTGCGGGTACCGGAAAATACGCTGTTGGCGCTGGCCTTTGTTGGTGGTACCGTAGGCGCATTGGCCGGCATGGCTTTGTTTCACCATAAAACCAGTAAACGTTCATTTCAACTGAAACTGGTGATCGTGTTACTGGTTCAGGTGACCCTGCTGGTGCTGTATATCGTCTATACAAACCGCACATGAACAACGGAATTATTAGCCGGTTGTCGCTGCGGCGCTACCACGTGCAGATCTGGCTGTTTGTGGTTCCATTTTTGTTGGGAGCAATGGTACTGACCATTTTACCGGCGCTGGCAACAGTGGCCGTGGCTTTTACCAACTACAATGCGGTGGCTGCTCCCACCTGGGCCGGCATGGATAACTTCATGCGGCTGCTCAGTTCGGTGTATGTACGCATTTCGTTGCGCAACACGATTTATTTCCTGGCATTAGCCGTGCCGTTACGTTTGCTGGGGGCGCTGCTGTTGGCGCTGCTGCTACAATCGGAGCGGCGTGGGTTTGGTTTGCACCGGGCGGCCGTTTACCTGCCCACCGTTATCCCCGAAGTGGCCTACGCACTGATCTGGTTGTGGATACTTAATCCGGTGTATGGGCCGCTGAATATGCTCCTTGCCGGACTGGGGGTTCAGGGGCCGGCCTGGTTAACAGAGCCGGGCACAGCCCGTTTTTCCATTGTGCTGCTCTCGCTGTTTACCATTGGTGAAGGGTTTGTCATTTTGCTCACCGGCTTGCGCACCATTCCCCGCTCCTATTATGAGGCGGCGCGGGTGGATGGGGCCACGGCCTGGCAGTCGTTCTGGCGCATTACCCTGCCGTTGATCTTGCCCTGGCTACTGCTGCTGACCTTTCGGGATATGGTGATCAGCCTGCAAAATACGTTTACGCCGTCGTTTGTGCTGACGTATGGTGGGCCGTATTACGCCACGACCTTTGTGCCGTTGCTGTTGTATGAACTGGCCTTTGATTTTTTTGATTTTGGCATGGCGGCGGCTTTGTTACTTTTTACCTACCTGGTGATAGGCTTGATTATTATGGGCATTTTGAACCTGGTGGGGTCAGAGCGGGGAGCAGATGATTTTTGAGATTGAAGTATGGGGATATTGGGGTATTTTGAGTATAAGCGTTCAGACTTGACAAGTTTATTACCAGAGGCAGTTGCCGTTATTCAGGCGCAAAAACTGGTCAAGTCTCCAGAGGCTTATGAAAATGATATTTCCACTTGTGCGTATCAGACATCCGAGTTCCCAAGGAAATCGGATATCTGGTCGCCATTCAAGCTTAATCCGTTATTGAATGGCAATGAAAAAACTAAAAAGCATGATTCACCATAGTTTGGGCTGGGTTTTAACGGCCGTATTCCTGCTCCCTCTCCTCTGGGTGTTGGTCGCCTCGCTGCGCCAGGTGGGGCTGCCGCCGCCGACCACAGTGGAGTGGTATCAGCCTGACCCTCAATGGCAAAACTACCAGACTATTTTTGAGCGGGTACCGATGACGCGTTATTTACAAAATTCGCTGGTAGTGGTGGCTACGGCCGTGCCCCTTACCCTGATTATTGCCTCCATGGCCGGGTTTGGCATCAGCCAGTTACCGGTCAGGCCGCGCCGCCAGTTGGTGTATGTTAGCATTGCCCTGCTCATTGTGCCTGCGGCGGCTGTCTGGCTGTTTCGCTTCCAGATTTTGCGCTGGATGGGATTGCTCGATTCCCTCTGGGCACTCATTTTGCCCGCTTTCACCGGCAGCAACGCCCTGTTTGTGCTGTTATTTTACTGGACGTTCCGGCGTATACCGGGGGAAATGTTTGAAGCGGCGCAACTGGATGGGGCTACGGCCGTGACTATCTGGTGGCGGTTGGCCTTACCTCTGGCCCGCCCTACCATTGTTGGCGTCACCGTCCTCACCTTTGTCATGTATTGGAGCGACTTCATCAGCCCCATCCTTTACATTTTTAGCCCACGTTATTACACACTGGCTGTGGGGCTGCAAATCCTCAACCAGCTAGACCGCACCAACTGGCCCTTGCTGATGGCCGGGGCCGTGGTCATGACCGCACCGGTGATTTTGATGTTTTTCATCTTGCAGCGATTTTTCTTACATGATCTTTCGCTGTCTAATCTGTTTGAGAAAAATTGAGGTCGGGTACCCTAAAAAGACGTAAGCGTTCAGACTTGACAAGTTTATTACCAGAAGCGGTTGCCGCAATTCAGGCGCAAAAACTTGTCAAGTCCCCAGAGGAACTGAACGGTTACAAAAAGATAAACAAAACCGCCTCTGAACTAAATGCTCAGAGGCGGTTTTATGGCAGTACGCCCTGAGAGATTCGAACTCCCGACCTTCTGGTTCGTAGCCAGACGCTCTAATCCACTGAGCTAAGGGCGCGTGTTTGAATTGGTAATCCGTAATTGGTTATTGATTATCGTTCGCCGATAACCGATTACCGAAAAAGGCGGGGAGGAAGGGATTCGAACCCTTGAACGGCTTTTAACGGCCGTTAACCGCTTAGCAGGCGGCCCCATTCGACCACTCTGGCACCTCCCCAATTTGTTGTTAATAATGATGCTGGCGGAGGGAGAGGGATTCGAACCCCCGGTGAGCCGAAGCCCACTGCGGTTTTCAAGACCGCCGCAATCGTCCACTCTGCCATCCCTCCATTGGAGGATATATTCCTTTTGTTAAGACCGATTTTTCACCAGTCAGACAAGTGTAAAACCGAAGGCGGAGTATAACACGGCCATCTGGCAGTGTCAAAAAGCGCGGGTAGCCTAGTTGTGACGGCTGGCGTACAATTTCTTTAGGTTTTGTTTATGTAGTGGCTGGTGGTTAGTGGCTGGTAGAATCACCAGCCACTAACCACAATTTTCAGGTCAAGTGAAATGAAAGCAGATCTGCTGGCACAATTGGTAAATGTTTTGGGTGAAGAGCGTGTATCGGTAACGGAAGCGGATCGGCTGTTACACGGCCGTGACCAATCCGCCCACCCCCCGCACCTGCCTGACGCCGTGGTCTGGCCCCACACCACTGCCGAAGTGAGTGCCATTCTCAAGCTGGCCAACGAGCGGCGAACACCCATTGTTGGTTGGGGGGCGGGCAGTAGCCTGGAAGGAAATCCCATCCCTCTCAGGGGTGGCATTGTGGTGGATTTTCAACAGATGAACCAGATTGTGGCCGTACATGCCGCCGATTTTCAAGCAGTGGTGCAGCCGGGCATCTTCTACAAAGATATGAACAAGATTCTGGGGCGGCATGGCCTCTTTTTTGCGCCAGACCCCGGCGCGAATGCCAGTATTGGCGGCATGATTGCCAATAACGCCGCCGGTACTCGCACGGTGAAGTATGGCGCTACGCGGGATAATGTGTTGGCGCTGGAAGTGGTGTTAGCCAATGGCGACATTATCCGTACCGGCTCCCGCTCGGTGAAACAGTCGGCCGGGTATGACCTGACCCACCTGATCATCGGTTCAGAGGGCACATTGGGGCTGGTGACGGAGGCCACACTCAAGCTTGCGCCCCTGCCGGAACATTTTAGCGCCGTGTTGGCTACCTTTAGCAGCACGGCCGTTGCCGCAGCTGCCGTTTACCACATCATTGGTTCTGGTCTAGGGCCGGCGGCGTTGGAATTGCTGGATGCTGCCGCCATTACCTATATGAACCTGGATGAGGCCATTAACTTGCCGGTGGCCCCCACCTTGCTTATGGAGTTTCATGGGCCAACGGTGGAAACGCTGCAAACTGAACTGGCATTGGTACAGGAAATCTGCACCGATGGCGGCGCTACCCATTTTAGCGCCGGAGTGGGGCGGGAAGAGCGGGATCGGCTGTGGCACGGCCGTCACCAACTGGGTGAAATTCTTTTCCGCGCCCATCCTGGTGAACGGTATCTCATCACCGATGTGGCCGTGCCTATCTCCCACTACCCGGAACTGGCGGCATACACAGCCGACCTGATGAGCCGCATGGGCCTGCAAGGGGCGCTGTTTGGTCATGCCGGTGATGGCAACCTGCACACCGTCGTCTTTCCTCCGGCAGACAATCTGGCGATAGATTTACACTCATTTAATGATCAGGTGGTGGAAAAGGCGCTGCGGTTGGATGGCACCTGTACCGGGGAACACGGCGTGGGTATTGGCAAACAAAAATATATGGTGTATGAACATGGCGAAACGGCCATCGGCGTCATGCGCCAGATTAAAAACCTGCTAGACCCACATGGCATTTTGAATCCTGGCAAAGTGTTGGGAGATTGATAATCTCCCAATCCCCAATTTCCCAATCTCCTCTTTATTTAGACCCCGCTCACATGAGACTATTTTATCGCCATCTCACATTCAAAATAGGCGCTACCATCATCCTGGTGGAACTGTTGGTTTTGGCTGTGGTTGGCTCGCTGCTGCTGCGTCAATTTTCACGCCATTTTCAAGCCGGCATGGAATCCCGCCTGCTCATACCGGCGGCCATTGTGGAAGCAAACCGGGCCAGCCTGACCATGTTTAATGACCGGGCGACCATTGAACAACTGGTGGGTGCGCCTGTTTCTAACGCTTTCGTCAGCTCCAGCAACAATACCATCATTTATGCCATTGACCGTGAGATGATTGGCAAGCAGGTGACGCAGACAGTGGGGCTGAATGCCGACTGGTTTACACTTGAGAATCCCGGCGGTATCTTTCTACGAAGGGCCAATGAAGTAGCCAGTGTTGTGCCTGTGATGAGCGGTGATGGTTCACGGCCGTTCTTTTTTGTGTATGTGCAGGCATCCGCTGCGCAGTATCAGGCCGAAGAAACCCGGCTGGTGGTAACCATTGTAGCCAGCGCCCTACTGGTTTTGGGGTTGACATCCCTCATTTTGTTCCTGGCTATTGACCAGTTAGCGCTGCGGCGGGTCACGGCCGTGCGTCAGGTACTTCACACGGCCCAAACCGGCCGCCTGTCGGTCCGTATTGCCCCGCCCATTGAAGATGACGAAATTGGTGACTTGCAGCACAGCGTCAACAACCTGATCCAACAACTTCAAGAAATGGTGGAAGACCTCACCCGGCGTATCGCCGAACAACGTCTGACCGAAGCCGCTCTGCGCCAGAGCGAAGAAAAATACCGCGACTTCGTTGAAGGCAGCCACGATCTCATAGTACAGATAGACAAAAGCGGGCAGTTCATCTACGTGAACCATGCCGCCGAGCAAATTTATGGTTTATCACAGGAATTGCTGGTTGGTTCCTCAGCCTTTAGTTTTCTGCACCCGGATGACCAGGAACGCACCGAAATGGGCTTTTTGGAATGGATCCGGGGGCATGTGCCCCACGTCACTTTTGAAAACCGGCAGGTTAGCAAAACAGGCGCCGTCTTTGACATCCTCTGGTCCATAAACGTCCATTATGATTTATACGGCAATGTACACTACGTCAATGCCACCGGCCGTGACATTACCAGCCGCAAAACGGCCGAGAAACAGTTGCAACTGCAATCCAGCGCCCTGGCGGCCGCGCCCACCGGCATTCTCATCACCGATCAGAAAGGGCAGATTGAATGGGTAAACCCGGCGTTTACCCGGCTCACCGGTTACGATCTGGCGGATATTGCCGGCCAACATATTGGACAGGTTTATGGCGAGAATGGCGGAAACCCACTGCGTGAAGCTATCTGGCAAACGATGCAGCGCGGCGAAAAATGGCAAGGTGAATTTACAAACCGGCGCAAGGATGGCTCCTTTTATACCGAAGAAATGACGGTGACGCCGGTCTGGGATCAGGAAGGGGCCATCACCCATTTTATCGCCATTAAACAGGATTTCAGCCAGCGTAAGCAGGCTGAAGCCGAACTGCGGGCACGCGCCTCTAGCCTGGAGTTGATTGTGCGGATAGGGCGCCGGGCGACGGCTATTCTGTCGCTGGACGACCTGCTGCACGAATCGGTGAACCTGATCAGCAGCACTTTTGCCTATTACAATGTGGTAATCCGCCTTGTGGAGGGTGAGTATGTTGTTCTCCGGGCCACCTCGCTGCCATCGCTGCAAGAGATGGAGGGGGTAGCCCGCTTGAAACTGGGGCAGGGTATTACCGGCTGGGTGGCGCAGCACGGCGCAGCGTTATTAGCGCCCGACGTGTCGTTGGAGCCACGTTACCATGCCGAACTGAGTGAAATGGAGACGCGCTCGGAGGTGGCTGTGCCGATGGAGTTGAAAGGGGTGGTGATGGGTGTGTTGGATGCCCAAAGTGTGCATGTTCATGCCTTTGACGAAGATGACCTGTTTACGCTGCAAGCCATCGCCGCCCAGTTAGCAGTGGCTATTGAAAATGCCCGTTTGTACGAAGCCGCGCACCAGGAGATTTTGGAGCGCCGCAATGCCGAAGAACGGCTGCAAATCTATACGGCTGAATTGGAGCGCAGTAATCGCGAATTGCAGAATCTGGCATATGTCTCCTCCCATGATTTGCAGGAGCCGTTGCGAAAGATTCAAATGTTTAGCGACCGGTTGACGGCCAGTTATGCGGCTGTGCTGGATGCGCGTGGGCAAGATTATCTGGCCCGGATGCAAAGCGCCGCCGGGCGTATGCAACTGTTAATCGGCGATTTGCTGACTTTTTCACGGGTGTTTACCCATTCTGAGCCATTTGTGTGGGTCAATCTGACGCAAATGGTGGAGCAGTTGTTGGCGGATTTGGCGGGGCAAATTGAAGCGGTCAACGGCCGTGTCCATCTTGCCCCTTTACCCACCATTCAGGCAAACGCCACCCAAATGCAGCAATTGTTTCTGAATCTGCTCAACAATGCCCTCAAATATCACAAACCGGATGAACCCCCGGTCATCCATATCTCTGGCGAACAGTTGGCCGATAATCGCTGCCAGATTGTGGTGCAAGATAACGGCATTGGTTTTGATGAGCGGTATTTGGATCGTATCTTCACGTTGTTTCAGCGGCTGCACGGCCGTACCGAATTTACAGGCACTGGCATCGGTCTGGCCATTTGCCGCCTGATTGTGGAACAGCACGGCGGCGCCATTACCGCCACCAGCCAGCCCGGCGTAGGTGCCACCTTCATTATCACCTTGCCCATCAAACAAATTGAAACGGGAAAATTGCCTAATTGACAGTTGCCCAATTGACAATTGTCAATTGCTCACTGAAAATTCGCAACCATGATTCTTCTACAAGCCAAAGGTCTGGCGCAATCATTTGGCGCCGATGGTATATTTGAAGAGATTGAACTTCGCCTGCAAGCCAAAGAGCGGGTGGGGCTGGTTGGGCCTAATGGCTGCGGCAAAACCACGCTGCTGCAAATTTTGGCGGGGCAGCAAGAGGCCAGGGAAGGGCAGATCAGCCGCGCCCCTGACCTGACGTTAGGTTATTTGCAGCAGGAAGCGGTTCTCACCTTTGCCGGGCAAGACAACACCATTTACGAAGAAATGTTGACCGTTTTTGCCACCCTGACGGCTCAGGAAGCGGCGCTGCGGGCGCTGGAGGCCCAAATGGCGGCGGGGGAGGTGATGGAGGCGGTGTTGGCTGAATACGGCCGTGTCCAGGAAGCGTATGACATTGGCGGCGGCTACCACTACCAGCAAGAGATTAAGCGGGTGTTGCTGGGGCTGGGGTTTCCGCCGCAAAGCTGGCAAACGCCGCTGGCGCACCTGAGCGGTGGGCAGAAGACGCGCGTATTGTTGGGACGGCTGCTGTTGGAACAACCGGATTTGCTGATATTGGATGAGCCTACAAACCATCTGGATGTTACGGCCGTTGAATGGCTGGAAAATACATTGCGGCAGTGGTCCGGCGCGTTGCTCATCGTCAGCCATGATCGCTACTTTCTGGATCGGGTCGTGACGCACATCTGGGAACTGACGCCCGACCAACTGCACAGCTACAAAGGCAGCTACAGCCAATACATTGAACAGCGCGAACGCGCCTGGGCTTACGCTGCCGCCCAATTCCAGGCTGAAAAAGAGCGGTTGGAAACGGAACTCGACTTTGTGCGCAAAAATATCGCCGGCGGCAAGAGTGACATTGCCAAAGGCAAACTCAAGCGGCTAACGCGGGATATTGTGCTGCTGGAGATGTATGGAGCCACGGCCGTGCCCGGCCAAAGCTGGCTGCACATTGGCGAGCGTGTGCGTACCCTCAGCGTGAATGAAGCCGCGCAGCGGCTGCGTGACCTGCCGCCACCCACGCCCCGCCAACCGCAGATGCACATTCGCCTGAAGCCAGAACAGCGCAGCGGCCGTTTTGTGCTGCGCAGCAAGCGGTTGGAAATTGGCTACCCCGGCGTACCCCTGTTTACCAGTGATGATCTGCACCTGGAGCGGCGGGAGTGTGCGGCGCTCATTGGTCCCAATGGCAGCGGCAAAAGCACCTTTTTGCGCACGCTCATGGGGGAACTGACCCCGCTCAAGGGAAAACTCCGTTTTGGCGATGGCCTCATACACGGCTATTTTGCCCAGGGGCACGAGCAGTTGAACTTGAACCGGCGGGTGATTGATGAGCTAATGGCCCGCCAGCCGATGCCGGTGGAAAAAGCGCGCAATTTCCTGGCCCCCTACCTGTTTCGCGGTGATGATGTGTTTAAGCAGGTAAGCGACCTGAGCGGCGGCGAGCGGGGGCGGCTGGCGCTGGCGTTGCTGGCCTTGGCCGGCGCCAACTTTTTGCTTCTGGATGAACCCACCAATCATCTGGATATTCCTTCCCAGGAAGTGTTGCAAACGGTGCTGGAACAGTTTGACGGGGCGATTATTCTGGTTTCCCATGACCGGTATCTGGTAGACCGGCTGGCGACGCAAATTTGGGAACTGCGCAACGGCCGTTTACGTGTATTCGACGGCACGTACCAGGCCTTTTTGGCCGGGCGCGCCGGGGGAGAGGCAACGGCCGTGCCTGCCAAAGTGGCTTTGCCCACCGCCGAAAAGGCGTCCCCTTCGCTGGATTGGATTGAAGAGGTCAAAACGGCTCAATCGGTTCGCTTGAGCAAACAGGAACGCCGCCAGCGCGGGCGGCATCTGCGGGAAGTGCAGGAGCAGCTTGAAGAAACGGAAGCGTGGCTGGCTCAATTGGCGCATGATATGGCACAGGCAGCGGCGGCTGGCAAGGAGGTGGACAGTCTGCGCCAGGAGCAGGCCACCGCCCAGGCAGAATGGGAACGGCTGACGGCCGTGTTAGATGAATTACTGGCATAGCATGTCCCCTGGCACAATTGTCCCGTTGACCTATGTCTGTGCTTGTCTGATAATGGGCCAGGCACGCAACTGTAATGGAATAAACAGCGGCAAGTGATGGAGTTTGGGCAATTTGGACCAGATGGTATGAATGAATCGCGGTTGTTCTCACGGCAGCAAGCGCTGATCGCAGACGCCAACATTGATTTTCTGCTGGAGCAGCGGCAGGTGGTGCGCATTTTGCAGCCAACCTTGCGCCAACAGATAGAGCAAGCCATCCAGGTCAATCCATCATTGAGCAGTTACGTATGGCCGCACCAGGGGGAACTCTATCTGTTGCTGACCAGCATCAACGATGCCTCCCGTCGTGGGCAGGTTTATGACCTCATCCAACGCTACCAGATTGACCCGACCACAGACCTGGATAAAGCGCCGTATGGTTTACGGGCTTGTTTGCAGCCACACAGGCATCGCCAGGGGCGGCGCATGGGGGCGTTTGCTTTAGGGGCTGTGGTGGGTATGATGCTGGGGCTGATCGGCATGGCGCTGAGCGTGGTGATGACGGTCGTATTGGGGCTGGAGGGGGCTGCCTGGGAAAGGATCACGGCCGTGACATTTGTCGTTTGTTCCGCATTGGGGTGGGCTGGCGCCACGTATTATCTCTGGTACAAATATCCGTTCGGTTTTTGGCGTAATTAGCTGTCCAATTGTCTATTCACCGAACTTTACCCGCTTCATAAAAGTTGAGGTAAACTTTGGTTGGATTGATACAATGGTATTTGGACTAAGATTGCAAGAAACCAATCTGGCAATCGCTCAATCGTAAGTGTTCAGTCCCTCAAGAGACCTGACAGGTTTTTGGCCTGCAAAGTTTCAAGTTGAACTGGTAAAAAACCTGTCAGGTCTGAACGGTTACGCTCAATCTCTCGATTACAACTCTGATGGTTTCATGACTTCCCAATATTGTGTTGTTAGCGTAGAAGACGATTTAGGAATTTATCAGATTATTCGGGCTTCTCTGCAGCAGTTACCCATTGAATTACATCATGCGGCTAATGGCCGCGATGCCATAGCCCTTATTGGCCGCAGCCAACCGGCGCTGGTTATTCTGGATATTTCTTTGCCAGATATGAATGGGTGGGATGTGTTGCAAAGTATGAGCAAACTGGAAATCCAAAAACCAAAAGTGCTGGTATTAACGGCTTTTACCAACCCCACTCACCGGCTCATTGGTCATCTGCAAAATGTGGCCTATATGAATAAACCATTTTTGCCGCGAGAGCTGTCAGCCATGGTGTCTGAAATTTTGGAAATATCGTGAAACAGGTGGCGGCTGGTGGTTGGGCGCTGGCGGCTTGTGCCCGCACCCAACCACCAGCCACTAAAACAACGTTGGATTGGCGGCAACCCAGGTGTACAGGTCGCGGATGCCAGCGGCGGGGGAAATGGTGGGTTGCCAGCCAAGCCGCTCACCGGCTTTGCGAATGTCGGCGATGAACACACGCTGATCGCCAGGCCGCCAGGCGCCCCACTGCACTGGAATTTCATGCCCAGATAGTTCGGCCAACAGTGGCCCAAATTCGCTCCAGATGGAAAGGGTGTTGTCTGGCCCACCGCCGATATTAAACGCCTGCCCCTTAAGTTCCTCTATCGTTTCAATGCCACGCTCATAGGCGCGAATCAGGTCAGACACATGGAGGAGGTCGCGGACTTGACGGCCGTCGCCATAAATGCTGATGGACCGGTTCATCACCGTCGCAATGACAAAGTGCGCCACCCAACCCTGATCCTCCACACCAAATTGCCTGCGGCCATAGATGCACGATTGGCGAAAAACCAACGTCCGCAAGCCATAGATGCGGGCATAATCTAGTGTGTATTGGTCGCCGGCCCCTTTTGAGCATCCATACGGCGAGTGGAAGTCCAGCGGGTAGGTTTCGGGGATGCCGTATGGGTATTCGGCGTAACCATAGCGGTTGGCCTGCAATTCCACCCGCGCCGCTTCCATGCCGCCGTATACTTTGTTGGTGCTGGCGTAGAGGACGGCGGCTGTGGGGGCGTGGTGGCGCACCGCTTCCAGCACGTTGAAGGTGCCCAGGGCGTTGATCTCAAAATCTTCGCGCGGGTTCAAGACGGAGGTGGTAACGGCCACCTGGCTGGCTAAATGGAGGACAACATCGCTGCCGGACACGGCCGTTGCCAATGCCTCATACTCCCGAATATCCCCCTGGATAAAGTGCAGGCGTTCACCAAATTCCGCTTGCAGCCAGGCCAGGTTGGCCGGGCCGCCTTTGCGTGAAAGATTGTCATAGATGACCACGGTATGGCCTTGTTGCAGAAAATGGGCGGCGCTGTTGCAGCCAATAAAGCCGGCGCCGCCGGTGATCAAAATTTTCATGTTTGGCATCATAGTACGTTTTACAGGGTCACGGCCGTCAATCCTCACCACTTAGCCGCCGCCAAAGCAGCCCCTTTTTCTGTTCCAAAAACTGGTGATAACGGGCGTCCAGAGGCGGCGCGGTCATAATCAGGGCATCCTCGCCCGTGTCCCGGTAGTAACGGCGGCGGCGGCCAACGACCTCGAACTGGTATTTATGATAGAGTTGTTGAGCGCCGCTGTTGGCGTGGCGTACTTCCAGCGTGACGATATTGGCGGGATGGGCATAGGCCAGCAGCAGCAGGTTCAGCAGCAGCAGCTCGCCCAACCCGCACCCGCGCCACTCCGGATGCACGGCAATGGTGCTGATGTGTACCTCATCCCCAATCAGCCAATACCCGGCATAGCCAATGATTTGGTTGTCTTGACATAACACCTGGTAATGGGCCAGAGTATTCTCGGACACTTCGTGTTCATACAGACCAGGCCGGGCCGGGGTGGGGAAGGAGAGGCGGTCAATGGCGACAACGGCCGTTAAATCATCCATTGTCATCCGGCGCAGGTGGTAGGGTGAAGGCGGTCTGAGCATGTGGCAGGTGGCAAGTGACAGGTGGCAGTTTCACTTGTCACCTGCCACTTACCACTCCTATCTTCCATCCGGTTCTTTGAGGTAGAGCGGGGCCAAGGCGGCGGCGTCATCCACCTGGCCCTGGCGCAAGCGCCGCCAGCCGATTTCGGCCAGCACAGCGGCGCGGCGCACAGAGGCGGCGGGCAGGGCAATGCGGAACTCCTTGCCCGCGGCGCGGATTTGTTTAACGGCTTCAGGCGTGATTTCCCCGGCAAACAAGTAACGGCCGTCCCCATCCAACCGCGCCAATAATTCATCCCACGCCTCCATGGCGGGCGTCTGGATGGCCTGCCAGCCGTTATTTTGCCATTCATACGCGGCCGTGCATACTCTGGTGCGCCCGGCTTCGGCCACGGCGATCAGTTTGTCCGGTTGCGGCCCAATGCCCATTGCCAGGCAATCCAGTGTAGAGACGCCCATAAGCGGCGTCTGGTTCGCCAGCGCCAGCCCTTTGGCCACCGCCAGCCCCACGCGCAGCCCGGTATAGGAACCCGGCCCCCTGGTTACAGCAATACCCGTCAGATCGGATATGGTGGCGCCGGCCTGGTACAGCATCTGTTGAATAGCGGGCGTCAGTTCGATGGTATGGTTGTTCAGGCAGCGCCAGCCGCTTTCGGCAAGTACGGCCGTGCCGCTGTGCAGCGCCAGTCCCAACCATCGTGTTGCCGTGTCAATTGCCAGAATCATCCTCTGTCCTTCATGCTGGTGGCTACTTGTTGGTATCGGCCACCAACTACAAATTTTCACACCCCAAAGGCGCTCTTCTTAAACTCTTCCAATAATTTATGGGCGCGGTCCCCTTGGGCTTTCATGTGCATTTTTCGCCGGGTTTCACTGGCATAGGTCAATGAGACCCACAACCTGTCGGGCCGCAGCCATTTTTCAATACGCTCCGGCCATTCCACCATCACCGTATTCGGTTCGGCCAGTAAATCTTCCAGCCCGGCGGTGAAGACATCACCGGGACCTTCCAGCCGGTAGCAGTCCAGGTGGTATAGGACACGGCCATCGTGCAGGCGTGGATATTCATTCACCACCACAAACGTGGGACTGGTCACCCGCAGTGTGGTGCCCCAACCGCGTCCCACACCACGCGCCAGCGCCGTTTTGCCCGCGCCCAGCTCGCCAGACAGGCACAGTAAATCACCTGGCTGCAACAATTCACCCAGCCGCACGCCCAGCCGCAGCGTCTGCTCCTCGCTGCTGCTCACAAAATCCAATGTCCAGGGGTCTAATATCGCCATAATAATGATTTTTTGGCTCTTTGGAAACTCAGGGCAGGCTATGATGCGTGACGAGTGATGCGTGACCGGAGAGACCACACGCCTCACTCGTCACTCGTCACGCCGAACCCCATAAAATCCTGTAGAGCCGATTTTTCAGGCGATGGGACCGATCGTTCAACGCCCCATTGCCCGACAGCCCGATTATACCCTTACCCGGCAAAGATGGTATCATTATCCCCTGTCCAGATGTGGTGTAAGGGATACAATACAGAGTGTCTTTGCATTTAAGTTTGGCCCTTATTGGTTTTGGGCCGGGAGAAAAAATTAGCACTGAGGAATCTACATGCGTGTATTGATAATTTCGGACATCCATGCCAACTTTGCCGCCTTTGAAACCGTATTAGCGGATGCTGCTGGACAATGGGACATCATCTGGTTTTTGGGCGATCTGGTGGGTTATGGGCCGGATCCAAATGAATGTGTAGCTGAACTGAAAAAGCATAACCATATTTCTCTTTCCGGCAATCATGATCAGGCGGTATTAGGAAATCTGGACATCAAGCTCTTTAACCGTGAGGCCAACTTTGCCATAAGCTGGACGCAAGATGTATTGACTGAAGAGTCGCGTGCCTATTTGCAGGTGTTTCCCTCAAAGACGGTGGAAGAGCCTTTTACGCTGGCCCATGCCAGCCCGCGGTATCCGGTGTGGGAATATATTATTGACCCCGGCACGGCCGCTGAGAATTTTGACTGGTTTCAGACGCCTTACTGTTTTGTGGGGCACACCCATGTGCCGGTAATTTTTGAAGAGCGGGTCAGCTCGCGCCGAGAAATTTATATGCGCGCCCCTTTTTATATGGAATCTGGTGAGCCTTTTATGTTGGGTGAATCGCGCCTGATCATTAACCCTGGCAGCGTGGGGCAGCCCCGTGATTCTGATCCCCGCGCGGCTTATGCCCTGCTGGATACTGAGGCGCTGATGTGCGTGTTTAGGCGCGTAGAATACCCGGTACAGGTGACGCAGCGGCGCATGGAAAAGTTTGGCATGCCCCGTCGCCTGGTTGAGCGATTGGCGCATGGCGTTTGAGAATGACCCATTCACAAAAATTATTACAACGACTGGATGCTATTGGTCTTTCGCTGGAGGGTGCAGCCGGGGCGTTGGCGCTCATTGGTTTGGGGTCAGCCGGCAGCGAAACGGCCCGGATGGATGCCTTTTCTGATCTAGATTTTTTTGTGATTGTACAGGCCGGTTATAAACAGGCGTTTATTGCGGATTTGGGCTGGCTGACGGCCGTACACCCCATCGCCTTTCAATTTATGAATACCGCCGACGGGTACAAGCTCCTCTTTGCCGACGATATTTTTTGTGAGTTTGCCGTCTTTGAAAAGGCGGAACTGGCTCATATCCCTTTTTCTGCTGAACGGATCGTCTGGCGGGCTGAGAGCTTTGATCCCGCCACTGTGAAGCCCAAACAGGCGTCTACGGCCGCTGTGAATGTGGAATGGCTGGTGGGTGAAGCTGTAACCAATTTGTATGTGGGGCTGTGCCGTTACCGGCGCGGCGAAAAACTGTCGGCGGCCCGTTTTGTGCAGGGATATGCCGTTGACCGTGTGCTGGAACTGGCGGCGCTGGTGGAAACTGAGCAGCCGGCCTTTCGGGATGTGTTTGGCGCAGAGCGCCGCTTTGAGCAGCGTTTCCCGGTCACGGCCGTGAACCTGCCCGATTTTGTGCCCGGTTATAACCACACGCCCCAGGCAGCTCAGGCCATCTTGCACTATCTCGACACCCACTTCACTGTCCACCCGGCCATGAAAAATCTCATTATGTCGCTGGCGGCTGGTAGGATCTACCAGCCGCCAGCCATTAAAACAAGGAGTATGTTGCATGAATCCTTTGGTTGAACTGCATGCCTACGGGCAAAGCTTTTGGTATGACAATATCCGCCGCCAGTTTTTGCAGGATGGCACGTTGCAAAATCTGATTGCCCAGGACGGCTTACGCGGCATGACTTCCAACCCTTCCATTTTTGAGAAGGCGATTGGGCACAGCGACGATTATGACGCCCAAATTCGGCAGTTGGTGGCGCAGGGTGCGGATGTGGACGCCATTTATGAGGCGCTGGTGCTGGCCGATATTCAGGCCGCCTGTGACTTGTTTGCCGATTTGTACGCCGAATCCGATGGCGGCGATGGGTTTGTCAGCCTGGAAGTGTCGCCCCATCTGGCGCGGGATACGGCGGGTACTGTGTCTGAGGCCAAACGGTTGTTCACGGCCGTGAACCGCCCCAACCTCATGATCAAAGTGCCGGCGACGCCGGAAGGTATTCCCGCCATTGAAGCCCTTATCGGCAGTGGTATCAACGTCAACATTACCCTGATGTTCAACATGGCGCATTATGAAGCGGTGGCTCAGGCCTACATCAACGGTCTGCAACGGTTGTTGGCCGGTGGCGGCAATCCGCACCAGGTGGCTTCCGTGGCTTCCTTTTTTGTCAGCCGGGTGGATACGGCCGTAGACAAGAAACTGGCCGAATTGAACGATCCGGCAGCGGCGGCGTTGATGGGACAGACGGCCGTAGCCAACTCTAAAGTGGTCTACCAACGCTTCAAAGAAATTTTTCACGGCCCCGCCTTTCAAGAGTTGCAGGCAGCGGGGGCGGCGCACCAACGGCTGCTGTGGGCCTCTACCAGCACCAAAAATCCGGCTTACCCGGATACCCTCTACGTAGACCAATTGATTGGCCCGGAAACGGTGAACACCATGCCGCCGGAAACGATAGAAGCATTCAGGGATCACGGCCGTCTGGCAAATACCCTGGAGCAAGACGTAGACCAGGCCTGGGAACTATTGGATAATCTGGCCGAACTGCAAATCAATCTGAACGACATTACCGAGCAATTACAGGTAGAAGGTGTTATTGCCTTTGCCAAAGCGTTCGACGTACTCATGGCCACCATCGCTGCCAAAAAATCCAGTTTGTAGTCGTATGGATAACACGCCGGCTGAGAGACGCGAACAGATTGTGGCCTGGCTGCGCGAAGACCAACTGCTGCGCATAGATGAACTGGTGCAGCGGCTTGGTGTTTCCACCATGACCGTTCACCGTGACCTGACAGCTTTGTCTGAAGCCGGGCTGGTGGAGAAGGTGCATGGTGGGGTGCGTTTGCCAGACCCCAATCTTGTGACCACCGAAACGTGCCAGATGTGCCAGATGCCGGTGAAACGCCGGCTGCATTTTGTGCTGACCACCCGCGATAATGCGGTCATCCGCGCTTGCTGCCCGCACTGTGGTTTGTTGCTGCTACACGCCAGGACGGATGTAAAAACAGCGTTGTTACGCGATTTTATTTACGGCCGTATCATCAATGTGCATCAGGCCTACTACGTTGTCGAAAGCCGCATTGCTGTTTGCTGTGTGCCCAGTGTGCTGGCCTTTGCCAGCCAGACCGACGCCGCCGATTTCCAGCAGGGTTTCGGCGGCCAGGTCATGCAGTTGACCCAGGCTTATGCCTTCCTCTCCCATTCCCACCATATCCACTCCTGATCTGTAACCTTGTACCAATTCGCCGATTTGGTATAATCTGGGATAAATCACAAAACGTAACAACTCTTGTTGGTCTTTGTTTTGTTGCTTTTGGCGTGAGACTACATGATGAACCGGACAACGTGGGGCGTCTTCATGATTTTATGCTGGCTGGTGGGCTGCCAACGACCGTACCAGTTTGCCGGTACGCTGCTGCCAGTGCCGCAGCCGGCGCCGGACATTGCCCTGGAGTCGGTAAATGGGCCGGTGAGCCTGCGCGATTTTGCCGGTCAATACACCTTTGTCTATTTCGGTTACCGGTTTTGCCCGGATGTCTGCCCGGTGACGATGGGCAAATTAAAACAGGTCAAAGCAGATTTGGGGAATCGGGGCAACGAGATGGCGGTGGTGATGATCACCGTTGATCCGGAGCGCGATACCCCCGAAGCATTGGCCGAATATATGGCTTACTTTGATGACTCTTTTGTTGGTTTGTCCGGCGATCCAGAAGCGATTGATGCCGTTGGTAAACCGTTCGGGCTGCATTATCATCAGCATCAAGGATCGGCCGCATCTGGCTACCTGATTGACCACACGGCGCGTTTCTTTTTATTAGACAGAGAGGGGAATATGATCCTCTCTTATGCCCATGAGACGCCGCTAGATGATCTTTTACGGGATGTCAGACACCTGATTGAAACTCAATGATGCTCTTTCCTCGTGCAAACGCTCTCTGCCTTTGCAGGCTACGATAGACGACGCGAAGGGGTAAACCTATTTTATTTAGTAAGGAGAGTTAAAGAATGAAACGTTATTTGCTTTTTGTTGTGCTATTGGTGGGTTTGTTGGTCCAGGCTGCTTGCAGCAACTCAGAATCAAAGGCGGCGCCCATTACCGTGGAAAATGTGCGCGCTAACATGACCATGCCCACCGATACCGGTTCGTTCTGGATGTTGATTACCAATAATTCAGATACGGACGATGCCTTATTGGGGGCAGCGGTAGATGGCTGCGGCGTCATTGAATTGCATGACATGGTCATGGAGAATGATGTCATGGTGATGCGCCCGGTCGCCGGTGGGAAAATTCCCATTCCGGCGGGGCAAACGGTGGAACTGAAACCGGGTGGGCTGCATGTGATGTGTATGCAAAAAGCGGCGCCGCTGGCGTTAGGCACAAAGGTGAAGATTGAACTGGAGTTTGCCAATGCGGGTACGATTACAGTTGAAGGGGAAGTTGTGGAACCGGCGATGAGCAGCGGGGGGATGAATAATAATTAAGTTGCTAATCAGGCAATTAGGTAATTACCCAATTGCCTGATTACCCGATTTCCCAATTTTCGGGTAGTTGTTAATCAGGATGGCTATCTTTTCACGGCCGTTCGCCAAAAATTGCCCGGCCAACCCGCACATGGGTAGCGCCCTCTTCAATGGCGATCTCAAAGTCGTCGGTCATGCCCATGGAGAGTTGCAGCGGGTTGGGCAAGGTCAGGTCGCTTTGCAGGCGGGCAGCTAACTGCCGGGTACGCCGGAAAATGGCGCGAATCTCTTCCGGCGGGGCGTCCCAGGGGGCCATGGTCATCAGCCCGGCCACCATCAGGCCGGGCAGGCTGATCACTTCGGCAGCGGCGGCGCGCAGCACGCCCGTTTGCCCTCCATCTTCTTCCCAGCGGGTACAGTCAAAACCAGACTTGCTACTTTCACCGCTCACGTTCACTTCCAGGAAGATAGGCAGCGTGAAGTCTGGGTTGGTGGCACGGCCGTTTTCCGCCAGATCACGCGCCAACCGGTGGGCAATTTTCAGCCGATCTAGAGCGTGAAACACGTCAGCATGGGTGGCTGCCAGTGGTGTTTTGCGGCTTTGCAGCGTGCCGATCAGGTGCCAGGTGACGGATTTGGCGCTTTTTGTGTCCAGGTGAGATTCCAGGTACGGCCGTTTTTCTGCCAGTTCCTCCGCGCGATTCTCACCAAAGTGGCGCAGCCCGGCAGCATACGCCGCCAGCACCGTTTCCGGCGGCCACGTTTTGGTCACCGCCACCAGTGTAATTTGCGCCGGGTCACGGCCCACACGGGCGGCGGCAGATGCAATGCGTTGGTGTACGGCCGTGACTCTTTCTACAATCCCATCCATTGATCCACAACGTGTTTAGTCAAAATCAACAAACAGTCCAAACAGTCGGCGAAGACCGCCTTTGCCCCCTGTAGTCGCGAGTTCATTCGCCTGACCTAACCTGTATAGCTGATCTTGAAAATAATCCCGGTAGCCCAATCAGCCACATAGAGGCTGCCGTCCGGGCCGGTGGTCACGTCAATTGGTGCAGCAAAACCGGTGGCGAAGTTAACCGGCGCAGACCCGCCGGCGCGAATGTGCATGATCTTTTGCGCGCCCACAAACGAACTCCACAGGGCCACAAACATGCTATTGTAATAACCGGGGAACTGGTTTGCCAGATACACTTCGATGCCGGTGGGCGAGGAACTGGGCACAAATGTCACCAGCGGCGGAATCACCGTCACCCCTTCCGGCGGGCTAAAGCAGACGTCACAATCGTAGTAGGGATAGCCGTGTATGCCGCCGGGTACTACCCGGTGCAGCCGTTCCGGGGGGTCATAGTCGGGAGTATTGTCGGTGGCCCACAACTGCCCGTTGGCGTCCCAGGCAATGTCATACGGATTGCGGAAGCCCCGTGCATAAACGCTGACGGCGCCGGTATCCGGGTGGAAGCGCAAGATGCTGGCTTCCAGCGGGTGCATTTCGTCCATCCGCCCGCTGCCGTCCAAAATTTCGCCATGGTCGGCGCGGCCACCGACACCCACATAACCATACCCATCTGGCCCAAAGGCGATGCCGTTAGCCGCGTGGAAAAAGGTGTAGCAGCAGGGCAATCCCCCAATCAACTGCCCCTGATTGACAATGGAGACCTGCGACTCGCCGCCAACATTCTCGTTGAGAACCCGGTCGGAGACGTACAGTTTATTGGTGCCGGGGCGGAAGGCGATGCCGGTAGGCGTGTTGAAACCAGTGGCGTAGGTGCTGACGCTGCCGTTGTTATTCATGGTTAAAATGCTGCCCTGCTGCATGGCAATGTACAGCAGCCCATCCGGGCCAAAAGTGATGCTGGTGGGGTTGCCATTCACCCGCCCCACATAGCTGACGGTGAAGCCGGCGGGCACATTGATGCGCCGTTCCCAACCCGCTTTATCCTCAAAACCGGGATAGTTGTTGTCGCTGGGAGCGGGCACGTCCCCGGTGGGAGGTGGGGCCGCTGCCGTGGGCGCTATGGCAGTGGGGGAGACGGTGGCGTTGGGATTGGCGGTGGGCGGCACACCTGTACTGGCCGCTGTTGCTGATGGCGTCACCCCGGACTGTTCTGTTTCCGTCGCTTCAGGCAGCGGCGCAGCAGCGGTTTCCGTTTCCGTGACGGCGCTGCTGCCGGTGGTGGGAATGGCTGTGGCTGTTGCCGGTTCGGGGACGGGGGTATTGGTGGCGGGCACGGCCGTTGTTGGCAATGTGGTGTTTGTGGCTGTAGCTGTGTTGGTGGCTGTGGGCACAGCGGCAGCCACAGTGGGGGCGGCTGGTGTAGCTGTGGGCGTCCGTGCGCCACAGGCGACCAGCAGGAGGATAAAGAGGGAAAAAAGAAGTTTGTTCCACTTCATTGATTTGTTCCACTTCATTGATTGGTTGCTCCTGTAAAGTAGGCAAAATGTGGACTTACTTTACCAGAAGATGTAATAAATTTCACATACGCTCCCGTTCCACTAACAGAGTGACCGGGCCGTCGTTGTGGATTTCCACCTCCATATGGGCGCCAAACATCCCGGTGGCGACATCGAAGCCTATTTCGCGTAGGCATTGACAGAAATAATCTACCAAAGACTCAGCCAAAGCGGGGTAGGCCGCAGCGGTGAAGGACGGCCGTCGTCCCTTTTGGACATCCCCATAGAGTGTAAACTGGGAAATAACCAAAAAACTGCCACCCACATCAGCCAGTGAGAGGTTCATTTTACCGGCATCATCTTCAAACAGGCGCAGCCCAGCCACTTTGGCCGCCAGCCACGCCGCTTCGGCAGGGGTGTCACTGTGGGTGACACCCAGCAAAATAACAAGACCGCGCCCGATCTGACCGGTGACACGGCCGTTAACGGTGACGCGGGCGGAGGAAACTCGTTGCAGAAGGGCGCGCATGGGGGAGCGTGATACGTGACGAGTGATGCGTGAGAAAACCACTCGTCACGCATCATGCATCACTTTTACGATGACCAATGAAATATCATCCGAATGGTCTTGGGCGGCAGCGAGGAGGGCAGACACGGCCGTTTCCGGCGTGTTATCTTGCAGATGAGCGGCCATTTGTTCGGCGGTCAGTGTATCCCAGACACCATCACAGCACAGCACCAGCATATCGTCTGGCTGCAACCAGCGCAGGAAAATATCCACTTCTGGGGTCTCGTGGGAACCGAGGGCGTGCATGATCACGTTGCGGTAAGGGTGGCCAGCGGCTTCTTCTGGGGCCAGATGCCCCTGCCGCACCAGCCAATCCACCACCGAGTGGTCCACCGTGATCTGCTCTAGCTTCTGCCCACGATAGAGATAGGTGCGGCTGTCGCCGATGTTGGCGATGATGGCCAGCGTGCCATATACCAGGGCGCAGGTGAGGGTGCTGGCCATACGCGCATTTTGCTCCTTGGCCTGGGCATAAATTTTTTCGTTGGCGGTGACAATGGCTTTATATAGATGGGATTGCAGGAATTGGGCGGCCTGGGCCGGTGTAGCCGGAATGTTTTGCCAGAGGGGTTCAATGGCGGCGGAAATGGTATTTACGGCCGTCTGGCTGGCGATACGGCCGTCTTTATGCCCACCCACACCATCGGCCACCATAAACAGCCCGCACGGCGTTTCGCCTACGCTGGCTGTGCTGGCATGGATGGAATCCTGATTTTCTGACTGGCCCGGCATTTTGGCTTCGGTTTGTGCGGCAACGATGAGAGACATAGAAACCCCTTAATTTTATAAATAGCGGCGGCGCGGTTTTTTACCGTGTCGCCGCAGACTACAATTTACTCCTGATAATCCCAACCAAAATCCACTTCCAACCGCTGTTCCCCGGCGGCCAGATTGATGCCCTGGCGACCCGTGCCCGGCGCGGGCCACGTCCAGTTGCCTGGAATCAGCAGATTCAAATTGACCGGACTGAGCGCGTCTATGGCCACACAGTACAGCCCTTCATCCAGGCCGGTAAAGCGGTATAGTCCTCGATCATCGGTGACAGTGGTTTGCAGAATAGCGGACGCCGCCGGTACGCCTGTATCCGGGCAGGCGCCTCTGGCCAGCAGCACGGTAACGCCAGGCAGCCGGGGTTCGTTATTGAGAGTGCCATCGCCCCGATATTGGTTTGTACCCTCAATCTGCACACAGCCTGGCGATGGCGTGCCGTCGGCGCGAATAAAACAGACATCTTCCCAGACTACGCCGCCAATTGCTGCCGACCGGGGTTCGGCTGTTGGCAGCGGCACACCAACCACAATTTGCACCCAAATCACCTCATCGGCCGGGCCATCCACACCAAAACGCTGCCCGCTGCTGTTGGCCATGACCCAATCGCTGCGATAGCTGCCCACAGTTTGTGGCGATGTAAAGGTGACAAAAACGCTCACCTCTTCGCCGGGTGGCACGACATTGGCCAGCGGTACGGCGTTGGGTGCGCCCATCTGATCACCGCCGGCAAAAACGAAGTTGTAACCGGTTGTCCAAGGGCAGGTGCCGCTGTTGCGCAGCCGCCAGCCCTTTTCAAAGGTCTCGCCTGGGCCGACAACGGTATCATCAGGGATACTGAGGTCGGCGACAAAGGCGATGCTGTTAGTACAGTTTGCCAGGTCAATATCTGCTTCCGGTAGCAGGGCGAAGTCCCAACCAAAGTTGACGCCGGTTTTAATTTCGCCGTCGGTGAGGGTCACGGCCGTAAAGTTCAAACCGGGAAACGTCCATACACCGGGCAGCAGGTCAGCGTTTTCGGGCGCAATGGTGTTAATGGAAACGCAGTAATCACCGGCAGTCAGGCCATCAAAGACAAAATCACCATCGGCGTCTGTTAGCGCGGTAGTCAGGCCATCGGCAGGACATGACCCGCTGCCCAGGCTGACCAGGATGTTGCTCAGACCAGGTTCGCCATCTTCCAGACGGCCGTTGGCCTCATACGTGCCATCCCCCACTGGTACACAGCCGGTAGAAAGCACAATTTGCGCGCCCGTTTCGTCGGTGAGAACGGTGCAGAGATCATGCCAGACGCGGCCAGAAATGATGGCGCTGGCCGAGTCGGCCGGCGTGGGCGTGGCTTCTACCAGGGCATTGTCCACAGCCAGGGTAAACGTATCGGTGACGCCATTCACATCAACCGTGTACGTGCCCGCAGCCAACCCCTCTACATCCAGCGGAACCACTTCTTGAAAAGGCACCAATGCCTGGGTACAAAGCATATTGGCCGGCCGGATCGTGGATATGGTGACAATAAAGGTGTCTCCTTGCTGTTCGGCGCGGCTTTGTTCGATCAGGGTACAGCCATCCGGCAAATTTCCTTGCGCCCGCACATTCACCTGAACGGGGAATGACTCTAACATTTGTATATCTATGCTGTCTACGGTGGCGATCCCTTGCACGGGTTCTGCCGATATGGCCGAAGTGGCAGTAGCTTCAGGGGTGGGTGGGGTGGTGGGAGTAGGGGGTATGTCGGTGGGCGTTTCTGCCGTGGCCGTGGCGCCTACAATTTGATTTGCCAGGTCGCCGCAGGCGGTTAGCAAAAGCACCAGCCAAAAACTTAAAAGAATAATCAAGGTTTGTCTCATAATCCTCTCCTCAATACGGGGGATTATATCAGAGATTGGCAGATTGGGAGATTCAATCTGTGTGCGGAGTTCTTGATAAGGATTACACGAGAGTGGAGATCAGAGATTGGAGATTGGAGATTGGTCGAACATTCAATATCTAATCTCCGATCTCTAATCGTCAATTGCGATTTGGCGCGCCAATTGTTAGAATTTTCTCATCATGCTCTGTATCATTCACAATCGGTTAGAAAAAAAGGGGGGCGCCCATGTTTGAGGCAACCACACGAAAAAACAGCGTAGATTTACGGCCGTTAAGCGCCGGCCAATTGTTCGATAGAGCCATACGTCTTTATCGCCAACATTTTCTCACCTTTGTGGGCATCATTGCCATTGCCCAGATTCCAATCACAGTCGCCAGCATCTTGCTGTCGCTGCTGGCGCCCGCGCCGGAAATTTCGCTGCCAACAACAGATGTTTTTGGAAACTCACCTATCTGGGGCTTTCTGCAAATGACACAAGCCGCCGGCAACAGTTCCACGTTTGGCACAGTGGTGGTGAACATTCTGGGTTGGGCGCTGGCCCTGGTGGGCACAGCGGCGCTGACTCGCGCCGCCGCTGATGCCTATTTTGGCGCGCCGGGCGGCATTTTAGATGGCTATCGCCGGTTGGGGGATGTGTGGGTATCCTTATTGGGTGCCGTCTTTCTGGCGGTGATTGTGACTATCTTGTTGGCGCTTTGGACGTTCATTCCCTTGATTGGCTGGTTCACCGGGCCGGGGCTGCTCTTTTTTTATGGCCTGGTAGCCATTCCTTTTATTACCCCGGTCATTGTGGTGGAAGGCAAAAATGCCTCATCGGGGCTGCCACGCGCGTTGGAACTGGCGCAGCGCCGCTTCTGGTGGTTTATTGGTTTTATGCTGCTGTTGGGACTCTTTTCCCAGGTGATTGTTACCGGGCCGGCGCTGTTATTGGCCGGGGGCATATCGGCCATGACCGGTGAGGGGCTTAGCCCCACGGTTTCGGCAATTGTGTTCCAGACCATTAGTTTGTTGTTGAACATGATCTATTTGCCCATTCAATTGACCTGCGTACTGCTGATTTATCTGGATGTGCGCGCGCGTACTGAGGGGCTAGACCTGGCCTTGCAGGTGACGCTGGATGAGGAGAATCCAGAGATGGTGAAGAGCCAACTGGCAATTGTGGGCGAAGCGCCTGCGCCAGATATTAGCTTTTTCCCACGCCGTTCGGATTTAGGCCAATACTTTTTGCTGACGATGGCGTTTTTAGGCATTTACATAGCGATCATTGCAACATTTATTCTGCTGGCGGTTTTGCTAGGTTAATGGAGGCAGACCTGACAGGTTTTCTGAAACCTGTCAGGTCTATTGGTTAACGTGAAAAGAGTGCTACTTCTGTGGGTGTTGGGTGTGGGCTGGCTCACGGCCGTCATCCTGTCCACCCCTCTCTTTGCCCAAACTGAACCTGTGCCGGTGGCCGATTACTGGCAAACGTTGGCCGACTTGCGCGCCCTGGTTGCGGAGTTAGCCGCAGATGAGGGCGCAGCAGCTGCGGTGGCCGATTACGGCGTTGCATTGTCCGCGGTCGCGGCTGAGCTAGAAATGATCACGGCCGTCACCCTGCCAGACGGCCGTACCATCCCCATCCAATCCACCTTCCTCGTCAGCGAATTAACGGCCGCTAACCCTGACCTGACGCGCCTGGCGCACCTGTTGGATGCCCTATTAGCCGAACAAGCAAGCTGGCCCGCGCCGGGCATTACTTATGACGCTACCGCCATGGCGGCCATTCTTTCCCGCGAAGAGTTTAGCTATACGCCGGAATCCGAAAATATACTGCAACGCCTATGGCGCGACTTTACCCGCCAGCTTCGGGAACTGCTGGCCCGTTTTCTGGAACTGACTGGCCTGAACGGGGTGCTGCCAACGGCGCTAAATGTGGCGGGCGCGGTGGCGCTGGCCTTTGTCATTTATTACGCCATTCGTGGCCTCATTGCCGACTTTAGCGCCAGTTCGCGGCTGGATGAAGATGGGTTGGAGGGAGAATTTTTAACCGCCGAGCTGGCCTTGAAACGGGCGGAGGAACTTTCTACCGGCGGTGACTACCGCACGGCCGTGCGCTACCTTTATCTTTCTTCCTTACTGCTGCTGGAAGAGCGGGGGCTGCTGCGTTATGACCGCTCGTTGACCAACCGGGAATATCTGCGCACCATCGCCCACCAGCCACGCCTGACGGCCGTGCTGCGCCAGGTGATTGATGTGTTTGACCGTGTCTGGTATGGCTTCCAACCCATTAGCAAAGAGAGTTATGAGGCGTTTGCGCGGCAGGTGGATAGTCTAAAACAGCAAAAGGGGGAGGGGGAGTGAGACGCCTATCGCGTGATTCCTGGCTGGCGCTGCTGTTGCTGGTGTTGTTTACGGCCGTGACCGCCCTGGCGCTTTACCAGCAGACCCGGGCCAACCAACAAGCGCCGCCCTTAGCCAGCTTTTCCAGCCAGCCGGATGGGGCGCGGGCGTTGTGGCTCTATCTGGAGCGCATGGGGTTCGAGGTACATAATCCCACACTGGAGAATTTTGCTATTTCGCCTGATTATGATGTGGTGCTGCTGCTGTCGCCACAAACGGCCGTGACTGCCCCGGAGTGGCGCATCTTGGAAGGCTGGGTGGAGCAGGGGGGTACGCTCATTGTGGTGGGTGATGACTATTTCAGCAGTCAGGTGGTGGATTATTTTGGTTTTCGTCTGAGCTATACCGGGGGGACGGAGACGGCCGTGTTCCCCCAAACGCCGCTGCTGACGGCCCCACCGCTGCCCGCCGCTGCGTCCCTGACCACCACTTACGCCCTGCAACCACGCCGTGATGATTTTGTGACGCACTATGCCACGGCCAACGGCCGTCCGGTGGTTGTTTCCTGGGTGCAGGGAGACGGCCGTATCATCCTCAGCGCCAGCCCGGCCGCCTTTACCAATTTGGGCCTGCAAGAGCCGGGCAACGCCGCCTGGGTGCTGGCGCTGCTGAATGCGGCGGGCGACCCGCAGGTACTCTTTTTTGATGAATGGCATCATGGGGTGCGCGGCGCAGCCGTGACGGTGACGGCGGGCAACTGGTTGCAGCGCACCCCCGGCGGGCGGGCGCTGCTCTATGCGGCGCTGGTGCTGTTTGTGGGGTTGGTGCTGCAAGGGCGTATTTTTGGCCGCCCACTGCCCATGCCACAGGCGCTCAGCCGCCGCGCGCCGTTGGAATACATTTCCGGCATTGCCAATCTCAGCCGCCGCGCCGGGCACCGCACGGCCGTGCTGCAAGATTACCGCCATCGTCTCAAGCGCGATTTAGGCTTCCGTTACCGGCTGAACCCCACGCTGCCGGATGAGGAGTTTGTGGCGCGATTGGCGGAGTTGGATACGGCCGTTGACCCCCAGGAATTACGCGCCTTACTGCGCCAGCTACAAACCGCCCGCAGTGAACACGAGATGGTGCAGGCGGCGGCCGCGGCGGCCGCTTTTGGTGAACGGGTGAACTGGCTACTCTAACTTGCATCTTTACAACAAAGCGTTCATATGTCCAAAATATGTACGCCATATTATACCTGGCATTTGGCGTGAAACATGATGTCTCTCTGGTCACGCTTCACGCTTCACGGGTTGTCAACCCCCCTGAATTCCTGAAAACCCGAAAAACTGTTCATGCCACTTTCGGCAGCGGCTTCTCAAAGGTATAATTTCGGGGAACGTAATGGATCGTGGAGACGGATGGATCAATGAATTTACATGGGAAGGGACAAGCGACAGAAAAATCCCCATATGATGCCTCAAACGAGTTGTACCAGGCTCTCTTTGAGCAGGCCGCCGATGGCATCTTTATTGCCGATGCACAAGGGAAGTATGTGGAAGTCAACCGGTGCGGTTGTGAGATGTTGGGCTATACCCGTGAAGAAATTTTGGCGCTCTCCATGGCCGATCTGATCCCTGATGAGGACGTGCCGCTGGAATTAGACACGCTGCGGGCAAGCGGCACGCTGCTCAAGGAACGCCGGCTGCGCTGCAAAGACGGCCGTTTGCTGCCGGTAGAAATCAGTGCGCGGGTAGCTACCGCCAGCATCAGAGTAACTAGAATCGCTACTTGCGATTGAAAAAATATCAAACCACGTAGCTACGCAGAATCGCCGTCAGCGATTAAATAAATGGTTCTTAAACCTCTTACCAGCTCCTTAGTTTCTTGTAGCAATTCCTGACCGCCCACCACGTGACAGTTGACACCGTAGTAGAGCAGGTTGCGCGCCAGTTCAAATACGTCGTGGGTCTGGCCTTCAATACGCACCCAGCCCTCATCCAACGGCCGTACCTTCATCTCCCCCACCAGTTCCTTGTGCTGGCTGACGCCAAAGCGGGTGATAGTGGGCGAAAGTTCAATGATGACCTGGCGCAAACGGCCGTTTGGTCTGGTCGCCGGCAGCCGGCGGGACAATATCTCCACGCTGCCGGGCACAATCCGGCTGAGGCGGTAATTGATATAATCGTGGTATAGGTCGCCCCCTTCTAGCGGATCACAAAACAGGCAGTAGCCGCGCAACCGCCAATGGCCGCGATCCGAAAAGTATAAATCCCAGGGCTGGACGTGATGCTGGCGCGGGATGCCGCTCTCGTTAGCCAGCGAGAGGTAATCAAACTGGACTTCTTGCCGGGCCTGCCAGGCGGTTTCAATGGCTTGCCAGACGTCGGAGGCAATGGCTTCGCTATCCCGCAGACGCAAATCGGCGTTAGATTGGTGGCCGACCGCCTGGTGATACACTTTTTGCCGTTCTTCCGGCAGCCAATCCACCAGACGGTTAACCAGTTGCTGCACTTCCAGGCTATGCGGAACGTCTTGTTGGAAGGTGTCGGCCAGAAACGCCAGGGTTTGGATGTCGGTGTCGGGCAGGTTGAGCAACGGCCGTTCCCGCCATTTCATCACATACTTCTTGTCTACCTTACTGTAGCAGACTTTAACATCAAAATTCTTTTCTAACCGGGCCAGGTCTTCACGAAACCGCCTGTCTAATGCTTTGGGTCCGTGACGGCCGTAAGCCTCGGCCCCCTCTAGCTGCCTGACCGCTGCCAACAGCTCCTGTTTCTGGGCGGGGCCTTACTGCAAACGCAGCAGCATGGCCAGGCAGCGACGGGCCACCGGCCAGGAACTTTCCGCTTTTCCCTTACTTTGTTGTGTGGTCATATGCCCAATCTCTCCAAAAGGGACACAACCTATTGAGTTAAGGCCACAAGCCTACCAATCATAACGTGTCTTGCCTTTTTGGAAAAGAGCCCTGCTGTGTTCCACTGCCAAACGAAAGTCGCTTAAGTACCAAGCCTCTGCTAAAATGTGGGCAGGCAGGGCATGGGCATGGTGTGGTGCTGGCCGACCTGTGCCAAAACAGGCAGTCTCTGGAGACTTGACAAGTTTTTGCACCTGAATTGCGGCAATCGTCTCTGGTAATAAACTTATCAAGTTTGAACGCTCTGGTGAAACGATGAAAGAGTCTTACACACTATCAACTGAAGAAATCGAGTCCATTGTCAGCGGAAATCATGGTGACCCGTTTCGGGTGTTGGGGCCTCATGCCGCAGACGGCGGCGTTGTCATCCGTGCCTTTTTGCCCCAGGCGGCGCAGGCGGCGGTGGTGGTGGGCGACGACCGTTACCCCATGCAGCGCCAACATTGGGACGGCTTCTTTGACTTGCTCCTTCCCCACCAGACAATGCCCCTGGCTTACCAACTGGTTGTTGTGACTCATCACGGCCAACAACAGCTATACGAAGACCCCTACGCCTTCGTCCCGGCGCTGTCCGACTTTGATGAGCATTTATTGGCCGAAGGCACCCACCTGCGCATGTATGAACAGATGGGCGCGCAGTTGATGAAAATCAACGGCATTTCTGGTGTGCGTTTTGCCGTCTGGGCGCCCAATGCACAGCGGGTGAGCGTCATCGGCGATTTCAATAATTGGGACGGCCGTCGCCACCCCATGCTCTTTCACCACGGCAGCGGCATTTGGACGCTGTTTGTGCCCGGCCTGCAAGAAGGCGACCTGTACAAATATGAACTACGCACCCGCTACAAAGAGTACACCGTGGCCAAGTCTGATCCCGTGGGGTTTGCCAGCCAGATGCGCCCCAACAATGCCTCCGTCGTCTGGAACATTAACAAATATCAATGGCAAGATGAAAGCTGGATGCAGCAACGGGCACAGCGCCATGCTCCTGATGCCCCCCTGTCCGCTTATGAGGTTCACCTGGGTTCCTGGCAGCGCAAAAATGGCTGGGAATGGCTGACTTACCGGGAATTGGCCGAACAGTTAGTTCCCTATGTGAAAGATATGGGCTTCACGCACATTGAACTGCTGCCGGTAGCCGAACATCCCTTTGACGGCTCCTGGGGCTACCAGGTCACCGGTTACTTCGCGCCCACCAGCCGTTTTGGTACGCCCGATGATTTTATGGCCTTTGTGGATGCCTGCCACCGGGCGGATATTGGCGTCATTGTGGACTGGGTGCCGGCCCACTTCCCCACCGACCAGCATGGGCTGGGCTTTTTTGATGGCACACATCTATACGAACATGAAGACCCGCGTCAGGGGGCGCATCCCGATTGGGGCACCTATATTTTTAATTACGGCCGTAACGAAGTCCGCCAATTCCTCATCAGCAACGCCCTCTTCTGGCTTGACAAATATCACATTGACGGCCTGCGCGTGGACGCGGTAGCCTCCATGCTCTACCTGGACTTCTCGCGCAAACCAGGCGAATGGCTGCCCAACCGCTACGGCGGCCGCGAAAACATTGACGCCATCGAATTCCTGCGCCGCTTCAACGAACAAGTACATGAAAAACACCCCGGCGTCCTCACCTTCGCCGAAGAATCCACCGCCTGGCCCGGCGTCACCCATCCCACCGCGGCTGGTGGCCTGGGATTTGATCTCAAATGGAACATGGGCTGGATGCATGACACCCTGCAATACATCGGCAACGATCCCGTATACCGCGCTTACCACCAAGGTACGTTAACCTTCTCCCTGCTCTACGCCTTTAGCGAGCGGTTCATTTTGCCTTTTTCCCATGACGAAGTGGTGCATCTCAAAAAGAGTATGCTAGACAAAATGCCCGGCGACCTGTGGCAAAAATTTGCCAACCTGCGCCTGCTATATGGCTACCAATGGGTACATCCCGGCAAAAAGCTGCTGTTTATGGGCGGTGAATTTGGGCAATGGCGCGAATGGAGCGAGGAACGCAGCCTGGATTGGCAGTTGCTGGAACACGCCTCCCATCGCGGGTTACAGGAATTTGTACGGGAACTGAATGGGGTCTACGGCCGCGAAACACCCTTATTCGCCGATGATAACTCCTGGGAAGGATTTAAATGGTTGGATTTCAGAGATAGCGAGCGCAGCCTGTTGGCTTTCCTGCGCATTGATCCCACTACCCAGGACAAAATATTGGTAACCTGCAACTTCACACCCGTGGTCAGACAAAACTATCGCCTGGGTGTGCCGGATGTTGGCAACTACGTAGAAATCCTCAACAGCGATCATCAGAAATTCGGCGGCAGCCACGTTGTCAATGAAGGCACATTTACAGCCGAAACAGTGCCCTGGCACGATATGCCCTACTCTATACAGATCACCTTACCTCCGCTTGGTTTTACCCTATTCAAACCAGACATAAGGCAAAATGAATAGAGACTTAATAACGAATTTATTTACCTGAAGTGGGCTATAATTATGCTTATCCTGGTCAGTGAACGGTATAAGGAGAAACCTCCCCCCTAAAACTGGCACGAGAGAAACGCGACTGGAACAACCGCTGATCAGGTGAGGGTAATGTCCCTCCTCCTTATATCGTAACATTACCCGTTAACCGGCAATGCTCTTCCCTCCTGGAGTATTGCTAAAACAAGAAACGGCTACCCCCCAAAGGTAGCCGTTTTCTTTTGGCAGATTGGGACTGTCTGAAAAGTTTTAGTACCCCTTCGGACATAAGTCCTATATCGGGAGCATGTAAAACGGATAAAATTTTGGCAACTATCATGCGTGGCGTGGAGCATGCATTGCAGATGAGTACCGGAGAACTGGACAACAATCTTTTGCAAAAGGTTGCTGCTGCAAGGGAAAGCTTACAAGACGTAGTAAACCATTTTTTGCCGTAAGCGGCCAACTGAGTCTAATGGGGTACGCCGCAGAAATTTTGTTGCGCCGAATTTCTTAAAAGGAATGATGTCCTCGCAAATTGAAACAAGCATTGTTATTGCCACTTACAACCGCGCATCATATCTCGCTCAATGTCTGGAAGCCCTGGCCCGCCTGGAATTTGACCCGAAGAGATTTGAAGTATTGATCGTGGACAATAACTCAAATGACGATACGCCAACGGTCTGTATGCACTTCATACAAGCCCACCCTGAGCTAGACATACGCTATATTTTTGAGAAAAACCAAGGGGCGTCACAGGCGCGTAACAGGGGTGTTGAAGAAGCTCGCGGAGAAATCATCTGCTTTTTAGACGATGATTCACCGCCGTTCCCTCATTGGCTCCATACGCTGCTTCAAGCACTCAATGACCCATCGGTTGGCTGCGCTGGCGGCCCTTCGATACTTGACTTTCAGGGGCAAGCAATACCCCGGTGGCTAGATGGTGATCTGCAATCGCTGCTTAGCAGTTATGCCCTGCCTTACACCGAGATAACCCAACTAACCGAGTGGTATCAGTTTCCTCTGTCATGCAATATGGCGATTCGGCGCAGGTTATTCTATGAATTGGGATTCTTGCGCACCGATTTGAGCAAAATTGCAGACCAGCCACTGGCAGCGGCCGAAACGGAGATGGCCGACAGGATCAATAAAGCCGGTTGGAAAGTGGTGTATGTTCCACATGCGCCGGTTTACCATCTGGTTCCACCGGAAAGGCTTAACAGAGAATACATCTACCACAGAGGCCGAGGACTGGCAAAATCACATATTATTCTGACTGATAGCCGTAAACCGCATATAATACTGCGTTGGTTTGCAAGTGATGGATGGTATGCTGCGCGCCGATTCTTCTGGCTTTCCCTCGCCATTATCGAGAGAAACGAAAAATGGTTTGATGACTATATACGCTTTTGGATCATTGCACAGCGAATACCACTGAGGTTCAAGAGACTTTTTTCTGGGGGTCGCTCGCTTGCCTGATAATGGCAATCACTGGCTTCCTTGAACCTTCGGATACCACATGTAAAATCCAAAAGGGTATTTGATGCGTTCAAAACGACGATTGTTAGGCGGCATGGCACTCTTGGTGTGCACGGCCGTAGCCATTGGCGTTCTTATCCTCACCCTGTTTCCCCAAATAGGCGCCAAAGCTGCCAAACCCTTGCGGGCCATTATCGGCAATGAAGGCGTGGGTCGGCTGGAAACTGTCTACTTCACCCTCCAAGATACCGCCCGGCAAACCCAATACCAGGCCGGGCTGGCCCAGGCAAACGCTCCCTGGGAGGTAACGGCCGTCCCCCTCCCCACCCTGACTGCTCCCCCCACCCCCTCACACACGCCCTCGCCCACAGCCATGGCTACGGGCGCTTCGGTCGCCGCCGCTCAAGCCGCCACCAGCACACCAGGCGCCACCTTTCCCACCCCCGTAGCCACAGCCACGCCCTCGCCATCAGCCACCGCCAGCCCCACCCTCTGGACGCTCCCTCCGCTAACCCCATTGGGGACGCTGGCAGGGGAAGGCGTCTGGCAATCCTATCTATTCAATCCGGCCGGCGAGGTGGTGGCGGTGCGCACATTTTTGCAGCCGGATCCGGCACGGCCGTATGCCCTGGCAGCCATCGTCGCTTTTGACCTGAGCCAGACACAACTACATTATGTGTTGGGCAGCGAAGAGCCGGCGCTGCCCGATGGCCCGCGGGGATATGGGTTTATGAACGCAGAACACAAAACACCAGGACATTTGCTGGCGACCTTTAATGGCGGTTTTATGGCTTCACACGGCGCTTATGGGGCCATGGCTGATGGGCTAACGGCGCTGCCCGCCAAAGACGGGTATGCCACCATTACCATTGGCGCGGGTGACGGCCGTCTCCAGATTGGCGAATGGGGGAACGACATCTCCGCCAACGGCAATTACCAATCCTGGCGGCAGAATGCCCGGCTGATCACCCAAAACGGCCAGATTGCCGACCGCGTTTACAATGGCAGCGCTGCCACCTGGGGCAGCAGTATCAATGGTGATGTTGTTACCTGGCGTTCGGCATTGGGCTTAAGCGCCGATGGACAAATTCTCTACTTTGCCGCCGGTCCCAGCCTGAGTATGCCCGCCCTGGCCGAAGCCATGCAAACGGCCGGCGCTTACAACAGTCTGCTGCTGGACATCAACGAAACCTGGGTGCATTTTGCCGCCATCCGCGCTGATGGGGAGACGCTGGCAGCCGAACCTTTGCTGCCGGAAGGCATGTCTACCAATCCCGACCGCTATTTGAAGCAGTCGCCGCGCGACTTTTTCTATGTAACCATTCGTGACCCGTAATCAACTGACTTGCCCTTGACCAATCTCTCTTGCTCAAATTACAATTATCTGTATTCCACAAACTCATAATCCAAACCAGAATCAGGGAATTGCCCTGACAAGGATGGTAATCATGCAAGCGGTAAATAGGGACAATGAACAAAGAACAAACAAAAGCTGCTTGAAAAGGTTCTTTCTGGTTCAAAAAACATTCGTTTCACCGAGTTCGTAACGTTGGTTGAGGCTTTTGGTTTTGAATTGTCTCGCATACGTGGCAGTCACCACATCTTTGAACATCCTGGTGTGCCTGAAATCTTGAATCTGCAAAACCATAAAGGACAGGTTAAGCCTTATCAGATTCGCCAATTTCTACAACTGGTTGAGCAGTACAGTTTGGAACTAGAGGAATAACATGCAAGATTATTTTATTAGCATTTTCTATTCAGAAGAAGACGGCGGTTATATTGCTGACATTCCCGATTTGCGCTTTTGCTCCGCATTTGGCGAGACACCCGAAGAGGCGCTGCGCGAAGTGCAAATTGCCAAAGAAGCCTGGCTGGAAACGGCGCGTACCGGTGGCAAACCTATCCCCAAACCAATGTACCGCCCGGCGATCTATCGTCTGGCAACACCCGCCACATTTTCCGCCACCTAAGAGGCTGGTCACGGCCGTACCCCATACATCAGGCCGGTTTTGTGGTGGCGACACGGCCGTACCCCCTCCCCCTCCTCTATCATAACACAAAAGACCCGAAGGGTTTTCAAAACCCTTCGGGTCTTTTTATTTTACGGCTTGCGGATAATCGGCAGGTAGATCGTCAGATTATCCGGCGGCGGGGGCGCGCCGGGGATGATGAGGGTGGCGGTGTCGCTGGCGCTGGTATTGTTGGCCGACACGGCCGTACCCGTCACCACATACGTCCCCCCACCCGTCGCCGTCACCGTCAGCAGCAGGGAAGCGGTGCTGTGCGCAGGCAAGGGCAGGTCGGGCAGTTCCACCTGGCTGCTGGCCCCCGGTACGCTGCTCTGGAAGCTGTAGGTTGTGACCACATTGCCCGTATTGGTAACAATGAGCGTGAACGAGGCCGTCAATGTGCCCGTCGGCACGGTCTGGCTGGTGGGCGTCAGTTCTACCATCACCGCTTCATAGGGCAGGATCGTCACTGGCCGGGTGTCCTGGCTGATGATGGCGCTTTCTGTTTGGGATTGGGCCGCCACCACCAGATCAACCGTGCCCGGCAGCAGTGGTTCCATATCATCGGCCGTCAGTGCAATGGTTTGCACCTGACCGGGGCTGAGCGTGACCGTGTTGCTGGCAAAGGTGGCCACGGTCGCCAAAACGCCCGCTACCTGCAAGTCGAAGGTGTCGGCCACCAGGCCGGTATTGCGCACCTGCACCTGCCACACGGCCGTATCTCGTGGATCCACACTCGTTGGCCCGGAAAGGATGCTGATCTGCACGCCCCGGTTGCCCACCTGCACCACGCCGGTCACCTCAGCAGTCGCATTGGGGTAATTCTGGCCAACGGCCGTAGCCGTCACCTCATAATCCCCCATCGTCGTGCCCACCGGCGGTGTCACCAGCAGCGTCAGGGCGCGGCTGTTCATAAAGAACGGCGGCAGGGTGACGCTGCTCACCGGCTGGCCATTATCCAACAAGGCCACCCCCCACCCGGTGGGCGCGCCCACGTCCAGATCAAACGTCTCTGGCAAGCTGCCGCTGTTGGTGACGGTGAGGGTGAGCACGGCCGTGCTGCCCGGCCCGACCAGCGCGGGGTCGGGAGCCAGGGACAGGTCAACGGCGGGCGCGGCGGTGATGTCCAGGATGGCGTCGGCGCTGTCAGCCGCGCCGCTGGAGGTGGCGGTTACGTGCAGGGTGAACGGCCGTGGCCCAGCTTCATTGGCGCTGGCAGTGAAGGGGAAGTCGGCGGATTGCCCGGCGGGGACAAAGAAGCTGCCGGGCAGGGTCACGTCGGCCAGCCCGGAGGGAGTGACGTTGTAGTTCTGGTCGGCCGTTTCCAGGTTGGTAATGGTCAGGGTGTAGACGGCCGTTTCGCCCACCGCCGCCGTTTGCCAGGCCGGGTTGATGGCTACATCCACGCCGCCCGTAATAGTCAGTTCGGCGGCTACGTCTTCAGCACCGCTGCCGTTGTCCACGTTGACGAATAGGGGCAGGGTGTCCGGCACGGCCGTAGCCGGTATAGTCACGGTCAGCGGCACCACGATGGTGCTGTTGGCCGTGACGGGTACGCTGGCGGGCGCGGCCGTCCAATCGGCCAGCGGCCCGCTGACGGTGAGGGTGTAATTGTCCGGCGTAGCCGCCAGATTGGTGAGGCTGAGTTCGTACACGGCCGTGCCCCCTGCCGGTCTGGTGTGCAAGGGCGGTTCCAGGGCAGCCAGCCGGGCGGCAGTGACGTAGAGCGGCGGCAGCGTCAGGTAGTTGGAGCCGCCCGCCAGGGTGTAGGCCACCTGCGTCCCTTCGGCGATTTTGCGCACCTCGCCGGGCTGCAAGCCGATCACCAGACTTTGGAAGGTGCGGGTGACGGCGGGCGTCGTCCAGTTCTGGCCGTAATCCCAGCCATAGGTCGGGTCGGCGGAGGTAGTGGGCGGCACGTTGAAGCTGCCGGGCAGGACGGTAACGCCGGTAATGGCCGCCGTATGCGTCAGGCTGACGCTGTAGTTGGGCAGCGGGTGTACCAGTTCGGTCTGGGCGCGGTAGGTGTTGTGTACGTCCCAACTGGGCGCTTCGCTAAAGGGCACGGTCAGGTCGTCTTCAATGTTGGTGATGCTGTAGTTGAGCTGGTGCCACAACGGCCGTGCCGGCCCCCAAACGCCATCAAAACCAAAGACGCGGATGCCGCCAAACGCGGGCACGATGATTTCGGCGTAGCCGTCGCCGTCTACATCGGCGGCAACGGGCACGTCGGTGCCGGTAGCGGAGTAGGCCAGCGGTTCGTTGAAGAGGATGTTTCCGGTACGGCCGTCGAAAATCGTGAAGCCCATGCCCACCCCATTCCACAAAATTTCAAACGCGCCATCCCCGTCCAGGTCGGCGGCGGAGGTGTTGAGCGGGGAGGAGTCGGGCGCGAGGGTTGTCCAGATGAGCGTGCCATCGGCTTCAAAGGCATAAAGCGTGCCCCCGTTAAAGAGGGAGGAGGCGATGATCTCCACTGCGCCATCGCCGTCAATGTCGGCGATGTTGACGCCACCGGTGCGGCCAGGGTCGAGCGGGGCCGTCCACTGTACAGAACCGTCCGCACCGTTGAAGGCGAAGAGCAACGTTTCCGAGGCCATCACCACTTCGGGCAGACCATCATTGTCCAGGTCGGCCACGGCAGGCGCGCCATAGCCATGCAGGGGATTGGTGAACACGGCCGTCCACACCAGTTGCGGATTGCCCAGATTGTAGTCATACAGGTAAAGGGTGTCGTCCCAGTCATGCACCAGAATGTCCAGCAACCCATCACCGGTCAGGTCAGCCAGCACGGGAATTGTCCAGCCGTCGGGGTTGGCCGTCTGCCAGGCAATCGTCCCGTCTGGTTCAAAGACCACCAGATTGGTATGCAGGTTGGCAACAATTTCTGGTTCGGCGTCTAAGTCCAGATTACCGACGCTGGGGGCGCCAAAGAAGCGGTTGGAGGCGACGGCGTTGGTTGACCAGTAGGGCGTGCCATCGTGGTGGTAAGCATAAACGCCAATGTGGTTAACGGTGACGATTTCCGCGCCGGGCTGCCCGTCCAGATTGGCAATGGCCACGCCACCCACATGCTCAAAGCCGTTGAAGATGTTGTAGGCCACGCTCCAGATGATGGGGTCGCCGTTGCCCGCGTCTTGCCCGTCGCCGCGCAGCACAAACAGCTCGCCGTTTGGCCCCAGGTGGCTGGCGGTGAGGGCGATTTCCACGCTGCCGTCGCCGTCCAGGTCGCCTGCTGCCAGGGCGGAATGGACGCCGCCCCACCAGGAGGCGCCGCCGGTGCGGGCGCTTTCCCACCATTCGGCGAGGGGCCGGTAGGCGATGGGCGGCTGGTTACTGGCGAAGGCGTCTACGCGCATGGCGTTGTTCTGGTCTATGTAGACAACGTGCGCCCCTTCGCCAAAGCCGCTGAAGTGGTGGGCGATGGGTTGCAGGGAGAAGGGGTAAGACAGGTCAACCGTTTCCACAAACTGCCCGTCTACATACACATCCATCAGTGGCGTGCCCACGTTGTGGCTGAAGCCGTAGAAGGTGAAGCTGTCGCCGGTGAAGGCGTACCAGAGGTTGCCAGGATAGTTGCCTGCGCCGTTGACGACGTAATCGCCGTTGATGCCATTGGGGTGGCTGACGGTGTTGAGCAGGTCGCTGGTGTGGATACGGCCGTTCATCTCCACCTGGCTGGCATTGACTATCTCGTCCGGCATGGGTTGGCCGTCCCACACGTCAATGTAATCCAGATGGATGCGGACTTGTGGGCTGGGCGGGTCGGGGATGCCCAGGACGGTCACGCTAATGGTGTGTGTGCCGGTGAGCAGGCCACTGACGGTAAAGCTCTTCACGCCGGAATTGGCGCTGTAGGTGCCGACGGCGCCGTAGCTGACGCCGTCCACGAAGATTTCCGCCTGGCCGCCGTATTGGTTGGTGAAGAAGCCCACGCTGGCCCAACGGCCGTCAAACGTCAAACTCACGCTGTCATTGGCCGTCGTGGAAAGCACAGAATAGCCATTGCTGGAATCCCATTGATACTCTTCGCTCCATGACTGCGGCCGTTGGTTGTAAGCGGCCACCCCGTTGTAAACCAGGGCGGGATCATCCTGTTCGTAGCGGACAACGCCGGTGTAAACGGGGGTCTGGTAGAAGGGCGGGCTGCCGGGTGTAGTGAAGGCGTCTACGGTCAGTTCGCCGTAATACCGTTCCAGTTGCAAGACGTGCAGGCCGGGGCCGAGATTGTTGAAGGAGTAGGTGCGGCTGACAACGGTGTCGTTGTACAGATTGATCTCGGCGAAGGGCTGGCCGTCTATGTGTACCTTTGTCCACTGGCTGCCCTGGTTGTTGGCAATGGCCCGGAAAGTGACAGAGTCGCCGGTGAAGGGGAACCAGGCATTGGCAGAACCGGTGATGGCGTCTTGCAGATATTGGCCGCCGCTGGCCTGGGCGTGGCTGTTGAGTGACCAGCGGTAGCTGCGCTGGATGCGCTCATCTAATTCCTCAAACGTGCCATCGGGCAAAGCTGTGCCGTCCCATACGTCAATGTAATCCAGTTGCACCAGGTCGTTATTGGCAAAGGGGTTTTTCTGCCCCAGCACGTTAATCGTCAGGGTATGGCTGCCGGGGGCCAGGTCGTGGTAGTAAACGGAGACGGTGGCGGGGTCGCGGCGGTAGGCGTCTATGATGCCCTGGCTGACGCCGTCTATGAAGATTTCGGCGTAGCCGCTTTGGAGTGCGCCATAAAGCCCTACGCCGACGCTGACGCCATTGAAGGTGAGGCTGATGGTATCACCCGGATTGCCGGAAGAATACATGTAATGGTCGCTGACGACATCGTTGAATTCACTGCTCCAGGTGTTGGCCGTTTTCGGGAAGGGAACGCCATTGTAAAGGATGGGAGCGTCGTTTTCTTCGTAGCGGTGGAAGCTGCCGATGGTGGGCGGCGGCGTAGGTGGTTCCACGGCAGGTACGGTGAACAGATCCAACGTGGCCTGCCCGCGGAAGGCGCGCACAGTCAGCACGTGCGGCCCTGCGCCCAATCCGTCAAAAGTGAAAGTGCGCGTTTGCACGGCAAAACCGGTCAGGTCGTAATAGCCGCGGAAGTTGTCGTCGGTGTAGAGGGCGATCTTTTCGGAATTGCCAAAGCTGATGGCCTGGAAGGTGATCGAATCGCCGGTGAAGGGGAACCAGGCGGTCTGGCCGTTGCGGAAATAGCTGCCGCCGTTGGCGTTGGGGTCGTTTTGATTTGTCCAACTGCTGCTGCGCCAGACGCGCACATGGTCTTGTTCGTATGCACCGTTGGGCATGTCGGTGCCGTCCCAGGTGTCGAAGTAGTCCAGGCCGACGCGGGCGCCATTGCTGAATGGGTTTTGTGTGCCCGTGACGCTGACGGTGATAGTGTGGGCGGTGTCGGCCAGGCCATCTATGGTTATCCGCCTTACGTCGGCGTAGCGGCTGTACAGGTCTACCGTGCTCTGGCTGATGCCGTCTACCAGGATTTCGGCGATGCCGCTTTGGCCGGAGGTGTAGAAGCCGACGGCGACCCATGTGCCGCTGAAATTGAAGCTGGCGGTGTGCCCGGCGGTGGCGGAGCGGTGGTAGCTGCCGCCGCTGGGGATAGTGTCATTAAAGCTAGTCCAGGAGCCGGTGTAGGTCACGGCCGTGTCGCTGTTTTCTGTGCGGGTGATGGCCCATGTTGTTGATGGGGTGAGCGCGGAGGGGACGCCGGGGTGAGAGGGTGATGAGGTGATGGGTTCATCGGTGATCGGTTGAATGCTGGTTGTATCGGTTATCGGCAATCGGTAATCGGTGATCGGTTCAGGTTCGGCAACGGTCACGGATGCAAACCGCCCACCAAGCAATGACTCTTCACCACTCACTGCTAACTGCTCACTGTTCACTGTTAACTGCCCACTGAGCAACGGTCGTACCGGCCACTCAACCAACGTCTGCGTATTCGTCGGCGGCAGGATCGTTTCGCCGAGCAGTTCGGTGGTGATGGTGGTGGTAACAGTGATGTCGCCGGTGGGTACGATGAGCGGGCTGACGCTGTGGGAGACGCCCAACCCTTGCCCGACGCCCAGGTAACCGAGGCCGGAACCGTCGGAGACGGCCAGATCAACGGTGAGGGTGTAGACGCCGGCCGCCCAGCCAGAGGTGTTGACGGTAGCCAGGTCGTAGGCACGGGGGTTGCCGATGAGGAGGGTGACGGGGATGTCATCGCTCCATTGCACCGTGCCGCCGGGGGCCAGGATTTCGGTGTGGGCGATGAGGTCTTGCCGGATACCGGCGACGTTGGCGACGGTGACGCTGAGGTCGGTGCTGCTGGTTCCCGTTTCCACAAAGGGGGGATCGGCGGTCACGGCCGTGACCTGCACAAATTTGTCTACCACATTGAGGCGGGCCACGGCCGTGTCGCTGGCGAGACTGGAATCCTCAGCGACAACGACGGCCGTCAGGTCATAGCTGCCCAGGCTGGCGGGGGTGGTGTTGATGAGCAGGACGGCCGTGTCGCCGGGATTGAGGCTGGGGCTAAAGGTCTGGTCACCAGTGGGGGTGGTGACGGTGACGGCATAGGTGGCGGCCAGATTGCCCAGGTTTTGCACGGTAAGGGTGAGCGTGGCCGTATCGCCCAGCAAGATGGCGTCCAGGTAGGGAGTGAAGCGGGCGTCGGGGCGGTACGCTTCGATGGCGCACAGTTCATCGCTCATCATGGACACGGCCGTGCTGATGTCGCCCAGGTCGGCCAGGATGTCGGTGGGGGTGGTGTGGGTGGAGAGGGTGGTCACGGCCGTTTCGATGTCGTCTACGGCCGTGAGCAGGGTGCTGGTGGCGCGGGCATAACTGACCACGCTTTGCCCGGCAGTGACGGTGGCGTCACGCTGCGCCAGATCACAACTGCCATCTTCACAACTGGCTTCCAGCCTACTCATTGCCAGCGCCAATGATTGCAGCGCGCTGGAGAGAGAGTCACTGCCCAAATTGCAGCTATCGGCCGCTTCATACACCGGCCCGGTGAGCGGGCTGACAATTTGCACCTCGGCCTGGGCGTATTGGGTATAGCTGTCTGGTGCGGCGGAGGCGAACCAAAGCGGGTAGCGGCGGCCCACCTCGGCGGTGGTGACGTTGAGGGTGAGGGTTTGGGCGTCGGTCTCATCAACGGACAGAGAGACCGGAGATTGGAGATTGGAGATTGACCAGCCAGCGACGGGCAAAGTGGGCGTAATGGGGAAGCTGCCGGAAGCGTTGCCGACGTTGGTCATGCTCAGGTCAAGCGGCTGGCTGCTGTTGGCCGTCATGTAGAGGACGGGCGGGCTGATGCGCAGGTGGTTGTGCGCCTGGCCGGGCATTGTCCAGGGAATGGATACGCTGTCGTTCAGGCTGCCGCCGTCTGTGGCGGTGACGTTGAGGGTGAAGCTGGTTCCGGGCGACGGCCGTGTGGGAGGGGCAACATACAGGCCAACACGGGTGCGGCCGAAGGGGGGCAGGGTGATTTGGGCTGTGGTCTGTTCACGGCCGTTTAAAACCACCCAACCGGCGGGCGCACCGGCAGCGTTCAGGGTCAACGTTTTGGTGACGCTGCTCTGGTTGTGCAGGCGCAGGCGGAAGGCGGAGCTGGGTATCTCTGCTTCGCCGTCGTTCGTTTCATTGGACACGGCCGTGCTGCCGGGCACAACGGGAATGGTGATGTTTTCTTCCACCTGGTAGCTCAGGTCAATGGCCTGCTGCGTGGGCACGGTGACAGTGTGTTCAATCGTTTCAATGAGGGCGCGGTTTTGGCGGGATTGGCCGACGATGGTGATGGTGTAATCGCCAACGGCCGTGCCCGCCGGGGCCACAATTTGCACCAGATCGGTATCGGTAAAACCGACGCTCCACCCGGCGGGCACGTATATCCACACGTCCAACTGGCCGTTGAAGTTGGCCTGGGCGTTGATGTCCAGCGTGTAGACGGCGAGGGGGATCGTTGTGCCCGCACCAGATGCCGTCAATGTAAACGCCGGTGTGCCGCCGCTGCCGCTAACGGGAATCACCTGCCCGGCGTATTCCGTCGGCGTCAATTGGTCAGCTTGATAGCTAAAGGGCATTTGTGGCAGCGGAATGGCTGCGTGGTCATATCCGGCAATCAGATATTGCTCCAGCCCGCAATTGTCAATGGGGCAGAGCGGGGCAGGCAGATAAAACCAGGGCGTCGCCGAGCCACCGCGCAAAGCAGGTGATGTCGGGTCGGGTGGTTGCCAATCATCCAGGCAGGCCGCGCCAGAACCCGCGCCGGGATTGCCTTGCAGGGCGGGCACGACGTTATCCACGATGCAGTCAAACCATAACTGATGCACCGATTGCCCAAAATCGTCCCAGACGCTCCACACTTCCCAGGCAATTTCGGCGATCATCTGGGCGTATTCCATGAGTGCGCCATGTGTGCCGTCGTCGAGGACGCTGACGGCCGTGCCCGTCACGGGGTCAATTTCCCACCAGCCCAAACGGGGTTCGCCATCAATCGAGACAGGCGCTTGCGGGATGAGGACTTCCTTGCCCGCAATGAGGGCAGCGGCGGCGTAGCCGTAGGCGTTGGGGTCGGGCAGGTAGAGATCGAGCAAATCAAGCTGATTCGGTTTGACGTAAACAAAACCGATGCCCTGCGCCTGGGCTTCTTCAAAGATGCGGGCGGTGGTAACGGGGATTTCGCCGAGCGGGTGGCGCAGGGCGTCCCCTTCAAAGTAGGATTCAGCGACGGCTTTGACCCATTGGGCGGTGTGGGCGGCGGCTAACGGCCGTCCGGGAGCCACAATCACCTGGGCGTTGGTGTTACGCAAATCTACCGAGCGGGTGGCCGCGTCCTGGATGCTGACGCCTTGCATGATGATGATGCGCGGCTGGTTGTAGAACAGCTTCACGCCTAAATTGCGCTGCAATTCATCGGCGGCGGGGTCGGCCTGGCGGGCGAATTCCAGCCCGGAGAGGCTGTAGAGGAGGGCGCGGGTTTGTTCGATGAGCACGGCCGTGTCTCCCACCTGGTCTTGCACTTCGGGGGCGGTCAGGTCTTCACGGGGCAGGTCGTCTACGGCCGTTGCCAGGGTGAACATCTGTTGCTGCAAGGTGGTCTGCTGGCGTTGGGCAAAGTCGTTGTTACGCAGATGGTTGGGTAGGAAAACGGCCGAAAAGGAATCGGCAAAGGAAATGAACGGCGCGTTGTCGTCGGCGGGTGAGATATTGGGATTACCTCCCAACAGGCGCACACCGGGGCCGATCAAATCTTTGACGGGGCGGGTGAAGGTCTGGCTGTTCCCGTCCGGGTCGGTGAAGGTGAAGGTGAGCCATTCGGCGGTGGTGAAGGTCGTCGCCAACGGGAAATTGGTCAGCAGGTCGGTGAACGGCTCGCCCGTTGTCACCAGGTCATCACCATTCACGCCCAGGTAAGGGGTGTAGGTGTGCTGCACCGTGCCAAAGACCATACCACCGGGCACATTTGAGTCCACGAGATGGCCGAGGATGAGGGCCTTACTGGCCAGTTGGGCGGTGCGGTAGGTGGCGGTGAGGGGGACGAAGGTGGTCAGATTGGTGCCGCCGACGGGGAAGGTCTGGTACTGCTCCACTTCCAGGCTGAAGGCCACTTTGTGGCGCAAGCTGTCCGGGATGGCGGCGATGCGGTCATTGCTGCCGGGGATGGCGAAGATGTCGCCGGGTTGGGCGGCGGGGAAGGAGGGGTCGAGGTTCGTCCAGCCGCTGCCCGGCAGGTACGCTTCCACCCACCAGTGGTCTTGCACGATGGCCAGCAGGGCGGGGTCGTTCAACGGGTCGGCGGTAGGTTCGGTGGCGGGTTGGGAACCGGCCAATCCCTGCGCGGGTGTGAACATGCTGGCAATAAGCAGTTGGCCGTTGCTGGTGCTGAGGCTGCCGTGGCGATAGCGGGCCGGGACGCCCGCGCTCCGCAGCATGGCGATGAGCAGGCTGGATTGGTCCAGGCTGTTGCCCGCTTCGCCCCAGAGTGTGCCGCGTGTGCCGCGCAGGGAGCCTTTGTACGGGTCATAGGCAAAGTCGCGGACGTGATAGAAGGCGGCGAGGGGGTCTTGGAGAAAGGCAGATGTGGCCCAGAGCATGTCGCTGTCGTGGCTGTCGGCGTCGAGGGTGGGTTGGGTGAAGCTGGCGCTGACGGAGGTGGGGATGATGGTAGACGGCCGTGCGCCCGCCGACACTTCTTCCCCCCACACCATGCTGGTGGCCGTTGCCCCATTGTCCAGTTCCACAAAAGTGGGCGCGGTGGAAGGGGCGGCGACGGTGACGGTGACCAGGTGGCTGGCCTGGGGCAGCAGGTCGGGCAGTTGCCAGGTGATGGTACTGCCGTTGACCGTGCCGCCGTTGGCGTCTACCAATATGCCGTTGGTCAGCGTCAGTTGCAGTTCCGGGTTGGCCAGGGTGTTCATGTCGTCGGTCAGGTCGTAGGCGGCCAACAGTTCGACGGTGTCGGTGAGCGGGGTCGTATCCGGGATGTCTGGCTGTAAGGTGGGCGGCAGGTTGTTGCTGATGGTATAGCTAATAACGATGGTGCTGCCGGCGGTGTAGGCGGATTGGACGCGGCCGACTGAAAGAGGTAATTGGGTGAATTGGTAATTGGGTAATTGATTAAAAGCAGTGATGGCAGGCGTGTCAGCGGTTACGGCCGTTTCTTTTGGGGGGGCGGCGCGAAGGGGGGTGATGGCCGGGGCGATGAATTGCAGCAATAAGGAAAGGGTGATGATGATGGATGCGAATGGGTGGTACCAGGTTTTCGTATTCATGTGGCAATACCTCTCGCTTAGTTAGATTCAATAAATCCAAATTTGGGCTTTTTTTGAACAGGATTGGCAGGATTTACGGATTTTTCCAGGAAGGTTTGATCTGTGACCCCTGCCAATCCGTTGTCAACCGGGTGTGATGGTAAATCATCAGTATAGATCACGGCGGGCGGCGGGAAGCCGTTGAAGTGGCCGGCAATGGCGGTGGTGTATGCGCCTGCGTTTTGCACGTAGAGCCGTTCGCCTACTTGCAGATCGGGAATGGGGTGATTGGTGAACAGTTTGTCCATGCTGTCGCAGCTGGGGCCGGCAATGGTGAAGCGGGCATAGGGGCGGCCTGGTTCGACGTCGAAATCCATCTCATAGGCGAAATTCTCAATCGTGTCAAAGAGTCCGTTATAGATGCCTACATCCAGATAGAGCCAATGATTATCATTTCGTCTTGCTTTGCCAATAACGCTGGCGGCGAGCACGGCCGTGTCCCCCACCAAAAAGCGCCCCGGTTCAATCTGGAAACGAATCTGGTTGCCAAACAGACGATGGCGAGCCTCGTTGATGGTGGTGGTGATTTCGGTGAGGGTGGGGATGGCACGGCCGTAGGCCACCGGCAACCCACCACCGAGATTGATCACCTCGATGGGGAGTTCGCCGGCCACCCGTTCCATCACCTGGGCACAGTTTTGCAGGGCGATGGCCCAGTTGTGGGGATTGAGACATTGGCTGCCCACGTGGAAGGTGAGGCCAAAAGGACGCAGCCCTTTGTCGGCAGCGTAACGAAGCAGGTCAGGGGCTTCGGCAACATCTACACCAAATTTGTCGGAAAGGGGCCATTCAGCGCCGGTGTTGTCTGTTTTCAGGCGCAGATAGACGTGGCTGCCAGGGGCGTAGTGGGCGATTTTGTCCACTTCGATGGGAGAGTCGAAGGCCATGCGGTTGACGCCGTGGGTGTGCAGGGCACGTAGGAATGACGGCGCTTTAATGGGGTTGGAAGTGATGATTTGGGACGGCCGTGCGCCCAAGGACAACACCTGGCACAGTTCCGCTGGGGAAGCCACTTCGATACCGCAGCCTTCATCCAACAGGGTGGCAATGATGCGCGATTCAGGGTTGGGTTTCATCGCGTAGAAGATTTCCACGCCGGGCAGGGCGGCCCGTAACATCTGGTATTTCTGCCGCACCTTATCCAGGTCTACCAGTAGAAAGGGGGTGGGGTAGTTGATGTGGTTGAGGTTCATATCACTTGGTAAAGACCTGACAGGTTTGAGAAACCTGTCAGGTCTGGTCTACTTGACGTTGATCAAGATCACACCGACGAGCGCCAGCAAGACGCCGGTCAGTTGCAGTTTGCTCAGGGATTCCTGAAAGAGGAAGATGCCCGCGCCCAGGATGACCAGGGTGTAGAGGATGGTCTGGATGTTGCCAATGACGCTTAGCTCTTTACCACTCCTGAACAGGTGGGTGAAGAAGATGATTTGAAAGAGGTAGAGCAAGACCGCGCCGGCCATCCAGGGACTTTTCAGGGTCAGAAGCCAACTGCCGTCGGCGGCCGCTTTTTTCAGGCAAACATCGGCGATGGCAACGGCCATGACCGCCGCCACGATGAACAACAGGTGCAACAGTTTGGGCATCAGGTTTTGTAATTCGGGTAAGGTGGTCATGGTCTTTATCCTTATTGGCTTGATAGGAGATTAGGAGATTGGACAATCTCTCCATCTCCCAATCTCTCTTCATTACGGCCGTTCCACCGCATATGCATCCAGGTAGCAGCTAAAGTCGGACGGCCGTCGCACGGGGCCGGTGATTTTGACCTGCGTGTTGCGGTCGCCGGGTGTGCCATCTTTCAGGACAAAGTGGAGATCGTCGGCAGTGTATTGGTTGGGCGGTAGCTGCATTTTGCCGCTGTCTGGGGAGTCTGTGGCCACCAATTCGGCCAGGACGCTGCCGGTGTCGTCGTAGAAGTTGATTTTGCACTGACCCGCTTCGCAGATGAGAGCGCCGGGCAGGGCCAGATAGCCGGTAGCGGTAATGTTTGTGCCGGACTCTTGCTGGCAGATTTCGGCAACGGTGACGGAGATGGGCGGCTCGTCATTACTACAGGCGGCAAGTACGGCCGTGATTGCCAATAAAATGAGGGCGAATAGATGTTTTTTCATGGTATGGTTCTCCAAATAAAGTTTACTAACGGGTTAGGGGCGAATCACGATGGGTAAATATACAGACCAACTATCCCCATCGTCGTTGAGGATGGTAGCCATCGCCGTGGAGCCGTAGATGGAGATCGGGTTGGCGTTGATCAGGTAGAGGCTGAAAACTTCATCCTCTTCCTCTTCCAGATCGCTGTAAATGGTGACGCTGGCAGTTTTTTCCGTCTCGCCGGGGTTGAAGGTGAGTGTGCCAGAGATGGGCGCAAAATCTACGCCGGGGGTGGCAAAGTTGCCGCCAGTACCGCTCTGGGTGTAGTAGTCTATGGTGACGGGGAAGGCGGTGGGCAGTTCCAGGGTGACAGTGAAGACGGCCATCGCCTCCCCCGCATCTCCCTCCAGCACCGGCGGGCCATTGAACACGGATACTCTGGAAATATCGTCGTCTTCTATCACCCCGGCTGCTTCGTCATCTACCAGATTGGCATTAACCGGATTGCTCAGTTGTACGGTAAATGTTTCGCTCTCTCCTTCATCAATCTGGTCGCCGTGAATGGTGATGGCGATGGGCTGGCTGGTTTCGCCGGGGGCAAAGGTGAGGGCGCCGCTGGCGGCAGTGTAGTCGCCGTTGGCCACGGCCGTGCCGTTCACCGTATCGAAATCTACGGTGACGGGATTGTTGTCAGCCGGAGAGAGGGAGACGGTGAAGGTGGCGGTGGTTGTGCCGCTGTTGCCTTCGGTGATGGTGACATCGGCGATGGTGAGCGAGGGCAGGCCGTCGTCGTCAATGATGGTGGCCGTGCCCTGGCCGTCCAGAACGTCCGCATTGGTGGGGTTGCTCAGGTGGACGGTGAAGGTTTCGTCCGGTTCATCGGCGGTGTCGCCGTTGACCAGGATGGCGATGGTTTGCGTTGCCTGTCCGGGGGCAAAGGTGAGCGTGTCGTTGTCGGGCACGTAATCAGAAGTGCCTACGGCCGTGCCGTCTACCGTTTCATAATCCACCGTTACCTGCTGGGTGCTGGTGGGGCTGAGGGCAACGGTGAAGACGGCCGTGACCGTACCGCTATCTCCTTCCAATACGGCCACATCGCTGATAGTGAGCTGGTTGCGGGCTTCAAATGCGCCCCGGTCGCACACGGCCGTGCCGTCGCCATCACCATCAAACGGGCGTGGGATGCCGCGTTGGTCGGTGGTGGGGCAGGGGGCGTTGTCGCCACTATCAATGGCCGCACTGCCGGGCAGGAGGGCATGGGTTTCTGTTGGCCCGCCGTAATCGCCCAGGGGAGCCAGGGAAGCGGGTGTGTTTTGTAAATCGCCGGTCGAAGTAAAGCTGCAATAGCTGTCGTCGGACAGATTGTGACCCAGCGATGTCCAACTGCCGGTGTTGACGCAGTTGCGGCTGGGGTGGTCGGCGATGATCGTGTTTTGGAAGCTGATGACGGCGCTATCCAGATTGGCAACGCCGTAGCGCGTGCCGCTGCCGGTGGTGGGGTTGTGGGCGATGGTGCTGTTGAGGACGGCCGTTTGCGCCAGGCTGCTGATGTTGGCCAGACCGGCATAGTTGGGGGCGGTGTTGCCGCTGATGGTGCTGTTGGTGATGGTGAGCGCCCCCCAATTGTTGAGGACGCCGCCGCCATAGCCATCGCTCTGGTTGCCGGAGACGGTAACGCGGTCCAGAGTCATGCTGCCGTTGAACATGGTCAACCCGCCGCCAAAAGCAGGGGCGAAGTTGTCTTGGATGGTGGAGTTGCTGAGAACGGCCGTGCCCAAACTGTAAATGCCGCCGCCCTGGTTGCCTTCGTTGTGGGCGATGAGGCTGTGGGTGACGGTGACGGCCGTGTTCGTCCAGCCATAAATGCCGCCGCCGACGCTGTCAGCCGTGTTGCCACTGATTTCGCTGTCCTGGACGGTCAGGTCGCTGGCGTTGAAGATGGCCGCGCCACCGCCGTTGACGGCCGTATTGCTCAGCACCCGCGTATTTTGCAGGGTCAGCGTGCCGAAGTTGTAGATGCCGCCGCCGTTCTGGTTGGTGGTACGGCCGTTTTGGATGGTCAGATCAACCAGGGTGAGGTTATTGCTGGATGCGGTCAGGACGCGGTGGGAATTGCCACCATCCAGGAAGGTGTTCTCTGTGCCCGCGCCGATGAGGGTCAGTTCCAGGGAGATATCCAGAGTTTCATCGTACACCCCGGCGGCAATCTGGATGGTATCGCCATGGGCAGCGCGGGAGACGGCTTCAGCAATGGTAAGGCAGGCGGTGGCAGGGGTCAGGCAGTCATTGCCATTGTTACCGGTGGCGGCGTTGACATACCAGGTGGTGAGAAGAGGGGCGGCATGGGTGGTACGGCCGTGACCCCATGTGAATATACCCATCCCGGACAAAAGAATGGTAATAATTAAGGTGATAGCCAAAAAATGTTTCATCGTTTCCTCCTGAAGTAGCCTGGTAGAGACATCCGATTTCGGCAACTAACGGTTGCTTAAGAAATCGGATGTCTGGCGTGTTCTAATCGCCATAAAAGTCATAAGGTGTGGGCATGATCGGTGCATCCAGCCAGAAGCGGCGTTGTAAACCGGCGGCTTGCAGGGCGTGTACGGCCGTGACATCCGCCGGATGGACACGGAAGAGGCAGTCGTCCAATTCCCACTCTTGTGTCAGCCATTGATGCAGGGCCTGGAGTATCTGGTCGGAAAAGGGCTGTTCCCGGTAAGAGCGGCAAAACCAGAAGAGGATCATGGCGCTGTTTTCGCCCAGACCGGTGAGCAGGTGGTCGGGCGCCTGGTAACGGATGAGGAACGGCCGTAGCAGGGTCAGGTGAACGCAGCCGAGACATTTGTCCTGGGCGGTGGTGAGTACGGCAAAAGAGAATTGTTTGTGGCTGCAGTGTTCCTGTTCGGCCCGTTCCACCCGTTCCATGTGGTCACGCCAGGTGTAGGGTTGGTCGGTGACATGACGGCCGTTGTGGTGCATGGGCGCGTCTGGGTTGGTGAGGTACGCTTCATAGGTCAGGGCGGCATTCCCCATTTGTAATGGTTGCAGTAGCCAGTCGTGTCCCTTGAGGGTGGAGGGGACGGGCTGCTGAAAATGGAAGCGGGTGCTGCCCACGCCCGTGCCCGGTGAGGGTGGCTGATAAAACCCGGAATCTGGCCTTGCCTGACGTTGTTGTAGCTGCGTTAACATCGGATTATGTGCGCCTAAATACGGTAACTTCATCTTCGGCCTCTTTTCTCGTTCCTGTCCCAGACCCTAAGGGTTTTCTGAAACCCTTAGGGTCTACTATAGAAGAGGCTGATATTCGTTTTGTCCTGGTAATGAGGGGATTTGTCCTGTTTTGGAAAAAAAGCCGGATGCAGGCGCATCCGGCTTTTTCGCGGGGGATGAACGGCCTAACGCACAATCACGGGCAGGTAAATGTTCAGTTCACCCGCTTCCACTTCTACATCCACGGATGCCGAGACCGGGCCGGAACTGTTCACGGCCGTGACCGTGACCATTTTTGTGCCCGGCGTGGTGTAGGTGTGTTCAATCGGGTTGCCACTTTGCAGCGGTGAACCATCGCCAAAGTCCCAGGTGTAGGTGATGCCGCTGCCGCCGGTCACCAGGGCGGTAAAGGTAGTGGGGATGTGGGTGGTTGTAGTCGGGTTGGGGAAGTAGTTGATGGACAGGCCGGTAATGAGGTCGGCTTCGTCGTAGCCTATGTCATAGCCTGCACCGGACGGCCGTGCCTGATTGTCAAAGTCCACCGTTACCCCGGCATCCGTGCCTATATCCAATGCGGCCGATGCCGCGCTCAGGTGGTAATCTGTTGGGGAGACAAAGTGGGGATCGCCCAGTACGTTATGCGTACCGCCAGAAAACGCGCCCTGAATGTCCGTGCCGTTTTGGTAAAAGAGGTTGTAATCCTGCTGAACTGTACCATTGACGTTCAGGATACCGATGTGGTGCTGCGTCAGAATGGAATTGATGATCGTCAACGGCCCGTTATGGCGGCGAATACCGGCCACGGTGTTGCCCGGCAGGCCGACAAGGGTGCTATGAATGAGGGAGACCGGGCCGGGGGCATACAGACCCAACGCGGAGGCATCGGTCACGGCCGTGTTCGCCGCAAACAAGGAGTTGACAATCTGACCTTCACCCAGGGCATGGTAGAGCGCGCCGCCAACATCGGCGCTGTTGTTCAAGAAGGCCGTAGCGTCAATGGTTAAGGGGAAGTCCAGCGCCCCAAGAGGCGAACCCGTGCCTATGCCACCACCGGCGCTTTGGGCGCTGTTGCCGGTAAAGAGCGAGTCTGCGATCATCACCGAACCATTTCCTTCGATATTGGGCGCGGCTGCCAGGCCACCACCGTTCAAATCGCTGGTGTTGTTCTCAAACAGGCTGTTTGTAACGGTTATATACCCCTGTCCCATTAACCCACCGCCATACTCGCTGGCGTAGTTCTGGCGCAGGGTCGAATCGGTCAGGATCAGATCACCGGAAACAAATAGGCCGCCGCCATACTGGCTCTCATTTCCGGCAAACAATCCCCCGGAAATCCACGCCTGCGGTTCGGTAATTCCGCTTGCCATCTGGCCGGTGGCATTGACCGTAACGGCGAGAACCACAAACAAGCCACCGCCAGCCGTACCGGCGGTGTTGCTCAAAAATGTACTGTTTGTCAGAGAGGCGGAAGAAGCAAAGACACCGCCGCCTTCGGATACGGCCGTGTTGTGGCTAACCATTACCTCAGAGAGCGTGGCGACGTAACGCGCATAAACGCCGCCACCGGATGCCGCTGAATTACCCACAAATGATCCCTGAACAGCGTTGACGTTAAATGAGGCACTCACCCCGCCGCCATCATCAGAAGCCGTGTTGCTCAGAAACGTGGTGGCCGTTAACACAACCGATTGGGCATACACACCCCCGCCATCTCCATCGGTGGCTGCGTTTTCGCGGAAAGTGCTATTTTCTATTGCCAGATAACAACAGGAGTACAGGCCACCTCCATCCTGGCTGTCGTTGTTTTCAAACCAGGCCTGGCTGATCCAGGCGTCAGAGCCAGACAGCCCACCGCCGATAAAATCGGCCGTGTTGTGCAAAAATGTGGTACCGGTCAGGAATAAAGTGTTACTGGCCATGAGGCCGCCCCCTTCACCACCACTGGTGTTTTGTTCAAATAAACCACCGGTAACCAACACGTCATATCCCCACGCACCCCCGCCATCTAGTACGGCTGTGTTACTAAAAAATCCGCTGTTTTCCAGTTCCAACCAGCCATCGGCATACAGGCCGCCGCCGCTGCGCAGCGAACTGTTATGGGCAAAATAGCTCTCCACAACACGCAGGTCGCCTTCAGAATAGACGCCGCCGCCATAATCTTCAGCCTGGTTATGGAGCAACTGCACCCGGATGAGCGTGAGGGGCGCTAAACTGCGAATGCCCGCGCCCACGCCCGTGGTGGCCCCATTTTGAATGGTCAGGTCGGTAATGGTCACCGGTTCGTTCACGTTGATGTTGAACCCGCGCATCGTGTGGTTGGCGTCCAGAATCAGGCGGTCTGCGCCTGGCCCGGAAATCGTGACCGAGCCGGTAATCTGTGGCAAAGCGTTGAGGGGCTGGATGGTGCAAGGGGTAGCGGGCGCGCAGCCGGGAATGTCAAAGACAATGGTGTCCGCGCCGGGGTTGAGGTTGGCCTCCTGGATGGCCCGCCGCAGCGAGCCATCGCCGCTGCTGTTAGTGTTGGTGACGGTATAGGTGGCCGATGGTGCATACGCCTGCGCCGATTGGAAACCGCCAATACCGACTAAAAAGGCCGTGACGAGGGCGAAGGCCAGGCCACAGGCAAGGGTAAGATAACCGAGACGGGGATTTATGGTTTTCATCAATTGATAGTTCCTTAGTAGCTATACAGACCTGACAGGTTTTACCAGGGGGCAAGCATATCAATTGCTCTAAAAAACCTGTCAGGTCTTGAGGGGCTGAATAGTTACATTCCTTATTTGGTCAGGCTGTTTTGGTAAAGAGGTGAAGCAGCAAGAGCCACCAGTGTGGCCGACGGCCGTGCCGCCGTGCGCTTTCTCGCTCATCATCCTTTTGCCAGTCGGCTTCCGTGCGGCGGGCGGGGGTGGGGTTGATGCTGAGGCCGTGCATCAGGGCCAGATGGTTGGCGTTGAAGAGGGTGTTTCTATTTTTCATGGGTCGTTCTCCTGATTCTTTGTTTGTAGTAGGCGATTTATCGCCTTCTGACGGCGATAAATCGCCTACTACCAACTTATGTGGGGCAGGATAAGGCACGGCCGTTGCCAATCTGTCCTGTTATTGGCCGGTTTTGTCCTGATAAAGAGCGCGATGCGTGAGCCGTGAAGTGTCACGGCTCACGCATCACGTCAGTTCTCACTGGCGCACAATCACAGGCAGGTAGATGAAAAAGTCGTAGGAAGGCACCGGGGTGGGGTCAATGACTGGCGTCCCGGTGGGGGAGGGGCCGGGCGTAGCCGTATTTGTCGGTGTAGGGGAGGGGCCAGGCGTAGCGGTTTGGGTAGGCGTGGGCGTTGGCGTAGGGGCGGGCATGACGGTGACGCAGGCGGAAAATTCGGAACTATTGCCGTCCGGGTCAGTGGCGACGGCCGTGATGCTATCCCCCTCCGACACCAATCCGGTCAAGTCAGCCGTTCCCTCGCCATAGCCAGAGGCGTCGGTGGTAATCAGACCGCCACCCAGATATTCCTGCCCTTCGCCATAGCCAGAGGAATCACAACTATCACTGCGGTACACATCCACTGTGAAGGAGGTATTGGGCAGGCTGTCCAATACGCCGGTCAGGATCAGGCTGCCGGGTGGCAAGGAGAGAACGGGGTAATTCTGACGGCCGTTGGCCTCCCCATCTCCATCGCCAGGATCATTCACGTCCACGCCGTCCTCTTCCAGGTCAATGCCTAACCCGATATTGCTGTAAATTCGATTGCCCCGTATCGGATTTTGAACGGGCACACCCGCACCACTCGTATCCACAATAACGCCGTTGCCCAGATTATGGGCAATCAGGTTGCCTTCACCCGCGCCGATGCCCCCAATCACATTGTCCACCGCCAGGCCATAAATTTGAATGCCATCCCATATATTGGGCACGGCCGTACTGCCATCCCGCGCCACACCAATGAGGTTGCCCTGAATAACATTCCCACCCATACTGTTCACCCGGATACCATAGCCGGTATTGCCGCTAATGACGTTGCGGGCAATGGCCGCCGGGCCACCAATGGTATTGTTATGGCTGCCTACATAAATGCCATTGTCATTGCCTAAGGCACTCAGGCCATCGGCCGTTACACCAATGAAATTGTTGGTAATGGTATTGTTCTCTGCACCGGAGAGGAGGCGGACGCCATCAATCTCATTGGCGGAGATGACATTACGCTGTGCATGGAGCGGGCCGCCCACCACATTGTTATCCCCAGCCAGACCGACCCCGTAAAACCCATTGCCCATAGCGGTCACACCATCCGCACCCAGACCAAGATGGCTGCACCGCACCCGGTTATCATGGCTGTTAATGCGTATCCCTTCGTTATCAAAATTACCAATGACCAGGCCGCGAATAATGCTGCCATCGCTACCCGTATCCAACACCAGGCCATCCGCTGACTGCCCTGTGCCCGCATTGCTACCATCCAGCACAATCATCAAAGTGGCCGGGGTCGTGCCATTGGCCGGACAGGCTGCGCCGGGTTGTGTGGCCCCATCAATCTCCAGCGGCACGGTAATGGGCGGATAGGGAGAAGCGGGCGTAAAGGTAAAAGGCCCCGTTCCAGACAGGTTGAATTCAATGTGGTGCAGCGTGGCATCTGGACCTAAAGCGTTTAGCTCTTCAATGGCGGCCCGCAAATTGCACTGCTCACCGCCATTGACAGATACGTCACAAATGCCATCTCCGGGATTCATATCATTGGCGTCGGTTGTCCAGTTCACCGTCAGGGTTACACCGGTGGGAACCAGCGCCCGCGCCACCGTCCAGCCGCCAATCAGCAGCAAGAACAACATGGGAATCATTGCAAATCGTTTCATACTCGTATTGATGCCTCCATCAGGAAAAATTGGTTTACGGCCGTAGCATAATGACCCACCGCTCATGGCCTGTCCTGATATTTGGCAACTTTGTCCTGATTGGGAATGGGAGGCGGCATAAAAAAAGCCGGAAGCGATGGGCGCTTCCGGCTTTCAAACATGATACAGACATCCGATTTTTTAGAAAAATCGGATGTCTTGAGGTCGTCATTACCCGGTGCCCACACAAACGGGATCAACCAGCAAAGAAGTCAGCGTCCCTTCAAAATAGTTGCCGGAAACGGGTGAATAGCCGATGTAAATGGTGGTTTCCAGGTTGGTGAGCCAGAACGGCCCGTTGACGGTGGGCGGCGTGGAAGCCAGGCTCAAGCTGTCTACTGTAAACGTGGGAGCAAAGACACCGGGGTTTGTTTTGATGTACACGGCCGTGACCGACTGATTCCCGGCGCTAATGGCAAAACCATTACTGACAGCGCCTACGCCCCCAAAGGCAGTCACCAATTTTGCCTCCTGGGTAGACACTTTTAGCGGCAGGTTAAATTGAATGTCCTCCCGGTAAAAGAGGGGATTATCACCCGCCAGGTTATTGGGCGTACCGTCAATGGTTAAGACGCCGGTCAGCGCCGGCCGTTTAGCCGCGCAACTATCCGCAATCCAGAATGTGCCATTTGACATCCCATACACCAGGTCCTGTATGTTGGGCAAAGCACAGGAAAAGTAACTGCTGCCGTCAAAAGTTGCTTTGCTGCCCTGGATAACTGGATTACCAACGGCCGTGCAGTTCACATTAAAGCTCTGCTGCTGCGTAATGACGTTTTGGCCGTTCTGGGTGGTGTAACCCAGTTGAATGACCAGATTGGTATCCATGACATTGCCAGGAAATGAGGTATCTGTCCACCATCTGGCCCACCGTGTCGGCGTGGCTCCCGCTGCCTGAACCCCCAAGAATAAAGTCAAACCACACAAAATTGCCATTAAAACTACAAGGCGTCTACCAAACCATTTGCTGTTCATACTAAATCTCTCCTTGTCAGAATAAATACATGGTATCATGCAGCGAACAGTGCATATTATAAAAGGAACAGGCTGACAAAACTGTCCTGATTTTTACGGAATTTGTCCGTGTTGATGGTCAATGAGTACACAATTCGATTCCACCGGTTTGTTTTTTGAGCAGTTGCGACTGGCGCTAAACAATTTTCAAGATGCCCAATGGTTGGGCGAAAACTCGCCATTGGCTGCACCGTACTTTTTGGGATCTGCTCTGCAAGGTGTGGCCGGGGCAGACACGGCCGTTGGCCGGGGCCAGGTCTTACAACAAACCATCTATGCGGCTGCCGACAACTTATGGGATGGCCCATTGCCCAAAACGCGGGATGAATTGGAAACGGCCGTGCAAAACGCCCGCCTCGAACAGGGCAACAAAGGCAACCAATACCACTTCTTCTTGCTAGAACTGCGCTACCTACGCCGCTTCTTCCGTTCGCGGGCGCACCCGCCTGCCGACAGCGAACAGGCGATCCGCGATTATCTGGGCGTGGGGCGTGGCCCCTACTTCAACCACCTCAAAGCCGCCCGCGAGGCATTGGCCGAGGCGCTCATTCGCCATCTGCAACCCACGCTGCGCCTGGAACAGCCGCCGCAACTCAGCGGCCAACTGATTGGCCGCGACCATCTCATTGCCCGCTGCCTGCCCCGTTTGCAGACAAACCAGACCATCGCTATCACCGGCATGGGGGGAGTGGGCAAGACGGCATTGGCGGCCGCAGTAGCACAGCAGTGGCCGGCTCAGCCCGTCTTCTGGTTCACTTTGCGCCCCACATTGAATGACCAGTTAGCCAGCCTGCTTTTTTCATTGGGTTACTTTTTGCACCAACAGGGCGCATCTGGTTTATGGCTACAACTGGTGGCCGATGACGGCAAAATGAACAGCCTGCCGCTGGCATTGGAACAGGTGCGGGGTGATTTACAGACCATGCATCCCCCGCCCTTGCTCTGCCTGGATGAATGTGATCATCTGGCGGCCGGCCCGGAGAAGATGACAGCGCAGCAACAGCAGTTGCTTTCTTTTATTGATGGGTTACGTGGCCTGTCACCCCTGGTACTGGTGGGGCAGCGCGTGAATATCCTGGCAGATGAACATCTGGCGCTGACCGGGCTGACGCTGGCGCAAACACACAAGCTGCTGCACCAAAGCGGCGTGGCCTTCCGGCCAGAGGAGGCGGAGCGACTGCACGCTTACACGGATGGCAATGCGCGGATGATGTGGTTGTGCGCGGCGATGTGTCAGTCTGAACAGGAAACGCTGATGGCCGTACTCGACAGTTTGCCGAAAACGGCCGTCTTCCAGACTCTCTTTGCCCGGCTGTGGCAGTCGCTTTCCGGGGCCGAACGAACTGTCTTGCAACGGCTGGCCGTTTTCCGCAGTCTGGCCCCGGCAGATGCGTTTGCCGACCGGACGGCCGTGCTGGAAACGCTCGCCGCCCGCCACCTGCTGCAACGAGATGACCAGGGAGCAGTCGCGCTGTTGCCCATCATCCGTGATCTGTTACTGGCGGACCATACCCATTTGCCCGCCGCTATCCGCGAGCAGGCGCACCTGGCTGCCGCCGCCATTCGCGCTGAACGGGGCGAGTATACGGCTGCCGCTTTCCATTTTGCCCAGGGAGGTGAACCGGCAACGGCCGTGCAGGTGTGGTACCCCGTGCGCCAGCAAGAGATCAAACGGGGGCAGGCAGGGGCGGCATTGGCTATCTTTGCCCCGCTTTCGCCACGCCGCCTGCCAGAGGCGGAAGCACAGGCGTTGACGTTATTGCAAGCCGAGTTGTACCAACTGGCCGGGGAAGCGGAGCAGGGGTTAACGGTGTTGGATATGGTTAATTGGGCACGGGATAGTGAAACGGCCGTGCAGGCCCAACTCCTGCGCGGTAACTTTTTGAACACATTGGGCCAACCAGAAGCGGCCCTGGAAAAGCTGGAAGACGGTCTGGCAACATTGGCGCGGCTGATGGAACAGATGGTGCGTTTCCGCCAGCAGCGCGCACTTATTCATATTCAACAGTGGCACATGGCGGAAGCAATTCAAGAGGTGCGGCAGGCACAGTATACGGCCGAACATTTGCAGGGACTAATTCAGGAGCAACAAGGCAATTTTGATGAGGCATATCTGGCTTATCACAAGGCGCTGGCGCTGGCGCGCAGCATCAATTATGAGGCGGGCATGGCACAGACCAACCGTGACCTGGCCAATGTGTTGCTGCGCCAGGCAAAGCTGGAAGAGGCGCGGCTTCATTTACAGGCTGCGCTCGACTACTATGAGCGCATTGGGGATCGGCTTAGCTGGGAAAAAGCGCGCAGTTCATTGGCAGGCATTCATTTTCAGGCGGGAGAATATGAGCAGATGATCGCCATTGGGGAAAAGTCATTGCCGTTTTTTGAGCGCGCCAAAATCCCCTATTACACCAGCCTGACAACAGCTAATCTGGCCGAGTCTTATTACGCCGTAGGTAATTTGGAACGGGCAGAACTGTATGCTCACAAGACACTGGCGTTGGAGGAGCCAAACAGTTACCCCTATGCGTTGTACACGTTGGGGTTGGTACGCCGGGCGCAGCACAATCTGCCCGACGCTGAAGTGTACTTGCAGCAGGCGCAACAAGTGGCGGCGAATAATTTAGACAGCTTTATGGAGGCGCATGCGCTGCGTTTGTGGGGTGAGCTGCTGGCGGAAAAAGGGGAACGAGAAACGGCCGTGCAAACCATTACCCAGGCATTACGCCAATTTGAACGGCTGAACATTCTCCCCGAAATTGAAACTACGCGACAATTACTGCAAAAGCTATAACATCGCAGATCAACGCTTCAATTTTTGCTATAATCTATTGGCACACCTGCCCGAAAGGTGATATGCCAGAGCAGCAAGTAACAACAAACAACCTACCACCAGCCACAAAAACTGAGGAGAAGCAAAGATGGCTCTTGATATAATTATTGGCGCACAATGGGGAGATGAAGGAAAAGGGCGTATCACCGACCTGCTGGCCGCCCAGGCCAACATCGTCGCCCGGTACAGCGGCGGTGACAATGCCGGGCACACCGTCACCGTCGCCGGGGAGATTTTCAAACTGCACCTCATCCCTTCCGGCATTATTCATCCGGGTGTGATCTGCCTCATTGGCAACGGCACCGTCATCAACCCGGCGGTGCTGCTGCGTGAGATGGAGGCGTTAGCGGCGCGCGGCGTAGACGTTGGCCCGCACCGGCTAAAAATTAGCCGCAACGCGCACCTGATTACCCCGGCGCATGTGGCCCTGGACAAGGCCAGAGAAGCCCACCGGGGCAGCGATCCCATTGGCACCACGCTGCGCGGCATTGGCCCGGCCTATACCGATAAGGCCAGCCGCGTAGGGCTGCGGGCGGAGCTATTTGACGACCCCGAAGGGTTAGCCGACCGCATGGAAATTCACATTCAGGGGGCGAATGAGACGCTGACGAAGATTTATGGAGCGGAACCGCTAGATAGTGCGGCCATTGCTGCCGAATTCACCGCGTATGCCCAACGGCTGCACCCGTATCTGGTGGATGGTTCGGTATTGATTGACCAGGCACTGCGGCACGGCCGTGACGTATTGGCCGAAGGCGCGCAGGGCACATTTCTTGACCTGGATCACGGCACATATCCCTACGTCACCAGTTCGTGGCCGACGGCGGGCGGCGCCCTCATCGGCCTGGGCGTGGGGCCAAACAAGGTGCGGCGAGTGATTGGCGTGGCCAAGGCGTTTACCAGCCGTGTCGGCAGCGGCCCCTTTCCGTGTGAATTGAGCGGCGACGAGGCGGTGCGGCTGCGGGGCACGGGGGCCAATCCCTGGGATGAATATGGCACGACCACGGGACGGCCGCGCCGCGTGGGCTGGCTGGATGTGGTGCTGCTGCGCCACGCCGTGCGTATTAACGGCCTGACGGAACTGGCGATTACGAAGCTGGATATTCTCAGTGGCCTGAAAAAAGTGCCGGTTTGTGTGGCCTATGAACGGTTTGGTGAACAGTTGGCGCATTATCCCACTGACCTGCGCGTGCTGGCAGAGTGCCAGCCCGTTTACGAAATTCTGGACGGCTGGCAAGAGGACGTGACCGGGGCGCGCACGCTGACCGACCTGCCCGTTAATGCCCGGCATTATGTGGAATTTATTGCGGCGCAGACGGAAACGGCCGTGACCTACATCTCCGTCGGCCCCGGCCGGGATCAAGTCATCCAGGTTTAATGTTGTAGGGGCGGGATGGCGCGGCAATACCGCTGCCAAAACGCGAAACACCGTCCCGCGCCATCTCACCCCTCATTCATCAATGTCCTCCAACGGGGCGAGACAGGCGGGAGACAAGGTGCTGGCAAACAGACAAGGCCCTGCCCGCCTGCCCCGCCCCTACGATATTGGTTTGCAAAAAATAACCGAGGGAAGAGGAAAATGGCAAAACAAGCAATCCTATCAGTATGGGACAAAAATAAATTACTTGAACTGGCACAAGGGCTAGATCAGCTGGGCTACCGGCTGATTGCCAGCGGCGGCACAGCCCGCAGCCTGCGCCAAGCCGGGCTGCCGGTGCAGGATGTGGCCGAATTGACCGACGCGCCGGAAATGCTGGGCGGCCGTGTCAAAACTTTACATCCGGCTGTGCATGGCGGCATCCTGGCCCGCAATAGCGCCAGCGACCAGGCCGACCTGGCGGCGCAGGGCTACGCCAATGTTGATCTGGTGGTGTGCAATCTCTACCCCTTCCAACAAACGGTGGCCCAGGAAGGGGTGACATTGGCGGAGGCGATTGAGCAAATTGATATTGGCGGGGTGACATTGCTGCGGGCAGCGGCCAAAAATCATGAGCGCGTCACCGTCCTCTGCGACCCGGCCGATTATGAGCCGGCGCTGGCCGAAATCCGAGGACATGGTGATACCAGCCTGGAGACCCGGCAGGCATTGGCGCTGAAGGCGTTTCAGCACACGGCCGTGTACGACGACGCCATCAGCCACTATCTGCGCGCCCAATTCCGTCACACCCACAGCCAGTTACCGCTGCGTTACGGCATCAACCCGCACCAAAAACCGGCGCAACTCTACACCATGCACGGCAAACTGCCGCTGCAAGTACTCAATGGTTCGCCGGGCACCATCAATCTATTAGACGCTCTACACGGTTGGCCGTTGGTCAAGGAACTCAAAGCCGCCACCGGCCTGCCCGCCGCCGCCTCCTTCAAGCATGTGAGTCCGGCAGGAGCGGCCGTTGCTGTCCCCCTCACCCCCGCCGAAGCCCAGGCTTACTTTGTGGACGACCTGGAACTCACCCCCCTGGCAACCGCCTATGCCCGCGCGCGGGGGGCAGACCGCATGTCCTCCTTCGGCGATTGGGTCGCCCTCAGCGACCCGGTTGATTTAGTGACCGCCCGCCTGATCAACCGCGAGGTTTCTGACGGTGTCATCGCCCCCGCCTACGAACCGGAAGCGCTGGAACTGCTGCGCAAAAAGAAAAACGGCAGCTACCCCATTGTGCAAATTGACCCGGATTATGAGCCGCCGTTGCTGGAAACACGCCAGGTTTATGGCCTCACCTTTCAACAGCGCCGCAACGACGCCCGCATTGACGCCAGCCTGCTCACCAATATCGTCTCCGCCAGTCACGACCTGCCCGACAGCGCCAAACGCGACCTGATTGTGGCGACCATTGCCACCAAATACGCCCAATCGAACACCGTTTGTTACGCCGTCAGCGGGCAGGTGGTGGGCATGGGCGCGGGGCAACAGTCACGCATTCACTGCACGCGGCTGGCGGGCGGCAAGACGGATAACTGGTGGCTGCGCCAACATCCGCATGTACTCGGTTTCCAATTCAAAGAGGGCATACAACGGGCGGTGAAGAATAATGCCATTGATTTGTATGTATTGGACGAAATTGGGGAGGTGGAACGGCCGTCGTGGGAAGCACTCTTCACCGAAATCCCCGCTCCCCTCGCCCCCGCCGAACGCCGCGCCTGGCTGGACAAACTGCAAGATGTCGCCCTGAGTTCCGACGCCTTCTTTCCCTTCCGCGACAACATAGACCGTGCCCACCGCAGCGGCGTCCGCTATATCATCCAACCCGGCGGCTCCGTCCGCGACGAAGATATCATCGCCGCCGCCGACGAATATGGCATGACCCTCATCTTTAGTGGATTGCGGTTGTTTACGCACTAAGCCAACCAGACCTGACAGGTTTTCTGAAACCTGTCAGGTCTTTCTACTTGTGAGCAAGCCGTAAAATTCACCACCAAAAATGAGAACTGTAACCAGTTTATCTAGACAATCTCCGGCAAGCCAAGTAACGTACACACACCCCAAAGGGGAATCTTGTGATGATGTAATGGATGAATGAAATGATGATTAATCTGCAAAGTGTCGTAATTGAGCATTTTGTCAAAGAATTAAAGGGCGCGTACCAGCAAACGTACAGTTTATTGGAGCCACAATATGGCAATATCCTGGAATGGACGGGGCGGCTGGCGCTGGAGAACATCGCCAATTCTGACGCTCTTTACCACAATGTAGACCACACCATCATGGTCACGCTGGTGGGGCAGGCCATTCTCAAAGGCAAACATTTGACCGAAGGGGGCGTGACGCCGCGCGACTGGCTCCATTTTATGATGGCGCTGCTCTGCCATGATATTGGTTATGTGCGCGGGGTGTGCCGGTTGGATGGCGACGGCCGTTACGCCACCGGCATCGGCACAGAAACCATCACCATCCCCCCCGGCAGCACCGACGCCGCCCTCACCCGCTACCATGTAGACCGCAGTAAATTGTTCATCCAGGAACGATTTAGCGGCTCATTGGCCGGGGTGGACCCGACCATCATCGCCTCCTACATCGAAATGACCCGCTTCCCCATCCCCGACGACGGCAAACACGAAGACAACGCCGGTTTTGCCGGGCTGGTCCGCGCTGCCGACTTCATCGGCCAGCTAGGCGACCCCGACTACCTGCGCAAAATCCCCGCCCTCTACTATGAGTTTCAGGAGATCGGCGAAAACAAAAATATCGGCTATGCCAGCCCCGGTCACATGCGCGAAAACTTCACCCTCTTCTACTGGAACGTGGTCAGCCCCCACATCCAGGACGCGCTGCGTTACCTGCGCAAAACGCAAGAAGGCAAACAGTGGATTGCCAACATGCACTCACACGTGTTTGACGTGGAGCATAACCAGAATAATCACCCGTAAATGAAGTGCCAGACACAGGGCAGCAGAGTATGGATCATCCAGGCCTGACACCCTTAGGACTTACGCAAAATGCAAAAAGACCTGACAGGTTTTTTGATTCGTTCTATGGTTGTTACAGGAGAAAACCTGTCAGGTCTGCGTAAGTCCTAACCCTATGCCTGGCACTACTCCCGATCAAGCAGTCTCCAGGGTCAACGGCCGTACCCGCCGCCCATCTATATCATCAAACCCATACGCTAATGCCAGGTCAGCCGCCACCAACACCTGCCCGCTCTTTTCCAGTCGGTGGGAATCGGCTGCCAGGGCAGCAATCGCCAGGCCCGTAAATTCCGGCGACTCGGCGTTGCTCATGTCAAACCATTCGGCGACTTCCAACACCCGTTCCGTGCGCACCAAACCAGGATAGAGGGAGACGGCCGTGACGCCATACTCTCGCAATTCATGCGCCATGTCCTTGGCCAGCCGGTCAGTGGCACATTTGGAAACCCCATACATGATGTTGTTCATGTATTTCTGCCCGGCCCAATAGGAGATATTGACGATGAGACCCTGGCGCTGCGGAATCATCAATCTGGCTCCCAGGCGGCTGGCTGTTTAGTGCGCCCGTACCCCACCCGCAAACATATTGTCCCAACGGGATAACGGCTGTTCCCAAAACGGGGCAGGCCAGATGACCTCATCATTATCAATATTCTCGTAGCCGCCCCACACATTATTCACCAGAATGTCCAGCCCCCCTGTTCGTCAGCTACCTGAGCAAACAATGCTTCCACATCAGCGTCAATGGTATGGTCACAACGGACAGCGATCCTTTTGCCACCAGCCTGAGTGACGAGGTCGGCCGTCTCCCCTACCGTACCTGGCATTCCATCCGCCCCGGTTCCTGGTTCCACTGTCCGCCCGGTTACATACACTGTTGCGCCAGCCATACCCAGTGCA
>JABFFZ010000010.1 GCA_013112725.1 Chloroflexota bacterium
GAACCGAGCATTCGCTTTCGCAAGCAGAAGTTGTACTGGACCTTGCCCAACCTGCAAGCTTCCACACGCTGTGACTGCTGGACCTGGCTGGTGGAAGCCGCCTTTTGGCAACTCTATCTGGCGCGAGTGTGAAAATTGAGCAGGGGTAGCATTGGGGTGGCGGTGGAAGCCGCCTTTTGGCAACTCTATCTGGCGCGAGAGGTTGTCCGCGATCAGCCACTGCCCTGGCAAAAACCACTGACCCGTCTCACGCCGACGCGCGTTTTGGGCAGTATCGGATTGCTTTTTGCGCAGATTGGCAGCCCTACCCGACCCGTGCAAACGCGCCGAAACTCGCCGGGATGGCCCACCGGCAAGCCGCGTACCCGCCCCCAGCGCTTCAAACCGCACCGGCGGGACAAGAAACAGCATAAAAACCGACCCAAACCGGCCTGATTTGTTGCCTTCATTCGATTGTTAATGTTCAGTCAGACGCTGAGTTGCTCTCAGCGCGTTTTCACTTTTCTAAATGCGAATACCACCCCATCCATTCAATTTTGTTATACTGCGGTGCGTTTGCAAAAGAATTGGCACATTGTAACATGCCCGCGCATTTTTCAAAAAAGAACAGATGGAGTATCTTTAGCGAAAGGGATGAAATTCATCATTCATCCTTCCTAATTCATAATTCCTAATTCCATAGGAGACGCCCATGTCAGAACAACCTGCTCCCGAAACACCCCAACCACTCACACCCTTGCCGCAGAGAATTACCATTGACATGCCCAAAGAGTTAACAGCCGTCTATGCCAACGTTGCCTTCATCAGCCACACTCCGGCGGAAGTGATCATTGACTTTGCCCAGGTGCTACCCCGCACCCCCCGCGGCAAAATTTTGTCGCGCATCATCATGTCCCCCATGCACGCCAAAATGCTGCACACCGCTCTGGCGCAAAGTCTGGCTACCTTTGAACAGCAGTTTGGCCCCATCCGCCTGCCCACCAATCTGGCCGAACAATTTTTCCGCTTTCCACCACCGGAGGGGGGAGACAAAGAAGAGTAGGTCATTGAGTAATTGGGTAATTGGCGATCTTCAATTACTCAATTACATCATTACTTTCACCCACCAAGGACAACCCTATGGACCAATTAGACGGTATCACCGACACCATCCGCCAGGAAATGGAGCGGATGAATGACGCCCGCAACCAGGCGTATGAACAGTCGCGGCAGCTGATTAGCATTTGCGCCCGCGCTATTCGCGCCATTCACCGGGAGGAGTGGGATAAAGCGGAAAGCCTGATTGCGGAAGCGCAGGCAGCTACGAATGCGTTGACGGATTGTATACGGCCGTACCCCAATCTCTATTACGCCGGTTATACCCAGGACGCCGTGAAAGAGTTAGTGGAGGCTCACCTCACCTATGCCCTGGTGCGCAACCGCCCCCTGCCCACGCCGGAAGCGCTGGCTGCCGATGGCGCCACCTGGCTGAACGGGCTGGCCGAAGCCGCCACCGAACTACGCCGCCGCATTTTAGACATTATCCGCCACGGCCACAGCGACGAGGCCGAACGGCTGCTGGATGAGATGGATCAGATTTATAGCCTGTTGGTTACGTTTGACTTCAACGATAGCATCACCGGTGGTCTGCGCCGCCGCACCGACACCGTGCGCGCCGTCTTGGAACGCACCCGCGGCGACGTAACCACCAGTTTGCGCCAGGCTGACCTGGAACAGGCGTTGAAAGCATTAGAAACAAAATTGGGCAGCTCTTTGCCATAATCAGATGTCATTTTCCGCTAGTGACCCTATCTGAAATGTGGGCCGTCGGAGGAGAGCCTTTAGGCGAATCCCGCATCGGCTACCCCCCCTCCATTCACAACTCGTTTAGGGAGGCTATAGCAAACCACGCCGGGCCGCCAGTCGGGCCGCCTGGCGGCGGTTGACAGCATGAAGTTTAGCCAGGATACTGCGCACATGGCTCTTGGTGGTATGCAAACTGATAGAAAGTTGTTCGGCAATTTCCTGATTGGAGGCGCCGGTAGCAACCAGATACAATACCTCTAGTTCACGACCGGTCAGGTCAGGCTCATCTTCGGCGGGTATCAGGTGGGAAGGTTGGGTTGCCAGCCGGGCATACGCTTCTACCAGACTGGCTGCCAGTTTGGGCGGCAGCGTTGCTTCGCCGCCCAATGCGCCACAAACGCCGCGCAAAAAATCGGTCGCACTGGTGTCTTTGAGCATATAGCCGTTGGCCCCGGCCTTGATGGCCGCAAATAGTTTCTCGTCTTTATCATGCACGGTGAGCATGACGATGCGAACCTCTGGCAGCGCCTCCCGAATGAGCCGGGTTGCTTCCAGGCCATCACAAATAGGCATGTTGATGTCCATAATAATCAAATCGGGCTGTACATCACGGGCCATAGTCAGCGCTTCCAGGCCATCGCTTGCCTGCCCCACGACGACCAGATCCGGCTGGGCATTGACCAGCCCGGCTAATCCTTCGCGGAACAGTTCGTGGTCATCAACCAGCAAAATACGGGCAGGGTAAGCAGGCATTATCTACCCTCCAACTGGTGATTTTTAGCCGGTTTAGCCGGGAACACGGCCGTAACCTGCGTCCCCTGCCCGGGCATAGAGTGAATGGTCAATTGCCCCCGGCTGCGTTCGGCGCGAGTCTGCATGATGGTTAACCCTAAATGGTTGGAGCTGTGTACCTGGCTGGGGTCAAACCCTTTGCCATCATCCTGGATATGGAAAATGACCGAGCCGTTTTCTCTGGCAATGGTGATCTGCACCCGGGAGGCCTGGGCGTGGCGGCGGATGTTGGTGAGGGCTTCACGGAGGATGTGCAGGGCTTGTTTTTGGCTAACGGCCGTCAGCGCCACCTCCTCTTCCCCTTTGATGATCAACTCAACCGGCAGGCCCGATTGCGCCTCAAAATCTGCCAGTAACGATTGCACTTCTGGCCGCAAATCTCCGATTTCTGGCAGGGGGTCGCGCAGCCCGGTGAGAGCCATGCGCACCTGGGTATAGGCGCTTTGAAGATTGGTCTGCATCTCTTTCAGGCGGGTCACGGCCGTGTCGCTTTCCCCCCTGTGGATCAATTCCGCCGCCATCCCCACCTGCAAATTGATCGCCCCCAGGGTCTGCGCCAGATGATCATGCAACTCGGCCGCCAATCGTTGCCGCTCGGAGAGGGAAGCGTTTTCCTCAGCCTGCTTTTTACCGGCAGCAATCAGCCGGGCATTTTCCAGCGCAACAGCCGCCGCATTGGCCAACAGCGTCAGGGCGCGGCTCTCGTTGGCGTCAAAGGGTTGCTGCGGCCGTACCACGCACAGCGCGCCCAGCGTCCGCTCCCCAACCTGTAAGGGCGCGGCCATACACGAAGTACCTGGAAAATGGTGCAGGAAGCTGCATTTCGCGCAGCCTCCTTCGGTAATCACCGTTTGATGCTGTTGGATGACGGGCAGAGCAATCCCCCGCCGGGTAGACTGCTGTAAACCAAGATACTCTTTGCCTGCGCCGCTGCCAGCGACCAGTTCCAGCGTATGCCCATCGCCAGCCAAGACACATACCGAAACTGCCTGGCCCAGCAGCAAATCGCGCGCCCGCTGCGCCACCGAGGGCAACAGTACATCAGCATCTAACTGGTGCACAATTTCCTGGCTGAATTCAAAGGCGGTTGTTAATTCCTGCGTGCGCTGACCCACTTGCTGTTCCAGCGAAGTTTGATACGCCGTGATTTCGCTGCGCATCGTTTCCATCGTCTCTGCTAACTGCCCCAGTTCGTTAGCTGGCAGTGCCGGCAGCGGTTCCTCTCGCTTACCGGCGCCAATGTCTTGCGCCGCCTGCCCCAGGGCAGCCAATGGCTGCAGAAGCTGGCGGCGCACCAGGCAGTAGCCCCAGGCCAACAGCAAAAAGGCAGTCGTCAAAAAGGCGGCCTGCACCCCCCGCAACCAGGCAATTTTTGCCCGCGCCTGGGCTTCATAGGCGCTGACGACGGCATCCAGGCGGGCGAGCAGCACGGCCGTTTCTGATTCCAACAGGCGGCTATTGACGGGCGGCGTCAATTCAGTTTGAAAGAGAGGCCAAAAGGCCGCCACGTCCTGGAGAGGTCGCCGGATCGCGGGGTCGGTGGTCATAGGAAGAAGGAGAGTACGGCCCGAAGCCGCTTCAGGTTGGCCGTACCTATCCACCACTTCACCCCCATCCAGCAGCGCCCGCAGTGTTTGGTCAAAGCGGGCAATCGTTTCACCCAGTTCCGGGTTGGCCGGGTCCGTCAACGCCAGCCGCGTCATTTGCTGGGCCAGCATCCGCTGCCGCCCGGCTAGATTGATGATGGCGGCGTCGTTCTGCTGCGTTTGCACCAGCCAGAACGTCACCCCTACGGAACTGACAACCAGCAGGAGAAACCCCCAAAAAATGATGCCTAACTGTGTCCGCAGCGAGCGATTTCTCATATCATCATTATCCCAGAAACTCTCGGTTTCCGGGATAATATACTAATGCCCCAACATTTCATAGCGGCGCGAGGTGTTGAAGATGCCGGTGGGTGTGGTCAGACCGCTCAACTCAGCTACCAGGGCAAAGGTGTGGGCATTGTATACCCGCACCACTTCCCCCTGCCAGTCGCTAATGTAGACAAACTGGCCGTCGTCGGTCAATTCCGGGTGAAGCGTCATCAACCCGTCGGTGATGACATGGGTGACGGTGAGCGTTTCCTTATCAATCACATAGATCTGGTGGGGTGATGCGGCGAACATCGTATCCGCCCAGACGTAGGGGTTTTGTTCGTGGGCGCGGATGAAGAGGCCGGGGCCGCTGGTGGGAATCTGGGCGGCAATCTGGTTATCGGCCAGATTCCAGATGGTTACCAGCCCTTCACCGGCGTGAACAGTGGCCCCATACTCCTGGCCATTGGCTGACCAGACGGCGCCGGAGCCGGGGTGGGGCGTGTCCCCCGTTTCGATCTGTGTAACCAGCGTCCAGTTGGCCACGTCAATGACGGCCATGCGGTCATCTTCCTGGGAGGCCAGGTAGAAGCGGCTGTTGTCCGGGCTGAGGAAACCATCGTGCAAGATGCGTCCGACGTTTTCTAATTTGGTGATGGGAAAGCCAGGCTGGCTGTAATCAATGCGCCACACCTGCCCGGCTTCTTTGAGGGCGATGATGAAGTAGGAGCCAACCAGGCTGGGGGCTACGTCGCTGGTGATGGCCACGCGGGATTTGACCCAACGGCCGTCTGGGTCATACCCCTCGGTGGCAATCACTTTAAGCGGTTGCAGGGTGTGGGCGTCCAGGATGACGGCCGTATAAGGCGCGTAATTCCCGGCAATCAGATAGTTGCCATCGTCTGAAATCGCCAGCCCCCGTGAATCCAGCCCCACGCGCACTTTGCGCACCGGCTGCAAGGTGTACAAATCCATCTTAAACAGCCAGCCATCGCGGCCGATGTTATAGACCCAACGGTCATTGGTGGGGTCAAAAGCATAGCCGTGCGCCCGGTAGCTGGCGGGGATGCGCCCCAACAGGGTGTGCGTGTTGCCATCAAAAACGGCGATGCGCTCTGCTTCCCGCTCGGTGACCAGCATCAGGTTATCCAGGTTGCCGCTGTGGGTGGGGGTGATGGGCAGGGTGCTTTCGTCTATCAGGACGGTGTGGCTGGCCTGGATGTCGTCCATGTCCCAGGTAACGCTGGTATCTTCCGGTTCGCTGCGCAGGAACCCTAGCAGCAGCCAGATTTCTTCGTCGCGCAATCCTAAATTGCCCCAGGGCGGCATAATGGTACCGGGACGGCCGTTCTTGATTGTGTCAAAGTAAAAAGGGTCATTTTCGGTCAGTGCGCCGGGCAGCAGGGCGGGGCCGATGCCGCCGCTGCGGTCGGCGCCGTGGCAGCCAGCGCAGGAGTCGGCATAGGCCTGGGCGGGGGTACGGCCGTTAAACCAGTCAGCCATCCCATTTTCGGAAACAACCAGCGCGCCCTCGATGGAACCATCAGCAGCGGTGGTGTAGGTGTAAATGCCGGCAGCCGTGGCCGGCCAGTCAAACAAACCGTTCGGTGGCAGTTCCGGCGAGGTGAACGCGCCCAGACCGGCGGTGATGGTTTGTGGGCTGGACTCGCCATTTTTCCAGGTGACGGCCGTGCCCGTTTGCACCGCCAGCACATGAGGCATAAAGGCGGCCCCGTCCAACAAGATGTCATAATTCAAAGGGGAGAGGATGAGCGGCAGAAAGGTGGTTCCGCCCGCGCCAGCTTGCGTTCGGCCCACCAACGCCAGAAAAACAACCCAACCCAACCCCAACCCGCCAAACAGAATAGAAACTGCCGTCAACTTTCGTTTCATTAAGCGTTGCCTCCGGGTATGCTTTGTCATCTGGATATTGTGGTATGGCGGGTTGTGGTTGTCTTTGCACCAGCGCAAAGTAGGGAATTTTTGTAGCCGGTAAGAAAACACGGCCGTTTGGTTCAACGATATGTATGGGCCATTACCTGATGGCAAATGTGCCCGTTGCCTGGGCAATCAGGGCATCTTCGTCATACACCATCGCCTCCAGAAAGGCGATGCGTTTGCCCCGGTGAATCACGCGAGAGTGGCAGCGCAGCGTACCGGCGACCACGGCCCGAAAGTAGGAGATTTTGATCTCCACTGTGGTGCAGACCTGCCCGGCATCCAGCGCCGAGACCAGCGCGCCGCCCATGCCCGTATCGGCCATCGTGTAGACGACCGCCCCATGCAATACACCATTGGGGTTGAGCAAAGCCGGTGCTACCTCCAGGTGGCAGACGCTTTCTCCATCTCCCCAACTGGCAAATTGCAGCCCGATTAACTGCCCAAACGGGTTCTTCTCATCTTCAGCGCCAGATAGTGTCATCATTCTCCCACACACAAACCAATCGTAAACGTCGCATCAGATTAGATCCGCCGGAAGAAGAACCGCAGTCTGCGTCTGGCTTCCCTCTACTGCTGCATAATATCCTCCTCCTGCGCAGGCACGGCATAACAGCTTTGTGCCCTGGACTACCTGGCGCTCGTTGATGATCTCTTCGCCGCACCGGTCACAAATAACGCGCGCCCCGGCGCGGCTGATGAGTTGGCTGACCGGAATGTTGAGCTGCACTGATTGGAAAAGGAAAAGTTCTTCATCCGGTAGTCGTTGGTAGCCGAGCAGGTAGCCTTGCCACCGGTTTTGGGCTTCAGGGGCATAGGCCGGGGCCAGTTGGCGGGCCAGGGGCGAGGGGAAGAGGCGCACGGCCGTTTCCGTGCGCGTGTCTACAAAGGTGGCGGCTACCTTGCCCAAATCTTCCACGCGCATGGTGCGCCGCCCCACCCAACAGTTGGTGGCCACGGAGACGCCATCGGTAAAACAGCCGTCCGTTTCCACAATGGTCAGCAGTCGCTTTTTTGATTGCGGGAGTTCCAGCGCCAGCAGTTTGCCCGCCAGGATGCCCATGCGCACACCCAATACCTGCCGGGGGCAGAGGTGATGGTGCAGGGCGGCGGATTGTTCGAGGAGAGGGGTGAGGTAATTAGTCATCGGTAATCGGTTGTCGGTGAGTCTGAAAAATCTCACCACAGAGGCATGGAGGCACAGAGTTTTCTCTGAACAAAATCCTCCGTGTCTCCGTGCCTCTGTAGGTTTTTTAGTAAGTTCATTGGTGGTCAGTTAGCAGTTTGTTTTCTAGTGGCTGATCAACGGGTTGTCGGTGGTGGACAAAGGTGGCAGCGGGGAAGGGCAACGGCGAAGGCGAAACGGCTTCGGGCCGCGCCAGCAGCCACAGCCCGATGATCGCACAAAATAACTGGGAACTCAACTGGGGGGTGTAGCCGGCGGCGATGAGGAGCAGGATAGCGTAGGCTATCGCGGGGACGGTGCGGCAGGTTGCCAAAACCGTCACGCCGGCCAGCCAGAGGGCCAAAGCATACACCGGCCAGGGCAGGAAGAGCGTCAACCCGGTAGACCAGATGGTGAGGATGCCGGTCATGGCCGGGTCACGCCAGAAGCTCAGGGCAAACAACAGGGCAGGGATGGCGGCTAACAACCAGATGATCCAGGAACGAGTACGGCCGTAACACCACCACCAAATGAAGACGGTCACTACGACTAACAATTCCCCCAAATTAAACAAAAAGCGGGTCAACGGCGGGGGGCCAGGCCAGCCGAGTAAGGCGTAGAGATTGGGCCACAGTTGCACAAATAACCCGGCGAGCAAAGCTAAGGCAGGGAACAGCCCAACGGCCGTTCCCTGCCAACCCCGCTTCCCTCCTCCTGACACACGCTGCCCCCATAGCACACGAGTACAAATCAACAGCACGGCCGTGACTGCCAACAACTGATACAACAACGCCAACCACGCTGGCGGCACAACAACCAGAAATAACACGCTCAACAGCGCCAGCCCGACCAATGAGAGAGAGAGCCAGATTTGCTGACGGCCGTGCCAGGCAATGTCCACCAGCAACACCAACGCCAGCAGCCCCACAAACGTGGCCGCCACCTGCCCCACCGTGTTGAGACCCTGATAAACGGTAATAAAAGCGGGCGATTTGGGCATGTGAATGGCCGCCCGCGTGGCCGTCCGCATAATCAGCCATTCGGCGACGGCCGTCAGCGCCAGCCACTTAAACAAGAGTTGTTGCTTTTCCATGTTCACTTCTTCTCCGGTAGCTTAGAGAGAATCCAAAAACCAATCCCGGCTAGCACCACCAGCCCGAAGACCAGGAACATGGGTACCAGCAGGTAAGGTACTCCTTCCAGCGCATTGGCCGATGATCCTCTGCTACCAGCGGCGGGGGCGGCTCCGGTTGCGCCTGGGCTGCTGGCGATGCTACCTAACTGCAACGAGACCCATTGTGATGTGGATTTTTGCCCATTGCGCTCCTCATTAGCCCCATCCCAGGCGGCAAAGGCCAGGGAATAGACCTGCCCGGTGGCAAACTGGGCATCTTCCCCTTGCGGGGAGGCCAGGTCGCGCACAAAAATAACGCGCCATTTGCCATCGGCGTAAGCGCCGTGACCCTGTACGTTTTGCATCTCGATCGGCTGGGAGGTGAGCGAGCCAAAGCTGCCGGCGATTAAATCTTCCACCGGCGAGGCATAGGTGGGGGCGGCAAACAGATTGTCGGCGGCCATAGCTGGCACATAGTTGATGTCGGTGTAGGAAGAGACGGGCGCGGCCGCGCCGGCTTCGGTATCGGCAAAGGTGTAGCCGTCTACGTACATGTCCGGGTAGACATCGTTCACATCCTGACGGCCGTCCATGCCCGCCTGCCAGTCTGCTTTCCAATGCCAGATGTTGACGTTGCCGCCTTGCTGCCCCATGCAGAAAAAGGGCTGCCCCTCCACTAGGGGAAACTGGATAGCCACAGCGTCGGCAAAATCCTGCACACGCACGGCCGTGTCATCCATCGTGCCATCTGCCCATTCCACCAGGAAAGCGATCTGCGCGTCATTGTACAAGGCGCGCACATCCACCGCCTTGACGTTGGCCTGCGGGAACATCGGTTTGGCCACAATTTGGGCGGAGAGGGGAACGGACACGGCCGTTGCATCTTGCCATTCTACGGCCGTCACATCATCCAGCGGCAGCGCCCCCTCTATCTTTGCCGCCGTAATCGTCACCCCCTGGCTGCTCGCCAGCGGAATCTTAAAAAAGGTCAACACCCCGGCCACTGCCAGCAGGGCGAGGAACAAAAGTCGAGATCGTGTCATCATGTTTCACTTCCTTGTACGGCCGTGACCCGTAATCCGTGAACCATCAGATTACGAATTACAGATTACGGATTACGAACCATATCTGCCCGTATGAACCCCTGCTCCCCCAACCCGGCTACCGCGCAATCGGCGCAGGAAAAATCAGCGTCATACGGCGTATGCTGCACGTCATCCAATGCCGGTTGGTTGAGAGCAATACCCATGCGGGCCGCATCCGCCTGCACAAAATCGGCAGCAAATTGGGCCAGTGTGGCATAGTGGCACTCAGGCCCCTGTTGCGCATTTAGATTGTGGGCCACACTTTGAGCAAAGAGGCCAATCCACCGACCTAAGTGGTCTTGCAAAAATTTTCCCTGCGCCGCCGCACATATTTCCACATGCTCGGGAATACCCGTTTCCAGGGCATACGCTTCCTTCAAAGCCATAACGTGCATAAATTCCAGTTCCACAGCGATGTGGTCCGGCCGTTCCCGCCTCTGGCCACCCAGGTTAAAACCAAAGGCGCGGTAAAAACCGGCAATATCGGCCATTTCCTGGCTCTGGCGATATTCGTGCGGCAAGCCATATTCTGTTTCATAACCCAATGACCCGGCCACGCCAAAAGCGCACCGATGAGCCGCCTGTAAATCAGCCAATGAAGCAGCCAACAACTGTAAGGCGCGCGCCGAATTTCGTAACTCAAAACAGGTTATAGGCAGGCCAGTTGCCGCCACAATACCGGCCACCAAAGCCACATCCTCGCTCCAATTCTCACGCGGGTACAAAAAAGCATCGGCCAGAAAGCCATACACCTGCGCCCGCCGAATCGCGTTTTCTTTGCTCATGATCACTATCCTGAAAACAGTTTGTAGTAGGCGCTTTAGCGCCCTCAGCAGGCGCTAAAGCGCCTACTACAAACACTAAATTGAATTCAGTCGCTCCGCGCCGCGTTCAATCATCGGTTCAACAACGCTCAGGCGGGCGATTTCACGCCCCTGGGCGTCAAAGCCAATGACGGTATCATCGTACATTTGCCAGGGCTGCCCGTTCTTTTCTACTTCGCGCACCAGCGGCCCTTCTTCAATTTCAAAGCGGAAGACCATCTTCTGCGAGGCGCGGAACAGTTGCAGCAAGGCCAGCACCGTGCGGGAGGGATTGCTATATCGCTCAATGGCCTGGTCTACACCGGGGCCAAACATTTGCCGCAGATACGGCCGTGGCGCCCACCGCGGTGGGATGTAATAAATGTTCGGCTCCGTGCCAAACTGGGGATAAAGCGGCAGGGCAATCTGCTCCACCCGGATCAGGTAATAAAGTGGGTGCTGCGGGTCTTCAACCCACGAACCATCTTCGGCAATATCTACCAGCCCATTCAGCCGGATTTTGCCGGGGCAGACAGCCATACAGCGCGTCTCCATGGGTACACCATCACTCAGCGGATCATTGCCTTCCACGCGGGGGTAACAGCCGACGCATTTTTCGCTGGTGTGGGTGGTGCCGCGATACATGGATTTTTTGTAAGGACACTGCTCCACACATTTGCGATAGCCCCGGCAGCGGCTCTGGTCAATCAGCACAATGCCGTCTTCCTCGCGTTTGTAGATCGCTTTGCGCGGGCAGGCGGCGGCGCAGGCCGGATAGGTGCAGTGATTACAAATACGCTGCAAATAAAAGAACCAGGTCTGGTGAACGGGCAGGGCGGCCCCTTCCGTGGAGATGCCCAGCCTGTCCCCCTGGTATTTGGTGGCGGTGTCTTCGTAGAAATTAGGCGCCTGCCATTCATGGTCGGTGGGCAGGTAGCCGAGGGCCTGGTTGCCGTTTTGCGTCTGGCCGGCCGCTTCGGTAATGGTCATGCCGTTATACACGCCGTAGGGGGATTGTTCACCGGTTTGGGTGGGGTCCCATACGGCCGTTTTGCCCACCGCCTGATGCGCCTCATCCAACTGTTGCAAAATTTTCACATCCCAATACTTGGGGTAACTGCCGTAGGGCTTACTCTCTACATTGTTCCACCACATGTACTCCTGCCCTTTGGAAAAAGTCCAGGTGGCCTTACACGCCCCCGTGCAGGTCTGGCAGCCAATACAGCGGTTGATGTTGAAAATCGCCGCAAACTGCCTGTTGGGGTGCGCTTCTTCATAGATATATTCCATCGGCCGGCCGAGTTGCCAGTTATACACTTCTGCCATAAGAACCTCCGTGCAACGAGTGTGGGTGTGTTATACTTACTACCCACACGATTATTGGTGATGGTGAAAGAGTTAATAAAGGTGGTTTCATGTTTACCTTTACCGGTTTAATCTTGAAAGAAGATCATGGCTACAGTTCACTATGCCCAGAGCTGGATGTAGCCTCAATGGGTACTACTCCGCAAGAGGCGAAAGCCATGCTGCTGGAAGCGGCTACGCTGCACATGGAAGGTTCCATTGAAGATGGGCTTCCTTACCTCCGCCCTGTGCCCCATGATGACGATCCCCGGCAACTTACCCCAGATAGAATCGTTGAGGTGTTTCGCTTTAAGGTTGATGTAGCCGTTCATACTTATGCCTAGCCTTCCTACTTTGAAGCCTCGCCAGGTGATTGCTGCTCTGGAGAGGGCTGGTTTTGTGAGAGTACGCCAAAAAGGGAGCCATCTGCGATTGCGGAGGGGAAATCTCTCTGTCACTGTACCCGTCCATCCCGGCGATTTGCCGCCCGATGTTTTGCGTTCCATTCTTCGTCAGGCCCATATGACGCCTGAAGAATTGCTCGATCTCCTATAGCGACCCTATCTGAAATGTGGAGAGTCGGAGGAGAGCCTTTAGGCGAACATCGGCTGAAGCCTCTCCTCCAATCACTACTTATTTAGGACTGCTATGTAAACCCCACTGTGTGTAAACATCATGAATCAACGCCTGGACCCAGGCGGCCCCTTTTTCCTGGTAGATGCGGTGAGTACCCAGGTAAAGTGGGCTGGTGAAAAGGGTCATCAGCTGCTTTTCCTTCCAGCCGAGCAGGATGAACTCTTCGATCAATGCCTGGGCCATGGCTTCGGTTTGCCCTTCGGCGCCGGGGATGACCATGCCCACCAGTTCGTAGGGGTCTTCCTCATGCGCGGGCAGGGGGACGCCCAGGTCTATGGGTTGGTCAAGCATGGGTAACGGGATGCTGTTCATGGTTTTTGCTTCAAGTTGTTTGTAGTAGGCGATTTATCGCCGTTTGATGGCACTAAAGTGCCTACTACAAACATAATTACTCCTGTCCAGAAACGGTGACCACATTCCCGGCCATATATTTCTCCATAAACGCATTTTCATGGCCGGGCGTAAACCCAGAATTGACCGGTTCCCACACACCTACGCCATTTAGACCGCCCGGTTCTGCCTTTTCTACTTTCACCAGCGTCTCTTTGGGCACCGTGTTCAGGGCATGGTTATCTGCCTCACCGCCAAACATGAAGGCGGTAAATACTTTTTGTTTGTGGAACAGGGTGTCGGTCTGGTGCATGGGCATAGACCAGTCGCGGGTGAGCGACTGCTGCGAGCCATAACGCAGGTTGGCCTGGTAGCCGGTGCCTTCGGATTTCGCCAGCCCATCCGGGCGCGTTTCATGGGCATGCACCGATTTCTCCGTGGCCATGAATGGGCCGTGTTTGAGCATGATGATGTGGTAGGGGTAGGCCGGGTTGTACTTGACACGCAGCATCAGGCGAGAGACTTTGTAGAAGGGGTCATCCGCCTGCCAGCCGCGATACGGCCGATCGGCCGGGTTGGCATCCACATACACATAATCTCCATCCTCAATGCCCAGGTCTTTGGCCGCCTGCGGGTGCATGTGCAGTTGGTGGTCGCCCACACCGGGCAGCCGTTTGTCCACGCGGTAGGGATCGCCAAAGTTACTGTCCAGGATGATCGTCCAGTCCACCGTACTCCAGGAAGAGTGGACGCGGTGGCGGGTTTTGGGCGTCAGGCAGTAGAAGTGGAAACCCTGTTCCCACAGCGGGTTGCTGGTCTGCTTCACCTGCGACCACGGTTTGGCAATATTGCGCACGGTGCGCTCGTCCCACCCCATCTCCTCTTCGGGGATGCCATAATCGTCCGGGCGCACAAAACGGCTGCCGGTGACGATGACGTTGGGCAGGTAAGGGGTTGCTTCCGGCCCTTCGCGGTGGGTGATGATGTTCTCGCCGTATTCGATGGCTTCGGGAATGTCACAGTAGGCGGCTAAACGGCCGCAGTCGGTGAAAAACGGCTCCGAATCATGCACCTGTTCCCAGAAGGGGATGCGCGGGTAGGTGCGGAAGAGCATCAGCGCCGCGCCCGGTTCACCATATTTGCCGGCCATGATCTCTTCGTATTTGTAGCCGCGTGTGGGCACGGACATGTCCAGCAGTCGTTGGATATACACTTCCGGTCGCCCTTCCAGGACAAACTTCCAGTAATCTCTAAATCTCGAATCGCCAATCTCGTCGCCAATAGCGGCGGCTACTTCGGCCAGGATGACGGCGTCGTCCCGTGTATCGTAAATGGGCGGAATGCCCCCTTTCCAGATTTGCAGGAAAGGGTTGGAACAGGAGGCGGTGATTTCGGGCACGGTGAATTCGGCCCAGGAGTTGGCCGCCAGGCCAAAGTCGGCATATTCCACGCTGGACGTCATCTCAATCTCTACGGCGATGATCAGGTCAATGAGTGGGTTGACGTTTTTGATCATGTCGTAGTGGTGCTTGGCGTTGTTGAGCAGGTTGACGTTGGTGTGGAAGATGACCTTGGTGGGGGTGGGCATGTGGGTGGCGCCGGTGAAGTTTTTACGGCCGTACTTCGGCGTGTCCACAATCAACGGCCGGTCGCCATGATTCCAATAGGCCGGCTCTTCATCCATCGCATAGCTGTGGGCATGGACATCCTTGCCGTCGAGCGTATCATCCAGACTGGGGTGAAACGGGTCTTCGGCCACCCACCCTTTGAAGCCTGGCCCCGCCCAGGGCGACCCCTGAAATAAAGCGGCCTTGTAGTTGCCGGCCCAGGTGTAACAGCCGGCTCCCGGTTTGCCGATATTGCCCGTCAGCATCAACGGCAGAAATTGGGCGCGGTTGGCCAGGGTGGCGTGGAACCAGTGGTTGATACCTTCGCCAATATGAATGGCTACCGGCCCCATGGTCGTAATATCTTCGGCCATTTCCTGAATGAGTTGTTTGGGGGCGTGGGTGATGTCAGCCACCGTATCCAGGTCATACTCCTGCAAATGTTCTTCATACATGGCCCAGAGGGTCATGACCTCGATTTCTTCGCCCTCGCCACCTTCTTCAGTGGGCAGTAGAGTGACTTTGCCTGACCAGGAGAGGCGGGGGTTAATCCGTTTATCCACCATGCGTTCGCCCACGTCGTCGCGGGTGAGGGGGGCGAGTTCTCCTTTGGTTTCGTCAAAGACCACGTAATCACCCAATCGCTCATATTGCTCCTGGCTGAGACCATGCAGGGCGAAACTGGGGCCATCTTCCGCCAGACCGGGTGTGTAGTCTGGGAAGATTTCATGGGGATGCAGCCGCTTGAGCGTATCCAGGCGTACCAGCAGGGGGAAGTCGGTAAACTGTTTAACGAAGGTTTCGTCGTACCGTTCGTTGTCCATGATCCATTTGGTGATGCCCAGGAAAAGGGCGGTGTCGGTAGACGGCCGTATCGGAATCCAGGTGTCCGCTTTGGTGGCCGGCGGCGAATACTCCGGCGTGATGGTGTAAATTTTGCCGCCGCGCTCCATCGTCTCGATGAAAAAGTGTGACTCGGCCATCTTGTTTTCCACCAGATTCTTGCCACATTGAATGTGCAGCCGGGTGTTGCGCAGGTCGTTAAAGTCACAATCTGACGTTTGCAGGCCGGTGGTGAAGGGGTGGCCGGGGGCCTGGTCGCCGTGCCAGGTGTAGTTAGACCAGCGGCGGCCACCCAACGCCGTTTCTTCGTTTGTGCCGCGCACGTTGGCGTCTAGCAGCGCCAGGGTATTGGCAAAACGGTACATGCCGTATTTGCCAATCACCCCCAACAAGCCCATGCCGCCGCGACACTTAAAGGTGCGCGTGCCGGCCCCCTGCATCGCCGCGATCATCTCGTCGGGATAACCATCGGCGCGCAGGCGGGTCGCTCCTTCCGCCCCAGAGTAGTGGGTGGCAATGGCGATCATGCCCCGGGCGATGTAGCGATATGCTTCTTCCCAGGAGATGGGGATCATCACGTCTGTACCGCGTGAGGTGAATTTGTATTTGTCCCGGTTGGCGGCATCCAGGTAGGGGTAGCCGTCGTCGGCCCAATTTTTCCAGCCCTGGCGCATGATGGGGCCTTTGAGCCGGTGGGGGCCATAAACGCGGCGATGGAAGGTTTGCCCCTTTTTGCAACCACGGGGATGCCAGTGAGCGGTGGCGGTACGGCCGTCCAGGTCACTGTAACTACCCACGTCATAATTGGTTTCCGAACGTAAAATGACGCCATTGCGCACAAAGGCACGCAGGCGGCAGGCGTGGGTGTCGTTGGGGGAACAGACGTAGGTAAAGGAAGAGTCATAGGCGTACTGGTTGCGGTAAATCTGTTCCCAACCCCGGTCGGGGTAGGCGGCCAATGGGTTGGCCACGTTTACCGGTTCCAGCATCTGCAAATGCAGGTAATGAGCCAGTGCCGCGCCGCCCACGGTCGCGCCGCTCAATTTAAGGAAATCTCGACGGGATAGGTTCATAGGAAACTCCTTAGCTGGTAGCTGGTATGAGCTGCTAGCCACCAGCCACTAATTCTCGAATGGCCGCCAGTAAATCGGTACGCCGGGCATGAACGCGGCGGCTGGTGATGACCTGAACGTAATCCCGGTTCAGGTCGGCCTGGATAATGGGTATATCGGGGAATTGGGTGAGCAGGGTGGTGGCCGTGTTTTGATGCTGCCCGGCGTCGGCCAGGATGATGACCTGGGGGTGGGTTTGGGTCACGGCCGTGAAATCGTACTGGGGCCAGACGGCCATGCCCACCACCTGCACCTTCTCCGCCTCGGCCAGCATTTGCGCCAGCGATTCAGTGAACAGGGAATCACCAATCAAAAAAACCCGGCAAGTATCCTCTTCCGCCATGATGGAAGGGTAGCCTGCCGCGCCAATTTTTTCTATCCGTCACAAAAGGCACAAAGGATGAGAAAAGAGTGATTTTTGCGAGTAGATGACGCCAAAGATCATTTGCGTCGCCCAGCCTATCGTCGCCCAGCCTATCAGAAACAGAGGGTATCAGGCAAGGTAGCGGCAGCGGGCAAATAACCTAAAAGCGGCAGCCGTTCAGGGCCTTCTGCTCCCTGCTTACCGCTCACTGTTTATCAACCGCACCCAGCACCACCAAACCCAGCCCGGCGCCGGTCAGCAGGCCAACGGCCGTCCACAATGGCATTTGCGCCAGCACCCAGTTAATCTCGGCAGGTGTAAATTCCGGGCCATGGGCGTGCAGACCCGTTTTGAGGGCCATGAAGAAGAGGGTGAGCAGGCCGGTTAACACACCAAACAAGGCGCCGGTCACGGCCGTGCCCCCTAACCACCAGCCAACAGCCACCACCCGCCCACCAGCCACTTTTTGCACCAGGTAAGCCAGCAGTACGGCCGTTGTCAACCCGCCCAACAGCACCGCCTGCCACAACACCCCCTCCGGCGCGATCCATATCACGCCATACGCCACCCATCCAATTGTCAACAGCTTCAAACCGGGCACTCTTGCCGGAATTTGCATATCAGCTCCTCGAACTGGACTATTGTCCAGTTTCCCGTTATCTCAGGTTTGCTAATCTAAACTAAAATATAGTGGTTGGTGATTAGTAGCTGGTGGCTGGTGCAAACTACAAGCCACTAACCACCAGCCACCATTACCAGGAGAATTGTTATGTCAACCGATCCCATAAAAGACGCCTTACACTTAATGCCCTATGGATTCTACAGCATCACCTCGCGCAGCAGCGATGAGGTAAATGCCATGGTTGCCAATTGGGTGATGCAAGCCTCCTTCACCCCCCGTCTGATGGTCATTGGCCTGCAAAAAAAGGCATATTCCCATCAGGTCATCGGCGAAGGCGGCGTGTTTGCCATCAACATCTTCCGCAAAGAAGACCAGGAAGCGATGATGCCCTTCACCAAAGGGCGCGCCAAAAGGCCGGATAAAATGGCTGAAGCCCTTTATACGCCGGCGCCGGAAACGGGCTGCCCTATCTTGCAAGGGGCCGCTGCCTATGTGGAATGCCGCGTGACGCAAATGATTGACGTGGGCGGCGACCATGATTTGCTGGTAGGTGAAATCGTGGGTGGCGGCGTTCTCAAAGAAGGGGAAGTGACCGACACGTTATCGCTGCCCCATGTGGGTTGGAGCTACGCCGGTTGATTTTGGAGACCTGACGGGTTTGGGAAACCTGTCAGGTCTATTACTATTTTGAGAATTTTATGAATGGGCAGCCTCAGGGGGAGTCTTTGTGGCTGTAATGCTGCTGTGTGTGTAGGAGCCGCTTCCAGATTTAACGGACAATTGAACATGAGGTATTGATAAATAAACGCAACGGGTCACGGCCGTTGGCGTTACACACTGCATGAGGTATTTTTATGTCTGGAGCATCTATCATCAAATCTGAAAGTGAACCGCGAAACACAGGAGCTTCGATGTTACGCAAATTAATGTACTTATTTTTCATTCTCTTTTTTGTGCTGGCCTCCTTTGCCGCCTACACCGTCATCGTCACCGTCAACAAGGTAGACAAAACCGTCACCGAGCCATTGGGCGATATGTTCCGGCAGTTGATCGTGCCCGCCACCCCCGTTATCTTGCCCAGCAACACCACCATCGTCCGCGAAATCAACAACCTGGCCCGTTTAGAAACCGCCTCCATCGAAATGGAAAAGGTGATTACGGCCGAACGTGGTGATACCAACCTTCTGTGGGGCGTGATGAGCGAGAATCTGATATTTGTAGCCCATGGCAAGGTAGTTGCCGGGGTAGATTTTGCCGAAATGACGCCGGACAACGTGCAGGTGATTGACCCGCAAACCGTCATGGTTTACCTGCCGCCTGCCAAAATCTTTGACGACCTGCCGGCGCTAAACAATGAAAAATCGTATGTCGCCCACCGGAGTACCGGCCTGTTAGCTGGCGCTGACGCCCAAATGGAGACAGAAGTCCGCCGTGTGGCCGAGGCCCGGCTGCGCGAAGAGGCATTGGCTACCGGCCTGCTACCCACCGCCAATCTCAACGCCCAAAATTACATGCGCAGTTTCCTGGAAGGATTGGGGTTTACCCAGGTCATCTTCACGGACACCATCCCGCCCACGCCAATGCCATACACCCAAGAAGTACCTAAAGGGTATGTACTTGTCACACCCACCCCAGGGCCATAGAAAACGTGACGAGTGATGCGTGAGGAGCCTGATCACTCGTCACTCGTCACTCGTCACTCGTCACTCGTCACTCGTCACTCGTCACTCGTCACTCGTCACTCGTCACTCGTCACTCGTCACTCGTCACTCGTCACGCCCCCTTACTCCACCGATAATATATGCAATTTCGCGTGGCGTACTGTTTCGTAACCGCCACAATGGAACTTGATGGTAAACCCGCGTTCAAGCAGCGGGTACTGCTCTGCCAACGCCTGGGTTTGAGCAATGGCAAACTCCATCAATTCCAGGAACCGCGCCCGGTCAGTTTTTTCTAGCTCTTCAATGCTGGCAATGGGTTCATAGGGAATGGCCAGCCAGTGAATGGCCCCTTCTGGGTGCAAGCTTTTCACCAGCGCAAACCGCTTTGCCTCATCACGAGCCAATACCGCGCCCGGCTCCTCACCAGCCAAAATCGCCACAAATGGACTACCTTCCTCATTTATCACAGACATGGACGTCTCCTTCTTTGACTATCAGATTGTGAATAGTGTAACAAGGGAATTATAACCGATCACCGATACCCCTTTACTCATTACTTCTTACGCGGCGCAGCCGATGGCGGCGTCCAATCATCTGGCATTTGCGCGCCTTCACCAAAAAAGAACTCTTCCATTTGTTCAAACAAAAATTCCTGGGCGCGGGGGTCGGCCAGGTTCAGACCATAATGGTTGATGAGAATGGTAGACTGTTGCTGCCACAACTCCCAGGCTTGTTTGGAAATTTCGTTGAAGACACGCTGTCCCAATGCACCGGGAAACGGCGGCCGGGCCAACGCTTCCGCCTCGCGGCCCAGCTTGACACAATCTACAACCCAGATGGTTTTTTCTCTTCTTGCCATGATTACCTCTGAGGATATTGGGATATTGGGATATTCATGTATGCTTCTCTTCATGGAAATGAATTTTCCACTCGTTCGTGTCAGACATCCGATTTCTTTGAGAAATCGAATGTCTGCTTGCCACTCAATATCCTAATATCGCAATATACCGTTATCGTACTGATTTCTACAAGGATTATATGGCGACGACAGATACAGGCCAACCGAATGATTTAGCGACTATACGGGTGCTGTTTTTTGGCATGACGGGCATGTTGTCCCGCATCCCATTGGCGATTTTGTTGAACGGCGGCGTGCATGTGTGCGGTGTGGCCGTACCCGCTTCGGTACTGCCACCCTACATCCTGCCCAAACACGGCCGTCCTCACCTCTTCACCCCCTCACCTCCTCGTTGGAATTATGAATTAGGAATTAGGAATTATGAATCACCGCCTCACCCCATCACCTCACCCGGCATTCTGGAACTGGCGGCGCAGCGCCAACTGCCGGTTTACCCCGTTGGTCGCCTGAAAGAGGCCGACACCCTGGACATGCTCACGGCCGTTGCCCCTGACCTGATCTGCGTCTCCTGCTTCAACCAGATTTTCCCGCCGCCGCTGCTAGCGCTGCCGCGCCTGGGCTGCCTGAATATCCATCCTTCGCGGCTGCCCCATTTTCGCGGCCCGTCCCCGTTGTTCTGGATATTTCACGAGGGGCAACCGGAAACGGCCGTCACCGTTCACTTCATGGATGCAGGCATAGACACAGGTGATGTCGCCTTGCAAACCAGCCTGGCCCTACCGGACGGCGTCAGCGGCGCACAGACCGAGCAGATGGCGGCGGAGCGGGGTGGGCGGCTGCTGTTGGCGGCGATCCGGCTATTGACCAACGGCCGTCTCCCCCGCCACCCTCAGACGGAACCCGGCTCTTACTTCCCCATCCCCGCCGCCGGCGACTTTCGGCTGGATGTGAACTGGCCCGCGCAACGCGCCTTTAACTTCATGCGCGGCACGGCCGAATGGGCACGGCCGTATCCCATCAGTGTAGCCGGGCATGAGTTGGTTTTACGCACGGCCGTCTCCTTTGACCCCGACCAGGTGTTGCCCCAACCGCTGCTGTGGCACGGCCGTACCGTCTCCATCCAATTCAATCCAGGCGTGCTGGTAACGGCCGTCACTTAATGAGGAGGTACGCAATCGTGGCGCCTTATTCAACAAGCGCCTGGTTGGCCACATACTGAATCATGCGCGAAAAAATGGCTCCATGTAAGGGGTAAATACCATACCAATAGAGCAAGCCAGATAACCCTTTGGGGGCAAAATAAGCCGTTTGCACCAGATCCGTTTGCCCATCTGAACGAGGGTTTGCTTCAAATTGCAGCCAGCCGCGACCAGGCAGTTTCATCTCTGCCCGCAAACGCAGCAAATGATCCGGCTCTACTGCTTCCACCCGCCAAAAATCGAGCGCCTCGCCTGGCCGCAGTTCCTGTGGATGGCGGCGGCCACGGCGCATCCCCACCCCACCCACCAGCCGATCCAGCGCCCCGCGCAACTGCCACAGCCCATTGAAAGGCGGCCAGCCGCGGGCGCCGCCCAGGCTGGTGAAGGCGCGAAAGAGGCTCTGTGGCGTGGCCCGCACCGTCAGTTGGCGGCGTTCGATGAGCATCCCTTGTTCCTGAGTCAGGTAGACGGGCTTGATGTCCCCCTGGCTGGAGGCCAGCGCATCGCTCCACAGGGTTTCGATGTCGCCCTCGTCAATGCGTTTAAGGGCCAGTTGCACGGCCGTTTCATAATTCAGCGGCTCAATCTGCGGAAAAAGCTGGCGCGCTCGCCCATCCCGCACAATTAGCTCATTGCGCAGCCCGGCAATTAACGGCCGGACAATATGGGCCGGTACTGGCGTCGTCCAGTGTACCCAGTAAGACGATAATTTGGGCGTGAGAATGGGCACGGGAATGATGAGCCGGCGCAAACCACGAATGCGGGCATAGGTTTGCATCATCTCCGCATTGGTCAACACATCCGCGCCACCGATTTCGATGGTCTGTCCAGTGCTGGCCGGCGTCTCCAGTACTGTGAGCAGATAGTTGAGAACATCCCGAATGGCAATCGGCTGGGAACGGGTGTAAAGCCAACGTGGGGCGATCATCACCGGCAGGCGCTCCGTCAGGTTGCGCACCATCTCAAAGGAAAGACTGCCCGACCCGACAATCATGCCTGCCCGGAATTCGGTGACGGGCACGCCAGATTGGCGCAAAGCTGCGCCTGTCTCCTGGCGAGAACGCAAATGTTCCGACAACTTGCTGTCCGGGTCGCCCAATCCACCCAGATAGATAATACGCTGCACCCCGGCTGCGGCCGCGGCCTGAGAGAAGTTAGTCGCCGCCCGGATGTCTCGTTCACTAAAGCCGGGGTTCTGCCCCATGCTGTGGATGAGATAATAGGCAACATCCATGCCCTGCAAAGCGCCGGCCAATGAGTCAGCGTCCAAAACATCCCCAGTCACGACCTCGACCTGATGTTGCCAGGGACGGCCGTATAACCGTTCTACCCCACCGCGCACCAGGACGCGCACAGATGCACCCTGCGGCAACAAACGCGGGACCAGGCGGCCACCCACGTAGCCGGTGACGCCGGTAACTAAGATATTAGAGCCGGGTAACGGCCCTCTCGCCGCATTGATTGCCATCTCTCTTTTCCTTATTGATTGCAGGCAACCTCTTTGCCCCCTTTGAGGTTAGCACAAATACACAGTTTGCCCTTATATTGCCTATTTTGGGAAAATTTTTATGCGTGGGCCAGGTATGGCCGGGAACCGTCACGCCTGGTTGTCTGGACGGCGACCTTTGCATATGATCCCTACGTTCACCCACAGGCCACCATCCCTGACCTGTGATTGGTTAAAAAAGAAGAAAACATGGGCGACAGCCCGCCCACATGAATGAAAATAGTAGCTGGTGGCTGGTGGCTGGTACAAGTCACCAGCCACCAGCCACTATTTTCACAGGAGAAACTTATGTCCGCCACACTTGTCCTCACCAACGGCCGTATCCACACCATGAACCCGCAGCAGCCCCAGGCCACGGCCGTGGCCATCCGCCACAACCACATCCTGGCCGTCGGCGACGACGACGCCATGCGCGCCCTGCTGGGGCCGGGCGGTGAATGGGTGGATTTACACGGCCGTGCCCTCACCCCCGGCCTGGTAGACGCCCACGTCCACTTCCAACACTTCGCCCTCGGCCTGCAACTCGTCAATCTGGACGGCGCCACCTCCCTCGACGACGCCCTCACCCGCATCCAAACTGCTCACCGCTCACCGCTCACCGCTCACTGGCTTCAAGGCAGAGGCTGGCGCATAGACGACTGGCCCACCCACGCCTTCCCCACCGCCGCCGACCTGGATCGCATCGTGCCCGACCGCCCCGTTTGCCTGCGTGACAAATCCGGCCATGCCGCCTGGGTGAATACACGCGCCCTGCGCATCGCCGGGATAGATCAGCACACGCCCGACCCACCCGGCGGCCAGATTCAGCGGGGCGCCGCCGGGCAGGCCACCGGCATCCTTTTTGAAGATGCCATGGAACTGGTGACGCGGCACATCCCCCGCGAAACGCCGGCCCAAATTGCCGCCGCCATGCAAGCGGCGCAGCAACATTGCTGGCAGGTGGGGTTGACGGGGCTGCATGATTTTGACGGCCGTGACTGTTTCCTGGCCTTACAACTCCTGCGCGAACAGGGCGAACTGGGGCTGCGCATCGTCAAAAACGTGCCCGTTTACCGGCTGGAACACGCCATCGGCGTGGGGCTGCGCTCCGGTTTTGGTGACGACTGGCTGCGCATTGGCAGCGTCAAAATTTTTGCCGACGGCGCATTAGGCCCGCGCACCGCCGCCATGCTGGCCCCCTACGAAAATGACCCGAGCAACCTGGGCATCGTCGTCACCGACAAAGAAGAGATGATGGAAAAGGTCAGCGCCGCCAGCGCCGCCGGCCTCAGCGTCACCATCCACGCCATCGGCGACCGTGCCAACCATGATGTGCTAGATGTGTATGAAGCAGTGCGTGAAGAAGAAAAATCACACATCACACATCACGCATCACGCATCACGCATCACGCCTTGCGCCACCGCATCGAACACGTACAAATCATCCACCCCGCCGACCAGCCCCGGCTGGCGCAGTTGGGCATCATCGCCTCCATGCAGCCCACCCACGCCACCTCAGACATGGAGATGGCCGACGCCCACTGGGGCGAACGCGCCCGCCACAGCTACGCCTGGCGGACGATGCTGGACAGCGGCGCATTGCTCGTCTTTGGCTCCGACGCGCCAATAGAGAAGATTGACCCCCTACCGGGCATCCACGCCGCCGTCACCCGCCGCCGCGCCGATGGCTCGCCCGGCCCCGCCGGCTGGTTCCCAGAGCAGAAATTGACGATGTCGGAGACGATTTTCGCCTTCACCACCGCTGCCGCGCTCACCAGCGGGCAGGCCGGCCGGCTGGGTATGATTGCGCCCGATAAACTGGCCGACCTGACCATTTACAGCGCCGACCCTTTCACTACCTCACCCGACGAATTACTAGACATAACGATTGATGCTACGCTGGTAGACGGCCAATTCAAACACCGGACGTTTTAAGAATGGGATCACGGATTTGACGGATCAAACGGATGTGACCATCGGATGAGATTTTGCTCACGGCCGTGCCCATTACACTACAATTGTCACAAATAACCCACACGTGGTGTTGAGAGGGGTGGAATTTGCAGACATTGTTTGTAGTAGGCGATTGATCGCCCCCTGACGGCACTGAAGTGCCGACTACAAACCAACACCAAAAGGAGAACCTATGAAACGAAATCGCAACATCCTCATTATTCTGGCGGCTTTATTGATTCTGGCGAGTACGGCCGTGGCCGCCATCGCCTTGCAGCCCTCCGCCCGCGATCTGCTGGTGGAGGCGGCCACATTGACCGAAACGATCAGCGACGGCCACGCCATCGCCAGCTTTGAGTTTGACGCCCAAGGCGAAAAGGGCAGCGGCACGGTGGAAGTGTGGGGCAGGTTGGGCATGGGGCCAAATGGGGAACCCGCCTTCCGCGCCCAGGTGCTAGACGCCAGCCTGGGTGAATTTGTGGGCATTACGGCCGTGACCGACGGCTATACCTTCTGGCTCTACCACCCGCAGCACAATACCGTCCTCACCGGCACATCTGACGAAGCGGCCATCCTGCTGGCCGATTATATGGAAGGCAAGGAATTCGAGACCCCCGACCACGACTTCAACACCGAAGAAATCCCGCAAACGGCCGCAGAAGCCGTAGACAAACTGCTGACCTACTTCACCGCCGAGCGGCAGGGGTATGCCAACCTGAACGGAGCGCGGGCCATCACCCTGCGCCTGCTGCCCATCCCCGACCAGATGCCGGCCGAAGTGCGCGCCGCCGGTGGGTACGTCAATATCTGGCTGCGCCCGGATGACCGCGCCCTGCTGGGGGCCGAACTGGCGCAGAGCAGCGCCGGTTATGGCAAAATCACGGCCACCACACTGGAAATTAACCAGGGGGTAGACGAGGCGCTCTTCACCTTTGCCATTCCCGACGGTGCAGAAGTGATTCACATCACCGACCTGGAACTGCCGGAAAAAGAGGCGGTGTCGTTGGACGAGGCATTGGCAGCGGCAGACATGGTGCTGTTGACGCCCACTGTTTTGCCGGAGAATGCCACGCTGGTGGACACGGCCGTGATACGCGGCGCCGTCGTGCAGCAGTACCGCCTGCCGGGCGGGGCCAGCTTCACCATCGCCCAGGGGCCGGCCACCGACCGCTTCACGCCAGCTGAGGGTAAGGGCACGGCCGTGGCCGTGCGCGGCGTCGCCGGCCTGCTCTTTGCCAGCGACAGCGCCACCCGCACCCTGCTCACCTGGACGGAAGGCGACATCCAGTTCTGGATTGGCGGCGACCTGACGGCAGAGCAGGCGGTGGCGATAGCGGAATCCCTGCAATGATCACGTGAAACGTGATGCGTGAGGTTTTCCCGGTCACGCATCACGTTTCACGCATCACGCCCTCCCCCCATGCCCAACCCCATCCGACTTTCCAACCTGGAACGCCACTTTATGCGTGGCGAGACGGCCGTGTATGCCTTGCACGGCGTGGACCTGACCATCCAACCGGGGGAATTTGTGGCCCTGGTTGGCCCTTCCGGTTCCGGCAAATCTACGCTGCTCAATTTGCTGGGTGGGCTAGATCGGCCCAGCAGCGGCGAACTATGGCTGAACGGCCTGGCGCTGCACAGCGCCGACGACAAACAGCGCACCCGCCACCGCCGCGAGCAGCTGGGTTTTATTTTCCAGAGCTTTAACTTGCTGCCCAAATTGACGGCGCTGGAAAATACGGCCGTGCCCCTGATGCTTAACGGCGTACCCAAAACCGAACGGGAAACCCGCGCCGCCGCTCTGTTGGAAAAGGTGGGGCTGGGACACCGGCTGCACCACTATCCCACCGAACTGTCCGGGGGCGAACAGCAGCGGGTGGCCATTGCCCGCGCCCTCATTCACAACCCGGCGCTCATCCTGGCCGATGAACCGACCGGCAACCTGGACTCGGTCACCGGCGCCGAGGTGATGGCGCTGCTGCAACAACTGAACCAGGAGCAAGGCATTACCCTCATCGTTGTCACCCACGACGAAGAAGTCGCCGCCTACGCCCACCGTATTGTGAAGTTGCGCGACGGCCGTGTTGAAGATGAGCAGGTGAGCAGGGTGAGGGGTGAGCAGGTGATCCCCCCTCACCCCTTCACCCCTTCACCTGCTCATCTGCTCAACTCGACGTCCTCGCCGTCCTCATCTCCCCATTTCCTCTTCCGCGACATCCTGCGCAGCGCGCTGGGCAACCTGCGCCGCCGCCCGGTGCGCAATGTGCTGACGGCGGCGGGGGTGGTCATCGGCATTATCACCCTGGTAGCCATGGTTTCTTTTGGCGTGGGCGTGCAAAAAGAGGTGCAGCGCAATTTTGAGACGATTGGGCTGGAGAACATCTTCGTCAACCCGTTATTTGCCGAAACGGACGCCTTTGATCCCTTTGCCACACCAAAACCAGAACGAGCGTTAACGCCAACGGCCGTGAGCGAAATCGGCCAACTGCCCGGCGTTAAAATCGTCACCCCCATCCTCGATTTACCACGTGGCGCCAATATCGCCCTGCTCACCGCCGCCGGCGAAGCCGTGCCCGTGCGCATCACCGAAGGCGGCGAAGGGCGTTTCAGCTTCGGCGGCGCCAATGAGGTATTGGCTGGGCAAGGCATAGACGAAGGCGAAACGCAAGGCATCGTTCTCTCCAACCAACTGGCGGATACGCTGCTGGCCCCCGGCCAGCGGTATGCCGACCTGATCGGGCAGCCGGTGGCGTTGCGGGCGGAGCTGCCCCGCGGCGAAAGCCAGGAGTTCCCCAGCCGCATCGTTGGCGTGCGCCAGAGTTTTGGCCGCCGCACCATTGACCTGGGGCTGGCGGAGCGGGTGGCGATTACCACCTGGTGGTTCGGCCAGCCCGACCTGCTGGAGACGGAAGGGTATAACCGGCTAATTGTGCGCGCAGAGAATTTGGGCAGTGTGACGGCCGTGATTCCCGCCATCGAAGAGATGGATTTTGCCCCCCAATCCTTTGAAGCCATCCTGGACGCGGCCAACCAGGTATTGGCGCTGCTGCAAGCCTTGTTGGGGTCGGTGGGGGCGCTGGCGTTGCTGGTGGCGGCGCTGGGCGTGGCCAATACCATGCTCATGGCGATTTATGAACGGACGCGGGAAATTGGCGTGCTGAAAGCGTTGGGTGCATCCCGCCGCGAAATCCGGCTGTTGTTTATGGTGGAAGCGGGGCTGATTGGCTTGATTGGTGGTTTTGTCGGGCTGATTTTGGGGGCGCTGTTGGGGCGATTGGTAGACTATATTGCCCACCGTTACCTGATTGAAGAGGGTGTAACCGGCGTGGGATTGCTCTCCGTCATTCCGCCCTGGCTGGCGCTGGGGGCGCTGGCCTTTGCCGCCCTCATTGGCGTGTTGGCCGGGCTGTACCCCGCCGCCCGCGCCGCCCGGCTTGACCCGGTCTCGGCCCTACGGCATGAGTGAAAAGCAGTGCCAGGCAAGGGACTTAACCATCCTATTTGGCCGGGGGTATTAAGCCCTTGCCTGGCACTGTCCTCAGAGTTTGGGCAAAGCATGGCCTGTGTGGTTTAATAGACATCATTGTGAGTGGACAGAATTGGGCTGGTTGAGAATGGCCTGTTCAGGTTTGGTAAGGCGATCCTGGAGTTTGTAGCGGTGGGTATCGGCCGCATATAACTTTTCGATGTACTGCAATATATGACCAACCGCCATCTCTGCTGTTATTTTTCCAGCGACATAATCCTTCAATACTTGCATTCAATACTTGCATATGATCATAAGTGCCCATTTCTACGTCTCCCGTCTTGATACCATTTGGTATATTTTAGCGCAGGACTGCCTTGATGTCAAATGGTATCTCTCAAAACTGATCCCTGGAGATGGGTAACGATATGGAGCGAATTGGGGAAAAGCTCAAGGCATTAAGAGCGCAGCATGGCTTGACAACAAGGCAGTTAGCTGTGGAGCTAGAAGTCAGCCAGGCTCAGATCAGTCGTATTGAGAATGGGTTGCGCCAGCCAGATGGAGACTTGCTTATCCGCATATCAGACTTTTTCCATATATCCCTTGATCGTTTGATGCGTGACGATCTGGATTTAACATGAGGGTGATCGATCTATGGCGGAATTAGCTGATCAAATGCCACCTTTGACCATTTCAGCAGATGAGTTAAGAAAATGGGGATCGCTTTGGATGGGCGCCACCAATCCAGAGACAGGCCAGAAGAAAAACCCATCTTGTTTTGACAGGCAGCAATCGGTTAATTTTGCTTCATTTATAGATGAAGCATTCGCTCATTCCCTGGCTGTTATGTTGGGCAATATTCCTGTCATAAAGGCAAACGCCAACTCGCTTGTGCCGTCTCGGCCAGATTGTGTTGAAGTTGGGCCGGTACGAATTGTGGGGGGAATTCGACCACAGAATTTTGATGCTGCTTATCGCCCGGACGGGCCACGGGTGGTTTTTGACAGCAAAACACTGAATGACCTCAAAAGCGTAGGCAAGAACTGGCAAAACATGGTAAATGACCTGGCAACAGAGGCGGCAACGGTACATACCAGATTTCCATATGCCATTGTGGCCTTCATCGTCGTTATTCCTAAACCCGCGCTTGGCATAAAACAGGAAGCTGACATCATAAGAACCCTGGAACGATTAGGAACCAGAAGAGATGTATTGGATCAGGATCATCTGGCTGAGGTGTTGTCTCTGGTTGTTTGGGATCCGGCGTCAGGAGAAATTGATCCGTTAGTGCCACCTGTTGATTCAAATCTGCGCCTAAAAAGATTCCCACACAGGCTGTATCCCCATTACATTTCTCGATATAAAGGTCTACCCCCGCACGATTGAGTCTGGCAGGTGTGGTATAATCCCGGCCATGGCTCAACTCAGTTTCTTTAAGCAACTGGATTCTTCTTTTCCGGCAAACAAGGGGGCCGTTGACGGCCGTAAACTACGCGGCGGTTATTACACGCCTGTAGACCTGGCCTGTTTTCTGGTCAAATGGGGGGTTCGCCAGGATACACAACGGATTCTTGAGCCTAGTTGTGGTGACGGGAATTTTGTCGTGGCAATTTTGCAGCATCTCCACAACCACCCAACCTGGACGCCGGAAATTGTGGCTGTGGAACTGCAAGAATCGGAGCTACAAGAAGCCCAAACAAGAGCGGTTAGTTTTGGTCAAAATGGGACAAAGATTGATTGGATGCACCAGGACTTTTTTGCCGCATATCATCTCCTGCAAAAAGATGGCGGGTATGACCTGATTATGGGCAACCCACCTTTTATTCGTTTTCAACACTTTGATGAAGATAGTCGCAATCTGGCATTTGGTCATTTACGTGAGGTTGGTTACAAACCTACCAAATTAGCCAATGCCTGGGCTGCGTTTGTGCAGTTAAGCATTGAATTACTCAGGGAGAACGGCCGTCTGGCTATGGTTTTGCCGGCTGAATTATTACAGGTTACATACGCCGGGGAACTGCGTACACGGTTGGCAAAACAATTCCGGCATATTGTCCTGATAGGCTTCAAACAGCTTGTCTTCCCGGAAATTCAACAAGAAGTAGTCTTGTTGTTGGCTGAAGGAAAGTGGGAAGGCAACGGCCGTACCTCCGATATTCACACCATCGAATTGGCCAATGGCGCTGCTTTGTTGAACCTGCCTAATCTGGATACGGCCGTAGCCCATGAACCGGCCAAACACAATCGCCAGGGCATGAAATGGACATCTCTCTTTTTAGATGAACCGGCTTTTGCGGCCCTGGATGAAGCCGAACAGGTAGTTGGTTTAAGAAAATTAGGGCAGATTGCCGAAGTGGATGTGGGCATCGTCACCGGGCGCAACAAATTCTTCGTGTTAGAAGAAGCCGAACGAGACGCCCTCCAGGCTGCCCCTTACACTGTTCCCATCATTGGCCGCACTGCTGCCTTGAAAACATCACGCTTTACCCAGGCCGATTTTGTTGACTATACAAAACAATACCCTGCTTACTTGCTTGATCTGAATGGGACTTCATTCGCATCGCTACCAACGCCAATCCAAGATTACATCCAGATGGGAGAGCGCGAAAATATCCATCGCGGTTATAAATGCCGTATCCGGCAGCGGTGGTTTGACGTACCTTCTATCGCCATTCCTGATGCTTTCCTTTTCCGCCAGATTCACCGCTACCCACTTTTGACAATCAACGAGGCCGGCGCTACGTCTACTGATACAATCCATCGGGTCAGGTTCAAACCAGAAATCAATAGACGTTTGTTGGCTTCCATCTTTTTCAACTCACTTACCCTGGCTTGGGCGGAAGTGTGTGGCCGAAGTTATGGCGGCGGCGTCTTGGAACTTGAACCGCGTGAAGCAGAAGAATTGCCCATTCCCTATGATGCAGAAATTGAGATTGATGTAGAAAAAGTGGAGGAATTGCTGCGTAACGGCCGTGCCCTGGAAGCCCTCGATTACGTGGATAGGATTGTCCTCAAAGACAAATTTGGGTTTGATGCCCATCTGCTCAAACATATTCGCTGCGCCTGGCAACAACTTCGTGACCGGCGTATAGAGCGAAAGTAATCAACCTTTACCTGAATAGACCCCGGAGAAATGATCATGCAACCTGGCCTATTTGAAAAGCGTCCCACCTATAACACGTCGCTGGAGGAATTGGTGCAAAAAATGATGCAGATGGATGATGACCCGCTGGCAAAGGCCGGGACTAACGTGGTCATCTATCGCGGCAACCCCCAGGCTAAGTTGATGATCGTGGGCGAAGCGCCGGGGCCGGAAGAAAACAGGGTGGGTAAACCCTTTGTGGGGCGGGCCGGGCAACTGCTGGATCAGATTTTGCAGGCGGTAAACTTTGACCCGGAACAGGATGTGTTTATCACCAATTCGGTGTTTCGGATGCCGCCGGGTGAAGGTGGGGCCAATTTCCGCAAACCGACCAATGACGAAATTGAGGCGTACAAGCCGTATGTGTTGGAAATTATCCGGCTGGTTGACCCGGTGATCATGCTGCTGACGGGCAATGTGGCCACGCAATCTATCCTGGGGCAAACGGGGATTACGAAGTTACGGGGGCAGTGGTTTGAGTGGCACGGCCCGGAGAAGCTCCAGGTAGGCCGTGCTGTCATGCCCATCTTCCACCCCTCTTACCTGCTGCGTAACCCGGTGCGCACCCCCGGCAGCCCGAAGGCTCTTACCTGGCAGGATATTAAGGAAGTGCGGCGGAAGTATGATGAGGTAATCGGTAATCGGTAATCGGTTTGCCGTTAGCTGTTTAGCGAAGTATGACGGGCAGGTAGATAAACCGGTCGGTGGGCATAATGATGATGGTGTCTGTGTAAACGGCCGTGTTCCCCACCATCGCCGTCAGTTCAATCGTATACAGTTCATAATTGGTCAGGCCGGTGAGCGTAAACGCGCGTTGGTCGGCAGCCAGACCGCTGATGGGTGAGGGTTCGTTGCCCGGAGTGCCAGTGTATGAGATTTGCCAGGTGGCCGTAGGCGGGAGCGTGGTATCCAATTCCCAGAAAAGTTGAATTGTCTGATCACCCGGCGCGCCGCTCAGACGCAGAGTGGGCAGAAATTCGTAAGCGCCTATATCGTAAGCCGGGCCATACGGCCGTGACGTGCCATCCATATCAACATACACCCCAAATCCAGAAGCATCCAGCCCACCATCCACCGCCGGGGAAACGGCCGTCAGGTGATAATCATGGGCCGCCGCATCCACAAAACCCGCTGCCGCGCTGGTGGCGGCAAACAGATTGTTGGCCATCTCTAGCGGTACGCTGTTATTGAGCTTCACCACATATTCGCCGCTGCCAGGGTTCACAATGATGTTGTTTTTGATGTGGTTCATCTCCATCAGATCGGCATAAATGCGAATGCCATCCAGCGCCGGATGGACGATGGTGTTATTGATGAACTGATAGCCGGTACCCACCGGATCGCTCCGTTCATCACAAAAAATCCCGTAAGCGCCGGCATTGACAATGACATTGTTAAAAATGACGTTATCCCCCTGGCCCATCATAATCAGGCCATTGCCGGGGCCATCTTGAATCCAGTTGTTATACAGCAGCCCCCCTGTGCCCGCGCCAATCTGAATGCCATTGTCCTGGTAATTGGCAAACGGCCGTTGCCCATACAACTGCACCACATTATCGTGAATCTCGGCCCCCACCGGCGCAGACCCCACCTGAATCCCTTCCGCGCCGGTATCGTAAGTAATGTTGTTGTACATTTTCAACCCCTCAATCACATGCCCATATACGGTGATGGTTTGGCCGCTGCAACTGATGTCATACCCATTGTAGAAGGTGAAACCCACATAAAAACCTTCGCCGCTGCCGGTATGGTGTACGTAGTTGTCATGCAGCGATACATCGTACATCGTGAAATTTTCGCGCCAGGTCGCCGGATCACAGGTGGGGTCTGTTTTCACCATAAACCCGGCAAAGCCGGCGGCATACACTTCCACATGATCGATCTCCACATTAGTGGTGAGATCACCCGCGCCCACCGTGCCGCCCGCCCGGATGCCATAAAAGTGCGCCGGGTCCCCTGTGCCCGTGAGCCGCAGATGACTGCTGAGGCCGATGCTAATGCCATACGGCCCTTCTTCAATCTCCACTGGGCCGCCGCAGTTCTTAATGGTCACCGGGGCTTGTTCGCTGCCATGCACATTCTCAATGCGCATCCGCGCCCGCGCGCCCGCTTCCAGGCAAACCGTGTCCCCTGGCTGGATATTGGCCGCGGCGCCGTCCAGTTTCCACACATTCAAGGGGTGGGTATGGTCACAACCACACCCACCATCCAGTACGGTTGACGGCCGTGCCGCCCACACCTGGTATTGCGTCAGCGATAACAACAAAGTGAGAATCGAAAGGGTGACGATAAGGGGTTGTTTCATATCCTTCTCCTTGCCTGACCAGCCTAATTCTGCTCCGGCGCATTATAGGGGAGGGCACGGCCGTTGTACGTAGGAGAATTATCCCATCAGGACGTGCCCATTTGTGGCTCTTTGGGAATTCAAGCGGTTGACAGGCCGTGATGCGTGAAACGTGATGCGTGACCAGAGAGCGTTCACGCATCACGTTTCACGCCGTACCCCACGAAATCCAGTAGAACCCCATTTGTTTGATTCGCCACCTATCTCTGCGCAAGGTAAAATGCTCGTTGGAATGGTCAATATGTTGACATAATAAAGGGTGCAAAATTGTCTTATTCAGAAAAAGCGGCAGAGCGAGGGGAACCGGGTTACGTCTGGCGTTCCGGGCAGGAGCGGCGGCTGGCGATGATCCGACGCTGGATTGACCTGGAGGGGGCGATAATTCTGGACAATGGCTGCGGGCTGGGCACCTATCTTGACCATTTTGCGCCGTACACCCCCCACCGGTTTGGCCTGGAAATTGAATATGATCGGGCGGTGAAGGCGCTGCCCACCGCCGGCGGCATTGTGCAGGCCGCCGGGGAAAAACTGCCCTTTGCCGACGCCACGTTCGACTTTGTGTTCAGTAATGAGGTAATTGAGCATGTGGCCGACGACCGGCAGGCGGCGGCGGAGATGGTGCGGGTGGTGAAGGGACACGGCCGTGTCCTCATCTTCTGCCCCAACCGCTGGTATCCGGTGGAACAACACGGCATCTACTGGCGCGGGCAGTACAAATTTGGCAATATCCCCCTGGTCAACTACCTGCCCAACCCGCTGCGCAACCGGCTGGCCCCCCACGTGCGCACCTACACCAAAGGTAGCCTGCTCAAACTATTTGCTGGCCTGCCAGTCAACATCATCCACCACTCCCGCATCTTTGGCGGCTACGACAACATCGAATACCGCCTGCCCCGCCTGGGCAAAACGATCAAAAACAGCCTCTACGCCGCCGAAAAAACCCCCTGCGCCGTCCTGGGCATCTCCCATTTGTTGGTGTTGGAAAAGTTACCACATTGATACACATCTGTTTACATGGCACAATAGGTGATGTATAGACGGATATAGCAAAATAGGCGTATTTATGTCAGCTTTAACCAAAAAACCGTTCCAAGTTTATTTGCGGGAAGACCGGTTAAGCGCCTTAAGGTGCATCGCCGACAAACGTGGCACCTCGGTCGCATTGTTGGTGCGGCAAAGCATTGATGAATTGATTGTGTCTTTGCCAGTGGCCGAAGACCCTTTGCTGGACATTGTGGGCTTAGGCGATTCCGGGTTGGGCGATCTGGCAGAAAACCATGACCGGTATCTGGCGGAAATGGAAACAGCAGGCCAACGATGAGCGGTGTTTTTGTGGATACAGGTGTTTTTGCCTTTGACCATCACTTCCAGGTCATGGGATTCACATTAATAGTCACATCATAATCAATCATCGTCAAAGGATGGGAGCAGGCACGGCCGTAATCTCTATAACAATTGGCATCATCAATCGCCCGTTTGAAATAAATTGCACAGAGCCAATTTCCTTGTTTTCCCCCCACCAAAAGCCTAAAATCCAAGTAATATCGTTACACAATACTTGTTTCCGTAAGTCCACTGAAAACGAAAGTAGCACGGACACGCAAAAAAATCGTGTAGTTCGTATCATTCGTGGCAACGCATCATCTGGAGGTAAACACATGAGCGAGAATGGAAAATCCCCCAACGGGCCGGCCGAAGTGGCCAGCTTCAAAGTGAAAGTGGGCCTGGCGCAAATGCTGAAAGGCGGCGTCATCATGGACGTGGTCACGCCGGAGCAGGCAGTCATCGCCGAGGAAGCCGGCGCGTGTGCGGTGATGGCGCTGGAGCGCGTGCCGGCGGACATTCGCGTTTACGGCGGCGTGGCCCGCATGTCTGACCCCGGTCTGATCAAAGAGATCATGGCCGCTGTCACCATCCCCGTCATGGCTAAAGCGCGTATCGGCCACTTTGTGGAAGCGCAAATCCTGGAAGCGATTGGCGTGGATTATGTGGACGAAAGCGAAGTGCTGACCCCGGCCGACGAAGAGCACCACATCAACAAACACAACTTCAAAATCCCCTTTGTGTGCGGCTGCCGCAACCTGGGCGAGGCGCTGCGGCGCATCGGCGAAGGCGCAGCCATGATCCGCACCAAAGGCGAAGCGGGTACGGGCGATGTGGTGGAAGCGGTGCGCCATGCCCGCACCGTCTTGGGCGAAATCCGCCGCCTGCAACTGATGCCGGATGAAGAGTTGATGACCTATGCCAAAAATATCGGCGCGCCATATCATTTGGTGAAAGAGACCAAAGAGTTGGGCCGTTTGCCGGTAGTCAATTTTGCGGCGGGGGGCATTGCCACGCCGGCCGATGCCGCGTTGATGATGCAAATTGGCGTAGATGGCGTTTTTGTGGGGTCGGGCATCTTCAAGAGCGGCGACCCGGCGCACCGCGCCCGCGCCATTGTGGAAGCGACCACTCATTTCAACAACCCGGAAATCCTGGCCCGCGTCAGCGAAAACCTGGGCGAACCGATGGTCGGCCGTACCGTCAGCAGTCTGGCGGAGGGTGAGCAGTTGGCGGGACGGGGCTGGTAAGCAGTGAGCGGTGGGCGGTGAGTGGGTGAGTGGGTGAAAATCACCCCTTCACCTCTCCTCACCTGCTCACAAAAAGTGGTGCGTATGAAAATCGGGGTATTGGCGCTGCAAGGCGCGTTTATTGAGCATATGAAGATGCTGCAGCGGTTGGGGGTCACGGCCGTTGACGTGCGTCTACCAGAGCAGTTGGATGGGCTGGACGGGCTGATTATTCCCGGCGGCGAAAGTACGTCCATTGGCAAGTTGGCGCGGACGTATGGGCTGATGGAACCGCTGCGCACCCTTGCCCAGGAAAAGGCACTGTGGGGCACCTGCGCTGGCATGATCTTGATGGCGAAAGAGATTAGCAGCGGCAGCGCGGGCAAAGATCAGCCATTGTTGGGCATTATGGACATCGTGGTGGAGCGCAATGCGTTTGGCCGTCAGGTGGATAGTTTTGAGGTTGATCTGGACGTACCGGCACTCAATAATGGTTATGTCAAGCCGTTCCCGGCCGTTTTCATCCGTGCGCCGCGATTGTTAGGGGTGAAGGGCACGGCTAAAGTGCTGGCGACATTACCGGATGGCACGGCCGTTGCCGCCCAACAGGGCAAATGGCTGGTCACCTCTTTCCACCCAGAACTGACGGGGGACGGCCGTTTTCACGCATATTTTTTGAAATTGGCGGAGGGGAATTCGTAAACCGTAAACCGTAAATCGTTATCCGTAAGCCGACTTCGGATGACAGATAACGGATTACGAGTTATTGTCGGGGGAGCACCACTGTAAACGTCGCCCCACCGGTGCGGTTATTTTCGGCGGTGATACGGCCGTGATGCTGTTCCACAATACGTTTGGCGACGAATAAACCCAGGCCGGCGCCTTTGCCGCTGGGTTTGGTGGAGAAGAAGGGGTCAAAGATTTGCTCGATGATGACCGGGTCAATGCCGGGGCCTGTATCACTGACGGAGAAGGCGTATTCTTCGCGGGTGGGAGCGGCGGCAAGCAGCCCATTCACCCGCGAGAGCGAGACGGTGGAAGGGGGCACGGGCCAGGATTTCACCACAATTTTGCCGCCGCCGCGCCCGATGGCGTCACGGGCATTGAGCAGCAAGTTGACCAATACCTGGGCCAGGCGGTTGTGGTCGCAGACGATGGTGCCCAGATTTTGCGCCAGTTGGCTCTCTACCTGAATGTTGTATTCGCCTTGTAGCTGATGTTGTAAAAGAGTCAGGGCGTCTTCGATGATCATGTTCAAGTCGGTCACGGCCGTTTGTGTTTCTTCATCGTAGGAATAATTGCGCAACACCTCCACAATGCGCGCTGCCCGCCAGGCATTTTGCTCAATCATGGTCACATATTTGAGCAACTGCTCCATGCTCAGGTTATTCTCTTCAATTTCGTGCTGCAAGTTGCTGCACGTAGCGGCAATAATGCTCAACGGCGTGTTCATTTCGTGCCCGATACTGGCCGTTAACAAGCCAATCCCGGCCATGCGCTGGGTATACGTCAGGGCTTCGCTCATCTCTTCCCGCTTTTCTCGTTCTCCAGCCTGGCTGAAAGCAATCACTTCCGGCTCGTCTAGCAGCACAATTCTGTCGGCCATGTGCGGTTTGAGGTGGTTGATAAACTGCACGGATGATTGTGTTTCTGCTTCCACCATTGTCGGTTATTCCTTATTTCTATCAGGGTGTGGAGACAACAACGCTTCCCGAAAACAGCTAAACGGGGGTATTAAATGGATGGTTGGCGCGGCGTTGTTTCGCTGCATAGCATACGCCACCCCCCCGGAAGCGTCCGTATGTGCCCCGTAAATTCAACGTGAAGGCGGCGTAAACGGCCGTGTTTCAGCGTTGAGAGGATCAGGTGAAGGGGTGAACGGTAAACGCATGGCGAACGTTTTACGGGTGTGGAGATTGGTGAGTGGGGAAGGGGTATAGTACACTCTAAACCCGTCATTTGCTGGAGAAAATATGGATCGTTGGTTGAAATCAATCCTTTTGATAAGCGCTTTTTGTTGGTTGACAGCCTGTAAACCGCCGGAAGTGGAGGTCACGACCGTACCCCCACGCGCACCGTAACCCCTACCATGACGATGACGGGCACGGCCGTGCCACCATCACCCACCCACACCGCTACCACCATACCCACACTTGTACCGACGGAAACGGGTACGGCCGTGCCCACTGTTGCACCACCGATGGGCCAGGTTATTGCCGTACCGGAAACGGAAGCAGGCGGGGAAGTGCGTCTGGAACTGGTGAATTAGATGGGTGGGGTGGTTACGGCCGTTGCCCCCGCCTAAAGAGAAAAACAAGCGTAAGCGAGAGGGACAACCGGGACATATTGGTCGTGACCGTCACTTGAAACCACCGGCAGAAGTCAATCTCTACAGGGAAATAATGTTCTGGCGGGGTTACAAACGCTCCACAGCGCCCATACCCATCGTCGTTTTATGGCCCACGCCGCAAAAAACGGCCAGGTCGGCCAACGCCTGCCAGGCACGTAAGGCCAGATCCTCACCCCGGTGTACTTCAAACCATACCTCGCCAACAAAACCGGTGAAACGTTCGTTTTTGTCAATGGTGACGGTGGCTGTTTCAATATGGTGTTGGGTGACAAACACGTTTTGGGCGCACCAATCCAGCCAATCGGGGGGCAGGGTTATCATGGGCGGGGCAAATGCGTGCCACATGCGTACCGGCCCGTTGAAGACGTTGGCGGGTAGGGGGAGGGGCAAGTGGCGCGGCCCCTGTTTGAAGGCGGTCGGGGAAATGAAACGCAGCCCAATTTGCTGCGTCGGCTGGCTGAGGGCTAGTTGCGCCCAAGAGGGGCCGGGTACGACGTAAGTTTCCTGGATGATAAATTCACGGCCGCCCAGGTGACACGGCCGTCCTGTATTCTGAAACCACTCCCCCGTGCGCTGGAACAAGGTGGCGGCGCGGTCGGTAAGGGCGGAGAGGCGCAGCCCCGCCAGGTAGCCATCGTCGCTGTAAAGGGGAACGAGGGTAAACGGCCGTGGTGTGGGGTGGTGGTGCAGCCAGTCCGACTCTTGCCGGTCAGTCTGGCCGGTGACGTTGAAGAGGAAGCCATGCAGACCACGCGCATAGATGTGACGGCCGTTAAGGGGTTCGTGTAATGGCATAAAGAGGTAGGTGATGGTGTGCATAGCAGCCTATAGTAGTTCTGCGAAATCATCCATATCCGCGTCTAATTGATAGAAAGGATCGGTTAATCCTTCCCAATGATGTTCGCTTAATTTTGCCGCGATGGCATGCAGACGATCTACATACAAAGGGTATAGGGAGGGGAAATTATTAAAATGGGAAACGCACTGCCAGGCAAGTTCGGCAACATCGCCCAACAGGTCCACGTCATGAATGCCTATGCCCCAGAAAAAATTAGCGGTAACTTCAAACGTGTAGACGTACAGTTCATCTGTACCTTCTGCCTCTTGCCGGGTTGCTAACTGGTATTCCTGGATGGCTTGCGCAATCTGCCCCAAATCTGGCCACGTTTCCTCTCCCCCGAATTGAGCGTCTATTCGCTTCAGATAGGGCTGTACGCGCGCGGTGATGTCTTGGGAATGCAGATAGCGGACGTGTAAGAATTGTTGCACGGTTGGAGAAACGGCCGTTAATTCTTGAATAAGATGAATCAAGGCTGCCTTCTTTTCTCGTTGCAGGTTGTGGCTAACGGCGTCCCAGTTAAATATGTTATCAGGTGATGCCATCGTAATTCCTTTTCATCGTTGTGTCCGTGCCTGATCTCGAATGGCTTGTAAGTTGATAATTTCCGCAAATTCAAATTGGGGCGGCAGGCTGCCAGGGATGGGCTTTAGGCGAATGACAGCGGGGAAGTAACCCATACGGCCGTGTAGTTCGGCCAGCAAAGTGACGGCGATGGCATTGTGGGCGGGTGGGTTGATGAGGATGGGCTGAGTTTGCCAGGTTTGGGAGTCTATGTTGAGGCTGTTTACCAACTGCGTGATTTGGTCGGGAAACGGCCGTTCGTGGTCGAAGTGGGTTTTTATTTCGCGCAAATCTATCGCTGCCTGCCCCGTAGCTGATTGCACGGCCGTCAGTTGTTCTTGAGTAAGCGGATGACCAAAGTTTAGGAGAATCATCTTATTTGTTTTTCCAATCCCGTGAACTGGTCAGCACACGCACATAGCTTGAACCCGCCCAATGATAGAGTTCATCTCCTTGATGCACCAGACCCCAGGCACAACCAATGGCAAAAGCGTATGGCAGTAGGGTAGCAAAGAAAAAATGTCGCCGTACCCGAGGGATTCTCAGGGCGCTGTGCTGCACTGTCTGGTAGAAATCTTGCACGGCTGGCTGCCAATCTTTGTCATGAGGCAGCCACTGAATTCTGGAGTAATCGGGCGTGGTGGTGAGAAGGACAAAATTGCTGTCCACCAGAATTTCTGCCAGATGAGATGCTGCGGTTTCCAAAGCTTGTTGATTGATGCTGATGACGATGGCCAGGTCCGATTTCGACTTGATAGCGGGCGTATCAACAATGGGCAATTGAGGCCAGACGATATGCGGCCGTTCCCGGCGGGAGTAAGCAACCAGGTCGGCCAAACGGCCGTGTCGCTGTCCATATTCAATCAAATCCTGAATACGGCCGTCGTGAGTCTCCGCACCTAAATCTTCATAAGGAATATTCAGCTCAAAACAGAGTATTTTCAAATCATTATTATTGAACGCTGTTTTCAAATTTTGCTTAAATGTAACGAGGGTTTCATGCTCTACATCATGGTAGGTATCTCGTTCACCAATCAGATAGGAAACAAGCATTTGGCCGACGTGGAGGGGGCGGACAACGGCCGTTTGCCCTGCTAACTCTTGCCCGATTTTGACCTTCTCAAGGTTAGTAAAGCCGGAGTTGTTGAGCAAGTGAACAGCTTCTTGAAGATAGGTATTTGGTGTCGCAGTCATCGGTATCTCTTTTGTGTTTTTCTTGCGGGTAAGGGCAGTAACGGCCGTTTGTCATTAAAGGGAGGGGTGGGGCAACGGCCGTTCGCCCCAACTTTCCAGCGTATGGTTGATGGCGGCGCGCATCTTGCGCACTTCATGGGGAAACCAGGCGCGCAATACCGGCGCCAGTTCCGGCTGTGGCCGCTCTCGCAGAGTCTCCAGCAGCATATATTTGATCTCGTGGTTAATCGTTTCCAGGCGCGGCCATACCTGTTCCAGCTTTCCCTCTGCCTGCCAATCGGCAAACCACTCCAGAATGCGCCCGACCCACAGCCATGTCACCCGTTCCCACCCTTTCTCGGTGTGGAAAAGGAGGGGGATGCCGTCGCGGGTGTGTTCATAGCGCAGCCAGCCGTTCCGCAAACACCAATCAATTTTCTGGGCGATGGTTACGGCCGTGAGATGGCTGAGGGAACCATACTCCGGCAGTTTGTCCCATTCGTGCCGCAGCGCCTTCTGGCTGCGCGAGCCGTTGAGGATGAGGGTAACGCCGGCACGGCCGGCGTCACCGATGATGCTGTCCGTAGCCATAAGGCCCGCACTGAGCAGCGCCGAAGTGATAGCGTCAATCTCGGCCTGCGTGGGTGGTTCGTCCGGCAGAGACAGGTGGACAGGGGCGGGTGGGCGTTTGCGGCGGGGCATAACTCTTGTCCGGTTAGTCACTCATATAGCTCAAAAGCTGATTGGTTAGCTAACAGATTGGCTAACCGTTTGTCACGTGTCAGGACAGGCAGAACGGCCGTCAATGGGGGAACGCGGCTGGGCAGGACGGGTGGATGGGTTGGCGCGTGGGAGGGGGTGACGGCCCGTTTTCCCCGCTGTACAAAATTTCCTGCTGGAAGCCAGGCTAATTCTCCCGTGGCTCATCTGAATAATATGATTCATCGAATGGTGCCTCAACATGCTTCAACTCTTTTACATGGAGCTTTCCCTCAGATTTCGACCATCCTCTTTCCAATATGGCCTGATAAAAATGAACTTGTATGTTCTGCTCTTTCATTTGATCAACTAACCATTGCCAATTTTTCAGATCAATCAGGCCAGCGTTGCTGACTAATAATCCGTGGATTTCAACTTCACCAGTGCAATTTTGCCGCTGCCCTTCATATGTTTTCACTTTAGGTAATCGCTCACTAAGCTGCTTAACTTTTTTGGATTCGATCCATTCACTTTCATTACCTTCTTTGTAAAGCCTGCATTCGGCAATCCACACTTTTCGTGGGCTTCCAGTGCGTTCATACAAATATACGTCTATATCCTCATTCTCAGCTAAATCCAATTGCTTTAATGGCACTGGATCGAAAATATACGCACCAAACAGAGCATGCATTTTGATACAGACTGCTCGCTCAAAATTTTGTGAGTGGTAGTGGGATGGCTCTACTTCGGGCTTATATAAAAGATCGCGCACTGGCGGTACTAAATTGGTTACGCTTTGTACGCGGATACGAAGTTTTTCTAATTGAATACGGGGAGTTGCTGCATTTAATCCGCGGGAACGCAAGCTAACTTCCGAGCAAAGAATGTCATCACCTACAAGCACAATGACCACATCTTCATTGCTTTGTTTTCGACGACCACGATAAGCCATTCTGATTAATTCCGGTTCTACCGGCTCTTGACAACTACTATGGGTTAAGAATTCTTCAAGCGTTTGCTTTAGAGCAGAAATACTGTCACAAACAGGATCTGAGGCTAAATCTTCAACTCTGTTTCTAAACCCTTTGGCCACAGGACCATAAATCTGTATGATTAGTTGTCCATTGTCGCCAGTTTCGGCAACAACTTGGTTATATAAATCCAAGAATTCCTCTTCTAATGTAGCGCCATCCAGAGCAAGCCGGGCAGCACCATTCTGAATCTTCTGGGCTATATCTTCCAACAGGTAGTTACACCGGCCGTTTTCCGTTGCCGCCCAAAAGAGGTCTGGGTCAAGAGCTAGAATTGTCAATTGTTTCTCTCCTCTTGGCGCGAGCTTTTAAGCGCAATTTTGCCAGTTCACCGGCCTCAATCAAATCATCAGCAAAAAACGTTTCAAATTCATCTGGAAACTCGGTAAATTCTCCATATTCATTAAGCGTAATACTTTCTACGGAACTGGCGCCAGCATCTCTTTTGATAAAATAAACGCTTAAATCCTTCAAAACCAGGTAGCGATTCTTGCCCTGGATTTGCAGGTCATTTATACCAACGGCCGTTTCTGTTACTCGTTTCTGGAGTCTCAGCAACGAGTGTTCACTATGCGTTTCCAGGAGAAATCTAACGTCGCTATGTTCCCTATAACCCTGAGTAGGCTTAAGCTCGTCTCCTTTTTTTTCAACCTGCCGAGTATCAATCTGATAAATTTCATCCACAAACATATCTGTTAAACGAGCCTGAGCGCGAGGATGCAGATGGAGTTCGGGCTGCTCAATGACGACGCAAACGGCCGTTTTCTCTTCCACGCGCTGCCGGGCCGTGACGCTTTGCACAATGACCGGAATCACCTGCGAAGCGCCATAGCCGGTGTTTTTCAGATTCACCGGTAGCCCGGCACCCTTTTCCTTGATGACAATTTTAGAGACAGTGGCATCTTTACTACTGTGTTCCGTTGGCGGCTCGATGTGTAGACCCAACTCCAAACAGTCCAGCCAGCTATCAATTTTGGTCTCGGTCGGTTCGTCTAGCCTGTTGCCTTCAAGAAAGTCTACCAATGCCGCCCAACCCTGCTGCCGCCAGCGCTGCCGGGCTATTTCATCCAGGACATAAACTCGTTGTGGCTCCGGACGAATGGGTGGCTGATATTCCATGCCTTTCAAGAAGATGGCGATGCTCTGCGCCAGGTTGCTCAGAACATTGGGCAAGATGTCTGTGGGAGCATCCTCTAATTGGGGTAAAAAGTTCTGCGGAAAACGAAAGGAAGTTGCCTGCCAATCAAGCGCCTGCCAGGATGGTAAATCGGTGTCCAGCCACCACTCGTAGCCAACTTCCTCACTCATCTCTCGACCCAACCAGACGGCCGATAACAGCGTATGCGAACCTGGTACAGCAGTAATTTGCCAGTTGCAGATCACATCAATACCAACCAGTTCTGCTTCCCGGTGGGGATCGTAGCCAAAGGTCAGTGCCAGGGTCAGCGTATCCTCTGTGCCGGCGACAATATCAGGCAAGTTGTTTGGCTGTCGCCACTGGTTGATTTCACGCCGCGCGGCATCGGCCGCTGCGGGCACGTCACAACGAAAGTGGAAGCGCATCACCCGGTCTGTCTCTTTGCCATGCACCGTTTCTGTGTAATCACCTAGCGCTACGCCATGCTCGCTGTTGAAACGCAAGGTATAACGCTCGTCGGTTGGTTGTTCCAGGTTTTGGCGCAGCAGGCGCAGGGCGCGGATGATGGCGCTTTTGCCGCTTGAGTTACGGCCGAACAGCAGGGTGATCGGCCGCAGTTCAATCCAGCCGGTATCGGCAAAAGCCATGAAATTTTCTAAACGGATTGCTTTGACTGTCAATGCTGTTTTCCTTGTCTGTGAATGAATTCACAGGCTAAAGCAGGAAACGTGTTGAAACACGTTGCCTCTAACCTGTTTTCAACAGGTTTCCTCTCTTAGCCGCCGATTTCAATCGGCGTCTTAATCGACGTCCACCAGGCGCACATCTTGCGCCTCCAACCCTTTCATGCCCTTGCCGATTTTGAACAATACCCGCTCGCCCTCACGCAGCCTTTGCACGCCGGCAAGCCGGCTCTTATGAACGTACACATCTCTTTCGCCGCTGTCGGGCACGATGAAACCATAACCTCTATGCTCATCGAACCATTTTACCGTGCCTTGCAAATCAGAGACGCCCGTTGGTTCACATTCTAACACCATTTCACCTCCCCTATTCTGCACAGCCAATACCATGACGGCGGCAGCCTGTCCTTCCTGGTACTGTTTGCTCCCCAGGCGATTAGCAGGGATGTAACCCATCATCCTGTCCGGCGAAATACCGGCCAACTCCAGGTAAACATCGCCGTTGCTTTCCAGGAAGTAAACCTTTGCCTGGAGTAAATCGCCTGGCTGGGGGTCACTTTTGGCGGCCGGTTTCGGTTTTGTCGGCTGGACACTTTGCGGCCGGGGGCCGCTTTCAGCGACCGGCTTCGGCTTTGTTGGTTGCACCTGCTGTGGCTGTTTTTGCGGCGTCCCTCCCGGCGTCGGGCCAGGCACATTCGGGCCGGAGAGGACGCCAAAGGGATTGGGTAAGACCGGCCGTTCCTTATACTCATTGAATGTTTCCGGCTGGCCGTCAGAGCGACGACGGCCGGTAGGCCGCTCAATTTCCATGTAGCGCGTTTTGGCCTGCCATTCCGGCGAGCCTTCGCGCCATTCCAGCATGGCCAGCAGCATTTGAATGCGCTCCAACTCGGTGATGTTTTGCTGCCGCGCCCCCAGCCCTTTTTCTTGCAGCAAGTAGCGGTTGAGCGCGTCGAGGAACGGTTGAGCGTCGGCCGTTTGCACACCTGTCTGCCATTGTTCGCCGCTGAATAACGTCTCATAGCGTGCAGGACGGTCGGTAATGAACAACTGCGGCGTAATGGCCACCGCACCCATGCCCAGCGGCTTGCCCATGCCCAGCTTGTGCCGGTACTGTTTACCCGCCTCGCCGGGTAAGGCCAGCGCCCACCAGAGCAGCCCCAACTCTTCCGGCCGCAGATTCTCAAAATGCACCTTGAAACGAAAGCGAACGCCGGCTTGCAATGGTTTGATGCGGGTTAGTTGCTTGGGATGGGACAGTTCAACAGCATTGGCCTCAATCTTCGGCTTCGCGCCCTTGTGCCAGTAGAGTTTGTAGCCGCGAATTTCGGTCTCGCCGGGCGGCGTGCCGTAGTGGGCTAAGGCGGCTTTGTTGTCGGGATGGTGGCCGTTTTGCCCGGCCTTGCCATCCTGCACCAGGTAATGCTGGAAGGTGGTGGGCTTGGGGCCGGACAGCACGTGCGGCGTAATCGGCTCGGCCGCCAACCAGATGTTTTCCTGCCCGGCGTCACAACGGCCGTCGCTGAAAAAGACGCGGCCGGCGCGCTGTCCCGGCGGGCCAACTACTGTGCCTTTTTCCCGTTCCTCCACCCAGCCAAAGATAGCGTCGGCCATGTCTGGCTGGGGATTCTCGCGCAGATGGGCGGGCACAAAGTCGCGCGGATTGGCGGCGCGGCTTTCGCCGGGCAGGTTGAGGCGGGCCGGAATACGAAAGTTGGGTGAGTGGCCGAAGTAGCGCACCATGTTGCCTTCGGACACATAAAAGATGGGCGCGCCATCTTTCAGGCAGCCCCAGCCCTTGCCGCCCCAGGCGTCTAACTCTTCCTGAAAGGGCGTCAGCCCATCCCGGTAATCCTGCACGGCCTGGGGATCAATTTGTACTGACCGGGCATGGCCGTCTTTTGCCAGAATCAGCGCATGGTTTTTGCGGTTGGTCTTATCCCCCGTTTCCATCATATTGCCGGAGCAGACGAGGATACCTTCATACCGGTGGTTGGCCTCGCGGGCGCCGATACGGGTCACGGCCGTGTGCATTCCCTGTTTGCCGCGCCGATCTTCTACGTCAAAGGAAACATAATGCCATGCCGGGCGATAGTCAGGACTGTTCAGGCGGTACAAGCCAGGGATGCTTTTGGCCGGAATATCCCGCTCTTTTATTTTCAAGAAGGCCCCTTTTTCGGCCAGATTCAGTGAAGAAGGCAGCAACGTGGGCTGAATCCACCACGCATCACCCCGTTTTTCCAGGATACCGGCGCGCACGTTGCGGGCAAATGCGCCCACCACTTCGCGGTACGGTTCACGCAGGGGATCGTCATTTTGGGCGGCGACGGCGCGGTAGGTGAAGGTGGGGGTAGGGGAGACGTAACGCATACGGCCGTGTCCCACAATCTCCACCAACTGCCGGATCATGCCGCGAAGGCTGCTGCCTGGAATGAGAGGCACATCCTGAGACAGACCAAAGAAGTTAGCCATTGCCTCTTTTTGCTCTTCTGTCAACTGGTCTGGCCCGGCCTGCCCAAAGCTGGCAAACTGCTTTTCCGTCAACATGCCGCGGATGTAGGTAGGGGAGCAGGTTTCCAGTTCACATGCAATCCAGCCGGTGTAAGCCACCGGTTCTGGCTGGTAGCTGTCGTGGTCAGGCGGCGGTTGGGCCACAACCATTTTTTCGGGGAGGGGGATGAAGTTGTAGGGGGCAACGGCCGTTACTTCCATCCGTTCTTTTTTATCCCAACGGTGCCTGGCAGGGTTGGTGTGTTTAAGTGCCATCTGGTTCTCCTGGAAAGAGGGCCAGGTACTCATCCGGTCTCAGAATTTGTACCTGGGCCACCTGGCCTAAAATTAGTAAATCAGTGTCCAGCGTGATGAGGTAGTTGGCCATGCCGGCCACGGCACAGGCGATAAATTTGTCATCCTTGACATCGCAGCTGTAAGCCGGGATGGGGCCTAAAGGGGGCAGCACCTCCGCTTTGTAATGCACAGCCGTTAACAACACCTCCGCTTCGGCCACTTGGATGAGCGCCTGGATGTGGGGGCGGGCTAAAACGGCCGCCAATTCGTGCAGCAGTTCCGGCGAACTAACCAGTTGTAAACGATCCCGCAGCCATTCCTCTTCTATTAGGCGATGAATGGCCTGGCCAGGTTTGATCAGGTAACGAATCCAGGTATTGGTATCAATGACTACCCGGTTCATCTGACCTCATTTGCCTGGGCTACCTCGGATCGCGCCTGTTCAATCAGCGCGTCTACCTCGTCTTCGCTGAGATGGCCGGCTCTTTGGGCCACGGCGGCGGCGGCGGCTTGCAGCCGTTCCCGCAGCAGGTTTTGTTCCATTTGCAAGAGCTGCCGGTAACGGCCGTAATCCATAATTACAGCGCGCGGCTCACCATACCGCTCCACAACTACCACCTGGTCGGCGCGGGCCTGGTCCATAATGCGGCCAAACTGCTGTTGTACCTGGGTTGAGTTATACATCTGGCTCATAATCTTTCTCCTTGTGATACCTATCTTATCTAACTTATTGATTTTAGATAAAATTATACCACAAGCCGGAGCCTTTGGGCCTTTTGCAAATCAACCAACCGGCTCAAGGCAATGTAGGCCTGCCCCTGTTCGTCATAATCCAGGTAATGGCGCACTTGCAGGGCAGCGCGTTCACCCCGTGCCAGTTCAAGCGGTGGTGCGTGAAGCAGGCCTTGCACACCGTCACGCATGAGAGTAAAACCATCTTGTGGCCCTGGTGGATCGGAGGTTTCTCCCCACAGGCGATGGGTTTCATTGAGGATGTCTTCTGTGGCAAAATCATCATCGGTGAGGTAACGGCCGTACCACTCTCCCTCTTTCTGCCCGCGCCAAATCAACAACTCGCCCGCCTCGCCAAAAAGACGCGCCTGCTGCAATGTCAGGGTGCGCAAAGGAACCGCCACCTCGCTAAACACCTCGCCGGACAATTTCAATTCATTTTTCTCGATATGCCCCCAAATTACGCCATCATCGTCGTGTGCCAGGAAAAATCGCAGTTCACGTTCTTTTCCCTGTTTAACAAACCATCGGCGTGGCTCTTTTTCAAAGTCCGTGAAATCAATCTTTGTGTCAACTGCCATGTCCCATCACCTCCAAAAATGCCGCCAGATATTTGTTTTGTAATTCTTCTTGGCTGCCATTACCGCTGAATTGGAGACGGCCGTTGTCATCTTCCATCTGCCACACCGTCTCCCCCAACGTCAGCGTGGCTTTTTTCCCTTTTAACCGGCCACGACCCACGCTGCTTTCCCCGCCCAGGGGCAAATCTCCTGTCCACAAATCTTTGAGCAGCAGCAACAATAAGCCAATATCGGCATCTTTGGGGTTGAGCAGGCGCAGGTCAATGGTAAGGCGTGTTTCCGGCTTACCCCACACCGGCTGCTCGTTAAACAGCGCCGTGTCCCGCGCCCCGCCGGTAAAGCGATCAATGCTCACCCGGTTCTGCACCAGGTCAGCAACAACTGTTTCCGGCTCCAGGGTGATCTCCTGGACAAGTAGACGGCTGCCACTGGGTTCATCTCCATAAGATTGGATACGGCGGCCAAACAGATCGTTTATAAGTCTTTCCGCTTTTTCAGCATCGGCCGTCAGCGTGTTCGCAATTTTCAATGCCCGCGCCCGCAAAACGCCGGTCAGGCTGGTTCCTGGCAAGACGGGTTGTTCCGCCCCATGGCGCCAGGAACGGATGTGGGCGGCATCTGCACTGCTCTTTTCATTACCATATGAGCGGATGAGCAAGGAGCCATCTAGAGCAAAGGTGGCCCGCAGATCGAAGGCTGATCTCTGTGAAGTGAGTGACGGTGTGATGCCTAACAGTCCATAAATGCCCGGCTGAAATGTCTGGCTGGCCTCAAAATCATGCGTCAACCAGCCAATAATCTGGGCGGCATCGTTCATTTTGTAGCGAGACACATGCCAGCCGGAAACGTGGCAACGGCCGTATCCCCGCCGTTTACGCATACCCAGGCCGATTTCCCCAGCTTCCAACCCGCGCAAAGCCACAGCCAGAGCCTCCAGCAAACCCGGTTCCGCTGTATTCACCCACAATTCAAAAGAAAGCGCGAACGTTGTGCCGGCGGACAGTAGTTCTACGTCGAACTTCTTGCCCGGTTTGGCCGTTCGCGTTTTGGAATCAATGGCAACACCATCGCGGATTTCGGTGGGATCACCGACATTCGGCGGCTCTCCCAAGGCATCATCTACCATCAGCCAGCTATGCACGGAAGATCGCCTTCGCCGACTGTTGGCGCTATCCCCCGGCTGGTCATCCAGGTGCCCAAACAGTTTTTCCGCCCATGATTTGTCCGGCGCTCTCTGGTTCTCAGGCCAGCGATACCCCTTTTCATACTCGCGCAGATAGTTGCGAAGGGCGCCGGCAATGGAGGCGCCGGTGAGCAGTGGGCGGCGGCTTTCTTTGGTGTCATACAGCAACGGCATATCGGTAGACCCTTCGGTTTCGCTGCCGCCAAAGTGGGCCGGTGTATCCAGATGCAGCCGTCCGCGAATAAAGATGCGCTCGGTGACGCCACGACTACCATACTTGTTGTCCCTATCCCACTTAGCCATCTTGCCCTCCTTCGGCGCGCGCTTTGGCCTTTTTCACCGCCTGGCGCAAAACGCCTTCGATGAGGCGCGCCAGGGTGACGTCACGCATTTCCGAAAAGTCAGCTTTTACTCCGGCCACTTCTGGCAACTCATTAACAAGGGCAAATTGCCCCACCTGCTTGATCTCCTGCAAAATCCAATTCTTGAAGTTGCTTTGATTGAGTCGCGCTTTTTCCCATTGTTTGACGGCCGTTGGCGACAACTGTTCAAAGTGCTTGACGATCTCCTGCAAGTCCGCTCTATGCCAGGCGCGTCGCGCCGCCAGCCGTGCCCGTGACAGATGGGCTGTCTGCGGCAACGCCTGAAATTGGCTTAGTTCCTGGATACGGCCGATCAACCTTTGCTCCACCAGCGCCTGCAACTGCCGGTTCGCCATCTCTTGCGCCAGTTTATGGGATTCAGAGGAGAGAGGTATGTTGCTCAGCGCGGGCAATGCAACAGGGGCCACGCTTTGCGAAACTTTGGCTGTATTGTGCCAGTTCAGGGCAACCCGTCCATACCCCTCGGCGCGCCGCTCACCAACACCATGGTCTACCCATGCCTGTAACTCAGAATAACATTCGGGCGGGAAAACAAAAACACTGCCTGACTGAATAGCCCACGATTGGCAGAGAGGTAACCCCCATTTGCGGTTAAATCCGCCAACCGGGCGCAGGCGGTAACAGGCAGTGAGTGGCTTTTTACCTGATGGGGAAAGTAGACGGTCGCTAATCTGCCCCTGCTCGTCACGCCAGATGAGGTCGCTCAGGCAAGTAAGAATGGCATGTTCGGGTTCGGTTACGGCCGTTGCCTCTTCATCCTCCTCGGCCCAATCCGCATCATCCATCCCCTCATCAATTCCGTTAACGGGTAGAGGCGTGAACTCACGCCAATCCTGTTCCAAAGAGATGTTGGTGATGGTGACGCGACCATAACCGGCCGTATGTGACCCACCCAGGCGCAAGTCACCTGCTTCTAGTAATTTCTTTGCCGTTTCTAGCAACGCCTCATTCTCAGACAGTATTACCCCAGCAAACGACTGCCCAACCGCCAGCGCCTCATACCGGTACACCTGGCTCGCCTCTTCACTTTTGCGGTTGGGATCGTCGCTGGTGTTGTGAACCAGGCCAATCATATCTGGTGAGATGAGTTGAACGGCATCGCCCGCTTGCCAGACAAAATCGCCACTGGCAGGAGGCTTAACCGGATCGTCTCCTGGTAGTTCATGGGCAAAATCGGTGATTTCAACCGTTGGTTCACCCGCATTATCCTTCGCCACAAACCAGGAAAGCGGCTTAGGCAAGGCGCGGACTTTTGTTGTAGGATGGGCTGGATAGGCATTCAAATAACAAACCGTGCCGTCCAGGAATAATTGTGGCGCTATTTTGTCCTCCTCCCGATTCAGAGGTTTCCCGGCCAGGTAACGCCCTACCAGCGCGCCGCGAATCATACTGCCGGGGATGAATGGGTAAGCAATGGCGCTATTCGCTTCTCCGCTTTGTATCTGCGTGGTGAGTACCGGCTCCTGGAGGTGAATGGTAAAAGTCACTGCTTTCATACCTGTTGTACCTCCTGAACAAATTGCGCAAACCAGGCAACTGGTGTTGTGGCTGCTGGCGTATCGTACAGGGTAGCGCGTAAACGGCCGTAACCCCGATTGCGATTGGTACCTGCCCGGTGAAACGCCTGCACACATGCCGCCAGTAACCACTGTGCCCGTTCGGGAATTGGTTCCGTAAAATCCAGCCGGGCGGTGAGCGTCACCCCGCGCATAATGACCCGGATCGTGCGCAGCGTATTTTCTTTGGGGGCGCCGCTTTTCTCGTCAACGGCCGTTTGCCGCCGCAGCGCCGTCAACGACTCCAGATTCATCCGCTGCTTGTGACCAATAGCCTGCTCCCGTTTTGTTTCATCTGAGAGCATGTACAAGGGGCGGAAATCGGCTTGAATTCTTTGCCGCAAATCATCAGGCAGTTGGGCGTTGCCCACCACCATACACCCTATTTCCTCAGCCCGGCTGCCTGGCGACCCAAACAGAAAACGGGCGGCACTCTCCCAGGCAGACATATCAGGACGGTCGGCTTGCAGCAGCGCAGCCAGCACCTCCGCACATTCAGCCGCCAACAACCCCTTGAGCGTCTTACCCCCTAAAAAAGGCAGGCCAAAAGCATCATGTTGCACCTCGGCATCCACCAGACCGGCCACGCCATCACCACGCCCAAAGGCAGCATCACTCAACAACTCCAGCTTGAGCCATAAAGGCCCTTTTACTTCGCTCATGGCATCTTCTCCTGTTGGGTTTTTGGCTCTAAATGCACATAGAAGTCCATCGCCTCAATCGCATCAAAGTAGCCACAATCCTCACTATGCCACCCGGTTTCCATCATAGATTGCCCTGGTATTTCGGGCAGTGCGGGTAAACCATAATTCTGGCGGAAGAGGCGCACCGCTTCACCGCCCTGGCGCAGTGGCTCTCGCAGAGCCTTGATCTTGTTCCGATGCCTGTACCAATCACTGTTTTCCTGAAACTGCCTGGTTACGTTGCTGAAATTGTCCCATGAACGCCAATACTTACTGCCCGCCGGTGGTGCGCCCACATCCAGGCGTACCGGGCGCATTAGTAAGCTGTGCCCGGCCTGGGAACGGTACTCTCGCTCACGTAACTGCCCCAATGACAAGATGACGCCGCTGGTGGCATAATGCCAATCGAGGACAATGCCCGAACCCTGTGGCGTCAGCGCCGGTAACTTCTTCTTGGCCGAGCTACAGAGGGCATCAGCCAGTTCATAGGCGCGCGAAAAAGGATAATGGGATTTAACAATAGCTACCCCGGCTCGCGCGTTGAGCGGCTCTCCTATTTCGCCTTCTGTTTTGCCCGGCAGCGGTTCCCCTTCACCCAAATGGCGGAGGTAGTAAGCAGCCAGGGCCAACCCCAACCGACCTTCACTGACAAAGGTAACGTCATCGCCGCCAAACACGATAGGACGAAAGGGCAACACGCGATGGTCGTCATTGTCAACGGGAAAAGGAACAACCCCGTCAAATCTGCCATTTTTCGGGTCTACCGAATTCACCAGCAGTTGGACAGTGGCCCGCAAAGCGGCCGTGGCCCTGGTCTGGACAGCATCGCTAAAACGGCGCAATTGACGGCAGTAGTTGTCGTTGTCTTTAGCCGCCGGATGAGCATCAGCTATCGCCCCAAAACGTTCGCCCATCCCATTCCCATCCGCATGAATCACGGCAATATAGCTGGACTCTCCCCGCTCGCCCATCAGGTTAAAGTCGTCGGTAAACGGAAAGCCTCCGCTGACACTTTGCAACAAGCGCTGTACTCGCATCTTCCCCGCTTCGGTCGCCTGATACTTGTGCAGGACGCTTTGGGCAATCAGGCTCCCGTCTTCGTCTACGCCAACGGCCGGTAAACCGGTAAACACACAGTTAGCTGTGACGCCCAAACCTATCAAAGGGACGCTCTGCTGGCGGTTCAGCTTGCGCGCCGCTATTTTTCTGCGCACTTGTTTATGTACGGAGGCCGCAGCATCTTGATCCCAATCCAACTTCTCATGGCCGACAACAAGTGACAAACCTCTGGCTTGTCCTATCGCTGTGCGTGTGAGCGCTTTGGTAAACGGAATCGCCCGTTCAGTGGGTGGACCACTGAACAATAGGAGTGCATTACCACCGCCCCAATAAATGATTTGGGCGGGCAGCAACTCTCTCATCCACTCGCTTAATAGCCAGGCCTGTTCCTCTTCATCCCAGGTGGCATTGTGTTCAATTCCCAGGTCATCAAGAATCTCTATCACCCAATCCGTTGTGGCCTGAGAGACCAATTCGGAAGCGCCAATGTTTTGTTTCAGGTTATTGCTGCCAAAAATATATTCCTGGATGCCACTGACTTCAATTTGAGTAAGCGTCACTTCTCGCATATAGATATCTCCTTTTAGTTAGCCTGCTGGAACCAATCCGCCAGATGATGGGTCAGACCGCTCAATTGATCACGGCCAAACACCTGCACTTTACCTTCAGCGTCCCATGAACGCGACACTTCACTTTGTAATCGTGGGGGATCATCGTAACAACAAACCAATGCTGTACGCGCCTCGTCCCCCCCTAACTGGCGTGCGCGCACAAATGCCTCAAGCAAATGCTCTTTAGCTTCCTTTCTAACGCTTGTAGATATGCAGGATATGACAAACAGTTGGTAGCCTATCAGGGCAACCACATCCAACTCAAAGTCATCTCTCTTGGCGACAGCTTTATAGTTCAAACCTTTTTCACTGGTATGAATTGATGGGTTGGCTGTTTGCCGGACGCACCATAAAACGTATTCTTCTAACCAATGCCCCCGAAACCAATCCCGGCAATTTGTCAAACGCACATTCGGTTTGCCGGGAAGCAATTTTGCAGCAACCATATCGCCTGTTGCCGGTGTGACCCCACATAACTGATTGAAGGCGGCGGTAATTGTTTCCAAACCAGGGTTTTGAGCGGATGTGGGCAGAACTTTGTGCTGCTCTTTGTAAACCCATTTCTTCCAGGCCAGATGGCCTTTTTCGGTGCTGTTTAATCGGGCTATCGCCTGGCACAACTCTAGCAGCCCTGGCGTATCCTCTACTTTGGCCCAATTTACGTTTTGAATGACTCGTTCGTAACCATGTAACTGTGCCAGTTCATCAGGGGCAACTTCCAACCTTTGACGGAGAGGGTCTTCTTTTAGAAGGTAAATGGGTTCGCTGCTTTCCGTGCCAGAGCCATCAATCCAAAGCGCGAGCTGGCGCGGGTCGAGGTAGGAAAAGATCGGGCGAGGATGGGCGCTGCCCAAAACCTGTTCTATAATGCGGTAGGTGTGGACAGACATGGATTTGGTACCACCTGTGTAGTGAAAACCGACACGGCCGTTAATGCCATTCTTCTTCAAGATTTCACGGATACGGCCTTCAATGCCGACATTGTTGGAACTAGGAATCGGTTCTGGCTTAATTGACCAGTTTGGGTTTTTCTGCCGTAAGAAAGCTTCCAGGTTTTCGGCCGTCTTTTTCGTACTTGGTTCGCCATCGTAACCGTCAGAGTGGAGCAGCCAGATAGTGGCATCTGGCGCGGCCAAAAGTTGGGCCGCCACCGCATTCGGCAGCGGGTTGCCGCCTACCAGAAGGATTAAATGGTCGCATTTGGGTAATTCGTCTGTCATTTGTTGTCCTCTAGCACGTACATAAGACGATTGAGCAAATCGTCCCACGATACTTTTCCACTCACACCACCAGCCCCTCAAACTTATCCGCAATAAAGCGGTAATCCAGCCACTCGCCGTCCGGCAGGTTCCAGGCGTTGCGGCACTCGGCCAGGATGACCGTTTTGTGACTGTCTACCGTTTTCAGGCTAATCACCAGCTTCTCCGCCACCTGCTGCGGGTGCAGCCCCTCCGCAAAGGCCAGCAGCACCTCCCGCTGCCGCTCCGTCAGCCGCCGCGTCACGGCCGTACACCGCCCCCTTTCCGCCTCATCTAACAGGCGACGAGGCACAGCCAACACATCCCCATCCGCCGGCAACGGCCGTGTCAACTGCCGCAGCACCGGGAAATAACTGCCCCAGGGCATCATCGGCACCTGAATCAGGTTAAAGCCCGTTCCCGGCGGCAGATGCATCAGCGCCCCTTCCCGGCTGCGCTCAATCCAGGGTTCCGGCGTGTACATATGCCATAACCGGTCCTGATGCCCAAAATGCAGCATCGAGACAGACATCGTCATCAATCCCAAAATACGGCGGCCACCGCTGATGCAAACATGAAGCGTATGATGCGCCTCTTTGAGGCCGATGATCAGCCCGTTAATCGCTTCCCAGGCCGTATGGGCATCCGCTTCATTGTGGATGTCGGCCAGCGCATCCGTCTCGGTGGCTACCGGGAAAAGGGTCAGGCGCAACGGCCGTTTCCCATACCATGAACTCTCAACTTCTGCCGTCACTTTGTGGATAGCCTCTTGCAAACGAGGCGCTTCCGAGGCAAAGTGAATCAGCAGCAGATGCGTAATCGCCACCCCCCGCGCCAACAAAGCATCCAACGCAAACGTCACCACCTGCGGCTGTCCGCCCAGAGTGGTGACTAAGGTGGTCTCACGGTTCAGATCCATGATCAATTGGCTTTGGGTTGCCACTTTATGAAACTGGCAAATAATAGCTTAAAAGGGCTACGCCAGTTTATACTGTGGTCAAAGGAGATGTCAATAATGAATCACCAGTTTCCGGCCATCTTAATTGGCGGGCCGCCACATTCCGGTAAGTCGGTGCTGATCTACAGCCTGACGCGCGCCCTGCGCGAAGCGCGCATCAGCCACTACGTCTTGCGCGCCTGCCCCGACGGAGAAGGAGATTGGGCTTACCAGCTTCCCCAAGACCAGGTGCGCGCCATTCGCGTTAAAGGTGAATTTACACCGCAATTTACCCAACGGGTCATCAGCTATTTGCAGCACCGGCCCTTGCCCTTGTTGGTGGACGTGGGCGGCAAACCCACACCGGAGCAAGAAGAAATTTTTGCCCATTGCACCCAGGCCATCCTGCTCATTGGCCACCGGGCAGATGATCCCGGCGCGTTTGCCCGTGACTTGCAAACGTGGCAGGAAATGATGGCGCGTCAGCAAGTGCCCGTCATGCGCGTGATTCAATCAGATTTGCAGGAGGCAGATCGCCTCCAAGTCCAGAAGCAACGGGACGACGTCAAAAGCCTCTCCGCTTTGCACCGGGGCACCGAAGTTCACGGCCCTGTCTTTGAAACCATCATGGACGAGTTAGCCGTCAGCATGTCTTTTCCTGAACGCACACTGGCAGCCATCTACAAAGCCCAACTGCCAGATGGCGTCGCCTTTATTGACCTGCCCCATTTAGCCGGTAAACTGGGTGATCCGGAGCGCTATTGGCAGCCAGATGACCTGCCTTACCTGCTAGAACAGCTACCGGCCGACCAACCCATCGCCGTCTACGGCCGTTCCGCCAACTGGATATACGCCGTTCTGGCCCTGGCTACCCGTGTGCCACCCTTCACCATGTTCGACGCCAAACTCGGTTGGGTCACGCCACCCACCTTGCCCCGCCGGGCACACCAGCCCGGCCTGGATGATTGGCAGACACACCTGGTCCCGCAAGGCGCTGATTTTCTATTGGAAATGAACACCGGCTCCCAATATCTGGATATTGATGAACCGGAACGCATCCCGCTGCCGCCGGTACCAGAGGGGACAGGTCTTATCCTGAGCGGGCGTATTCCCCACTGGTTGGTAGTAGCGGTGTGCCAACAATTGGCCGCCACCCAATCCTGGGTAGCTGTTTACCAGCCCGCCCCGCTCCAGGCGGCCCTGGTGGTTGCCAGCCAGTGGCCGGACTACCCGGTAGGGCGGCTCATTCTGTGGCATACACCTGCTGCCAAAAAGCATTCATAAACTCACCAATCGTCCGCTCTTCTTGTAACAGGAAAGGTCGCTCGCCGGCCTGTTGGTTCAACAAGGCCACAAAGGGATAGGAAACAGGGTGTAAAAAACCAACCGGTTTGGCCGCCTGGCCCATCTGTTGTACCAACAAATGGACACGTGGGTCGGTCAGCAGTTGCCGGCCGCAGGCTGCACCGCCGGCCAGCAACAAACCATCAGGCAACGGCCGTATCGCTTCTTCACCCACAAAAAAGGAAATGAGCGCCGCCGCCGGAACAGCGCCGCCGCCGGCCCCGGGGATAGAACCGGACTTCAATCCCAGGAAAATCGGTTCAATGCCTGCCTGCTCCAGCCAGAGCGTCGCTTGCTGCACACTCGTCTCGGCGTAACCCGCCGCACATAAGATATAACAATTCCCGGTCAATGCCTGTATCCTCATTCTTAAAAAGAAACATGGCAACAAAATCATAGTTCTGCTGCCATGCCTGTCCTCCCATTTCACTATATAACCGTCACACCTGCACCATACCACAGAAAAAGAGGCTGGTTGGGCCGGTCAGGGCGAAAATAGACAAACGCAGGCAAAAAAGTGCGAAAAAGGGCAAGATCGGGCAAAATGGGGCAACAAAGAAGGGAACAACACAACAATTCCCAAAGGACAGCTTATGCAATCGGCAAATGACCTCTCGCTGCCCCGGTTGAAAACCGACGTTCACCTGGCGCTCAAACATTGGCACACAGTAGATGACCATGCCGAGCCTCTGTTAACGTACCTGCTGCTGGGGCAAGCCAATTATCAGGAATTAGGCCCCCAAACGCCTGCCACTGCCCGGCTGGCCACCAATCGGGTGCTGCTGGCCGGGTTGGAACTGCTAGAAAAGCAGCAGCCCCAGGCAGCTAACCTCCTTAAAAAACGTTTCCTGGATCAGGAAACGGCCCATCGCGCCGGCCAACAGCTTGGTTTGAGCCTAGACCAGGTGAAACATCAACAGCGGCAGGCGTTGGCCCTGCTGGCCAACGTCCTCTATGCTCAGGAAATGGAACTGCGCGCAGCGTCCATCACCCGCCAGGAAGGGCAGTTAGAAGCCAAAAGCTATACCCAACTTTTTGGCATTGATGCGCTGGCCGATAGATTATTATCGTTGTTGACAACGGCCGTTTCCCCCTGGGTGATCTCTCTGGTGGGCATTGGCGGCATCGGCAAAACCTCACTCGCCAACCATGTGGTGCGCCGGGCCATCCGCTGCCTCTATTATGAAGAAGTCCTCTGGCTCAAAATTGCCAATCAACCCATCAAATCACACCCCCTGGCCGGCCCAAAGCAGACGTTTCAGCAGCTCATCACCCAGATAAGCCAGAAGCTGCTGCCCGCTCTGCCGCGTGACACCCCCTTTCAGGAACGGCTCCGGCAGTTGCAGCCGCTTTTCAAAAGCCAGCGGTACCTGATTGTGGTGGATAATCTGGAATTGGCCGCCGACACCGCCTACCTGTTGGCCGAATTGTTGACGCTGGCCCAGCCCAGCCGCTTTTTGCTCACCTCGCGCACGCCGCCGGTAGACCATGCCGGCTCACTCTCCATCAGCCTGCCAGAACTAAGCCAGGCGGACAGTCTGGCCCTGCTCCGCCACTATGCGGCCGAGATCGGTTTTACCCAGGCGGCGACGGCTGGGGACGAAGATTTATTGCCCATTTACCAGGTGGTGGGCGGCAATCCCTTTGCACTCAAACAAATTGTGAGTCTGGCGAAGGTACGGCCGTTGCCGCCGCTCCTGGCCTCCTTACGGCAACGGCCGTTGGCCGATGGCGAAGCATTGTACCAAACCATTTTGCGGGAAACCTGGCTCACCCTCAGCCAGGATGCCAAAGCCGTGTTAGCCATCATGCCCCTAGCCGCCGAGGGGGGCATGGACCCGGAACAGATCGCCCAACTGAGCGGCCTGCCAGACGCCCGCTTGTGGCCGGCCATCAACGAGTTGATCGGCCGTTCCCTGTTGGAAGTGAGCAGCAGCCCACAAAGCGGCCACCTCTGGGAGCGTTTTTATGGGATTCACCGTTTAACCGAACTATTTGTGCGCTCGTTATTGGACGATGATGACCTGTAACCATGACGTTTGATGTCAAGACCCATTACCAACGCGCCGTAGCCGCCAATGTGCGTCTGTGGCGGCAGCGGCTGCTAGAAGAAGCCGCGCCCGATCGCTGGCAAACCCAAAAGGACGTGATCTGGCAGGCGGTGGCGGCCGGGCTGGCGTCTGTGCCGGCGCAGCTGGAAGCGGCCACCCTGGCGGCGGCGATGACGCCTATCTTGGAGCGGTGGGGCGTCTGGTTGGCGTGGTTGCCGTTATTGGAAACGGCCGTAACCCTTGATCTGCCTCCTGATGTGCAGGGGACTCTCTTACTGGCGCAGGGACGACTCTACTACCTCAATCGCAATTTTGGCGATGCCATCCAGGCGCAAGAAACAGCCTTGCGGTTGGCCCAGGTACACCAGATGCAGGCGTTGGCCGCTTTGGCCCATTGCCAACTGACCAATGCCTTTTTAGGCGACAAGCAATATGCCGCGGCGCGGGCGCATGGCGCTGCGGCCTTACAGTTGTTATCACCCACAGAGGTGGCCACATGGGCCTCATTACACAACGCGCTGGGCCTGATTGAACTGGAAACAGGGGCCTTTGCCGCCAGCGAACAGCAGTTCCAACAGGCGCTGGCCTATTGGACCGGCGTCAATGAACCGGCGCTGTTGGCCCGTACCTGGCTTAATTTGGGGGTGGTGTATTACCGGCAAAGCCGTTGGGCGGCGGCGAAGCGGTGTTATGAGCAGGCAGATGCGGTCTTGGCCCCCACAGCCAGTGTAGTGGACAGGTTGAAGGTGCTTAATGGGTTGGGGACGTTGCATTATGTATCCGGTGAGTACCTGGAGGCGGAAGCGATGTTCCGGCGGGGGTTGGCGGTGGCACGGCCGTTGCCCGGTTTGTTTCATCTACGGGGGTCGCTCAACCATAATTTGGGGAATACGCTGCTGGCGCTGCGGCGTTGGGGGGAAGCCCAACTTTACCTGGAAAAGAGCGTTTTGTTGTGGCAGCAGGCCCATGATGAAGTGGAACAGGCCAACAGCCGGGGCACGCTGGCGGAGCTATATGAGCAGCAAGGGGAATGGGCGACGGCCGTGTCCCATTATGATGCCGCCCTACACCTGCTGGCCGCCTATCCAGACCACCAGTGGGCGCAGAAACTGACGGCAAACTTTCAAACGGCGCAGCTCAGATGCGCCAAAATGAGTAATTAAGTTATTGAGTAATTGGGTAATTACCCAATTACCCAATTACCCTAACAGGTTCCGGTTTGTACAGAACACTCTCCTTGAATAATGGCTGGGGGTGTGGGTGTAGAGAACAAGGCCAGCAACAAGCCAATACCGACGACAACATGCACTACCTTTTTCTGAACTTTTAACGACATCTCATACCTCCATGGGGTTGGAGGCTCATGTGTCAGGCGCGCCCAGGGTTGCCCCTCTTCATGAAGGCTACACGAGCCGGGAAATAAGACGATTCGCTAGCTGATGAGAGTAGCATAACGCACCGAGGCACACCCTGGATGCGAAGCCAGGCTAAAAAGTTCTGATAAAAGTTCGGAGCAGGTTCTGAGGGTTTTGCTATTAAAAACGGGGGGCAATGGCGGCCACGTTTGACGCTTTCTCTCTGGGAAGTGGCTCCCCCCAGTGAAATAAGCCCGAAGCTAAAACCAGACTTTCACTACAAAATCAGTCGTTTGTCAATTTGTTATTTGAGGATTGAAACCAACCGCTAAAAGGCCAGCAGTTTCTCCATCGCCTGGCGAATGGCGGCTACCGTCGGCACCACCCCTTCCATCAACGACGTGCTAAAGGGCACGGGCACAGAGGGGGCCGCCACCCGTTCGAGGGGCGCGTCCAGGTCGAGGAAGCAATGGGACGCCACGGCTGCGGCAATCTCCGCGCCAAAACCGCCAAAGCTAATGTCCTCATGCACAATCAGGCATTTGCTCGTTTTGCGCACGCTGGCAAACACGGCCGCATTATCCCACGGCGACAAGGTGCGTAAATCAATAATTTCAATGCCTGCCGCCAGTTCCGCCGCCGCCAGTTCACACCGCTCCACCATCGCTCCCCAGGTGACAACGGTCAAATCGTCCCCTTCGGTAACGAACTTCGCTTTGCCAAAGGGCAGCATATAGTCGTCGCCGGGGTACGGCCGTCGCGCCCAGGCCGCATCCAACATCGCCCGATGCTCAAAAAAGATGACCGGGTCATGGCCGCGCAGCGCCGTGCGCAGCAGCCCCACTGCATCCTCCGCGTTCGATGGGCAGGCAAAAAGCAGACCGGGCTGGTGGGCAAAGGTCACCTCGCTGGTGACGCTGTGCCAGGGATCGCCAATTTTGCGGTAGCCGCCGGGGATGCGGATAATCACCGGCGCGGCAAAACGGCCGTTTGTGCGCCAGCGCACCGTGCCCAAATTGTTAATCTGCTCCGTGGCCGGGTCGGCATATTTGCGGAACTGGATTTCGGGCACAGGGACGAGACCGGCATATGCTAACCCCACCGACCGGCCAATAATGCCTTCTTCGTTCAGGCTGGTATCAAAGACACGACTGTCGCCAAACCGCGTCTGCAAGCCCAATGTGGCCGCGTGGACGCCCCCCTTCAAGCCCACATCCTCGCCAAAGACCAGCAGCCGGTCATTCACTGCCAGTTCCACTTCCAACGTGCGCCGGATCGCCTCAATCATGTTGATGCGGCGGGGATCGGGGGGTTGTGGTATATCGCTGCCGCCAGGCAGTTCAATACCCGCCGCCAGCAACCCACCCACCTGCGGCGGCGCGTCCGGGCTGGAAAAGAGAAAGCGCGTCACTGTCGCCGGGTCGCCATGTGGCTGCGCCAGCGCCTCATCCCGCGCCTGAGCCACCGCTTCGGCCGCCTCCTGCCGCAGCCCTTCCCATTCCGCCTGTGTCAGCAGCGCTGGCACCAGATATTGGTGTAACCCGGCCAGCGGGTCGCGCTCCCATTCGGCGGCGCGTTCGGCTTCGCTTTTGTATGCCTGGTTATCCACGCTGGAATGGCCGGACAGGCGGGGCACCGTCAGGCGCAGTAACCCCGGCCCGTTCCATTCGCGCATGTGACGCACGGCCGCATGCACCAGTTCAGCCGTCTCCCCCGGATTGGTGCCACTGCCATCCCAGATGGTTAAATTCTTGAAACAAGCCAGATTGGCAGCGATATTGCTGCCCGGCGTTTGCAGCGGGCTGCGCACAGAAATGGCGTACTCGTTATCCTCCACTACAAACAACAGCGGCAGTTCCAGGGTGGTGGCAATGGTCAGCGCCGACCAAAACCCATTGGTCGCCACCGCCCCATCCCCGCCAAAAACGACGGCAATGCTGTTGCCCGCCTCTGGATTCTTAAGCACAGTTTTGTGGTAGACAATAGCCTGCGCCCACCCCACGGCGGGCGTGAACTGCGACCCCACATCACCGGACATGGGCAGCACCATTGCTCGTTTACGCCGGGGCATGTTGAACACCACACCCACATCTCGCCCGCCGCTCAGCCCACCTACCCGCGCCATGTCGGAAGCAAACGCTTCGGTGAGGGTAAGACCGCTGCCTAGCAGAAACGGCCGTGACCGATAATACGCGCTGGCCGCATCAAATGGCCGGTCTAAAAGCTGGCTGATAAGCAGTTGCCCCAACTCGTGCCCCCGCGCCGAAAACTGGTAAGTCACCAATCCCTGAGGCGTCAGTTCCTCCTCCTCCATTTCATCCATCAAACGCGAACACAAAGCCAGCCGCGCCACTTCGTGCCAGTCAAATGCCAGGTGTAAAGTTTTCAAAATCATAATGCTCCATCTCTCGCAGGGTGGGATTGGGCACTATGGTATAACAAAGCACCATTTTAGGAAAATGTCGCCTGAGAGTAACCGTTCAGTTCCTCTGGAGACTTGACAAGTTTTTGCGCCTGAATAGCGGCAACTACCTCTGGTAATAAACTTGTCAAGTCTGAACGCTTACGCCCAGCAATTCGAAATATGGCTTGCGGCGGCAGATAAATCTGCACCTACAAAAGGCGAAGCCGGCCTTCGCCGACTGGCGCCCAGCCCACGCAGAGCCTGTCCTGAACCTGTTGAAGGGTAGGCTTTGCTGCCTGTAGCCGCGATTTTAATCGCTGGCTCTTGGTAAATTGAGAATTGCTGGCTTACGCCTGAGAAAGCGGCGTTGGGCCTCAAGGCCTGGTAGGGATCGCCAGGGAATGTGCTGCGCTATATAAAATAATCTGCCAGATGACGCTTAAGTAAGCACCTTGCCAACTTCACCCCTGGGCAAGCGTCTCTTTGGCGGCAGCGATCACCTCTTCATAATCTGGCTCTTGCCCCAATGAAGGCAGGTAATTGACGTAACGCAAAACGCCCTCTCGCCCGACAATAAAAACAGCCCGGCGCAAATAGCGGCGCTCCTTGATCAGCAACCCATACTTCAAGCCAAACTCCGTCTCCAGCACATCAGAAATCACCTTAACCTTATCTACCCCGGCTGCGCCACACCAGCGCCTTTGGGCCATCGGGAAATCAGTGCTGATAGTGTAGATGATTATCTCCTCTCCAAGCTGCGCCGCTTTTTCATTAAAACGGCGGGTTTCCCGATCACATACATCAGTATCCAGAGAAGGCACGGCTGATAAAATAATAACCTTATCTTTCGACTCGGCCAGCGGATTAACCGAGGCCCAGTTTTGGTCTACGGCCGTAAACGCCGGCGCTATCTGCCCCACTGCCACATCATCACCCAACAGGGTAGCAAAGGTATTTCCCAGTTTCACCACATCAGTACGAATCGTTGTCATCTAGTACTACCTCCTTATGGTATGTTATTTACCGCTGCGCCACCCCCACCACACACTTGCCGCAAAAGAGATCAAACGTCTCCAACGTCCCCTCCTCGCCAAAGCCGCTCAATCCCCATGCCGGGCGCGGCGCATCCACATTCAGTTCCAACAGGCTGACCCCATTTATCTTCACCCCACCAGTAGTCATCCTTCGAGCAATTGCCAGGGCATGTTCCTCATCCTGTGAAAAGACATACCCACCCAAGCCATAGGGCGTCTGGTTAGCCAGTTGCACCGCTTCTTCATCTTCCCTGAAGGGATGCACCGTTGCCACCGGGCCAAAAATCTCTTCCATTGCCTCTGCCGGGGAGACACCGGTGATTAACGTCGGCGGCAAATAATAGCCGCCACCCTCAGGCATTGGCGTTGTCTGATGAAGCTGCCCTCCTTTTTGTTGCAAAGCATGGATAGCAGACACAATACGGCCGTGATGCGCCTGATTCGCCAGCGGCCCCAACTGCGCCTGCATAGAAAGGGCATCTCCCGCTTTAACCTGGCGCAATTTTTCGCGGGCGGCCTCCAAAACCTCATCAGCCAGCGATTGGTGAACCAGCAGCCGCCCCAATGCCCGGCACCACTGCCCATTCAGCGTGATCAGGCCGGCCACAATACCCTCCGCCACCCGTTCCACATGAGCATCCGCCAACACAACCATGGCATTATTGCCACCGAGTTCCAATTGTAACGCCTTGAAATCTAAGGCGCAGGCCGCCGCCACCGCCTGACCACCTTGCAAACCGCCGGTAAAGGAAACGGTACGCACCCGCTTATCCCGCACCAGATGCTCACCTGCCGATGCTCCGCCATGAACAATTTGAAACAGGCCACGCGGCAGGCCAGCCGCTTCCAACGCCTCTACCAGCAAGAGGCAGGAGTAGGGTGCCCACTCCGACGGTTTTAGAATCACCGGGCAGCCAGCCGCCAGGGCATTAGCCACCTTGTGCGCCGCTAATGCCGCCGGCGAATTCCAGGGCACAATGGCCACAGCCACACCCCGCGGTTTACGCCAGATCTCCACTTCACCAAAAGGCCCGGGCGCCTTGTTCAGCGCATATCCCTTGCGCAAGACGCCCGCCGCCGCCTTAAACGCCAGCCACACAATAGCATTCACAAAACTGGAGGTACTGAACACAATACCCGTGTTGGTTGATTCCACTGCCGCCATCAAGGGGACAAACCCCATCAGATGATCAGCTACCTTTTCCAACAACGCCGCCCGTTCTTCAGGGTTGGCATTAGCCCAGACACCTGCCTCATATGCCCGTTGCGCCGCCTGCAAAGCGCGTTCGATGTTCTCGGGGCTAGAGGCCATTTGTGGGGCAATCGGTTCACCCGTACTCGGATTGTGGACAAAGGTGGGTAGGACCACAGCGGGCGGAAGACGTTCCCCCTCAATATAGTCAAAAAGGGTGAACTGCTTTTCTATCTCCTCAACTGGGGGAAGTGTAATTGGGGGAAAGTCCATCTTCATCTCCTGTTTGGGTAACGCCGCTTATGGAGACGCTACGGTAAATGATTTGCTCTCGGCGCCATCGGTAATACTCTTGGCTGCTTCCAGGCGACCACGCTCAGCTGGGAAAGCCATCACCAATGACATGGCAATGTCACGCAGCATCCGGGCAACCACGCCGCTATTAGCTGTACCGCTGGTGCCTGTCATCTTTAAGGCCAATTGGGCCACGGTAAACGCACACTCGGAAATAGCCCCTTTGGCCAGGCGCCAGTGCTGCACCACTTCATTCTTGGCGGCTATGGGCGGCTGGCACGTTTCCAGGTCAATCTGACGTCTGAGCCAGAGACGCGCTGTTTCCAACTCCAGGGTCATCTTACCGATCAATTCCTGGTGAAAGGGGCTGGTGGCAATGGGTCGGCCCGTATCCTGAAACTTCATCTGCAGTGTGGTGGCCAGGGCGTAGTCGTAGGCTTGTTTGGCGGCGCCCAGGTAGATGGCGGCAATAGCTGGCTGGTTACCCATCAACGAACCACGGCTGGTTTGCATCAGGGTAACAAAGGCGCCAGGAATGGCCAACGCCTCCGTATCGGGCACAAATACGTCTTCCAGGATAATGCCGTGTGAGGCAGTAGCGCGCATCCCCAGGGCATCCCACTGCGGCCGTTCCTTCACTCCGGGAGCGTCACGAGGTACAAAAAACATAGCCAACCCTTCGGCCGTATCATATTCTTTGCGTTTTGCTGCCACCAGGTAAGCATCGGCCACGCCGGTATTGCAGCCAAAGGACTTGACGCCATTGAGCCGCCAACCGCCTGCAACGCTTTCGGCTTCTGTAGAGATGAAGACGGCGCTTTGTGAGGATTTGGCTGTTTCACTGGCAAAGTTTCCTAATAGCTGTCGTTTGGTACCCATGCGGTGCAGCACATTCTCAGCAAAGCGATGGACGATAGGGATTTCTTCTTCCTTAAACCGGCCTTCGGCAATGGCATCCAACGCCAGCAGCCCACGCGAAGAAGTGGAGCAATGGAAAAAATAAGCCAGGGCAGTGGAGGGGCAGGCTGTGCCCATGGCAAAAGTGGCGGCGGCCAGATCGCGCAAATTGCCACCCAGGCCGCCATACGCTTCTGGGACAACCAGCCCCAGCAGGCCGGCCTGGGCCATTGTTTCGCGGTGTGGTTCATAGAAACGGCCGGCGGCATCGGCCGTCTCTGCCTGGGCGCGCAACATGGGCAGGATGGCTTCCACCCGGACTAACCGTTCCCGTTCTGCCGGAGTGAGATCATCAAAAAGAAATTCAGCAGTGAGTTGATGGGTCATGCTTTCGATTCCTTATACTTCTTTGGGCAGATAGCGTATTGATCCGCCGGGGCTGGCTGCAATTACAAGACTGGTCTTTTGATGTATTGCCCGACAGCCTGGTCCGAGAAACTGCCGTTGGCAAACACCTGATGCCCTCTGACAAACGTCGCTTTAACGCGCCCTGTTAGCGTATGCCCTTCAAAAGGGGTATACCCCTGTCCTGATACCGATTCAGCAGCGCGCACCACAAAGGTTTCATTCGGGTCAAATAGCACAAGATCCGCATCATAACCGGGGGCAATATCCCCTTTGGCAAGCAGCCCATAGCGCTGCGCCGGATTCCAACAAACCAGTTCCGCCATGCGGTTGAGCGAAAGGCCGCGCTTACGCCCCTCACTGTGCAGGCCAGAAAGTAAATACTCCGTGCCGCCAAAGCCTGATTTAGCCAGCCAGATATCATCAGGAAAGGCAGCGTGGTACTTTATCTCTGCCGAACAGCAGGCGTGATCACTCACTACCCAATCCACATCGCCGTTTAAGAGCGTCTGCCACAAAAATTCCACATCGGTGCGGGGGCGAATAGGCGGGTTGACCTTTGCTAACACGCCGTTGGGCTCATCCACGTCTAGCAATAGATGGCCGATGGTCACTTCCCGGCGAAAGTTGATGTGTGGGAAAAGATCACGCATCATCAAAGCAGCTTCCATCGCCTTGCGGGAGGAGAGGTGAAGCAGGTTGATGTTGGCGCAGTTGGTTTCATAGGCCAGGTAGGCGGCAATAAATACCGCCAGCCCCTCACTGTGTGGCGGGCGGGCAGCGTTGTAGGCATGTAACCCCCGCAGCTTCCCTTCGCGCTGCACAAGGGAGGTATAGGCGTTCAAAATATCGGCGATCTCGCAATGCAGGCTGAGGCTGATATAAGGGGCTTTTGCCGGATTGGCGGCGATCATATGGCTCAACTGGCGCATAATGAATTCAAAATGGGCAAAGTCATACTTTTCATCGGGCGCAAGCTGCAAAAAGTTATGTTGCTGGTCTGATTTACCGTGCAGCCCATGCCCGCCGTAGAACATAAAAATTTTGAACGATGAAACGCCAAATTCCTCCAGCAGCAGCGGCATTTCGTCAATATGGGTGCGGTTGATGGGCGCCAGGTGATAGGCATAATCTACCCAATACCGTCCCTGGGAAATGGCCAGCACTTCGGAGAAAAAGTCACGGTAAGGGCCTCCTTTGTTCAAATAGTATTCGCCGGTGCGGAAGTAGGTGATGGCAGAGGTGACGCCGCCCATGGCCGCTGCTTTGCTCTCGCTGATGGCGTCTTCGGCCAGCGGCGCGTAAATGCCTACGTGCATGTGCCCATCTACCAGGCCGGGAAAAGCGAGCATTCCGTGGCCATCGTGCAAAGCGCGGGCTGCATCGGCTTCAATATGGGGGGCGATGCGGGCAAATTTGCCGTTGGTAATGGCCACGTCCAGTGGTTCAACGGTTGTCTGGTTGGGACGCACCACGTTGACGTTTTTGATGAGTAAATCGAACATTGCTCTCTCCTGTGAAACCAAGACATAGATTTACGAACTTTGTGAATAGGGCCAGGATGTAGATGAGCAGGTTGTTAGCCGGCGACAATGCCTTGTTGAATGAGTGACTCGATTTCCTGGCTCTGTAGGCCAATAGCAGCCAAGACCTGGCGTGAATGTTCACCCAAAGCGGGTGGGTCTATTTGCAGGGTAGCGCCGATTTCATGAAGTAAAATGGGCAGGCGTGGCAGCCAGGTGTATTCACCATTGGGCAGGATGGTCTGCAACAGGCTGCCGCTGGCCTGTAATTGGGGGTCGGTAAATAAATCTTCGGGCCTGACCACAGGCGAAAAGGGAAGGTCAGCCTCTTGGCACCGCTGCACGATTTCGGCGGTAGGGTATTGGGCGATGATTGCTTCAACGGCCGTCAAGAGCCATTCGCGCGCCTGAATACGGCCGTTATTCGTAGCCAGCCGCTCATCTGCCAGCCAATCATCCTGGTGGAATACCTGGCAAAAACGGCGCCACTGCTTATCACTGGTGACGCCAATAAAGACGAGTTCGCCATCGCTGGTGGTGAAGGTGCGGTAAATGGCCCAGGCGCTCACCCGCGCTGGCATGGGGGGAACCGGTTCTCCGGTCATGGCCGCGTAAGCCATGTGGTGTCCCATCAGGAAGACGGCCGTTTCAAATAAAGCACTGTGCACCAATTGCCCCTTACCGGCAGCGTCCCGTTCGCGCAGCGCCGCCAGGATAGCAAGGGCGCCATACGTCCCGCTCATCACGTCTATTACTGAAGCGCCAACGCGCAGCGGTTGGCCGGGGGGGCCGGTCATATAAGCCAGACCGCTCATCATTTGCACCACTTCATCCAGCGCCAGACGATTGGCATAAGGCCCCGAAAGAAAGCCTTTGAGGGCGCAGTAAATAAGGTGGGGATAACGGGGAGCCAGGGCCTCATACCCCAGGCCCAGCCGTTCCATAGTCCCCGGCGCGAAGTTTTCAATGAGGACATCGGCCGTTTCCAGCAACCGTAAAACCAGGGCACGGCCGTCCTCACATTTCAGATTGATGGCAACACTTTTTTTGTTGCGGTTGAAAAAAGGGTAATACCCTGTGCCAAACCCTTTCAGGCTTCGAGTGGGGTCACCGGTAACTGGCTCAATGCGAATCACCTCTGCTCCCAGGTCAGCCAGTATCAGGCCACAGGCTGGTCCCAAAACCGCATGACTAAATTCCAGGACGCGCAAACCGCGCAAGGTGTAAATACTAGACATAGCCGCCGTGCTGAATGAGGTAGTTAACCAGGCCGCCGGCATTGAGAATATCAATCATCTGTTGCGGCATCCGCGTGACCTGGTATCTCTCCTGGCGGGTATGGTTGGTCACACGGCCGTTAGCCAGATCAACCGATACCCAATCACCTGACTGAATCGTGTGGTGGGTCACTTCCACCAGCGGTAGGCCAATGTTAATGGCGTTGCGATAAAAAATACGGGCAAAAGTGCGGGCAATAACCACCGAAACGCCCGCCGCTTTGAGAGCCAGCGGTGCTTGCTCGCGTGAAGAGCCACAGCCGAAGTTGTGTCCAGCTACCAGCAAATCGCCCGGCTGCACCTTGTGGACAAATTCCACATCCAGGTCTTCCAGCACATGCGCTGCCAGCGCTGCTACATCCAGCGTTTTGGTATATTTGCCGGGGATGATCCGGTCTGTATCAATGTTGTCTATCAGGTAGACGTGCGCCTTTGCCTGTATCACCTTTGTCATGGTTCAGCAATTGCTCCTGCCAGCGCCGAGGCAGCCACTACAGCTGGCGAGCCGAGATAGATGTGCGCTTTGGGATTGCCCATACGCCCTTTGAAGTTGCGATTGGTGGAAGAGATAATCACTTCGTCATCTCCCGGTATGCCCAGATGAGAACCCACACAGGGGCCGCAGCCGGAAGTGATAAAAATAGCGCCGGCATCGGAAAGGGTGGCAATGGTGCCATCTTGCAACGCCTGATCAAACACCCATTTGGAAGCAGGGGCAATGAGCAGGCGCACCCCTTTGGGCAGGCGTTGCCCTTTCAAGACCGCGGCGGCAGCGTGCAGATCTTCCAGGCGGGAGTTGGTGCAAGAGCCAATGAAAGCGTAATGGATTTTTATGCCCAGGAATTGATCAATCGGCGCCACATTAGCGGGGGCGTGTGGTCTGGCAATTTGCGGGCGCAATGTGGAGGCATCAAACGTTAGCTCACGCGCATACACCGCCCCCACATCCGGCAAGATAGGGGTAAACGGGTAAGGGAGTTCCAGACCGGTGGGGTCTACCAGGCCCGTTTTCGCCCCCATTTCGGCGCTCATGTTGGCCAGAACCATGCGGCTGGCAAGGGTCATGTTTTTCACTATTTCCCCCGTCCATTCAATGGCCTGGTAATTGGCCCCGTCTGGGCCAAGCTGGCCAACCAGGAATAAAACCAGGTCCTTGGCGGATACTCCCTTGGGTAAACGACCATTCAGGGTAATCCTGATGCTCTGGGGGACTTTGAGCCAGGTTTTGCCGGTAAGCATGGCGGCCGCCAGGTCTGTAGAACCCACGCCAATGCCAAAAGCGTTGAGTGCGCCATAGGTGGGCGAATGGGAGTCCGCGCCCATAAATAAATCGCCAGGACGGACACGGCCGTCTTCCACCATCAACTGGTGGCAAATACCGGCGCCAACATCATACAGGCGGCAGCCCATCTCCGCGGCAAAGCGGCGCATAAGATTGTGCAAATTGCTCACCGTTTCGTTGGGCGCCGGCGCGGCATGGTCAATCACCAGCGAAACCCGGGCGCCATCCCACAGCCGTTGCCCGCCCATGGACCGAAAGGCTTGAATGGCCAGCGGTGCGGTGGCGTCGGTGGCCATCACCCCATCCACCCGTACAATGACAATCTCGCCCGCCTGTACCGGGGCGCCAGCATGGGAAGAGATAATTTTTTCAGAAACTGTTTGCGCCATAGCCATCAAACCAACCGGTGCAGCTTCGCTGGCAATTCTTTGCCCAATAAATTTTCCATCTGCCGCGATAACGCTGCCACTTGCGCCAGGTCTATGCCGGTCTGGATGCCCATTTCATGCAGCATGTGGGCGGTATCCTCGGTAGCCACGTTGCCTTTGGCGCTGGGAATGAATGGGCAACCACCCAGACCGCCAAAGGAAGTATCAAACATGGTGACACCCGATTTCAACGCTGCTAAGAGATTGGCCAGCCCCAGGCCGCGCGTGTCGTGCAGGTGCAAAATCAGGGGGATATTGCCAGCCAGGGGCAACACTTCCTGAACCATCCGCCGGATTTGCTGCGGATTGCCCAGCCCGGCAGAATCGGCCAGAGACAGTTCATCAACACCCATAGCCAGGAAACGACGGGCTAGAGCTACCACACTGGCCTGATCAATTTTGCCTTCATAGGCGCAACCAAAGGCGGCCTGCACGCCAGCGCGCACACGCAGGCCGTGTTCGTGCGCTTTTTTGACCATTTGGGCCATTTCTGTCATGCCCGCTTCAATGGTGGTATTGGCATTTTTGTGGGCCAATGTTTCGCTAGCAGGGATGCCCATTTCTACCTGCCTGACGCCAGCGGCAATGGCCCGTTCTACCCCTTTCATGTTGAGCACCAGGGCGCTAAAGGTAACACCTTGGCGTGGGGGCAACCGGGCAAACAACGCTTCGGCATCGGCCATTTGGGGCACAATTTGGGGATGAACAAAAGATGTGACTTGAATTTGTTTAAGACCAGCGTCAGCCAGACGGGTGGCAAACTCTGCTTTGATGGCGGTGGGGATGAAGTGATCTTCGCGCTGTAGGCCGTCGCGCAGGCCAACTTCTACCAGGGTGGCGGTGAGGGGGATGGTAGGCAGTTCCAGGGCTTCGCTGCGGCGCCAAAGGCGGTTGTGGTACAGAAGTGGTATGTCGAACTCGGAGGTGGAGAGAGCCTGCACTTCGCCAATAAAGATGGTGTGGTCGCCGCCTTCGTACATGGCCCAGAGGGTGCAATCTACCCAGGCGAGGGAATCGGGGATGATGGGACTGCCAGTGACGGCCGTAACCGTCTTCAACCCGGCAAAGCGGTCGGTAATATCCGGTTTCATCCCGGCAAAACGCAGCCCCAGTTCCAACTGGTGCGCCCCGAGGACGTTGACGGCGAAACGGCAGTTTTCAGCAATCACTCTATGAGTAAACAACTTTTTACTCAGCGAAACGAGCACCAGCGGCGGCTCCAGGCTCAGACTGGTAAAGGAGCTGGCCGTCACCCCAATGGGCGTGCTTCCTTGCAGGGTTGTAACCACGGTAACGCCGGAAGCAAACTGCCCCATTGCCCGTTTAAAATCATTGGCATTAAAAGTCATAACATTTTCCGAAGAAGTAGGGCGGTGATGAGATGGCTTTGCTCATGCTTCACGCCAGTGCAAAAGACCAAAAGTGGTATATAGCATTCTGTCTGACTTGTAAAATTGCCAGACCACACTCAGGGTAAAGTTTTGGTCAATGAGAAATTCACGCCCTTTGATTTTTAGCGCTTCGCCATAGAAATGCTGGGAAGTATACAGGGCACGGCCGTACCCCATGCTGTTGCCAAACAGATCAGGCCCTTCAAAATAGTGTCGGCTGTGGTTGCGGTATCGTTTGAAGGTGTATTTTTTGTCAAAGACGCCACGAATTGTCACCGTCATCTCCGCCCGCAGCAGATCAAGGGGCTGGTAGGCAATGTGTACCTGATTGACGCCCAACAGCTGCTGGGCAGGGTCATAAACAGACATCTCTCCCGTCCAGGCGCCACTTTTTTTAGCAGGCAAAATGTGCGGGTGACGGCCGTTGACCCGTTCCGTCTCACAAAAAACAGCAATGCGCTCCTGGGTTTCCGGATTGGTATGGTAATCAAAGGCAACTTTGTACATACCGTTAAACACCGTAAAGAGAGTAGGCCCATCATAAATGAGCGAAGAATACACCTGCGTCTGGCCATCAGGTAAAATGTGTACCATTGTGCGCAGATCGCCGGTCCAGCCAGGCGCATAGTAATGAGCATCTACCAACGCACCATAGGGGTGTCCTGCGCCAATAAAATCGGGCCCCAGGTAAATGCGATCCTGATCGCTATCTATCACCCCAAAAGAAAAGATGTCAGAGACTTCCAGCCGGGGCAGCAATTCGTTATACCCTTCCTCAATTTTAGTATTCATCTGGTAGGTGGTTTGCCCATCCTGAAAAACAGAGGAGCGAAACACCTTGTTATAACCGCAATGATTGCCGCGTGCATCAAAGATAGAGGGCAGCCCATGCCATTCACCTTCGATTTTCTTTTGCCAGTTAGAGGGTTGATTGTGCATCGGTCACTTGCTCCACATGTTGATTTCGTAAAATCTGGCACATATAAACGGCCGTTTCCGCCCCCACCAGCCGCTCCACCTGCGCCCATACCTTATCCACTGCCGGGTTAAAGATAGCATCACGGTTAAGCTGATCCCGGCCGGCAAAGTCACCGTCAGGAATCGCTTCCGCCGGAATACCCTGTTCCACCAGATGAAACCAATGCCTCAGGTAGCTGTTTACCGGCAACTGAATGCGGGCAAACGCCGCCTCATCAGCCCGATAAGCCAGCATCCAGGGAGACATGAGTGCATATTGCTTTGGTCCTAACTGTGCCGGAGTCAACCCTTCTATCCTTTTTGCCTCTTCAAAGACAGGAGTGAGTGGGTCAAAAACAGCATTCATATAAGCCAGATTGGCCCCCAAATCGGCGCGCGGAATCAAATCCAGGTGAAAGGCAAAACGAGGTCCGGCCATCACCGAATCCAGCGTAAAATGCGGGATATAACTCGCCGCCGGCGTAAAGGCAAAGATCATATGGGAATCCAGGCCAATGGGGGGCACAACCAGGCCAATGTAAACCATTTTTTGCACCATGCTACCGCCAAACAGCCGCAACGCGCCTATAGGCTCCGGACTCATGGGGCTGCGCAGGGACAGAAATGGTGACCCAACTTCAGTCATGCCAAAGCGGTTTATAATCTTTGCCAACGTCTCTAAAGAAAGTTGCTGCGGTAAAGACATCATGCTCTCCACGGATACCGGTTCAACCTCCATTGGGCTTCACCGTAGGCACTTCATCCAACACCCAGGCTTTGGCCAGCTCAGGCACTTCACGGCGAGCTGGTGAAGGGATAACAACGGCATGCTGACGGCCGTACTCCCGCTTGATGCGATGAATATCAATCTGCCAGCCCATATCAATATACTTCTGGCGCATTTTGCGATAAGCAATTTGAATTCCATCCGACTTCACCGAAAGCTCCGCGCCAATGTCATACGGCAACAGTTCAGGCCGCTGCGCCAACACTACCGGGAAGTCCTGGTTGAAAATTTTCAACACTCGCTTCAACGCATCTTTATCCGCCCAATTCCCTTTGAAGAAAGTACGCATCTGCGTCCATTTAGTGATCGTTTTATATTCATCCACCGGCAAGTGGAAATTAAACAGCACCATCAGCCCCATCGGCAGATTCACTTCCAGCAACGTCATGCACGGCATCCAAAAAGCAGCCCGGGTTTTCACACCGGCGCGCTCTTCCTTATACAAACGCTTCCACAAGCCAGGGATATTTTTCTTAGGCGGTTTGAGTGTCACCACCATTTCCGCACCCAATGGGAAATGGGTCACTTCATAATCAGGAATGTCTGGCTCTTCCCGGTTGCCAAAAGCGCCGCCATGCACAAAGGGTGCATGGGCGGCGTCCAGGCTATTTTCCAGGGCGCGTTCATAATAGACAGGCCACTCAAAAGCGCCCCGAATTGTCTTGAATTGGGGATCGCCAAAATAGGGCAGTTCGGGAAGCGGTGGGCGTTCTTCCTGGGGTAAATCACCCAGAAACGCCCAAATATACCCATATTTTTCCACGGTCGGGTATGCATCTACCCGCGCCTTTTTGGGCGGGACCATTTCCGGGTGCGCCGGAATTTTGGCACATGCGCCATCGGCCCGGTATTCCCAACCATGATAGGGGCACACAATACAGTCCCCCTTCATCCAGCCATCAGAAAGCGCGCCGCCACGATGGACACATAAATCGCTGAGTACGTGCGCTACGCCATCACCGGTACGGTATAATACAAACTCCTGCTCCAGCGCCGTTACGCGAACCGGTTTATCTTTGACAACATACGAAAATTCAAGGGGCCACCAGAAATTTTTCAACATACTCTTTTCCTCTTTTTGGTTCTCTGGATTTCGTAGGGGCCGGTGTAACACAAGATACGTGATGTGTATCGCCTGGTCACTACATCTAGCACTACCTTTTATTAATGACGGCATGCGCTGCCGGTAATACCCACTGTTTAATAAACGCCAGCACAATCTCGGCAATTTGCTGCCGAATTTCTGCGCCAGGCCTGGTCATTTCCATATCCACAAAAAAACGCCCCATTGTTTCATCAAGCGGATACGCAATAGAAAAATGGTTGGCGCCTTGAATCAAGACATCATAAGCCATACTTCCTGCCGCCGGCTGGTATGCTTTGGCAAAAGTCAAGGCTACCGGATCTTCCGTCTGCTGGTCAGCACCATAACGGCTGCGGCTGGCAGTAACAATGCCATCTCGTTCGCCGCGCAACAACAACGTAGACTTGCTGCCAATCTTCAAAATTGTGCCTGGCGCAAAGCCCAACATAGTGGCAGCCATAGTGTGCCCGGCGTAGGCAAAAATCGCTTTTACCTGGGGAAAAAATTGCCCGTTTTGCAAGGCCACCGTTCCCCCGGCGGAATGACCGCCCAGGATAATGTGGCCTAAATCCATTGCCTGGAAGAGGGGACTGGCGGCATCATCGTTGAGTACTGCCAGACTATCCAGAATAGGTTGAATCGCCGGGCAGGTGGGCCCACTGCCGTAGGTGTCCGGGCGAACACGCGCCAGGTCAATCCCCGGCGTCAGGCCAATAACGCCGGGGAGCGTTTCGGCAATGTGGGTATACAATACCGTGATTAGATTGGCTTGCGCCAGTCTGACAGCCAGCCAGTGGTAACTTTCACAGCCTATATTGATGCCATTAAAGAAAATGACGATGGGCATAGGCGCATGGCGCTTGTCGGCAGGAACGATACCACTAAGGCGCTCGGCCTGGCTGCCAGTGGAAAGGGCGGGATAGTAGAGTTTTAGATGCAGCCTGTCATAGGGTGAAATGGCGCTGGGTATTGTTGTAGCCTGGAAGAGGGTGCGAATCATCTGGTCTCCTCCCTGCTGGCATTAGCGATCTCCAGATAATAAACCTGTACCTGACGCAGTTTTTCATCTCGAAACCATTTACAAATTCCAGCAATACGGCGGCTGATAGCGTCGGTGATCTCGATGACAGAAAGAATTTCGCCAGGGGCGGCCACCGCTTCGATTTCGCGCAGGGCGCCATATTGTTTATAACGCTGTTGCGCCTGGCTTATCTGGTTGAAGGGTAAGTCATGGCCGCTAATAGTTATCGTTTCCAGCCATTCACCTTCTGGGGAGATGGTGTATTGCGCGCCACGCGCGCGGGCCAGGTGCGCGTTGGGCCATGGCATGTGGTCCGGCAGTTCGGGGAAGCCGGTTCCTTCCGGCACACCTACACCCACCAGCGTGGCAATTTCCTGGTTGGCGGTAAAAAATTTACCGCCTGTTGCCTGGCGTGCGGGGGTGAGCAAGAAGGAAAAGGAGGTGAAGTTGTAGCCAAAACGGGGCCACAGGCCACGCCCTGTCAGGACGCCCTCGCGCCAGGAGAAACCGCCGCCCGCCACGTCTGGCCCCAGATAGTAACGGCCGTGACCAACCAATTGTAGATCAAAAACAAATTCACCTACACGCCGATTCATCACCGCTAACACCGATTGCGCCGCCGCTGAAAGGGCGGTAGCCGGCTGCACCGGGTCACAAAGCTGAATCACGCGAATAAGATCTCCACACGGCCGTAACCGGCGATGCTGCTGAATCACTCCCACATATTCTCCGGCCGGGGTATACACATATTCACGTATCAGCCAATCACCAGCAAAAGCCGTTTCCTGTGTCATGCCCTTTCAAACTCCAAGACGCCAGACTGAGAGCCAATACGCCGTCCACCACGATACCATTGCTGGACTACGGCTTTACGCGCCCCATCTAACGTTGTTACTTCCCGCTGCCAGCAGCGCAAGTTAGTGGTGCGATAGTAGAATTGCCCGCTCAAGGCGCGCCCACCACTGAGGCTGTAACTACCTACTACTTCTGACTCCCCGATGGCCCAGGCCTGCCAACCATTGGTAACAAATAATGCCCGCTGAGAAGCGCCAGCAAAAGCACCACCCTGTGTGTGAAGTTCCAGGGCGCCAGCGCCGGCGGGCTGGCACTGCTGGCTGTAGGGAAATGTGCCCAACGGTTGATTGTTTTCACCCAGGGCCGTGAGGTTACCGCACCAGAGGCCAGCGCGATGCAATATAATTTCGCCGCGCCCGGCGCTGGGGTCATTTTGCCAATCATAATGCACACCGCTGACCAGAGAGGGTTGGGGAACAGGCGTATCTTCGGGCACACGATCGTTCTGGCCAACGACAACGTACAGCACTTGTTCGCCGCGAGACATGTGCGCCAGGGAGAGTTGCAAATTGCCATCTACAATTAACAAAAAGAAACGTTGACTCAGCCCCAGAGCGGGCCAATAAGCGTTGGCATCTACCAGCTGGTCACTTAAGGCTTCGGCGTAGCCCATGTTGGCAGGGCCTTGATAGAGGCGATGATCGGCTTCTTGCTGGATGAAGTAATGGCCGCTGTGTTTGAAGGGGCCAACAAAAGAGACATCAACGCGCAGACGACGGCCGTCCAACATCTGCACGTAACGATAATCCGTACCGTTACCTAAAAAATGTCCCTGGCCGTCAAATACTTCGGCATTGCCCGCCCAGCGGCCAACGGCCTGCGTAAATGGGGTGGTTTGTTGTGTCATACGCTCTTGACCAGGCAGTACCCCTGTTTTTCTTTAGGCGTGTCGGCAAAAATTGCCCGGAAATCCGTGCCCACGGGCTGAGGGGTGATGGGTCGTCCTTCTACAAACAATTCCAACACATCAGTGGCAAAAACCCAGGGGGTAAGGGTGTAGTCACCGCCAGGACGTGGCACGATGGTGATGGTGTGGTCACCTCCTTTGCCATCAGGAACATTCAAAAATCTGGCCTCCTGGTGAGCAGCGGCGTGGGTGGTGTGGAAGTAAAGGGCCAGGGTATCAAAAAATTGCAACAGTTTGTAATTATTGAAGAGCGCCTCCTCCTGAACCCAGGCGCAACTGGCGGAATCATCTGCCAGGTGAGCCTTCAGGCGGGTCTGCCGGTTCCTTTCATCAGCCAGCAGCGCATCGGCCATGGCCTTGTGTTCGGCTGGTATTTTGTCAATGAAAATGAAATCAGAGAGACCGTAACGGCCGTTAAACAACCCACAGGTATGCATGGAAGAAAGCAATCCACAATAGGGGTGGTATGCTTCGTTAAAATCAGGCGAACCTTTGCTGGTCTGGATGAGATAGGGCAGCGGCGTTTGCGTCAGGTGGTAGGGCAACCCGGTGACAGGAGATTGTTCGCAAATGGCGTCTACCGGCGCCCAACCTTCATCATGGTGCGCCACCACATACACCACCAGATCTCTGGGGGCAGGCGGATTGAAAGTGGCGTTGCCAAAAGCACACGCCAGTTGACCACACATACGGGCATGGTCGGGCTGTTCAATAGCAAAGTGGGGCTGACCTTCTACAGTTGTCTGAATAATCATGGTTACTCATAAAGGGATGAAAAAATTGCCTGGGTAATAGCCGTCCTTATGGCTGTTGAATCCTCACAAAATCCTGAATCTGGAAAATATGCGTCTGCCCATTACGCAACTTGTGGGTAATTATGCGGCGATTGTTAGGGTCCAGGAAATAATGGTTGTTATGCACCAGCGTGTGGGAAATATGGCTATCAATGGTGAACACATAGTTATAAGGCGTCAACTCTGCGCCGTGCAGTCTCAACTGCTCGCTGGTAGCCCAACAAAATTTGCCATCAACCTGAATATCAGAATGAAAAATCGTTTTGCCCACCTCATACAGATTTTCGAAATCTTCCATGAGGTGCCATGATTTACCAACATCGTTCCAGTACACATCCATGTGAACGGCAGCGGCCTCCAGAAATTCACCTCTGGCGCTAAAAGTTTTGCATAACCCTTCCCATCGTCCCATAAAACATTGATACGGAATAGTGGCGTGGGGATCGCCATAAGTTTTCATTTCAATTACTCTCCAATTTGATATTTGAAACGGTCACCGCGGTAACGCGCCTGTAAAAATTCAATTGCCTCGCCCTGCATACTCCAGATCGTGCGTGTGATTTGCAGAATAGGGCTGCCTAAAGACAGGTGGAGCCAGCGCGTGTCCAGGTCAGAGGCAGCTACCGCTTCAATGACACGGGTAGCCCGTGAAGAAGCCATCTGGGGTAAATGATTAATGTAATTGAGAGAACCGCCTTCCCGCAACGCACTCTGATCTATGAGGAAGGCAACCTCTTCAGGCAGATAGGCTGTGTGCTGACCAATCGGCTCGTCATTGGCCAGGCGCAAACGATGAATGCGATAAACGCGCGCCCGATGCGGCAGGGCAAGCGCGCTGGCCACTTCTCGGCTGGCTTCCACAAATTCCTGGTTAAGCACCTGCCAGCCAGGCTTGATCGCCTTGTCAAGCATAAACTCGGTCAAACTGCGGTGATCTGCCGGGCTGTGAGTCATTTTCGGCGGAGCGACAAAGGTACCTCGCCCCCGTTCACGGATAAGCAACCCCTCATATACCAGGTCGCGTAGCGCCTGGCGCACGGTAATGCGGCTGACGCCAAATAAAGTCTGTAATTCCTGTTCGCTGGGAATGAGATCGTTTGGCTGCCAGACACCGCTTTCAATTTGTTCCAGCAGGTATTGTTTGAGCTGGTAGTGCAAAGGCAAAGGGGAATTTCGGTCAACATTTAGCATGGGAATTACCTGGGAATGAACGTCATTCAAATGTTATAACATTATAACAATAATACTTTTTCCCCTTCCTGATGTCAAGGCGGGCGTTGTCAAGTTGCCAGCAAAAAAATGTGTACGCTCGCAGCCTGTGGTACGCTTTTTTTGTACGCTTGCCGGAGAGGTCGCCCATCGCCCATTACTTATCACCCTCTTGCCCGTTAAACGTATCCACCCAGGCGGGCAAATTCCACAGTTGAAGTCCGGTGGCTGGATGAAGGGCGCGGTGTACGGCCGTGCCTGCATACACCGTCAGCGTAAATTCCACCGCAAATGCAATGGCGCGGGCAACGTGCCCGCCGATAATGGCTATACCCTGCGGGGCGCGCTCATCCCGAAAAGCCAGAGTAAGATGCGTATGCACGTGGGGCGCCCCGTTCAACAGGCTAATCGTCCCATGCCCGGCTACAATCTCCAGGGCGCCGCTAAAGACGAGCGGCCGTAGGCGCACCTGGTTGACAAAGTCATAGGCGCTAAATTCCACCTCTGTCAACCCACCCAATAGCTCAAAAGTAGCCGCCTGAATATGATGCGCTCTGGCAACGGCAGCCAAAGCAGTATGAATCGCTTCTCCATCACTCAGTGTGCCCATCAAAAGGTGAATAGGCTGGGGAGTGAAAGAGGCAAGGGTAATGGACATGGCCGGGTTTCAGGCAGCAATGCCGGGCAAAAAAGCCCGGGCGCTATGCAAGATGAGCAGTTGCGCAACGCCTAAGATCATGGTGGCGCCGCGGGTAACCTGCCGTTCGGCGTCAGCACAGGTAGCAGCAGTAATACCGGCAGCCACGCCCGCCTGCCGGCAAATGGCAATGACGCGATCAATCATCATTTGCACTTCTGGATGTTCCGGCCCGTCAGGGAAGCCCATATTGAGCGACAAATCACGCGGCCCAATCATCACCGCATCTACGCCTGGACGGCTGATCATCTCCTCAAAATTGTTCAGCAACGAAGGATCCTCAAATTGGGGAATAACCAGCGTATTTTCATTGGCAAAGGCAAGATAGTGAGGGGCTTCACCGCTGCGGGCCATGTAGGCCGATGCTCTGGAAATACCTACGCCTCGTTTACCAAATGGTGGGTATTTGACAGCAGCGATAAGCATCTCTATCTCAACGGCCGCGCGTAAATCAGGCATCATCACTCCCATCATCCCCGCATCCAGATATAGTAAAACCAATTTCGGATCCTTGGGTCCCAGGCGCACCAGGGGCGTCAGATTAACCCGCTCGCAAGCGCGAATAACGTTCACCGCTTGCGCCGGATCAATCAACCCATGTTCCGCATCGAGCAGATAATAATCAAAACCAGCCAGTCCGAAGAGTTCGGCCAATTGGGGATCATCTGAGGTAGAGATAACACCATAAACTGGTTGTCCAGCTTTGAGCTTTTGTTTTAACCGATTAGGCTGGATGAACATTAAATCACCCCATTTTCTTGCAGGGCCGTCAGTTCTTCTTCGCTCAGCCCCAACAACTGCTGGTACACCTCACGGTTATGTTGCCCCAATAATGGCGGTGGCGAAAAGGTGTCGGTATAGGTATCCGATAATTTGATGGGATTACCCGGCATTCGCGCTGAACCGCCACACGGGTGAGGCACTTCCACAATCATGTGACGGGCAAGAATCTGTTCATCTTGGACAGCCTGCTGTAAATTGTACACTGGGGCACAGGGAATACGGGCGGCTCGCAATTTTTCCAGCCAGTAATGCTGTGTTTGGGTAGACAGGATTTCATTCAGCCGTTGATTGATCTGTGTCTTATTTTTGAGGCGGCCAGGTTGATATTTATTTTCTTCAATATCTAAATCAGCGGCGGAAACAATCTTCAACAATTCTTGCCAGAAATTATCGGCGATGATAGCGATAATGATGTGACCATCGGCACAGGAAAAGGCGTCATAGGGCACATGCACAAAATGGCCGTTACCGAGCCTGTCAGGGATAACGCCAGAGAGGAAATACATGGTGACCATGTAATTCAACAGGCTGATTTGGGCGTCAAGCATGGAAATATCCACATGCTGGCCGCGGCCGGTGAGATGCCGCGCTTGTAAGGCAGCCAGTACACCGATGACGCCCATCAGCCCCCCACCCAGGTCACCGATGGGGATGCCGGAACGGGTAGGCGGATCGCCAGGCTGGCCGGTAATGCTCATACCGCCACCCATGGCTTGGGCTACCATGTCAAAGGCGGTGAGATTTCTGGCAGGACCGGTTTCACCAAAGCCGGTCACCGAGCAGGTGATCAGGCGGGGGTTGCGTGAGGCCAGATGTTCATGGTCAATTTGCAGTCTAGCGGTAACGCCGGCGCTAAAGTTGCTGAGAACAACATCGGCTTTTTCTACCAGCCGGTAAAAAATTTGCTTTCCCTGGTCTGACTTCAAATTGAGGGTAATGCTCTTCTTGTTACGGTTGAGCGTCAGAAAATAAGCGCCAAAGCCATGTAGGCTGTTTTGCGAGTCATGTTCCAGGAGGCGGCGTGTGCCTTCGCCCGTGACCGGCGGTTCTACTTTGATCGTTTCTGCGCCCAGGTCGGCCAGCATCATACCCGCATAAGGACCGCTGAGCATATGGGTCAGGTCAAGAATACGAATACCTTGTAATGCTTTCATAAGCGGTTTAAATACTCCATTACCTCTCCTATGGACAAGACATCGCCATATTTGGCCTGAATGTCAAATAAATTGGCTTCGTGCGGGGCCGGATGGCGGTCAGCCACACACTCGCGGGGGACGATAACGCGAAAGCCGTGTTGGATGCCGTCTACTGCCGTAGCCCGGATGCAGCCAGAGGTCGAACAACCGGTCAAAATCAGGGTGTCTACGCCCAGGCAGGTTAAGGTAGCGGCCAGAGAAGTGCCAAAGAAAGCGGAAGCGTATTGTTTGATGATAATGATGTCTGTCTCTGCCGGGGACAGTTCAGGCACGATCTCCGCCAGTGGTTCGCCGGCCACCATACTTTTAAGGGCCGGCACTTTTTGCACAAAAAGGCCACCATCCCGTAAGTTTGGGTTATATAGAACCTTTGTATAGAGGATGGGAATGTCCCTGGCGTGGGCCAGGGCCAGCAGGAGAGCGGTTTGCTGCACGGCCGTAACCACAGCCGGCGCAAATAAGGGAGAACCAGGTGTGGTATAGGCTTTGATAAAATCTACTACCAGCAGAGACGGCCGTTGTCCAAATCCTAACCGACCATCAAAAACACCTTTGTAATTGTTATTAAGCGAAGTTATCATGAGCAAACGACCACCTTAAGCCGTTACAGGGGTCGCAGCAACAGCCGTATCCACCCCAAAATTCTCCCGTGTATAACCATACACCCTCACCGCCGCTACCATAAACGCCAGCCAGGAAATGGCATTGATACTTTCCTCAATCCATTGCAAGGCAATCGTCTGCTCTGGCATACGGGCCAGCCCATTGAGCAAAAAAACTCCTACCAGATTGATGATGAACAAAGTACCAGCCAGCGTCAATTTCTGGCGAAAACTAAAGAGTATCAATAACACCCCGGTCATCACGGTCGCCAGCACCATCACGCTAAGTAGGATGCGCTCCCAGGCCGGTGAAGCCGGTCTGCTAACATACAAAGCAGCAGAAAGGGCAAACATCACCCCAATAAAAATAACCGGCGCCCGCCAGACATGGTACGTTTTCTGGCCGCGCACTGCCCGCACCGTTTGCCACACGCTAAAGGCCAGAAGCGTATAACCGGGGGCCATTAAGATAAACAAGGCATCGTCCAGCAGGCGAATATCCATTTCTCCACCAGACGTTGCCATGAGCAACTTCCAAACTGCCTTGAAAAATCCGCCAGCGACAGTCAATCCTGCTCCCAGGGCCGCCACCCGCCCTTGCCGGCCGTTAATGTACGCCACCATGCGGACGATGAAAAAGAGGCCAACGGCCGTAAAAACAACCGGCAAAAAATCTACGAGCGCCAATGAGAGTGTATATTCCATCATTCCTGTCCTCCTGCATAAAAATAGTGGCTGATTGCTAGTGGCTTGTGCCAGTTACTACCCATCAAGTCAAAAACTTTCTGGCTGTCAGCATACACCCCAGGCCAAGCACAACCTCCCCAATATTGCCAATGAAAAAAGTGCGGCCCATCCCCAAGGCGGCTGCTACAAACATCAACAACGCACTACCGGCCAACAACCACCAACCCGTTTGGCGCCACAGGGAAAAACCAGCGGCGATGAGAAAAATAATGGTCAACAAAGCCGGAACAGGTGGGCCTTTTATGCCTCCCACATTAACATAACGTAAGGTATCCATCACGGTGCGAGACGCTGGTACAAAGGCAAGCACATCACTGTACAAACCCAGAATGATCAGCGCAGTTGCAAACAGGCACACCACCGTATGCGCCGCCCGCCCTTGCGCCCAAGGCACGCCTGCCAGACGCAGTACCCCAAAACCAAACACAATCAAGGCCGGGGTAATCAACGCATGAATGGCGTAACGACCAGCATTCAACCTTTCCAGTAGCACGCCCTCCCCTAAAAACCGGCCGGCCAAAATGACCAGCACATCATATAACAACCCAATCAGTACAATTAACAAGAGCAGCGTGTAGGAGGAATTTTTCGCCTGGTAAATTCGCGCCGCCTGCCACACCAGGTAAGCAAACACAATGGCTAAAATAAGATAAAGAATGGTTAGCATTTTCACTCTCCCTTATCTTTGTATTACCCAATAAATAAACCATCAAGACAGAACGCCGGCTTGCTCGGCACAGAAAAATGTTTTTATGATCTCTGCCACCACTTCCGGCTTTTGATCACAAATATACGGGCCAGCACCTGGGATAATAGTCTTCTGTCCCTTTTGCAAAAGGGCAAAAGCTGGTTCCAGGCTGGTACGCAGCGTATCGTTTTCGCCGCACATAACCAGTACAGGCAGAGTCAGCGTTGCCAACTGCGCAGCCAAGGGCTGCCGGAATACAGCCTCATAGGTCTCCTGTGCTGCCGACTGCGCCCATTGGGTTAACAGTGTCTCACGCTGCACAACAGGTAACGGCAGGCTGGAATCACGCTCACGAATTCGCTGCCATACGGCCGTCAGGTGCGCGCCATCAGACGTCAAAGCAAAGGGCTTCAGACCGGCCCTAAGCGCCTCTACCTGTGCCACGTTTAAAAGGGGCGGCCCTGACAAAATCATCTTTTGCACAAAAGCCGGATGGTCAAAGGCCATCTGCACAGCAATAGCCGCACCGGTATGATGTCCAAACAAAAAGCAAGAAGTAATGCCCAGCGCTGTCAGCGCCACATAGAGAGCCTCTGCCAGGTAAGAGATGGTCAAAGGCTGAAATGGCGAAAAAGACGCGCCAAAACCCGGCGTGTCTGGCGCAACGGTATCATAAACGTCTGACAGACATGCCATCAATTGCTCAAACATCATGCCCGAACTGGCAGTTTGATGCAACAGCACCAGCGGTGTTCCCCCCACCTGATGATGCTGGCGGTAATGGATCTGCCCATCTGGTGCGGCCGCGTACCCTTTGTGGATAATTGACATTGCCCTCCTGAATGTTATAATGTTATAACATTTATATGTGATCGTCAAGGTTTGATACAGAAGAGTGTTCCCCAGTGGGACAATCGGGGTAAACCATGACGTTATCGCCCGCGATGACGGCCAATCTGGCTGGGCAGCGCACCAGTTTGTATGGGCATGTATTGGTAACCGGGTGACGCCAAACATAGGGCAAAAGCCTATGAAAGCCTATGATTGAAGTACTGTTTGAACTGCCCTGTGCCCGGCGTTTCCCAAGCAAATCTGTTCCAGAGTCCGGCAAAAGCAGCAGCCACCTCTGGACTAAAACGCGATTGACCCAATCGCGCCACATTTTTGATGGAGACAACATGGGCGACAGCCCACCCACATGAATGAAAACAGGACACATCTTTTCACTTCTTATCTGCATCATCCGCGTGAATCTGTGTCCTATTTTCATAGGAGACTTCATGGGCAGCAGCCCACCACAATGAATGAACACAGGACGCCTCTTCACCACATTTTATCCGCGTCATCCGCGTGAATCGGCGTCCCATTTACGAAGGAGAGAGTAATGACAGACGCACTTGGTTGGAGAAAGAAATTTGGAGTCATTGTGCCCAGCACCAACACTATTGTGGAACCCGATTTTTACCGGATGACCGTGCCAGGGGTGACGCCCCACATCGCTCGCATTCATATCCGTGACCAGAATTTGAGCAGTGACACCGCCTTTGAAAACCTGCTCAAACAGATTCGAGTGGAAATTCAATACGCCACCGAACGGATGCTGACTGCTGAACCAGATTACATGGTAATGGGCATGAGCGCCGAAACATTCTGGGATGGCGTGGAAGGCAACCGCAAATTTACCCAGATGATTTCAGAGTTAGCCGGCGGCCTGCAGGTGGCTACGGGCGCTGAAGCATGTGAACGCGCCCTGAAACTGTTTGGAGTAAAAAAGATTGGTGTAGTCACTCCATACCAGCCAGTTGGCGATAAAAATGTGGTGCGCTTTTTCAATGACATTGGGTTTGAGGTAACGGCTATCAAGGGGCTACGCTGCTCAACGGCCATCGCCATTGCTCATGTGAGCGAAGATATGTTGCGCCAGGCTCTTTTAGAAGTCAACAAAGACGCTGATGCCCTGGTACAGGTGGGCACAAATCTAAGCATGGTACGTCTGGCTGATGAAGCCGAACGCTGGCTGGGCAAACCCGTAATTGCCATTAACGCCGCCACCTGGTGGATGGCTCTGCGCGATAATGGCATTACGGAAAAGGTATACGGGGCAGGCCGGCTGCTGCGCGAATTTTAAGTCAAAACAGTTTGATTATTGCCTCCAACTCCAGGCCAGTCCCTTCAACTGGTCAGGGGCGGTCCAGGCTAGATGCGTTCATCCAACATAGAAGCTTGCAGCAAAAATTCGCGCGCCTTGACCGGGTCGGCAGCCATCTGCCGATACTTTTCATTGCGCCGTCGCCGCGCGTCTGGGTCATGCAGTACCATGGCCCCATAATTCTCATGAGTGTGGCGTTGGATGTAAAAGCGCGCCTTATCGCGCCGCGTACAGGCATAGGCAGCCAGGGCAGCTTCATCACCACCGCTCAGGACGCTGGCCAGGGCATTGGCTAGCAAGTAAGCATCGTGAATACCGCTGTTCATGCCCATCCCTCCGGCGGGGTTATTCAGATGGGCGGCATCGCCGGCCAGCAGTACCCGACCCAGATGAAAGCGATCAACCACCCGCTGGTGAACGGCATAAAGGGATGTCTGATGCAGGGTGAAGGGAATTTTCTGGCCAATAAAGCGGTGAATGCGGGCGCAAACGGCCGTAGGCCTGGTGACAACATCTTCATCTTCCATCGGTCCAATTTGAAAGACAATGCGCACCACGTCTGGCAAATGCAAGATGATAACCCACTCCTCAGGGTCAAAAATATAATTCACCTGACCTAATTCTGGGAAAATGGCACGAAGGTTCAGGTCTGTAGCCGCCAGCATAAAACGATCAGGGTAAGTCAGCCCCTCAAAAGCCACACCTAACTGCTTGCGGACAATGCTTTTAGCGCCATCGGCAGCGCACAGGTAACACCCCTGGAATGTTTTGCGTCCGGCAGGCGTTTCAAAAGTCGCTTCCACCTTATCCCCTTTGTCGGCAAAAGAAATGAGCCTATACCCCATAAACACCTGACCATAAGCAGATTGTTCCACAAACGGCTTGATAATCCGCGTCACTTCGCATTGCGGTAATTGCAGGCGATAAGGGTACGGTGTATCGCCGGCAATGAGCGCATAATCAAACACGCCCAGACACTGCCACGATTCACGTTCCCAATAAGTGACCTGTGTCACTTTGTGTCCCTGCGCCAGCACTGGCGCAATAATGCCCCATTCGTCAAACATCTCCAGCGTGGGCGGGTGAAAGGTAGAAGCGCGCGCTTCACTGCTTAACGCCGGCAACGCTTCAAACAATTGCACCGGAATTTGCTGGCGGCTGAGCGCCAGCGCCAATGACAACCCAACGGGACCGGCGCCAATAATTAAGACGGGCAACGATTGGCCTGTACGCTGGCTGGCAATCTGGCTCATAACCTCTTACTGCTCCCGTTCAGCGGCGTGCAAAATGCGCACCAGCCGCTGGCGCATGGGCACGCCCAACATTCGGTCCGCCAGGATATTGGCCGGGTCTTTTTCCACAATCGTCCGGCGAAGAAGTTCATCCCGCGCTTTAAGCCCGGCTCGTTTTTCAGGAGGGAGAGGCTGTGCATTCTGGACGATTTGTACCCAGTGACGCACATAAGCCAGCATCACCGGCTCCACCACAACCTGAAAATCAGCAAAGGGCAACAGGCCACACACGGCGATGGGAGAAAGAGTGCTGCGAGTATAGAGGTGAACGGGATTAAAACTTTTATAGGCCGGGTGGCGGCGCAAGGTTATCCAGGTTTCGTTCATCTGCTCATGGTATTGTTCCAGGTGCTCCGGACTGATAGCGGGGTCATAGCGAGGCAGGTAATCCACATAACAAAAGACATCGGGGGCGGTACCCAGGGCCATACCCAGGTGGGGGGCGTCTATCTCGTCACGAAGCCAACAAGTGAGATGGATGTTGGTGAAACCAGTTTCGGGCTTACCAATCCAGGAGCGTACAATCCAATCTACCGGGCTTTTGTGACCGGTGTAGGTGTGCATATTACCCACAATAGCTCCCTGCAAATCGGGAATGTGTTGGATGTCCTGGCAAGCCATATCTTCGCGCAGGCTGAGGCTGGATTGGATAATGTCCCAAGCCTGCTCACGCACGTTTAGCAAGTAGTAGAAGAGTTCTGCGTTGTCTACGGGGGGGCGGGCATCGAGGACGTCTGCCAGGTGTTGAACTGTATCTCCGCTCATAATTTTTCCCTTTTCTTGATGTGTTTACCTTTTTTATGCATTTGCCGGGTGACGATGGCGCCAGGCGGCAGCCTGTCAGCGGTTATTATGAAGAAATTAAAGGTGCGGCGAGATGCCACGGCCGTCCGTGCAGAAGGTTGGTGCGCAAAGAAACCATTTTGTTCATGGCCACCGCCGGATATAAGAGGGCTGTGGTCAGCCCCGCGCCGGTGGACATGGTCACCAGAGGGGTGTTGATATTGCCGTCAAACGGCCGTTTTTTCCATTCCGTCCAGAGGGTAAAATCTTCGGTAATGGCATAAATACCGCTATGACTTTTGCTGCCAACCACCACATTTATCCGATTTTCCGCCGCTCTTTCTGGAAAACCCAGGGTGGCTTCCCACGGCTCTAGAATCTGCGTGGGCACGCCAACCACATCTACCTGTTGCAAGGCAGCCAGCCGGAACACCTCTGGAAAGATGGCATCGCCGCCCACCACCAGGGCTACTCGCCCCCAGGCCATTTGCGCCACGTTAACCTGATCACCCAGCCGGGACCAGGGATGACGGCCCGATGGGTGTAATTGGGGCTGGCGCAAAACGATCTGCTCTTTGTTGAACAACACACCCATATGCGTCCGATCTTGAACAATGGAGGTAGCCACCAGGCAATGTTGCATGACAGATTGTATCGCTGCTATCATGACCTGCGATGCCGTTTCGGCTTGCGCCAGGTCATGCAGGTTGTCCAGATGAAACAACTCCGGCAAAATCACCAATTTTACCGCCTGTGCTTCTGCCTGTGCTACCCATTGTTGGGCAGCGGCAACGGCCGTTTGCCCTGGTGCGGCAATTTGCACAACCCCGGCCAGTAATGAGTCTGCACCCGGTAGACGGCTGTTATCCTGCGTTGGCGCGCCCAGGGGCTGGTACAGTTCCGGGCGGCGCGCCCGAAAAATATCAACCCCATCGGGGCGCATTTTATTTTCTGCCAGACGCACATCTATCTCTGCCCAAATAACGGCTTCCCCCTTCCGGGGCGCCCGCGCCAACACGGTCCCATCTGGGGCCACAATCTGGCTTTCACCGGCCCCTTCCAGAAATTCGGGGTCAATTTTTAAGCGTGTGGCCACCGCCTGGCGCAGCGCCTCCGGCACTAACGAACCAACCTTGTTAGCGGCAACAACATACACCTTGTTTTCGGCCGCGCGCACGGGGATATGTAAGGCAGCTTCATCATAGGCGAAAGAGTTGAGGCTGTTTAGCAGCAGGTGGGGCCGCCGCACGGCCAGCGCCCGCGCCACTTCCGGAATAACGCCATCCATACAAGCATACATACCCACAGCGCCTATATCCGTAGCCAGAATAGGGGCAATGTCGGTCGCCCTTTCTAAAAAATTATTTTCATTGCCCATCAAAATTTGTTTGTCGTTGTAGCCGGCAATGTGCCCGGTGGGGGTAAACAAGATGTTGGTGCCCGTTACTTTACCCCCCTGACGGCGTAAAGTGACATTCACTTTGATGTAACAGCAATGTGCTTTGGCTCTGCCGGCAATAGCGCGCAAAAAGGCACCGTCCAGGGGAACAGCTACCTGGTAACAATGGTCGGCGTTTTCATACCAGGCCAGGTGGTTAACAAATTCGGGCAGAACCATCAGGTCTGGCCGGTATTGGGCGGCCTGGTCAATCATACGCAGGCAGGTATGCAAATTGGCAGAAACATCAGTGCCTACGCCAAATTGCACGGCGGCAGCGCGTATGTAACTTTTCTTCATAGGTAACCGTTCAGACCTGACAGGTTTTTTACCAGTTCAACTTGAAACTTTGCAGGCCAAAAACCTGTCAGGTCTCTTGAGGGACTGAACACTTACCTTCATAGTAGCGAATGTTTATCTTGCGATAAATGTTATCGGTAAATGTTATAATGTTATAACAATATACTGTGCAAAAAGGTTTTTGTCAATTTTAATCATCGCTAACTGGCATCAAGCCAACGCCGCACCAACTCAATTTGAAAGCGGTAACGGCCGTTTACCAACTCCACAATCTCCCGATGGCACAAGCCGCGCAGCGTATCCGCCAGCCCGTCGCCCCCCAATTCGGCTAACGTCAGTTGCGCCCCTTCGCCCGCCGCCGCCAGCGTTCGCAGTGCCCCCAACCCGGCCGCGGCCACCTGATTTTGTTTGATGTCCGCAAAGAAAAAGCTGCCATGTTGCAGCGCTTCGGGCACGGCCGTTTCCACATCATCCACCGTCGCCAGCCGCCGCTGCAACGGGGGCTGCTCATTTTTCAGGGCCACAATCTCCGCGCAGAGGAGCTGCACCAGGAACGGATGCCCGCGTGTCAATTCCAGCACCCGCTGGCTGGCGGCCGCTTCATAGCGCAGGGCAAACCCTTGCACCGGCGTTTCAATCAACTGCCGCGCCTCCACCTCATTCAAATAACCAATGTGAATCACCTGCACATTGATCAAGTAACTCGACCAACGCTGAAACTCATCCAACGTGTGCGAACCGGAGAGCAGCACCTTAAACTTTGGCCGGTGCTGGATCAGATGGCGTAACATTCCCAACACAATCTCCGGATCAAAACGCTCCCGTTCCAGCACCCGCTCCAGCACCTCAAACTCATCCAGCATCAGCAGCGCCAACTGATCGCCCAACGCCCCTTCTACAGCATCCAACCATTCGTCAAACTGCGTAAACGGGTCATCGGCCAGCATCTCCCGTGTGAGCGGCGGCAGTTCCACCGCCCGCTGCCGCTGCGCCGACTGGGCCATGCCCCGCCCCATGTTATACAAAAATCCGGCCTCATCCTGCGCCCGCGACGCCGGCCCCTGCAAATCCACAAACATGGGCACAATGCCTCCCGGCAGCAGCCGTCCCAAATTGTTCAGCAGCGATGTTTTGCCCACCCGCCGCTGCCCATAAAGCAAAAGTGGCGGCTGGCGGCGGTCGCGCAAAAGTTGTTCAATGTGGGCGCTGACATCTGTCCGGCCAATAAAAATCTCTTGCTTCTCCGTCAATGGCACGCCGATGATATAGGGGCTGTCAATCTCCTGGCGCAGTTCTGCTTCGGCTGCCAGAGCCTGCTCCTCCTGGCTAATAATGCGCCGCCATTCGGCAGCAATGGGGCGGAAGCGGGCGGCGTAGGGTTCATTACTGCGCGTCAATTCGCGCAGCAAGGCATCCAGCCGGTCTTCCACGGCGTGCAGCGCCAGCCGTTTGTTGTACGCGCTCTCCTGCTGCAAAGCGGCGGCTACGTCACCGCTGATCCGGCTGAAGCTGCGCAGCAGGGCGCTGGCCGGGCCGGTCAGGTCGCTGGTTGCCAGCCCCGGATGCACGGCAGCAATGGCGGCGGCGCTGCCACATTGCGCCAACTGGCGCGCATCCAGTTCAATTTGCGCCGACTGCGCCGCCCATCGTTGGCGGGTACTGCTCAGATACGCCATGGCGGTGCGGGCTTCGGCCGTATCCTTTTGCAGTACAAACAACAAATAATCGTCCAGATTCAGCAGGGGCAGCCGCTGAAATTCATCCCAAAAGGCGGAATGGAGCCGGAAGGCCGGCTGCGTTGCCCGCGGCCCCGAATTGGTTGGCTGCCCGGCCAGGCGGCGCTCATCTAGCTGGTACAACAACGCATTCCAGGCCAACAAAAACGGGTACATGAGTACAGGCCGCCACCAGGCCAGCGTCAGCCCCAACAAAATCCCGGCCAGGCTAAACCATAAAAACGGCCAAATCGAGGCGCTGTCGGAGGCAAAGAGATACAGGCCACCACCGCCGCCCAGCGCCCCGGCCAAACCGGCAGCCCAGGCGCCGGCCACTTTTTCGGCCAGGGCATAGGGCAAGGCAAAAGCTGCGGCCACGAATGCCAGCAGCCCGGCGACCTGCCCGCCGCCGCCGAACCAACCGGCGCCTACTACTATCGCGCCTAACAGAACACCCGCCAGTAATCCTCGCCGGATATTACCGGTGCGCCAGCCAACGGCCGTGCCAAACAGCACCGCCGACACTAACCCCGCCAGCCAATCATTTGGCGCCAACGCTGCCAGTTGCCCCGCGCCCATACCAATCATAATCCCAATAAAAACGCCGCTGACCTGCCGCAGCAGCGAAAATGATGCCTCTTCCCGTTTTTCACGGGTCAGCCCCATGCCTACCCCATAAGCCAGCCCCCCGGCCAACCCACTCATCAGGCCAATGAGAACGGCAATTACCATCTCCTGTCCATATGGTATGCCGTTGATCTCCAGACCGGCGGGCGTGTTAAAGATCAGCCCACCTCCCAGACCAACCGCCAGCCCGGTGGCAATGCCAATGGTGACGCCACTAGCCACACTGCCGGCCAGGCTGGCCGCCAGGCTGGCCACAATGCCAAAGGTCACACCCAACATGACGCCAAAAAAGATCACGGCCGTTGACAGCCGCCATCCCATCAACAACAATATCAGTGTCAGGGCTATCAGCACCGGCCAGGCCAGGTACGTTTGAATCAGAAAGCGCCAGACGGCCGTGCTACGCCAATGCCGCCCATCCAGATCAGCCAGGCAAAAATCCGGCGGCAGGCGCATATCCAGCCGCACCAGATGGCTACGCCAGGCCGCCGGATGAAAAAAAAGCCAGAACAACAAACGGATACTGCCCAGAAACAGGCTTTGGGGTAAAAGGGGAGCGTCGGTGTAACGGCGGTGCATCATCACTCTGTGTGCAGGTAGTCGCATAAGCGCCTGAACACTTAAACACTTATAAATGGCGCTGCCTGCCGCAGCGCATCCACCCGCCACTCATCCCCCGTTTCGCCTTCTTCCAGCGCCAGCAGCCGCTCGCGGCAAAGGATTTGCAGGGGCATGGGCCAGCGGCCGCTGGCTGCCAGCATCCAGTCGGCGTCGGCGTCAGGCACAGGCAGAGGGGAGGCGGCGATGAGTTCACGGGCCGCCGGCTCAGAAAGAGGGCCGAGCACGGCCGTATAGCCAAAAATGTTGAAAAACGGCGACCCCCAACCACGATGCTGCGCCAGCACATCCGGCGGTTCGTGGCTAGACAAGACAAAAGCCAGGTTGCCGTCCACCTGGTTGGTGGCCAGGGATCGCAGGCTTTCCCAAAAAGCGTCATCCAATTCCGGGTACCGCTCCATAGCCACGCCAATTTCGTCAAAAAGGATGATGGTGGGGTTTTGTAGTTGGCCGCTTACCGCCTCCAAAAAATCATCTAACCGGCATTCTCCCAGGGGCGGCAGCCCCATTTCTGCCAGCAAGTAGCGCAGCAGATAAGTGGCGCTGCCAAAACGCGCATCCTGAAAATCCACAAACAGCCAGTGGTAGATGGCCGGGTCAGGCAGCCAGTGGTGTGTTTGCGACGGCCGTAACAAATCCGGCGGCGTCAGGGTAATCGTCTTCAAATAATGCAGCAGCGACGTTTTGCCGCTGCGCCGGGGGCCGATGATGGCGGCATTTTGCAACGGCCGTTGCCGCCACAAATTAAACAGCCGCTTCACCTCTCGTTCCCGGCCAAAAAAGCGCGCCGGCTGCGTGATGGGTGGCCCGGCGATGAAGGGAGAGGCGGTGATAGCGGCGAGGCCGCCGGGGTGAGGGGGTGAGGGCGGCGGGGACGCCGGGGTGAGGGAGTGAACGCCTGCCACCTGCCACCTACCGCCTGCCACTTCCCCATTGCGAATCTGTTCGGCGAGTACGGCCGTGTCCGCCGACACCTCCACCCCCAATTCCGCCCGCAGTTCCGCCCGGTATTGTTCAAACTGGGCCAGCGCCGCCGCCCGCTGCCCACTTTGCGCCAACAGCCGCATCAGCAATTGCTGGCTTAATTCGCGGGTAGAATCCAGCGCCACCAGGCGGCGCGCCACCGCCAGCCCTTCTTCCCATTCCCCCTGCTCACGCAGCCTGTTTGCCAGCAGGGTAAATACGACCACCGCCTGCTGGTGCAGTTGGGCGCGCTGCTGCTGCTGCCAGGTTTCAAATTCTGGCGCCTGGCGCACAAATAGCTCCTCCAAAAAATCACCCCGGTACAAAGCGGCGCAGTAGCGCAGCGTGGCCAGGTCGCGCGTTTGCAGCCCGGCCCAAAACTGCTCCACGTCCAGCCGGTAAGCCGACTGCCTGTTAAAGGCAACGGTTTGAAAGTTGATTAACAGATAAGGATCAAACAGGTCACGCAGTTTCATCAGCACACCGCGCAAATTGCGGCGGGCGTCCGCTTCCGGCGAGTCACCCCACAGCAGCCCGGCTAACGCCTGCCGCGAATGGGCACGGCCGTTCATCGCCAGATAACACAACAACGCCTGCGCCTTCGCCGACGCCAGTTCCGTCACCGGGATGTCATCAAATGCCAGTTCCAGGGGGCCTAATAACGAGAGTGTTAGTACCTTTGTCATGTGCCAGTCTTACCAAAATAGACCAGAATAACCGCCGATCAACGCTTGATCAACACTTAATTGGCATCCTACCAGTATGATTCAAGGATAACGTATTGGTTAAACTTAAAATCAGTATACATTATCGTCACGTTCCCGAAAACAAAAGACCTGACAGGTATTCAAAAACCTGTCAGGACTGAATGGCAATGACTATGAATCATTTCAAACAGAAACTCCATCATTCACGCGGGCAGGCATTAGTTGAATTTGCCCTGGTTATTGTGGCCGTCCTCATGATGATCTTCCTGATCATTGAAAGCGCGCGCATTTTATGGGCCTGGAACACGGTGCAAAATGCAGCCCGCTCAGGCGCCCGCTACGCCATCACCGGCGGTTGGGAAGGGCCAGACTGCGCCGTTAACTTTGGCGCAGATAAATTTTTGCAGCCAGGGCCTAACGGCCGTTACGTCTGCGATGATTTACGCCTGGCCTCTGTTATTGCCACCACCCATCAGGCCTTAACCGGTTTACCCCTCAACGAAACCTCCACCACCTACGAGGATGACAACTATTACAACATTGAAGTGTGGGGCGTGAATGAATATGGCGTGCTGCAATATGATTTTGCCGGTGTGCCCAACAATCACGTCATCGTGCGCGCCACCTACCGCGTACCCATCATCACCCCCTTCTTCAGCCCCATCCTGGCTTCCCTGCCCGTTTTCGGCCAGGAAACCTTGCTCAATGAATCATTTGGACAGCTCAGCAGCACCACCGGCGCCGCCCTGCCGCCTGACCAGCCGCCCATCCCCACTCCCGGCCCCACGCCCACGCCGGCCCCA